>NZ_JBITFM010000002.1:414074-582565 GCF_044456065.1 Streptomyces sp. NPDC051041
GGGGGCCGCCCCCCCGGGGGGGCGGGGGCCCGGGGGCGGGGGGGGGGGCCCGGGGGGGCGCCGGGGGGCCGGCCGGGGGGGGCCGCGGGGCGCCCGGACGGGTTCCGTACGGCTCAGTCCTTGATCTCGCAGATGGGTGCGCCGGAGGTGAGGGAGGCGCCGACCTCGGCGGTCAGGCCCTTGACGGTGCCGGACTTGTGGGCGTTGAGGGGCTGTTCCATCTTCATGGCCTCCAGGACGACGACCAGGTCGCCTTCCTTGACCTCCTGGCCCTCCTCGACGGCGATCTTGACGATGGTGCCCTGCATGGGGGAGGTGAGGGTGTCGCCGGAGGCGGCGGGGCCGGATTTGCGGGCGGCGCGGCGCTTGGGCCGGGCGCCGGCGGCCAGGCCGGTGCGGGCCAGGGACATGCCCAGCGAGGCGGGCAGGGAGACCTCCAGGCGCTTGCCGCCGACCTCGACCACGACCGTCTCGCGGCTGGTGTCCTCCTCGGCCCGGGCGGCGTCGGCGGGGGCGGTGAAGGGCGGGATGTCGTTGGTGAACTCGGTCTCGATCCAGCGGGTGTGGACGGTGAAGGGCCCCTCGGATCCGTGCAGCTCGGGGGCGAAGGCGGGATCGGTGACCACCTTGCGGTGGAAGGGCAGGGCGGTGGCCATGCCCTCCACGCGGAACTCCGCCAGCGCGCGGGCGGCGCGCTGCAGGGCCTGCTCGCGGGTGGCGCCGGTGACGATCAGCTTGGCCAGCAGCGAGTCCCAGGCCGGACCGATCACGGACCCGGACTCCACGCCGGCGTCCAGGCGCACGCCGGGGCCGGAGGGCGGCTCGAAGACGGTGACGGTGCCCGGGGCGGGCAGGAAGTTGCGGCCGGGGTCCTCGCCGTTGATGCGGAACTCGAAGGAGTGCCCGCGCAGCACCGGGTCGTCGTAGCCGAGTTCCTCGCCGTCGGCGATGCGGAACATCTCGCGCACCAGGTCGATGCCGGCGACCTCCTCGGTGACCGGGTGCTCGACCTGCAGGCGGGTGTTGACCTCCAGGAAGGAGATGGTGCCGTCGTTGCCGACCAGGAACTCCACCGTGCCGGCGCCGACGTAGCCGGCCTCCTTCAGGATCGCCTTGGAGGCGCGGTACAGCTCCGCGCGCTGCTGCTCGGTCAGGAACGGGGCCGGAGCCTCCTCGACCAGCTTCTGGTGGCGGCGCTGCAGCGAGCAGTCCCGGGTGGAGACCACCACCACGTTGCCGTGGGTGTCGGCCAGGCACTGCGTCTCCACGTGCCGGGGCCGGTCCAGGTAGCGCTCGACGAAGCACTCCCCGCGGCCGAAGGCGGCCACCGCCTCGCGCACCGCCGAGTCGTACAGCTCGGGAACCTCCTCCAGCGTGCGCGCCACCTTCAGACCGCGGCCGCCGCCGCCGAACGCGGCCTTGATCGCGATGGGCAGCCCGTGCTCCTCGGCGAAGGCCACCACCTCCTCCGCGCCCGACACGGGGTCGGAGGTGCCGGCCACCAGCGGGGCGCCGGCCCGCTGGGCGATGTGCCGGGCGGCGACCTTGTCGCCCAGGTCCCGGATGGCCTGCGGGGGCGGACCGATCCAGATCAGCCCCGCGTCCAGCACCGCCTGCGCGAAATCGGCGTTCTCCGACAGAAAGCCGTAACCGGGATGGACCGCGTCCGCGCCCGACTCGCGCGCCGCCCGCAGCACCTTGTCGATGTCCAGGTAGCTGGCCGCCGGAGTGTCACCCCCCAGGGCGAACGCCTCGTCCGCGGCCCGCACATGCACCGCGTCCCGGTCCGGGTCGGCGTAGACGGCCACGCTCGCGATCCCGGCGTCCCGGCACGCCCGGGCCACGCGGACAGCGATTTCGCCACGGTTGGCGATCAGCACCTTGCGCACGATTGAGGCTCCCTCCTTGAAACAAGCCGAGTTTAGGGACTGCCGACACGCCGCTTCGACCCGTCCCCAGTGGTGAGCTTGCCCACACGGAGCGTGATACGAGGCTCGCTCGACCCGCGAAATCCCTTGTCGCACCGCGAAACGCAGAACTCCTCCGGGAAACCCTAGCCGCCTCCTGTGGTCAAGGTCTCTGTCATCACATGCTGCGGGCCACTCGGTTTCTTTGTGGAGTCCCTACGAACGGCCCCATGATTCTTTGCCCCCCGCAGGACTCTTGTCCCTCGGTTTACCCGTTAGTAGCGTCCACGATGACCCGAACGCACTAGGGGGAACAGCAGACTTTCGCGGAAACGGCCGGGAGGGGTGGGGCCCATGGTGCGCGGACCGGTGGCGTGGATCGCGGCGGTCGTCCTCTTCGGCGAGGCGTTCGGAATCGCGGCCCTGACCTGGTTCCCGGGGGACCTCGTCGACCGGCAGGACATGTCCCCGGCCGGCCTGGACCCGCATCCGACGGCGGTGGCGTCGAAGGCCGGCGGCGTGGTCTTCGGCCTCTGCCTCGCCCTGTGCGGCCCGGCGGCACTGCTGGTCGCCCCGCGGGACCGGCCCCCGGCCGGCCTGGCCGCGTCCCGCTGACCGGCGCGGCCCGTGGTGCACGGCCTGCTCGGCGCCCTCGCCTGGGGGCCGGTGGGCCGGTCGGCGTTCCTGCTGACGGTGCCGGTGCTCGCGCTGATCGTGTGGCTGCTGGTGGCCTGCGACCACCCGGCCGGCGCCGCGCCCGGCGGCGCCGGCTCCCCGGTCAGCTCTCCGCAGGCGCCCACAGCTGGGTGATGCCCACGCCCAGTTCGCCGAGCAGCCGCCGGAACAGCGGCAGGCTGAGGCCGATGACGTTGCCGTGGTCGCCGTCGATGCCGTCGATGAACGGGGCCGAGCGGCCGTCGAGGGTGAAGGCGCCGGCGACGTGGAGGGGCTCGCCCGAGGCGACGTAGGCGGCGATCTCCTCGTCGGTGGGCTCGCCGAAGCGGACGACGGTGGAGGCGGTCGCGGAGGCGTACCGGCCGGTCGCGGTGTCGTACACGCAGTGGCCCGTCTGGAGGGTTCCGGCGCGTCCGCGCATGGCCTTCCAGCGGGCCGTCGCCTCCTCGGCGTCGGCGGGCTTGCCGAGGGCCTGGCCGTCCAGGTCGAGCACGGAGTCGCAGCCGATCACGATCGCACCCTTGACCTCGGGTTTCGCGGCCACGACGGAGGCCTTGGCCTCGGCGAGGGCGAGTGCCAGCTCGGCGGGGGTGGGGGCGGTGACGGCGTCCTCGTCGACGCCGCTCACGATCACCTCGGGATCCAGTCCGGCCTGGCGCAGCAGGCCGAGCCGGGCGGGGGACCGGGAGGCGAGGACGAGTCGGCGGCGCGGCTGATCTGTCATGCGATCAGCGTATCGGCGTCCCCCGTCCGCCTCACCTCACACCGATCACGATCATCGCCAGCACCATGGCCGTCGCCAGGAGAACGCTCAGCCGCCGCAACATGTCCTGCGTCTGGCGCAGTTCCTCGGGCGGTTCGTTCTCGGGGTCGGACCACAGCATGCCTTCCATCGTCCGGCGGCGCGCCGGTGCGGCGCCTGAGTACGCGTACTCAACTTCGGTCCGCCCCCGCCGCGCCGGGGAGGACGACGCGGTCGCCGGCCCGCACTCCGGCGACGCGGGGTACGCGGTGCGGGCCGAAGCCGTGGCGGCGGGGCTCCGGGCCTCCTTACGCGCCCGGCCAGTACGTGCGCGCCCACGCCGCCGGCCCCGGCCGGGGCAGCCGGTGCGCGGCGATGCGGGACGGGTCGGACCAGGAGGCGCGGGGGCCGGGCGCGCCGGGCGGCGCGGCGGCCGCCGCCGCGGCGCGGGCCCGGACCACCGCCAGTGCGGCGGCCAGCTCCTCCGGGGTCGGGTTGCCTCGTACGACCTTGATCGTCACAGCCACTCCTGCGGTCGGCGGTCAGAGGGGGATGTTGCCGTGCTTCTTCGGAGGCAGTGATTCCCGTTTGGTGCGCAGCTGACGCAGGCCGCGTACGACGTGGCGGCGGGTGTCCGACGGCATGATCACGGCGTCGACGTAGCCGCGCTCGGCCGCGATGTAGGGGTTGAGCAGGGTGTCCTCGTACTCCTGCAGCAGCCGGGCCCGGGTCTCCTCGGCCTCGCCGGCCTCCTCCGCCTCGGCGAGGGTGCGGCGGTGCAGGATGTTGACCGCGCCCTGGGCGCCCATGACGGCGATCTGGGCGGTGGGCCAGGCCAGGTTGAGGTCGGCGCCCAGGTGCTTGGAGCCCATGACGTCGTACGCCCCGCCGAAGGCCTTGCGGGTGATCACCGTGATCAGCGGGACCGTCGCCTCGGCGTAGGCGTAGATCAGCTTGGCGCCGCGGCGGATGATGCCGTCGTGCTCCTGGTCGACACCGGGCAGGAAGCCGGGGACGTCGACGAAGGTCAGCACCGGGATGTTGAAGGCGTCGCAGGTGCGCACGAAGCGGGCCGCCTTCTCGCTCGCCTTGATGTCCAGGCAGCCGGCGAACTGCATCGGCTGGTTGGCGACGACGCCCACCGGGTGGCCCTCGACCCGGCCGAAGCCGGTGAGGACGTTCGGCGCGTACAGCGGCTGCGTCTCGAGGAACTCGGCGTCGTCCAGGACGTGCTCGATCACCGTGTGCATGTCGTACGGCTGGTTCGCGCTGTCCGGGACGACCGTGTCCAGCTCGCGGTCCTCGTCGGTGACGGCGAGGTCCGCCTCCTCCGGGAACACCGGGGGCTCGGAGAGGTTGTTGGACGGCAGGTAGCTCAGCAGCTGCTTGACGTACTCGATGGCGTCCTTCTCGTCCCCGGCCATGTGGTGGGCCACGCCGGAGGCGGTGTTGTGGGTGCGGGCGCCGCCCAGCTCCTCGAAGCCGACGTCCTCGCCGGTGACCGTCTTGATGACGTCCGGGCCGGTGATGAACATGTGCGAGGTCTGATCGACCATCACGGTGAAGTCGGTGATCGCCGGGGAGTAGACCGCGCCGCCCGCGCAGGGTCCCACGATCAGGCTGATCTGCGGGATCACCCCGGAGGCGTGGGTGTTGCGGCGGAAGATCTCCCCGTACGCCCCGAGCGAGGCCACGCCCTCCTGGATGCGGGCGCCGCCGGAGTCGTTGATGCCGATGACCGGGCAGCCGGTCTTCAGCGCGAAGTCCATCACCTTGACGATCTTCTGGCCGTAGACCTCGCCCAGCGCCCCGCCGAAGACGGTGAAGTCCTGCGAGAAGACGGCCACCGGACGTCCGTCGACGGTGCCGTAGCCGGTGACGACGCCGTCCCCGTACGGGCGGTTGTTCTCCAGCCCGAAGTTGGTGGAGCGGTGCCGGGCGAACTCGTCCAGCTCGACGAAGGACCCCTCGTCCAGCAGCAGATCGACGCGTTCACGGGCCGTCAGCTTGCCCTTGGCATGCTGTTTCTCGACCGCGCGGGCCGAGCCGGCGTGCGTCGCCTCGTGGACGCGGCGCTTCAGGTCCGCGAGCTTCCCCGCGGTGGTGTGGATGTCAACCTCTTGACGCTCTTCCGGCTCGGACATCGGGATGCGGCTCCCTGCCTGCTCAAAAGGGGGGACGGTTACTCATCCGCAGCGTAGTGCGGTGCCCACCGGTCGGCAGTGCGGCGTTTACCACACCTAGGGTGGCTTGCATGACGCCGCGAGACGCATCAGACGACAGCCGCTGGTCCGACCTGGACCGTCCGCCGCTGAACGCCGCCGCCCTGCGCCGGGGACTGGTCCGGGCGGGCGGGCTCTGGTCGGACGTCGAGGTGGTGCAGCGCACCGGTTCCACCAACTCCGACCTCGTCGCCCGCGCCGAGCAGGGCAAGGCGGCCGAGGGCGCGGTCCTGGTCGCCGAGGAGCAGTTCGCGGGCCGCGGGCGGCTGGACCGGCGGTGGACGGCCCCGGCCCGCTCCGGCCTGTTCTTCTCCGTGCTGCTCACCCCGGCCGAGGTGCCGGTGGCCCGCTGGGGCTGGCTGCCGCTGCTCACCGGGGTCGCGGTGGCGACCGGGCTGTCCCGGGCGGCGGGCGTCGACACGGCGCTCAAATGGCCGAACGACCTGCTCGTCACCGTCGGCGGCGAGGAGCGCAAAGCCGGCGGGATCCTGGCCGAGCGGGCCGGGGAGCACGGGGTCGTCGTCGGTGTGGGCATCAACGTCACCCTCCGCGCGGACGAGCTGCCGGTCCCGCAGGCCGGGTCGCTGGCCCTGGCCGGCGCGGTGAGCACGGACCGCGATCCGCTGCTGCGGGCGGTGCTGCGCTCCCTGGCGGACTGGTACGGACGGTGGCGGGCCGCCGGCGGCGACCCCGCGGCCTGCGGGCTCCAGGAGACGTACGCGGCCGGGTGCGCGACCCTCGGGCGGCCGGTCCGGGCTCAGCTGCCGGGGAACCGGTCGATCAGCGGGGAGGCGGTCGCGGTGGACGGGGACGGGCGGCTGGTGCTGGCCACGGAGGACGGCGTGCAGGAGCCGGTGGGGGCGGGGGACATAGTTCACCTGCGCCCGGCGTGAGCCGCCCGGCCCCGGTGTGCGCCGCCCTGCCCCGGCGCACGCCGGGGCGGAGGCCGTACGGGGCGGTCACCGCCCCGGGGACGGGCGGCCGCCGCTCGCGGGAGTGAGCTACCGCACACCTGCCGTAAAGTTGAGGCCGGTCGATACCTGACCGTGGCAGATCGGAAGGGCAGCAGGCGTGACCGTCGACGACACGGGCCCCGGCGCGGACGCGGACCGGGTGGACCCGCAGCCCGCCGACTCCGGCGAGGACCCCCTCGCACTGCGCCTGGAACAGCTCATCCTGGGCGCGGAGCGCCGCTACACCCCCTTCCAGGCGGCCCGCAGTGCGGGCGTCTCCATGGAGCTGGCCTCCCGTTTCTGGCGGGCGATGGGCTTCGCCGACATCGGGCAGGCCAGGGCGCTCACGGAGGCCGACGTGCTCGCGCTGCGCCGGCTCGCCGGCCTGGTGGAGGCGGGACTGCTGAGCGAGGCCATGGCCGTGCAGGTGGCACGGTCCACCGGGCAGACCACGGCCAGGCTCGCCGAGTGGCAGATCGACTCCTTCCTGGAGGGGCTGACCGAGCCGCCCGAGCCGGGCATGACCCGTACCGAGGTCACGTATCCCATCGTCGAACTGCTGCTGCCCGAGCTGGAGGAGTTCCTCGTCTACGTCTGGCGGCGGCAGCTCGCGGCCTCGGCCGGGCGGGTGGTGCAGGCCGCCGACGACGAGGAGATGGTCGACCGGCGCCTCGCCGTCGGCTTCGCCGACCTGGTGGGTTTCACCCGGTTGACCCGCCGGATGGAGGAGGAGGAACTCGGCGAGCTCGTCGAGGCCTTCGAGACCACCGCCGCCGACCTGATCGCCGCGCACGGCGGGCGCCTGGTCAAGACCCTCGGCGACGAGGTCCTGTACGTCGCCGACGACGCGGGCACGGCCGCGGAGATCGCGCTCCGGCTCATCGAGACCATGGCGAACGACGAGACCATGCCGAAGCTGCGGGTCGGCATGGCCTTCGGCACGGTGACCACCCGCATGGGCGATGTCTTCGGCACGACCGTCAACCTGGCCTCCCGGCTCACCTCGATAGCGCCCCGGGACGCCGTCCTGGTCGACAGCGCCTTCGCGGAGGAGCTGATCCGCACCCGGGACGCCCCCGCCTCGGAGGCGGAGGCGGCCGAGGAGGCGGCCGCCGCGGAGAAGGAGGGCGAGGAGCCCCCGGCGTACCGCTTCGGGCTGCAGCCGATGTGGCAGCGCCCGGTGCGCGGCCTGGGCGTCGTCGAACCGTGGCTGCTCACGCGGCGGGGCGGCACGGCGTAGCGGCGCACGCCGCGGCGGCCGGCGTGCCGTGGCCGTCAGCCGCGCCCCAGCGGGGAGTCCACGCACAGGCCGATGATCGGTACGCACAGGGCCGGCCAGTCGGACCGGTCCGGCGGGCCGGGCGGGACCGGCTGCTCGGGCTCCGCGGACGGGGCGGCCGGCGCGTCCCGGCTCGGCGCCGCGGTGGGCGTCGGGCGCGGCGCGGGGCTCGACGGCCCCGGCGGACGGGACGCGGAGGGGGCCGGGACGGCTGCCGCCGCCGGGGCCGACGGGGTGACGGACGCCGCGGACCGGGCGGGCGCGCGGCCCGGGGCCGCGGTCGGCGGCGCGTGCGTACGGCCCAGGAGAGCGGTGGCCGACGGGCTCGCCGCGGGCGTGGCGGCGCCCGCGGTGGCGGCGCCGGACGCCCGGTCCGCCTCCTCCACGAGCGCTTCCGGGCGCGGCTCCGCCCCGGCGGCGTCCACCCTCCCCGCGTCTCCGCCGGACATCAGCCGTACGAGGCCCAGGGCCCCCGCGGCCAGTACGAGGCCCCCCGCGGCGAGCAGCGCCCTGCGGGGGCGCGGCTTGCGGTGGCGGCCCCGGACGCGGGGGCGGCGGGGACCGGTCCCGGTGGCGCCGGCCGGGGGACCGGCCCCCTGCCGCGGCTCGGCCGTCGTGTCCGTCGTCGTCATCCCGATCCCCTCCCCGAGGCGCGAGCGCCCCCGATGCGCCCGGCGGAGCGCACGCTATGCGCTCCCCGGGCGGCGGGGGCCGCAGTCGGCGGGATGTCACTCGAACGGGTAAGCGGGGGGTGAAACGGGAACCGGCCGGGTGCGCCCTTTCCCCGTCCGGAGCCCGCCTGCGATGATCGGGGCGGCGACGGTCGTTAACCCACGTTAACCGGGAGGGTGTCATGAGCGAGGAGCGGTACGGGGAGTTCGTGCTGGTGCGGCGGCACGAGGACGGACACGTCGCGGAGCTCGCCCTCGACCGGCCCGAGGCCATGAACGCCGTCTCGTCCGGGATGGCCCGCTCCATCGCGGCGGCGTGCGCGGCGCTCGGCGAGGACCGGAGCGTGCGGGCGGTGGTGGTGACCTCCACGCACGAGCGGGCCTTCTGCGTCGGAGCCGACCTGAAGGAGCGCAACTCCCTCAGCGACGCCGAGCTGCTGCGGCAGCGGCCGGTGTCGCGCGGGGCCTACACCGGGGTGCTGGAGCTGCCGGTGCCGGCGATCGCGGCGGTGCACGGGTTCGCGCTGGGCGGCGGTTTCGAGCTGGCCCTGTCCTGCGACGTGATCGTGGCCGACCGCACGGCCGTGGTGGGGCTGCCGGAGGTGTCGGTCGGGGTGATCCCGGGCGGCGGCGGGACGCAGCTGCTGCCGCGCCGTGTCGGGGCCGCCCGCGCGGCCGAGCTCATCTTCACGGCGCGGCGGGTGGAGGCCGGGGAGGCGCGGGAGCTGGGCCTGGTGGACGTGCTGGTGGAGGAGGGGCGGGACCGGGAGGAGGCGCTGGCGATGGCGTCCCGGATCGCCGCGAACTCCCCCGTGGGCCTCCGCTCGGCCAAACGGGCCCTGCGCCTCGGCCACGGCCTGGACCTGCGCGCCGGCCTGGAGGTCGAGGACGCGGCCTGGCGGACGGTGGCGTTCTCGGGGGACCGGGCGGAAGGGGTGGCGGCCTTCAACGAGAAGCGCAGGCCCAAGTGGCCGGGGGAGTAGGGGCGGCCCGCCCGGGGACCGGCGGGCCCCGTGGTCCCGCTCCCCGTTCGCTCCGATAATCTCCCCGATTGCCCCGAATGTCCCTAGCCTGGAGTGATGGGTGAGGACCGTCGGCTCGCGGCCGTCGTCGCGCTGGCGCAGGGCATGGCCGCCGCGCACGGCTCCCGCGAGGCCTGGCGCGCCGCGGCGGCCGGCGCCCGCCGCGCGCTGGGCGGCAGCTTCGCCGCGCTGTCGCGGTGGGAGCGGGAGCTGGGGCGGCTGCGCGTCCTGGTGAACGTCGGCGAGCGGGTCGAGGGCGAGGAGGAGTTCCCGGACGACGAGTCCTACCCCGTCCACCGGTTCGCGGAGATCACCGAGTTCCTGCACGAGCGCTGGGCCGGGGGCGGTGAGCCCGGCGCCTGGGTCGAGACCGCCGAGGGGCCCGCGGCCGGCCGGCCCGGCTACTGCCACCAGCGCGTCGTCGCCCTCCGCCGCCGCGGCCGGGGCTGCTGCGTGGTCGCGCCGCTGGTGCTGCACGGCCGCGCCTGGGGCGAGCTGTACGTCGCCCGCCCGGTCGGCGCGCCGGTCTTCGAACGGGCCGATGCCGACTTCGCCACCGTCCTGGCCGCCGTGGTCGCCGCCGGCATCGCCCAGACCGAGCGGCTGGAGGAGGCGCGGCGGCTCGCGTACACCGACCCGCTCACCGGACTCGCCAACCGCCGTGCCGTCGACGCGCGCCTGGACGAGGCCATCGAGCGGCACCACCGGGACGGCGTCGCCGTCAGCCTCGTCGTCTGCGACCTGAACGGGCTCAAGCGGGTCAACGACACCCGCGGGCACGCCGCGGGCGACCGGCTCCTGGAGCGCTTCGGGAGCGTGCTGTCGGTGTGCGGGGCGATGGTGCCGGGCGCGCTCGCGGCCCGTCTCGGCGGGGACGAGTTCTGCCTGCTCGCGGTCGGTCCGCCCGCCGACGACGTGGTCAAGGCGGCCGACGAACTGTGCCGCAGGGCGGCCGAGCTGGAACTCGGCGACGGCGTCGCCTGCGGGGTCGCCTCCACCGAGGACCCCATCGGGCCGGTCGGCGACGCCCGCCGGCTGTTCCGGCTCGCCGACGCCGCCCAGTACCGCGCCAAGGCCGAGCGGGCGGCCCGGCCGGTCGTCGCCGGCCGCGAGGGGCCCGACGACCCCGTGGTACGGCTCGCGGACGAGCCGTCCCGGGAGACGGACGGGGAGCGCCGGCGCTTCCGGGGCCGCCACTCGCCGTGACGCCGACCCGGCCGGTGAGGGACGCCACCCCGGTAGGTAAGGGGTGAACCCGCCCCCCGGTGGTGACACAGTGGAATTCACTGCGTACGCTCCTGAATATGGATATGCATACTGTGGTGGTGGGGACGTCCGGGACGACCGCGTCCGACGTGCTCGCCGTGGCGCGCGGCGGCGCCCGGGTCGAACTCTCCCGGGAGGCGGTGACGGCCCTGGCCGCGGCCCGCGGGACCGTGGACGCGCTGGCGGCCGAGCCCGATCCCGTCTACGGGGTCTCCACCGGCTTCGGCGCCCTGGCCACCCGGCACATCGGCCGGGACCTGCGCACCCGGCTGCAGCGCAACATCGTCCGCTCGCACGCCGCGGGCATGGGACCGCGGGTCGAGCGGGAGGTCGTGCGGGCCCTGATGTTCCTGCGCCTGAAGACCGTCTGCTCGGGGTACACCGGCGTCCGGCCCGAGGTCGCGCAGACCATGGCCGACGTGCTGAACGCCGGGATCACCCCGGTCGTGCACGAGTACGGCTCGCTCGGCTGCTCCGGCGACCTCGCCCCGCTCTCCCACTGCGCCCTCACGCTCATGGGGGAGGGGGAGGCCGAGGGTCCCGACGGAACCGTGCGGCCCGCCGCCGAACTGCTCGCCGCGCACGGCGTCCGGCCGGTCGAGCTGCGCGAGAAGGAGGGCCTGGCCCTCCTCAACGGCACCGACGGCATGCTCGGCATGCTGCTCATGGCCCTCGCCGACCTGGACACGCTCTACAAGTCCGCCGACGTCACGGCCGCCCTCAGCCTCGAAGCCCTCCTGGGCACCGACAGGGTGCTCGCCCCCGAACTGCACGCCGTCCGGCCGCACCCGGGACAGGCCGCCAGCGCCGCCAACATGCTGGCCGTGCTGAAGGGCTCGGGCCTGACCGGGCACCACCAGGACGACGCCCCGCGGGTCCAGGACGCCTACTCGGTGCGCTGCGCCCCGCAGGTCGCCGGCGCCGGCCGGGACACCCTGGCCCACGCCCGCCTGGTCGCCGAGCGGGAACTGGCCTCCGCCGTGGACAATCCGGTGGTCCTGCCGGACGGCCGGGTGGAGTCCAACGGCAACTTCCACGGCGCCCCGGTCGCCTACGTCCTCGACTTCCTCGCCATCGCCGCCGCCGACCTCGGCTCCATCGCCGAACGCCGCACCGACCGGCTGCTCGACAAGAACCGCAGCCACGGCCTGCCGCCGTTCCTGGCGGACGACCCCGGCGTCGACTCGGGGCTGATGATCGCCCAGTACACGCAGGCCGCTCTGGTGAGCGAACTGAAGCGGCTCGCCGTGCCGGCCTCGGCGGACTCCATCCCGTCCTCCGCCATGCAGGAGGACCACGTCTCGATGGGCTGGTCGGCGGCGCGCAAGCTGCGCACGGCCGTGGACAACCTCACACGGGTGATCGCCGTCGAGCTGTACGCCGCCGCGCGCGCGGTCGAACTGCGCGAGGGGCTGACCCCGGCGCCCGCGACGCGGGCGGTCGTCGAGGCCCTGCGGGAGGCGGGCGTCGACGGTCCCGGACCGGACCGGTACCTGGCGCCGGACCTGGCCGCGGCGGAGGCGTTCGTGCGCGAGGGGCGGCTGGTCGCGGCCGTGGAGACGGTCACCGGCCCCCTGCGGTGAGACGGCCGGGGCCCTGCCGGTCCCGGATCCGGAGGTCCGGGAGGCGCCTTCGGGCAGGGCCCCGGTCGGTCACCCGAGCTTGGCGGCCTGGGCCTGCACCACCTCGGCGGGGATGGTGTACGTCGACTTCTCGCCGGCGAGCGCGGCCAGGTTGAGCGAGTAGTACGTGGCGACGGTGGTGCCGTGGCGCACGACCTCGGCGTGCACCGCGGTGGTCCCGCCGCCCTCCACCCGGCCGGTCACCGCGAAGGCCACCGACTCGTCACCGGTGCCGGAGGACTTCTCCTCGGCGACCTTCGTGAACTCCTGGGTGTCCTGGCCCTTCGCCGCGGCCGTGAACCCGCCCGCACAGCCGTCGACCGCGGTGGAGACGGACTTCATGGCCGCCTCGGCGCCGTCGCCCTCGTACGAGGAGAGGGAGACGATCGTCACCGTGGAGCTCAGCGAGTCCTCGACGGCCTCCAGCGCCTCCTCGAACTCCTCGTCGGAGGAGTTCTCGTCCGGGCCCGGGCCCGCCTGCGCGTCGGGCTTCTCGGTGACCGCCTGGTTGACGTAGGCGCTCTCGTCGTCGCCGGGCGCGAACCCGGTGAGCACGTACGCGATCGGCTCGCACGCGGCGTCGGTCACCGTCATGGCGCCCTTGGAGCCGGCGAACGGCTCGGCCGTGTCGGCGGACCGGACCTCGTAGCCCTTCACGTCGCCGTCGGCGATGATCAGTTTCTTCAACTCGGCCGCGCCGAGCGCCTTCGCGGCGGGCGCCGCCGACGCGGCACCGGAGTTCCCGGAATCCTTCGAGTCGTCCGGCCCGGAGCCGGAACAACCCGTGACGAGGGCGAGCGAGAGAACGCTCACGACAGTGGTGGCGCTCAGTCGCACGCCCGATGATCTCTTCATGCGCGGACTATGAAGGCTGCGTGAAGAGGGCGTCAAGTCGGTTTAAAAATGGAGACGTTCCCGGCGGACCGAATAGGCGACGAATCCGGCGCCGAGGGTGAGGAAGACGGTGCCGCCGACGACGTACGGGGTGCTGTCGAAGCTTCCGGTGTCGGCGAGCCGGGTCTCCTCCACGGCGGTCCCCGTGCTGGTGGACGCCGCTCTGGCCTCCACCGTGACCTGCACGGACGAGCCCGTCGAGGGCGCCGTTCGGGCCGGGGCGTCCGACGTCGCGTTCGCGGACGGGACGAACCACAGGGCGCCCAGCAGGGTGCCCGCGGCGGTGGCGGTCAGCAACGGACGGCGAGCGGATGACACGGAATATCGATCCCCTTGTGGCGCTGGCGAATTGGCCGTGTGGGGCGATGTTAGTGAAAGGCGCGGGTCACAGGAAAGTCACGGGAGGAAAGGGCCGTACGCTCCCGGCGTGACCGCTCCGCAGACATCACGCTTTGTGCGGCTTCGCGTGGAATCGGTTTTCGAGGTGACCGGCGAGGAGGCGGTGGCCGGGGCCGCGCTGCGGCGCATCGTCGAAGAGGCCGTCGACCGTGATGTGCCCCGCCGGGAGCGGGTACATGCACGAAGCGCTGTGACGGAGGACACCGCGGAGGCGCTCGCGTACCTCGTCGACCCGTTCGGGCTGGTCGGCGAGGTGCCGGGGGTGGAGCTCCAGCGGGCCTCCCGGAGCGGTGGACGGATCGACCACGACCCCGGCTCGCCCGGCCGGGACTTCGACGAGGATGATGGCGACGAGGACGACGCAGGAGCGGCGGCCGGCTGACGCGGCTCGGGGAAACATGATCCCGGGCGGCAACCGACGCACGGTGTTTCGTCGTCTCAAGGGGCGCACTGACCGACACCCGCGCCCTCGCCCGCTCCGGCGGACGTGGTGTGCCCCACACGTCGAAGGAATGTGGAACGGGACGAACCGGTCGTAGCGTTGGAAGTTCCTGACGGGGACTCTCGGGTTTTCCGGATTCGGCAACGATGGAGAAGCGTGTGATGACGAACAGTAAGCGGCGCAGGGGCCTCGTGGCCGCGTCCGCACTGCTCGGCGGTGTGCTGGTGCTCTCGGCCTGTTCCGGCGGCGGCGACGGCGCCTCCGGCGGCGGGAACAGCGACACGCCCCAGGCCAAGGTCGACGAGGCGGCAGCCGAGAAGACGTCCGAGGCCCAGATCGAGATCACGCCCAAGGACGGCTCGACCAACGCCTCCATCAACAACTCCGCCACGGTGACCGTGAGCAAGGGCACGCTCACGGACGTGAAGATGACCACCTCCGACGGCACGGCGGTGAACGGCCAGATATCCGCCGACAAGAAGAGCTGGAAGCCCAGCGCCCAGCTGGAGCGCGCCACCACCTACCGGGTGACGGCCACGGCGACGGACTCCGAGGGCCGCGAGGCCCACGAGAACGCCTCCTTCACCACGGTCTCCCCGGCCAACAGCTTCATCGGCACCTTCACGCCGGACGACGGCACCACCGTCGGCGTCGGCATGCCCGTGTCGATCAACTTCGACAAGGCGATCACCAACAAGGCCGCCGTCCAGAAGGGCATCACGGTCAGCACCACCAGTGGTCAGGAGATCGCCTGCCACTGGTTCAACGCCAACCGCATGGACTGCCGGCCCGAGGAGTACTGGAAGGAGGGCGCCACCGTCACGCTGAAGCTGGCGCTCGACGGGGTCGAGGGCGCCGAGGGCGTCTACGGCGTCCAGCAGAAGACGGTCACCTTCAAGATCGGCCGCAACCAGGTCTCCTACGTCGACGCGCAGACCAAGCAGATGAAGGTCACGCAGGACGGCAAGGTGATCAGGACCATCCCGATCTCCGCCGGCTCGCCCGAGAACAAGACGTACGAGGGCCAGATGGTGATCTCCGAGAAGTTCAAGGAGACCCGGATGAACGGCGCGACGGTCGGCTTCACCGACGACGACGGCGAGGGCGAGTACGACATCAAGGACGTGCCGCACGCCATGCGCCTGACCACCTCGGGCACCTTCATCCACGGCAACTACTGGGGCGCGAAGTCCATCTTCGGCAGCGTCAACACCAGCCACGGCTGCGTCGGCCTGTCGGACACCAAGGGCGCCGACGACCCGAACACGCCGGGCGCCTGGTTCTACGACAACTCGATGATCGGTGACGTGGTCGTCGTCCAGAACACCGGCGACAAGACGGTCGCGCCGGACAACGGCCTCAACGGCTGGAACATGAACTGGAGCGACTGGAAGGCGGGCTCGGCGATCTGACGCCCGGTCGGCCACCGTCCGGATGCCGCCCTTCGGGGCGGCATTCGTGTTCCACCGGCCCGAGCTCCTCCTCGGCCTTCGAAGCTCCCCGGTTCCGGGGCCTCCGCGCCGGCTTCGCGGCCTTCTTCCCCGGACCCGGGGCCTTTTCCCCGCCTTCGGCGCTTCCTCTCCGGCCCCAGGACTTCTTGCCCGACTCCGCGTCTCCTCACCGGTCCTGATGACCCCTCACCGGTTTCCGGCTTTTCGGCGGCTCCCGGGACCGGCGGCGCCGGCGGTTTCCGTGACCGGCCGCAGGCTTCTCATTCTTCTCTTATCCCGGCCTTATTTCCTCATCACGGTCGGTCCCTAGCTTGCCGCCATGTTCTTCACCTACCTGAGGCGCGAACTGCGCCGCCGCAGAAAGGCGGCCCTCGTCGTCGCCTCCGGCCTCGCGCTGGGCATCGCCCTGGTCATCGTGGTCAGCTCCGTGTCCTCCGGCATGGGCAAGGCCCAGGAGAAGGTCCTGCAGTCGCTGTACGGGCTGGGCACGGACATGACCGTCACCAAGGCCGCGTCGCCGACCGCGAGCAGCTCGGAGCGGCCCCGCTTCCGTTTCGACGCGCAGGACGACTCCTCCGACGAGGAGCAGAGCAGCGACCGCGTCATGGTGCAGGGCTTCCAGACGCTGGCGAGCTCGACCGTCACCGAGGTCGGGAAGCAGAGCGGCGTCGCGGACGCGGTGGGCGGACTGAGCCTGCAGGTCGTCAAGGTCAGCGGCCAGTTCACGCGCGGTCAGTTCCAGCAGGGCGGCGGCCAGACCGGCGGCGGCCCGGGCGCCGCCCAGCCGTCCCCGCAGGGCCGGGTCCAGGGCGGCGGGGCCGACTTCGACGTCAACAACTACTCGGTCTACGGCACCGACGTCACCGAGCCCGCCCTCGGCCCGCTGACCTCCTCCAAGATCACCAGCGGTCGCACGTTCAAGTCGACGGAGACGAACGCCGAGGTGGCCGTCGCCGACTCCGCGTACGCCGAGGAGAAGAAGCTGAAGGTCGGCTCCACCGTCACCGTCAAGGGCACCGAGTTCGAGGTGATCGGCATCGCCACCGCCGACAGCGGGGACGCGGCCGCCAACCTGTACATCCCGCTGAAGCAGGCGCAGACGCTCGCCGACGCCGAGGACAAGGTCACCACGATCTACGTCAAGGCGACCGACTCGCAGCGGATCGACAGCGTCAAGGCGGAGATCCAGAAGAACATCTCCGGCACGACCGTCACCACCTCCGCCGACCTCGCGGACACCGTCTCCGGCTCCCTGTCCACCGCCTCCTCCCTCGCCACCCGTGTCGGCACGTGGCTGTCGATCGTGGTGCTGGCGGCCGCCTTCCTGGTCGCCGGCCTGCTCACCTCCTCGGCGGTCTCCCGCCGGGTGCGCGAGTTCGGCACCCTCAAGGCGCTGGGCTGGCGGTCGGGCCGGGTGACCCGGCAGGTGGTCGGCGAGGCCGTGGTCAACGGCCTGGTCGGCGGCGCCCTCGGCATCGCCCTCGGCCTGGCGGGCGCGTACGTCGTCACCGCGATCAGCCCGACCCTGGAGGCCTCGCTCGGCGGTGGCGCCGCCGGCGGCACGGGCGGGCCCGGCGGCTTCGGCGGCGGTGGCGGGGGCATGGCCGGCCCCGGCCGGCAGGCCGCCAAGACCCTGGAGGTCGCGCTGACCGCGCCCGTCAGCCTCACCACCATCGCCCTCGCCGTGGGCCTCGCCGTGGCCGGCGGCCTGATCGCCGGCGCCTTCGGCGGCTGGCGCGCCTCCCGGCTGCGCCCCGCGGACGCGCTGCGCCGCGTCGAGTAGCCGGCCGCCGCCCCTGCCGGCGCCGGGCCGGCGCCGGCCCCCTCACCCATCCCAGGAGTCGGACCATGTACGAACTCAGAGGCGTCACCAAGCGCTACACGCGGGGCAAGGAGACCGTCCACGCCCTGGACGGCGTCGACCTGACCATCCCGGACGGCGACCGGCTCGTCATCCAGGGCCCCACCGGCGGCGGCAAGTCCACGCTGCTGCAGATGCTCGGCGGGCTCGACCGGCCGACCTCCGGCGAGGTCGTCCTGGACGGCACCGACCTGGCGAAGCTGTCCGAGGCCAAGCTGACCACGGTGCGCAGCCAGAACATCGGCTTCGTCTTCCAGTCGTTCAACCTCATCCCGACGCTCACCGCGCAGGAGAACGTCGAGACCGCCCTCGTCCCGCTCGGCGTGAAGCCGAGGGAGCGGCGCGAACGGGCCGCCGAGGCGCTGAAGTCGGTGGGGCTCGGGGAGCGGCTCGGCCATCTGCCGAGCGAGATGTCCGGCGGGCAGCAGCAGCGCGTCGCCATCGCCCGGGCGCTGGTGAAGGAGCCGAAGGTGCTGCTCGCCGACGAACCCACCGGCAACCTCGACGAGTCGACGCGGGACGAGATCATGGAGGTGCTCGAGCGCATGTGGAAGGAGCTCGGCCTCACCTTCGTGATGGTCACCCACGACTCGGCGATCGCGAGGAAGGCCCCGCGCCTGGCGACGATCCGCAAGGGCCGGATCACCGTGGAGGAGAACACGGCCGCGTAATCCGGCGATCGCGTAACGGAGTTCGCGCGGCGGCGTAACAGTGGGCCGACGAATTCCTTACCGTTCTCTCATCCATTGAGCGGTTGATCACCCCCCGGCATACTGAGCGATCCGGGGGGTGCACGTATGTGCGAGGCCACCCCCGGCCGGGTGAACGGGGAATTCACCCGGTCCTTCCTCTAGGGGGAATGTTGCGCAGACAAGTGAAAAGAGCGTGCGCGGCCACGGCCGCCACGGCGGCCGCCGTGGCGCTCGCGGCGGGCACGACCAGCCCCGCGGCGGCCGAGGGGGACCGGGCCGCCGCTGCCGCGAGGCCCGCGCAGGCGGCCAAGCACCGCGTCACCCTGATCACCGGCGACCGGGTCGTCCTCGACGCCGAGGGCCGGGTGACCGGCCTGGAGCGGGCCGAGGGACGCGAGGACATACCCGTCCAGATCCGCCGGGCCGGCGGACACACCCTGGTGATACCGGCCGACGCCGCCCGCCTGGTCGCCACCGGCAAGCTCGACCAGCGCCTCTTCGACGTCACCGAACTGAGCAGGTCCACGACCCGCAAGGCCCAGAAGAAGGGCCTGAAGGTCATCGTCGGCTACCGGGGCGCGGCCACGGCCGCCAAGGAGGACGTCCGCGACGCGGGCACGCTCCGCCGCACCCTGAAGTCCCTGAACGCCGACGCCGTGCAGACCCCGCACGACGACGCGCCCGAGCTGTGGGACGCGGTCACCGACGGGGACGAGGCCGCCTCCGGCGTCGCGCACGTCTGGCTCGACGGCGTCCGCAAGGCCAGCCTCGACACGTCCGTGCCGCGGATCGGCGCCCCCAAGGCGTGGGCGGCCGGCTACGACGGCAAGGGCGTGAAGATCGCCGTACTGGACACCGGCGTCGACGCCACGCACCCGGACCTGAAGGGCCAGGTGATCGCGGCCAAGAACTTCTCCGCCTCCCCGGACGCCACCGACAAGTACGGCCACGGCACGCACGTCGCGTCCATCGCTGCCGGCACGGGCGCCAGGTCCGGCGTCCACAAGGGCGTCGCGCCCGGCGCGAAGCTGCTCAACGGCAAGGTGCTGAGCGACGACGGCTACGGCGACGACTCCGGCATCCTGGCCGGCATGGAGTGGGCGGCCGCCCAGGGCGCCGACGTCGTCAACCTCAGCCTGGGCGGCGGCGACACCCCGGCGGTCGACCCGCTGGAGGCCCAGGTGAACAAGCTCTCCGCGGAGCAGGGCATCCTGTTCGCCATCGCCGCCGGCAACGAGGGCGACTCCGGCGAGCAGACCGTCGGCTCCCCGGGCAGCGCCGCCGCGGCCCTCACCGTCGGCGCGGTCGACGACCAGGACGGACTCGCCGACTTCTCCAGCCGCGGCCCCGGTCTCGACGGCGCGATCAAGCCCGACGTGACCGCGCCGGGCGTGGACATCACCGCCGCCTCCGCCAAGGGCGGCGTCCTCGCCCAGGAGGTCGGCGAGAAGCCCGCCGGCTACCTGACCATCTCGGGGACGTCGATGGCGACCCCGCACGTGGCGGGCGCGGCGGCGATCCTGAAGCAGCAGCACCCCGAGTGGACGTACACCGAGCTGAAGGGCGCCCTCACCGGCTCCGCCAAGGGCGGCGCGTACACGCCGTTCCAGCAGGGCTCGGGCCGCATCCAGCTCGACAGGGCGGTCAAGCAGTCGGTGGTCGCCGAACCGGTGTCGGTGGGCTTCGGCGTCCAGCAGTGGCCGCACACCGACGACAAGCCGGTCACCAAGCAGCTGACGTACCGCAACCTCGGGACGAAGGACGTCACGCTGACCCTGTCCGCGACGGCCACCGATCCCAAGGGCCAGGCGGCTCCGGCCGGCTTCTTCGAGCTCGGCGCGACCGAGGTGACCGTCCCGGCGGGCGGCAGGGCCTCCGTCGACGTCACCGTGAACACCAGGCTCGGCGGCACCCTCAACGGCGCCTACTCGGCGTACGTGACGGCCACCGGCGGCGGCCAGACCGTCCGCACGGCCGCGGCGGTGCAGCGCGAGGCGGAGTCGTACGACGTCACCGTGGAGCACATCGGCCGGGACGGCCGGCCGGCGGACGCCTACGAGACCGTGCTGTTCGGCTACGCGGGCCTGGGCGAGGACCGCAGCTTCGGGGTCCCGGTCGTCTCCTCCGGCAGCACCACCGTGCGCGTCCCCAAGGGCACGTACGTGCTGGACGCGTGGATCGCCGAGGACTTCGAGAAGTTCGAGGGCGGCGTCGACTGGCTCGTCCAGCCGAAGCTGAGCGTCACCAAGGACACGACGGTGACCGTCGACGCCCGCAGGACCGAGGCGGCCGACATCACGGTGCCGGACAAGCGGGCCGAGCAACTGTCCGCGACGGCGAACTACTTCTACGACGCCGCGGGTCTCGGCATCGGGCTGAGCCTGGACTCGTTCGCGAACCTGCGCATGGCCCACCTGGGCCCGCAGATCCCCAGCGGCCTCCAGCAGACCTGGAGCGGCCAGTGGGCCAAGGGCGGCTCCGCCGAGTACGACGTGGCCACCACCGCGCGGGTGAAGAAGATCCAGGGCGACAAGGTCCGCCGCTTCAAGGCGAGCGAGCTCGCCACGGTGCGGAACAACCTCGGCGCCGCGGCGTCCGGCAAGACCGGCGGCCTCACCGCCATCGGCGTGTTCCCCGAGGACGTCGTCCTCGGCAGCGCCGTGGAGCAGAAGCTCCCGAGCACGCGCACGCTGTACCTGTCCACGTCCGACAAGATCCAGTGGACGTTCGACTTCGAGCAGTACAAGGGCAGGAACGAGCAGGGCCTTCCGCTCACGGAGGCCTTCTACACGCTCGGCGCGCCGCAGGCCTTCAAGGCGGGCCGGACGTACACGAAGACCTTCAACAGGGCGGTCTTCGGCCCGCACCTGAGCGCGGACCACGGCCTGTTCCGCGAGGGCGACGAGATCTACGGCTCGCTGCCGCTGTTCGCTGACGCCGACCGGCACCCCGGTTCGTCGGACTTCACCTCCGTCACCACGACCCTCCACCGCAACGGCACCAAGGTCGGCTCCCACGACGACCCGCTGTTCGGGGAGAAGGCGTTCAAGGTCCCGGCCGCCGACGCCGAGTACAAGCTGACGACCTCGGTCAAGCGCAGCGTCAAGGTCGCGGCGGCCGCCACCCGCATCGACGCCAGCTGGACCTTCCGCTCCAAGAGGACGTCCGCAGGCTTCACCACGCTGCCCGCCTCCACGGTCCGCTTCAACGCGGCCACGGGCCAGGACAGCAGGGTTCCGGCCGGTAAGACGGTGAGCGTCCCGGTCGCCGTCGAGGGCGCCGCCAAGGGCGCCAACCTGAAGTCGCTGTCGGTGTACGCGTCCTACGACTACGGCCAGACCTGGAAGAAGCTCACCGTCAAGAACGGCAAGGTCACCGTCAAGAACCCGGCGAAGGGCAAGGCGATCTCCTTCCACGCCAAGATCACCGACAAGAAGGGCAACAAGTCGACGCTCTCGATCTACAACGCCTACTACGGCAAGTGAGCCGCTGAACGGCGGACGAGGCAGTCGAGCGGGGGGGGGGGCCCGGGGGCCCCCGCCCCCCCCCCCCCCCCCCCCCCCGGGGGGGGGGGCCCCCCCCCCCCCCCCCCCCCCCCCCCCCCCCGCCCCCCCCCCCCCCCCCCCCCCCGCGGGCGGGGGGGGGGGGGGGGGGGGGGGGGGGGGGGGGGGGGGGGGGGGGGGGGGGGGGGTCTTCGGGGGGGGGGGGGGGGGGGGGGGGGGGGGGGGGGCGCCCGGCCCCCCCCCCCCCCCGCCCGTCCTCGTGCGCGGTGATCACCCCGCCACTTCACACCGGACCGTCTTGCCGCTCGTCCCCGTCCTCACACCCCCTACCGGACGAAAGCGCCGAGGAGGGCGGGCCGCAGCCGTCCCCGCCCGGCGGCCCCGAGGCGCCCGGCGGCCCCGCCGCCGTCCCGACCGCCCGGGCGGGGGCCCCTTCGCCGCGGCGCTCGAAGGCGGGGCGGCGGTGCCGCCCGGGGCTCAGGGGGACGGCGCCGAGGCCTCCGCCGCCCCCGCCGCCGACCGGGTCGCGTCCGCCCCCCAGCTCGCCAGCAGCCGCAGCGCGTCGGCCGAGGACGAGCCCGGTTCCGCGTGGTAGGTGATCAGGGACTGCTCGGTGTCGTCGGCGAGCTGGAACGTCTCGAAGAACAGGGTCAGCTCACCGACCAGCGGGTGCCGCAGCCGCTTGACGCCGTGGCTCTTCTCCTTGACGTCGTGCGTGGCCCACAGCCGCCGGAACTCCTCGCTCTTCACCGAGAGTTCGCCCACCAGCGCGGACAGCCGCGGATCGTCGGGATGGCGGCCCGCGTCCATGCGCAGATAGCTGACCATGTCGGACGCCTTCCGGTCCCACTCCACGTACAGCTCGCGGTACTCGGGCCGCAGGAACACCAGCCGCGCCCAGTTCCGCTCCCGCGCCGGCAGCTCCGCCCAGTCGCCGAAGACGGCCGCGGCCATCCGGTTCCAGGCGAGGATGTCCGAGCGGCGGCCCGTGACGTACGCGGGGACGCCGTCGATCGAGTCCAGCAGGTGCCGCAGCGCCGGCCGCACCTGCTGGGCGCGCGCCGCCGGCTTCTTCCGGTGCTGCTTCGGCTTCGCCAGGTGGACCAGATGGGCGTGCTCGGCGTCGCTCAGCCGCAGGGCGCGGGCGATGGAGTCCAGGACCTCCGCCGACACGTTCCGCCCGTTGCCCTGCTCCAGGCGCGTGTAGTACGCCACGGACACCCCGGCGAGCCGCGCCAGCTCCTCCCGGCGCAGCCCCGGCACGCGGCGGTGCCGGCCGTAGTCCGGCAGCCCCACGTCCTCCGGCTTCAGCCGGGCCCGCCGGGTGCGCAGGAACTCGCTGAGCTCGGCCCGCCGGTCCAGGCCCGAGCCGGCCTGCGGTACGGAATCGGGCAGTTCGTCCATGCCTCCAGTATTCATGGTCGTACGCACACGAGCCTGACCCCGCCAGTGGTAGGCACAGCGAACGTAGGCAAAGCCGTGATCTGGGTGAACGCGCGGGCAACCGGCAGGCTGGACGCCGTGCCCGGTCGGAAGGCAGCCGGGCGCACCCTCTTCCGCTAGGAGAACCCTCGGCATGACCACTGTTGCCGCGTACGCCGCACCCGCCGCCAAGGCTCCGCTGGAGCGCACCACCATCGAGCGGCGGCCGGTCGGCGAGTTCGACGTCCTGATCGACATCAAGTTCGCCGGCATCTGCCACTCCGACATCCACCAGGCCCGGGAGGGCTGGGGCGAGGCGATCTTCCCGATGGTCCCCGGCCACGAGATAGCGGGCGTGGTGGCGGAGGTCGGCTCCGGTGTGACCCGGTTCGCCGTCGGCGACCGCGTGGGCGTCGGCTGCATGGTCGACTCCTGCCGCGAGTGCGACAACTGCAAGGCGGGCCTGGAGCAGTACTGCGTGAAGGGCAACGTCCCGACGTACAACGGCATCGGCAGGGACGGCGAGCCCACCTACGGCGGCTACTCGCAGAAGATCGTCGTCGACGAGAACTACGTCGTCCGCATCCCCGACGGGATCGAGCTCGACGTCGCCGCGCCGCTGCTGTGCGCGGGCATCACCACCTACTCCCCGCTCAAGCGCTTCGGCGCCGGCCCCGGCAAGAAGGTCGCGATCGTCGGCCTGGGCGGCCTCGGCCACATGGCCGTCAAGCTCGCGCACGCGCTCGGCGCCGAGGTGACCGTGCTGTCGCAGTCGCTGCGCAAGAAGGACGACGGCCTGAAGCTGGGCGCCGACCACTACTACGCCACCAGCGACCCGGCCACCTTCGAGCAGCTCGCGGGCACCTTCGACCTGATCGTCTCGACGGTGTCGGCCCCGCTGGACTTCGGCGCCTACCTGTCGCTGCTCAAGACGCAGGGCGCGCTGGTGAACGTGGGCGCCCCGGAGGAGCCGATCTCCCTCAACCTCTTCTCGGTGATCGGGGGCGGCAAGACGCTCGCCGGCTCGATGATCGGCGGCATCGCGGAGACCCAGGAGATGCTGGACTTCTGCGCCGAGCACGGCATCGGCGCGGAGATCGAGCTGATCGCCGCGTCCGAGATCAACGACGCGTACGAGCGGGTGCTCGCCAGCGACGTGCGCTACCGCTTCGTGATCGACACGGCGACGATCTGACCGCCGGCCGCCGACCGAAGGGCCCGGCACGCCGCCCGGGGCCCTTCGGCGTGCCGGGACCCCGGGCGGCGTGACCCTCGACTACCTGGACACCGACGGCGAGATCACGTCCCGGCACTGCGCGTTCCTGGTCTCGGAGGACGACTTCGACGCGATCTCCGCGCGGGTCCGGGAGGCCGGGCTGACGTACTGGGCGGACCCGTACCACCGCCGGGCCGGCGGGACCAACCACAACGACGGCGGCCGGGACGTCCGCTTCGAGGACCCGAACGGCCACAACCCGGAGATCCTGACGCGGCCGTACGGCAGCGGAGGCTGAGGCCGGCCCGCCGCACCGCCGGTCCTCCGCGGCCCTGCGCCCCGGAACGGCAGCGGGCCGCTCGGCGCGCCGGTCCGGTCAGGGACGCAGGTGGGCCAGCAGGCCGTCCTCGACGGGGTACGGCCGCTCCTCGGGCAGCAGCCGGGCCGCGGCGTCCGGGGCGCCGCCGGCGGCGAGCGCGTGGATCTCGCGGGCGAGCGGGGTCACGTCGCGGAGGGAGACCGTCCACTCGTCCGCGTACCGCCGTGCGGCCTCACCGGAGAGCCCGAGCTGCAGCGAGCGGCAGGGCAGGGGCCGCAGGTGCAGATCACGCTCGGGGTCCCACTGGACACGGGCCGGCGCACGCTTCAGCCGGCGCTGCCAGGCGCTGCGGTCGGGGTGCAGCCCGGGCACGTAGTGCGACAGGCAGGCGTGGCGCAGCGCCCACTCGAAGCCGTCGCGGGTGATCTCGACGGCGAGCACGGTCTCCTGCCCCGGCTTCGTGCCCCAGCCGGAGCGGTACATCATCCACAGGAACGACGGCTTGATCCAGGTCATCCGGTCCCGCTTCCACGCGGCGGGAAACCGCCCCTCCCGGACGGCGGGCAGGCCGAGCTCCGGGCAGTACGCCTGGTAGACGGTGATCGTGGACGCCGTGTGGAGCGCCCGGATCCCGTGTCGGGGTTCTTCCATGGCGTACAGGGTGGGCTCGGCCGATCCCCGCAGGCCATCGATTTTCGGTGCGCCGCGGACCGCGCGCCCGGGGCCCGCCGGGCGGGACGCGGGCGCACCTGCCCGCCACCCGCCTCTGCGGGACCTGGAAGGGCACGGCCCCGCCGACCGGAGCGGAACCGGCCGGCGGGGCCTCAGCGGTGCCGTCGCCCCGGGCGGGGCGGGCTCAGCCGGCTGCCTCGGCGACGCCGACCGGGCAGGACACCCCGGTCCCGCCCAGGCCGCAGTAGCCGGCCGGGTTCTTGTCCAGGTACTGCTGGTGGTACGCCTCCGCCGGATAGAACGGGCGGCCCTGTGCCGGGAGGATCTCCGTGGTGATCGTGCCGTAGCCGGAGGACGTGAGGACCTTCTGATAGGCCTCGCGGGAGGCTTCGGCGGCGGCGGCCTGCTCCGGGGTGTGGGTGTAGATCGCCGAGCGGTACTGCGTGCCCACGTCGTTGCCCTGGCGGAAGCCCTGGGTGGGGTCGTGGGACTCCCAGAAGGTCTTCAGGAGCCCGGCGTAGGAGACCGCCTTCGGGTCGAACACCACGCGGACCGCCTCCGTGTGGCCGGTCAGACCCGAGCAGACCTCCTCGTAGGTGGGATTCTCGGTGTAGCCGCCCTGGTAGCCGACCAGGGTCGTCCACACGCCGGCGGGGAGCTGCCAGAACCTGCGCTCGGCGCCCCAGAAGCAGCCCAGGCCGAAGTCGGCCACCTCCAGGCCCTCGGGGTAGGGGCCGAGCAGCGGGGTGCCGAGGACGGTGTGGCGGTCGGGGACCGTGAACGCCGGTTCCGGGCGGCCGCGCAGGGCCTGTTCGGGGGTCGGCAGCTGGGGTGTACGGCTGTACAGGAACATGCGGTCTCCAATCCGGGACGACGTCCGGGTCAACACGCCCGGACGTCCCGGAATTCCGTGCCCTGGCGCGGCGCCCGCGCCGGTCCGGCCGGCTCAGTGCGACAGCGTCGCCGGGCTGCCGCCGTTCGCCTCGTAGCCCGCCACCGCCAGCGCCCGGTAGACCGCGAACTCCGCGGCCGGGTCGGCGGACAGGGTCCAGGGCAGGGCGCCGACGTGGCCGTCGACGTGCACCAGCTGCTGCATGGCCTCCGCCCAGCGCTCGGAGCGGACCAGGAAGAAGACCAGCAGATGGCGGACGTGGGCCAGCATCGGGTCGTCGGGGCGGGCCGAGTGGACCGCGTGCAGCGCGCCGTGGATCGCCTTCGTCACCACCTCGCTCTGCCAGAAGCTGCTGACCAGCGTCACCTCGGGCAGGTGCTCGAAGACCGCGAAGAGGGGCATGGCCGCGAGCAGCGAGCCCCGGGGGGCGCGGGCCGCCGCGGCCTCCGCGAACGAGTACGCCAGCTCGCGCGAGCCGTGCCACTTCTCGCACCAGTAGTGCAGCGCGGCCAGGTGCGCGCCCATGTGGGCCGGCGCCCGGTCCAGGATCTTCAGCCAGAGCTGCTCGAACTCCTGCCGGGAGTAGGCCAGGCCGCGGGCCACCGACAGCTCGATGATGTACGGGATCGGATCGCCGGGGGCCAGCAGCGCCGCGTCGCCGCACGCCGCCTTCGCCTCCTCCATGATGATCCGGAACTCGTCCGTGCCGGGCGTCGACGTCCGCCACGCCTGCTGCACCAGGAACTCGGCGTGCACCGCCGCGCCGCCCGCGTCCTTGGGCGCCTCGGTCCGCCACACCCGCAGCCACTGCCCGCCCGGCGCCTCGCTCACCCCGCCGGGCCGCTGCCGCAGCTCCAGCGACGCGGCGCCCGCGAAGGCCTGCACGCGCTGCCAGCGCAGCTCGCCCTGCGTCTCCGTACCGGCGAGGAGCTGGGCCGCGGCCTTGTAGTCCTGGGTGCGCTGCACCAGGTCCAGGACGTCCAGCAGGTCCTGGTCGGGTCCCGGCATGCGGATGTCCAGCTGCTCCTCGCGGACGAAGCCGTAGTTCGCCGGGTCCGCGGCGTCCGGATGGTCGGGCGACACCAGCCCGACCGCGCCGCGCCCGCGCCGCAGGAAGGGCAGCAGCACGAAACCGAGCAGGACCAGCGCCATCAGGACCCAGAGAATCTCCATGCCTCCAGCGTTCCAGACGCCGCCGTCGATTGGCCAACCCGGTCGCCGCGCCGGTGGAGAACCCCGACGGCCCCGCCCGGGGCGCCGGCTCCCGCGGTGCCCGCGCCCCGTCGCCCGTCACCTCCGCCGCGGGCGCACTACCCTCGGTGCCCATGAGCGACAGGCACATCAGTCAGCACTTCGAGACCCTCGCGATCCACGCGGGCAACACCGCCGACCCCCTCACCGGCGCGGTCGTCCCACCGATCTACCAGGTGTCCACCTACAAGCAGGACGGCGTCGGCGGCCTGCGCGGCGGCTACGAGTACAGCCGCAGCGCCAACCCGACCCGGACGGCCCTGGAGGAGAACCTCGCCGCCCTGGAGGGCGGTCGCCGCGGCCTCGCGTTCGCGTCCGGACTGGCGGCCGAGGACTGCCTGTTGCGTACGCTGCTCAGCCCCGGTGACCACGTGGTCATCCCCAACGACGCGTACGGCGGCACGTTCCGCCTCTTCGCCAAGGTCGTCGCCCGGTGGGGCGTGGAGTGGTCGGTCGCCGACACCGGCGACCCCGCCGCGGTGCGGGCCGCGCTCACCCCGAAGACCAGGGCCGTGTGGGTGGAGACGCCCTCCAACCCGCTGCTCGGCATCACCGACATCGCCGCCGTCGCTCAGGTCGCCCGGGACGCGGGCGTCCGCCTCGTCGTCGACAACACCTTCGCCACGCCGTACCTCCAGCAGCCGCTGGCGCTCGGCGCGGACGTCGTCGTGCACTCCCTGACCAAGTACATGGGCGGCCACTCCGACGTCGTCGGCGGCGCGCTGATCACCGGCGACCCCGAGCTGGGCGAGGAGCTGGCCTTCCACCAGAACGCGATGGGCGCGGTCGCCGGGCCCTTCGACTCCTGGCTGGTGCTGCGCGGCACCAAGACGCTCGCCGTGCGCATGGACCGGCACAGCGAGAACGCCGGGCGGATCGCCGAGATGCTGAGCCGGCACCCGCGCGTGACGCGGGTCCTGTACCCGGGGCTGCCGGACCACCCCGGCCACGAGGTCGCCGCCAAGCAGATGAAGGCGTTCGGCGGCATGGTGTCGTTCCGGGTCGAGGGCGGCGAGGAGGCGGCCGTCGAGGTCTGCAACCGCGCCCGGGTGTTCACGCTCGGGGAGTCCCTGGGCGGCGTGGAGTCGCTGATCGAGCACCCCGGTCGCATGACGCACGCCTCCGCGGCCGGTTCGGCCCTGGAGGTGCCCTCCGACCTGGTGCGCCTGTCCGTGGGCATCGAGAACGTCGACGACCTGCTGGAGGACCTGAAGCAGGCGCTCGGCTAGTCCGGCCGGGTCTCACCAGCCCGTCAGGGGCGGGGACGTCCTCGACGGCGGCTCCGCCCAGGGGCGGGCCGTCACCGCCCACACCGCGAACGCCACGGCCGCCGCGCACAGCAGCAGCCACAGCAGGCGGCGCGCGAGCGTCCTGCGCCGCAGCAGGCGCCCGCCCCGCCGCACGGCGTCCGCGCACAGTCCGGGCGGCACCCGTGGCGCCCCCCGCGCCATGATCCGCCGCACGGCGGCCTCCTGCTCGGGCCGGTTCACGTACGCCTCCCGGTGCCGGGCCGGCCGTTCACGGCACCGCCGCCTTCGGCCCCGCCGCCGCGGGCCCCCGCGGTGGATGCAGCAGGGTCGCCGCCGCCCGGTCGCAGACCGCGCGGACCCGGTCCGCGGACAGGCCCAGCAGGGCCGCCGTCGGCTCCTCGGCGACGCCCTCGTACAGCCTGAGGACCAGGACCAGGCGCTCCTGCGGAGCGAGCCGGGCCAGGGCGCCCGCACCCCGCGGGCGGGCCCGGCCGAAGCCGCCGTACCGGTGCCAGGACGCGCGGGCGAACCGGTCGACCAGATGCCGGCGGGCACGGTCGTACGGGTCTTCCCCGCGCAGCCGGTCCCAGTGCGCGTACGTGTGGGCCAGGGCCAGGGTCAGCAGGTGCCGCGCGCGCGGGTTGTCGTCCGGCGCCTCGGCCGTGAGCAGGGTCGCGGCGTGCAGCAGCCGTCCTGCCGCGCCCGCGACGAACGCCTCGAACTCCCGGGCCCGCCGGGCGCTCCGGGACGCCTGCCGTTCGCGCACCGCGCCTCCCCTCCCCGGGGGTCCTCGCAGGAAGGCCCACCGCGTACGGGACGGGTCCGGTCCCGTACGGGCCGAGTCCCATGGGAGACCGGCGGCGGCCGGTCGGTCAAGAGCCGGGCGGCACGCGCGTGCGGGCACGGCGAGCGCCGGGCCCCCGCACGCTCAGGAGGAGGACGGCGGAGCCTCCGGCGCCGGCGCCCCATGGGCGGTCATGCGGGCGGAGAGGGCGCTGTTGAAGCGGGTGAGGAGCGCGCAGAACGCCTCGCGCTCCTCCGGCGCCCAGTCGTGGGTCAGCTCGGCCATCAGCCGGCGCCGGGAGGAGCGCACCTCCTCCAGCCGCGACAGGCCGCGCGGGGACAGCTGGAGCACCACCGCGCGCCCGTCCTCGGGGTGCGAGGTGCGCTTGACGAGCCCGGTGTCGACGAGCGGGGCCACCTGGCGGGTGACCGTGGAGGAGTCGATGCCCATGCTCGCGGCGAGCGCCTTGACGCCCATCGGGCCCTCCTTGTCGAGGCGGTTGAGCAGCAGATAGGCGGCGCGGTCCATGGAGTTGCGCACCTGCCCGACCCCGCCGAGCCGGGTCTGCTCGGCACGGCGGGCGAACACCGCCACCTCGTGCTGCAACGCGTCGAGAAGACCGGTGTCACCGACGGTCGTCATGTCCATCGACATGTCAGGTGTTGTGGGCATGGCCGGGGGCTCACTTCGTGGAGGTCTGCTAATTGGGGGACAGGGTACGCGGCCGGGCGGCGGGCCGTGCCGGCGCTGCGCGAAGCGGGTCTCGGAGGTTGGTCGCAACCGCCCGGGCCGCGGGCGAACTGCGATGCTTGGGGCATGAGCTACAGCACGGCCGACTCGCTGCGGTCCGTCACCCTCGACGACGTGCGGGGTGCCCAGAAGATGCTGTCGGGCGTGGCGCGGACGACCGCGCTGGAGGGCAGCAGGCACCTGTCCCGGCTGGTCGGCGCGCCGGTCCACCTCAAGTGCGAGAACCTCCAGCGGACGGGGTCGTTCAAGCTGCGCGGCGCGTATGTCCGCATCGCCGGGCTGCTGCCCGAGGAGCGGGCCGCCGGCGTCGTCGCCGCGAGCGCCGGCAACCACGCGCAGGGCGTCGCCCTGGCGTCCTCGCTGCTGGGCGTGCGCGCCACGGTGTTCATGCCGAGGGGCGCCCCGCTGCCCAAGATCAGCGCGACGCGGGAGTACGGCGCCGAGGTGCGCCTGCACGGCCAGGTCGTCGACGAGACGCTGGCCGCCGCCCAGGAGTACGCGGCCGAGACGGGGGCGGTGTTCATCCACCCCTTCGACCACCCCGACGTCATCGCCGGCCAGGGCACGGTCGGCCTGGAGATCCTGGAGCAGTGCCCCGAGGTGCGCACGATCGTCGTCGGCGTCGGCGGGGGCGGGCTGGCGGCCGGGATCGCGGTCGCGGTGAAGGAGCTGCGGCCCGAGGTGCGGATCGTGGGCGTGCAGGCTCGGGGCGCGGCGGCCTATCCGCCGTCCCTCGCGGCGGGGCGCCCGGTGACGGTCGGGCAGCCGGTGACGATGGCCGACGGCATCAGGGTCGGGCGGCCCGGTGACGTGCCGTTCGGCATCGTCCGCGATCTGGTGGACGAGGTCCGCACGGTGACCGAGGACGAGCTGTCCGCCGCGCTGCTGCTGTGCCTGGAGCGGGCCAAGCTGGTCGTCGAGCCGGCCGGGGCGAGTCCGGTCGCGGCGCTGCTGGGCGATCCGGGCGCCGTCGAGGGGCCGGTCGTCGCGGTGCTGTCCGGGGGCAACGTCGATCCCGTGCTGCTGCAGCGCGTCCTGCGGCACGGCATGGCCGCGCAGGGCCGCTACCTGGCCGTCCGGCTGCGGCTGACGGACCGGCCGGGCGCCCTGGCCACGCTTCTCGGGGTGCTGTCGGCGGCCGACGCCAACGTCCTCGACGTGAGCCATGTACGGACCGACCCGCGGCTAGGGCTCACGGAGGCGGAGGTCGAGCTGCACCTGGAGACGAAGGGCCCCGCGCACTGCGCCGAGGTCGGCCGGGCCCTGCGCGAGGCGGGCTACACGGTCATGGACTGACCGGGCCGTCTGCCGGCGGAGTCCGCGGAGCGCGCGGGCCGCGGCCCCTTCGTCACCCGTTCGGGTAAATCCGTTGAGGTACGCGATGTATCGCGTTATGGTGGCTCGCGCCGCCCGCTCAACGGGCGGGCGGCGCGAGAAGCGCGACCCTGGGCTTTCCGAAGATCCCCCGACGACGTGGAGACTCATATGCCAGGCGCCATCTACGCCGAAGGCCTGGTGAAGACCTTCGGCGACGTAAGGGCACTGGACGGCGTCGACCTCGATGTCCCCGAGGGCACCGTCCTGGGCCTGCTCGGGCCGAACGGCGCGGGCAAGACGACGACCGTCCGATGCCTGACGACGCTGCTGCGCCCCGACGGCGGAAAGGCGGTCGTCGCGGGCCTCGACGTGGTCAGGCACCCCGACGCCGTACGCCGCTCCATCGGCCTGTCCGGCCAGTTCGCGGCGGTCGACGAGTACCTGACCGGCCGGGAGAACCTCCAGATGGTCGGCCAGCTGTACCAGATGAGGGCGAAGGCGGCCAAGGAGCGCGCGGCCGAGCTGCTCGACCGGTTCCACCTCACCGACGCCGCCGACCGCCCCGCGAAGACCTACTCCGGAGGCATGCGCCGCCGGCTCGACCTCGCGGCGGCCCTGGTCGTCTCGCCGCCCGTGATGTTCATGGACGAGCCGACGACCGGCCTGGACCCGCGCAACCGCCAGCAACTGTGGGACGTCATCAAGCAACTGGTCTCCGGCGGCACGACGCTGCTGCTGACCACGCAGTACCTGGAGGAGGCCGACCACCTCGCGCACGAGATAGCGGTGGTCGATCACGGCCGTGTCATCGCCAAGGGGACCTCCGACCAGCTCAAGGCCCGCACCGGCGGCGAGCGCGTCGAGGTCGTGGTGCACCGGCCCGAGCACATCCGGGCCGCCGCCGAGGTGCTGCGCGGCTTCGGCAAGGGCGACACCGCGGTCGAGGAGCACATGCGCAAGCTCACCGTGCCCGTGACCGGCGGCGCCAAGCTGCTCGCCGAGATCATCCGCGAGCTGGACACCCGCGGCATCGAGATGGACGACATCGGCCTGCGCCGTCCGACCCTCGACGACGTCTTCCTCTCCCTGACGGGCCACGCGGCCGAGGCCGGGGACGAGGAGGGCGGGGGGCGGACGGGCGACAGGGGATCCCGACGCAGGAAGGAGACCGCCCAGTGAGCGCCGCCACCGACGCCGTGCGCGTCCCGCCACGGAGCAACCCGTTCGGCCAGTCGATCCGGGACTCGCTGATCGTGGCCAGGCGGAACCTGATCCGCATGGGCCGGATCCCCGAGATGCTCATCTTCGGACTGATCCAGCCGGTCATGTTCGTGGTGCTGTTCACCTATGTGTTCGGCGGCTCGATCCAGGTCGGCTCGTCCACCTCCACCCAGGCCTACCGCGAGTTCCTGATGGCCGGCATCTTCGCCCAGACCGTCACGTTCGCCACGGCGGGCGCCGGTGCGGGCATCGCCGACGACATGCACAAGGGCCTCATCGACCGCTTCCGTTCCCTGCCCATGGCACGTGGCGCGGTGCTGACCGGCCGCACCATCGCCGACCTGGTGCAGACGGCGCTCACCCTCGTCGTCCTGGCGGCCGTCGCCCTGATCGTCGGCTGGCGCACGCACGAGAACCTCGGCAAGGTGCTCGCCGGATTCGGCCTGCTCCTGCTGTTCGGGTACGCGTTCTCGTGGATCGGCGCGCTCATCGGCCTGTCCGTGCGCACTCCCGAGGCGGCGACCTCGGGCGGCCTGATCTGGCTGTTTCCGCTGACGTTCATCTCGAACGCGTTCGTGGACGCGAACCAGATGCCGTCCTTCCTGCGGCACATCGCGGAGTGGAACCCGTTCAGCGCGGCCGTGCAGGCCTGCCGCGAGCTGTTCGGCAACCTTCCCCCGGGCTTTCGGACACCCGACGCCTGGCCCATGCAGCACCCGGTGTGGGCCTCGCTGATCTGGTCGGTCGTGATCATCCTGATCTTCCGGACGCTGGCGGTCCGCAAGTACCGCTCGGCGGCGGCCTGACGGACCGGCCCACGCTCCGCGCCGGTACGACGAAGCCCCCGGCGTCCACGAGACGCCGGGGGCTTCGTCAAGGACGATGCCGGCCGGGGCGGCCGGTGCACGGCCCGGTCAGCCGGTGTACGGCTCGGCCTTGAGGATCCTCACCGACGCCTTCTTGCCGTTCGGCAGCTCGTACTCCGCGTCCTCGCCGACCTTGTGGCCGATGACGCCGGTGCCCAGCGGGGACTGGGGGGAGTAGGTCTCGATCTCGGCGCTCGCGTACTCGCGGGAGGCGAGCAGGAAGGTCAGGGTGTCGTCCTCGTCGCCGTCGAAGGCGATGGTCACGACCATGCCGGGGGCCACCGCGCCGTCCGCCGCCGGCGGCTCGCCGACCTTGGCGTTCTCGAGGAGCTGGGTCAGCTGGCGCACACGGAGCTCCTGCTTGCCCTGCTCCTCCTTCGCCGCGTGGTACCCGCCGTTCTCACGCAGATCGCCCTCCTCGCGCGCGGCGGCGATCTTCGCGGCGATCTCCGCGCGCGCGGGACCAGTAAGGTACTCAAGCTCGTCCTTGAGCTTGTTGTACGCCTCCTGGGTCAGCCAGGTGACGTTCTCGCTGGTCTGGGTCACAGGTGCTCCTCGTAGGTACTGGGAATACAAAGCATCGCCCTACCCAGAAGCATGTTCCTTCACGGATGGGCGAAACCACGAGCCTAACAATTCACCGGCCCAAGGGGGAGGACAAAAGCCACCTGATTCGCGTCAACGCAGGTCAGCGGCTAGGTATTCCGGGTGATGCCGGACAGTGTCACCCGGCGTGGCAGCCGAGCAGCTCGGCCGTCGTGCCCGGAGCCGTCGTGCGCAGCGTGACCACCTCGTCGATGCGCGTGGCGTCGCCGGCGAAGCGGAAGTCGGCCCGGCCGACCTCGGCGCCGTCCTCCGCCTGGGACCGCACGGTGCAGTAGCCGCTGACACCGGCGTCCTTGCGGACCTCCAGGCGGACCCGCACCGAGTCCTCCGAGGTGTCGAAACTGATCACTTCGCCGCTGATCTTGTTCTGCCCGACGTAGTGGTAGGCGAAATAGCCGATCACCGCGAGCAGCACCGCCGCGAGGACGGCGCCGACGGCTTTGAGCGTGCGGTCGGCGCGCTCGTCCGAGGAGCGGCCGTAGCGGCCCTCCGGCGGTCGCGTGCTCGTCGTGCTCATGATCGGTCCTTTCGGCAGGGGCGGACAGATGTCCCGAAAGGGGCCCTGAAGTCCGGTCCCGGAATTATTCGCCGCCCGGTTCGGTCACTATAGAAGCCCCCGTCCGCACCCCGATCGCCACCCCTCGACGACGTTCCTCCGGGACGGCACCCGCGGGGGCGACACCTATTGGACCGCGCCGACGCACAGGGCGCCGACTGACTTGAGGATTGAGTCTTGACTGACCAGCTGCGACTGATGGCCGTGCACGCCCACCCCGACGACGAGTCGAGCAAGGGCGCGGCCACCATGGCGAAGTACGTGTCCGAAGGGGTGGACGTGCTGGTGGTGACCTGCACGGGCGGTGAGCGCGGCTCCATCCTGAACCCGAAGCTGCAGGGCGACGCGTACATCGAGGAGCACATCCACGAGGTGCGCAAGAAGGAGATGGACGAGGCCCGCCAGATCCTCGGCGTCAAGCAGGAGTGGCTCGGCTTCGTCGACTCCGGCCTGCCGGAGGGCGACCCGCTGCCGCCGCTGCCCGAGGGCTGCTTCGCCCTGGAGGACGTCGACAAGGCGGCCGGTGAGCTGGTGAGGAAGATCCGCTCCTTCCGCCCCCAGGTGATCACCACCTACGACGAGAACGGCGGGTACCCGCACCCCGACCACATCATGACCCACAAGATCTCGATGGTGGCGTTCGAGGGCGCGGCGGACACCGAGAAGTACCCGGAGACGGAGTTCGGCCCGGCGTGGCAGCCGCTGAAGCTGTACTACAACCAGGGCTTCAACCGTCCCCGCACCGAGGCGCTGCACCACGCGATGCTGGAGCGCGGCCTGGAGTCGCCGTACGGGGACTGGCTCAAGCGCTGGGACGAGTTCAACCGCAAGGAGCGCACGATCACCACGCACGTGCCGTGCGCCGACTTCTTCGAGATCCGCGACAAGGCGCTGATCGCGCACGCCACCCAGATCGACCCCGACGGCGGCTGGTTCCGGGTGCCGATGGAGATCCAGAAGGAGGTCTGGCCCACGGAGGAGTACGAGCTCGCGAAGTCCCTCGTGGACACCTCCCTCCCCGAGGACGACCTCTTCGCGGGCATCCGGGACAATGCCTGACATGAGCGCAAGCGCAAGCCTGGCACTGACGCACCTCGTCACCCTCGCCGAGGTCGACGAGGACAAGGTCACCCCCGGCGTCCTCGGTTTCATCGTCTTCGCGGTGATGGCCCTGGCGGTGTGGGGCCTGATGAAGTCCATGAACAGGCACATGGGCAAGGTCGACTTCGAGGAGGCCCCGGAGCCGCAGTCCGGCCCGGGCCAGGCTCCGGGCGAGCCCGGGGCCCAGCGGGGCTGACAGGACGGCGGGACCCGTCCGCCGCCCGTGCCCCGTCCCTCGCCCCGGAGGCGAGGGACGGCGCGGGCGGACCCGGCCGGGACGGCGCGGGCGGCGCCGGCGGGACCGTGCGGCGGCAGGCCGCGGGGTGGCGGAGGCGGCTCCCCGGGGCCGTCGCCGCGCAGTCGACGACGCGGGCGCCGCGGATCCGGCGGAACGGGCGGCGGGGAGCGGGGAACCGGTGTGCCCGGCACCGTTCGGGGCACACGGCTGAGCACGGGCCCCGGCGGCGGGGCTCGCTCCCCCCGGTCCTCAGCAACGGCACTGCGGCAGGATGGACACCATGCCGAACCGACTGGCGCACGAGACGTCCCCGTACCTCCTTCAGCACGCCGACAACCCCGTCGACTGGTGGCCCTGGTCGGACGAGGCCTTCGCGGAGGCGCGCCGGCGGAACGTGCCCGTCCTGCTGAGCGTCGGTTACAGCAGCTGCCACTGGTGCCACGTGATGGCCCACGAGTCCTTCGAGGACCGGGAGACCGCCGACTTCCTCAACGCGCACTTCGTCAGCGTCAAGGTCGACCGCGAGGAACGCCCCGACGTGGACGCCGTCTACATGGAGGCGGTGCAGGCGGCGACCGGGCACGGCGGCTGGCCCATGACGGTGTTCCTCACCCCGGACGCCGAGCCGTTCTACTTCGGCACCTACTTCCCGCCCGCGCCCCGGCACGGCATGCCCTCCTTCCGGCAGGTGCTGGAGGGCGTCCGCGCGGCCTGGACGGACCGGCACGAGGAGGTCACCGAGGTCGCCGGGAAGATCGTGCGGGACCTCGCCGGGCGGGAGATCTCCTTCGGCGGCACCGAGGTCCCCGGCGAGCAGGAGCTCGCGCAGGCCCTGCTCGGGCTGACCCGCGAGTACGACCCGCAGCGCGGCGGCTTCGGCGGGGCGCCGAAGTTCCCGCCGTCCATGGTGCTGGAGTTCCTGCTGCGCCACCACGCGCGCACCGGCTCCGAGGGCGCCCTGCAGATGGCGCAGGACACCTGCGAGCGGATGGCCCGCGGCGGCATCTACGACCAGCTCGGCGGCGGCTTCGCGCGCTACTCCGTGGACCGCGACTGGATCGTGCCGCACTTCGAGAAGATGCTGTACGACAACGCCCTGCTGTGCCGCGTCTACGCCCACCTGTGGCGGGCCACCGGGTCCGCGCTCGCCCGCCGGGTCGCCCTGGAGACCGCCGACTTCATGGTGCGCGAGCTGCGCACCGACCAGGGCGGGTTCGCCTCCGCGCTCGACGCCGACAGCGACGACGGGACGGGGAGGCACGTCGAGGGCGCCTACTACGTGTGGACGCCCGCGCAGCTGCGCGAGGTGCTCGGCGAGGAGGACGCCGACCTCGCCGCCCGGTACTTCGGCGTCACCGAGGAGGGCACCTTCGAACACGGCGCGTCCGTGCTCCAGCTGCCGCAGCAGGACGGGGTGTTCGACGCCGCCCGGATCGCCTCCGTGAAGCGGCTGCTGCTGGACGCGCGCTCCCGCCGTCCCGCCCCCGGCCGCGACGACAAGGTCGTCGCCGCCTGGAACGGCCTGGCGATCGCCGCGCTCGCCGAGACCGGCGCCTACTTCGACCGGCCCGACCTCGTCGAGGCCGCCGTCGCCGCCGCCGACCTGCTGGTCCGGGTGCACCTCGACGACCACGGCCGTCTCACCCGCACCAGCAGGAACGGCCACGCCGGCGCGAACGCGGGCGTGCTGGAGGACTACGCCGACGTGGCGGAGGGATTCCTCGCCCTCGCCTCCGTCACCGGCGAGGGCGTCTGGCTGGACTTCGCCGGTCTCCTCCTCGACCACGTCCTGACCCGCTTCACCGACGACTCCGGCGCCCTGTACGACACCGCCGCCGACGCCGAGCGGCTGATCCGCCGCCCCCAGGACCCCACCGACAACGCCGCCCCCTCCGGCTGGACCGCCGCCGCGGGCGCCCTGCTCGGCTACGCCGCGCACACCGGTTCCGAGCCCCACCGCACCGCCGCCGAACGGGCGCTGGGCGTGGTCAAGGCGCTCGGCCCGCGCGTGCCCCGCTTCATCGGCTGGGGGCTCGCCGTCGCCGAGGCCCTCCTGGACGGGCCCCGCGAGGTGGCGATCGTCGGCCCGGGGGCCGACGACGCCACGAGGACCCTGCACCGTGCGGCGCTCCTCGGCACCGCTCCCGGCGCGGTCGTCGCGGTCGGCGCACCGGAGAGCGACGAGTTCCCGCTGCTCGCCGACCGCGGCCTGGTCGACGGCCGCCCGGCCGCGTACGTGTGCCGCCGGTTCGTGTGCGACAGGCCGGTGACGGACCCGGCGGGGCTCAGGGCCGGGCTGGCCTCCTGAGCCCCGCCGGGTCCCGGCCGGCTCAGCCGAGGGGATCCGGTACCGGCTCCCGCGCGACCGGGACCGCTGCCGCCGCCGCGCGCCCGCGCAGCCGCCGGTACACCCACCGGTCGACGACCAGGAACCGTGCCGTGAAGACGACGGCCATGCTGAGCGCGGTCGCGGGCAGCACGGACATGCCCGCGGCGGCGATGAGCAGGGCGGCGAGCGGGATGCGGGCCACCAGGTCGACGTTGCCGACGGCCGCGAAGGTGAGCAGCCGGACCGAGCGCCGGTGGTGGCGCCGCTGGTTGCGGTAGACGAAGGAGTCGATCAGGGCGAAGTTCCACAGCAGGCCCGCCTGGTTGGCGATGATCTCGGCGGGGGCGTGGTGCAGTCCGTCCGCCGTGGAGGTCAGCAGCCACAGCAGGGCGAGGTTCGGGACGAAGCCGGAGAGCCCGATCAGCCCGAAGACGACCGCGCGGGCGCGGGCGTCGGCGGTGCGCAGGGTGATCAGGTGCCGCAGGAAGCGCAGGCCCTCGCGCGCCGTGGACTTGGACTCGCCCGCGTGCCGCTCGCCGAACGCGTACGGGACCTCCGCGACGGAGCGGGGACGGCACCGCACCGCCAGCTCCAGCAGGATCTTGTAGCCGAGCGGCTGCAGCCCCTCGTCCTCGGCGGCGGCCCGGTCGACGGCCGTGCGCCGGATGGCGAAGAAGCCGCTCATCGGATCGGTCAGGCCGCTCAGGGCGCGCGGGAAGAGGCCCTTGGTCACGAGCGTCGAGGCGCTGGAGACCAGCTTGCGGTAGCCGCCGTCGAGGCCGCCGCGGTCGCCGCCGGCCGCGTAGCGGCTGGCCACGACCAGTTCCGCGCCGCTCGTCTCGCCCCTCGCGATCAGCTCGGGTATCAGTTCGGGCGGATGCTGCAGGTCGGCGTCGATGACCACGATCCACGGCGCGGCGGCGCGGGCCATGCCCTCGACGACCGCGCCGCCGAGGCCGCCCTCGGGAACGGGGCGGTGGTGCAGCACCACGGGGACCGGGCAGGACGCGGCCGCCGCCTCGATCATCTCGCAGGTGTGGTCCGTGGAGTCGTCGGCGAACACCACCTCGGCGCGTGTCCCGGCGGGGACGGCGGCGGCGATCCTGGCGAGGAGCTCGCGGATGTTGCCGGCCTCGTTGAAGGTCGGGACGACGATGGACACGTCGGCGGGCGACGCCGTCACGGTGCCTCCTGGGGCTGCGGGACCTGGGCGGGCAGGTGGGCGCCCACGTGGGAGGTCAGCTCCCAGTCGCGGCGGCCGGTGTACTCGCGCCACACGGCGCGCAGGGCGGCGGCCGCGAGGACCACGGCGTACACCGGTCCTCCGGCGATCAGCTGGACGTAGTGCCGGAGGCCGATGCGGAAGCCGTACTCGCGGCCGAAGTCGTGCAGGGCGACGGCCTCGAAGACCACCATGGCGGCCATCGGGAGCATCGGCAGCCAGGCGAACAGGGAGAAGGGCAGCGGCACCCCGCCGATCAGGGCGAGCACCACCCCGAGCGGGATCATGACGCCGGTGGCGGCCTGCAGGAACGGGGTGCTGAGGGTGTAGCGGGCGAGCAGCCGCTGGCCGGCGCCGGGCAGCCGGCGCCACTCGCCCTTGCGGAGCACCTGCAGGAAGCCCTGGTTCCAGCGGGTGCGCTGCTTGTAGAGCGCCCGGATCGAGCCGGGCGTCTCCTCCCGGGTGACGAGGGCCGAGTGGTACGCGACCACCACCTTCGCGCCCCCGCTGGACAGCCGCACGCCCAGGTCGCAGTCCTCGGCGAGGCAGTTGCCGTCCCAGCCGCCGGTCTGCCGCAGCAGCCCGGCGCGGACGAAGACGGTGTTGCCGCCGAGCGGGATGAACCCCTTGCGGGCGTGCAGGTGCAGCCGGCTGCGGAACCAGAAGAAGTACTCCAGGCAGTTGCGCAGGCTGTACCAGCTGCTCTGGTAGTTGATCAGCTGCACGCCGCCCTGGACGACGTCGGCGTTCTCCCGCCGGAAGGCGAAGTCGACGTGGGCGAGCAGGTCCGGGTGGACGACGTCCTCGGCGTCGAAGACGCCGACGACGTCGCCCCGGGCGTGCGGCAGCGCGGTGTTGAGGGCGCGGGGCTTGTTCTTCGCCTCGTGGGTGTCGACGACCGTCCGCACCATGCCGGGATGCTCGGCGGCCAGTTCGCGGGCGATGGCGGCGGTGCCGGGGTCGTCGTGCCCGACGATCAGGATGATCTCGTAGTCCGGGTGGTCGATGCGCAGCATCTGCTCGACCGTGTGGCGCAGGACGGCCTCCTCGTGCCGGGCCGGGACGAGGAGCGAGAAGGACAGCCCGGGTGTGCCGTCGGGCTCGGCGAACGCCGTCGACTGAAGCGTCTCGGGAGTGCGCCAGGCATGGAGCATCCACCAGAGCGTGACGCCCGCGGCGGTCATGAGGACGACGGAATCGACTAACAGGATGGCGGAGACCACGAATTCCCCCCTCGGTCTTCCTTGGTCTTCCTCGGCTTCTCCGGACGCCGGGCTCCCCAACCCGTCGTGCTTCCGGATGCTTCACAGATCGGCCGAGCCCTCTCGCGATCGGCGGCGCTGCCGGTTCTTCCGCGGTGTTCCGGGACTTTTCGCGTGTGATGTGCCAGGGCTCCCGGGCGAAGCTAGCAGGTTCTCCATTTCCCCGGCAATGCGGCCCCCCGGGGACGATCTTCGGCACTTCCGGAATGGCAGATTCTTCTTATGCGGAGGTCCACGGTGTGCCATGATGCTGCGGCATGCCTGATTCCTGGGCTTTCGAGGGGGAGGTCCCGGGGCGGTCAGGGCCAAAAAGTGGGGGTGGGGGATTCCGCATGGGGACTGCCGTGCCGCACACGCGTGTGCGTGAAGGCTCCGACGGAGGAAGTTCAGATCGTTCCTCGTCCGTTTTCCGGCCGGCACCGGGCAATTCACAAGAGGGTGGGTCGCCCGCGCGTCGCATAATGTTTCGGCCGGATTATTTCTGGGTTACTCCCGTTCTTCTCGTCGCCCTCGCGGTGCGGGCCCGGGGAATCGGGAATTATCCCTTCCCCAATGACGACGAGGGCACTTATCTCGCGCAGGCCTGGGCCGTCCGGCACGGTGCGCTCGCGCACTACACCTACTGGTACGACCACCCGCCGTTCGGCTGGACGCAGCTCGCGGCGCTGTCGTGGCTGCCGTCCTGGCTCCTGCCGGACCTGCCCACGTTCGTCCAGGGACGCATGGCGATGCTCCCGGTGGCGGGGGCGACCTGCGTACTGGTCTACGTCGTCGGCCGCCGCCTCGGACTGGTCCGGCCCGCCGCGGCCGGAGCCGTGCTGCTGTACGCCCTGTCGCCGCTCGCGGTGGTGCTGCACCGGCAGATCTACCTGGACAACTTCGCCGTCCTGTGGGCGCTGGCCGCCTTCGCGTTCGCCCTCTCGCCGCGCCGCCACCTGTGGCATCACGTCTCGGCGGGCGTGGCCTTCGCGCTGGCGGTGCTGTCCAAGGAGACCATCGCCGTCCTGCTGCCCGTGCTGCTGGTGACCCTCTGGCAGGGCAGCCACCCCAGCACCCGCAAGTTCTCCTTCGCGGGGTTCGGCTCCGGGTTCGTGCTGACCGGCCTGTTCTACCCGCTGTACGCCCTGCTCAAGGGCGAGCTGTGGCCCGGCCCGGGGCACGTCTCGCTGCTCGGCACCCTCAAGTTCCAGCTCGGCGGACGCGAGGGCAGCGGCTCGCCCTTCACGGCGGGCACCGACGCCCACCGGCTTTTCGAGGACTGGCTGACCCGGGACCCCTACCTGCTGGTGGGCGGCGCCGCGGCGGCCGTGCTCGCGCTGGCGGTGCGCGGGCTGCGCCCGGCCGCCCTCGCCGTGCTGGTGCTGGCGCTGGTCGCGCTGCGGCCCGGCGGTTACCTGCCGCAGATGTACATCGTGCAGGTCCTGCCCTTCCTGGCGCTCACCCTGGCCGGGCTCGTCCAGGCCGGGACCGCCCGGCTGCCCGGCGGGCCGCGCCCCCGGCTCGCCGCCGGTGTCGCGGCCGCCGCCGCAGTGGCGGCGATCGCCGGCCCGCACTGGTACCAGCAGGACCGCTCCGCCGTCACCGCCGACGACAACGGCGTCTACCGCGACGCCTCCCGCTGGCTGCGCGAGACCCCCGTCGGCGACCGCGACCGGGTGCGCGTCGTCACCGACGGCGTGCTGTGGCTGGACGCGGTCGACGCCGGGTACCGCCCGGGCACCGGGGTCATCTGGCACTACAAGCTGGACCAGGACCCGGCGGTCACCAAGACGCTGCCGCACGGCTGGAAGGACATCGACTACGTGGTGTCCACCCCCGCCCTGCGCGGCGAACGCGAGAACCTGCCCACCCTGCGCGACCTGTTCGCGCACGGCCGCCCGGTCGCCACCTTCGGGGAGGGCGGCGGCCGGATCGACATTCTCCGGATCGACAGCGGCCGGTAGTCCGCAGGACCGTCGACGACAAGGGGATCCGGGGGGATCCTTGATCAAGGGGGGACACACCATGCTGTCCGGAACCGGAAGACCCGGCAGCGGACACCGGCTGCCGCGCCCGCACGGCAGACCCGTCCGGCTGCTGCTGACCGCCTTCGTGCTCTTCACCACCGCCCTCGGGCTCGGCCCGCTCGGCGCCCGGCCCGCCGCCGCCGCGGCCAACCTCGTCCAGAACCCGGGCCTGGAGATCCTCGACGGCCCCTCGCGGTTCCCGCAGTGCTTCGAGAAGTCGGGCTGGGGCGACAACGACTACACCTTCACCGTCACCGACGACGCCCACAGCGGCAGCCGCGCGGTACGGGTCGAGCTGACCCGGCGCGCCGACGGCGACCGCAAGACGATGATGCTGGAGAACTCCTGCGCGCCGCGGGTCACTCCGGGCCGCCAGTACGACCTGTCGTTCTGGTACCGGTCGACGACGCCGGACGTGGCGCTCACCGTCTTCCGGCACGACGCCGAGCTGGGCTGGGTCTACTGGACCGACCTCAAGACCCTCGCCCCGTCCGCGGGCTGGAGCCGCACCGAGGTCCGCACCCCGGCGATCCCGCCGGGCACCGACCAGATCACCTGGGGCGGCGCGCTCTACGGCGTGGGGACCCTGACCACGGACGACTACGCCATGGTCGACGCCACCGTCCCCGCCGAGCCCGATCCCTGCCGCGCCGGCGGCACCGGCCCGGAGTGCAAGGGCCGGTGGACCGTGCAGACGCTCCAGGCCCCGGTGCGGGCCATCCACTCGGTGCTGCTGCACACCGGCAAGGTGCTGCTGATCGCGGGGTCCGGCAACGACCTCGACATGTTCGAGGCCGGCACCTTCAAGACCGCGCTGTACGACCCGGCCACGGGCGACTACACCGACATCCCGACCCCGGAGGACTTCTTCTGCGCCGGGCACGTCCAGCTCCCGGACGGCCGGGTGCTGGTGGTCGGCGGCAACAAGGACTACGCCGAGCCCGACGGCAGCGTCGGCTACAAGGGCCTGCGGTCCAGCTACGTCTTCGACCCCGGCCAGAACAAGTACATCAAGGTCAACGACATGCTGGCCGGCCACTGGTACCCGTCGGCGACCGCGATGGGCAACGGCGACGTCGTCTCCCTCGGCGGCCTCGGCGAGGACTCCTCGGGCACCGTCGTCAACGAGCACTTCTCCTACGCCCGCAACGAGTGGCTGCCGATGGGCGAGGCCAAGCAGGCCTGGGCCTTCTGGGGCCTGTACCCGTCGATGATCCTGCTGCAGGACGGCCGCCTCTTCTACACCGGCAGCCATGTCTTCGGCAACGGCCTGCCGGGCACCGGCGCCTCCGTCTACGACTACGAGGCGGGCACCGTCGCCGAGGTCCCGGGCCTGCGGAAGAAGGACGAACGCGACCAGTCGATGTCCGTCCTGCTGCCGCCCGCCCAGGACCAGAAGGTCCTCACCATGGGCGGCGGCAACCACACGGTCGCGCCGGACGCGCACCGGCTCGTCGACCTGATCGACATGAAGGCCGACTCGCCGCGGTACGTGCCCGGTCCCGACCTGCCGCAGGGCCACTACGCGGACGGCAGCCCGCAGACCGGCGACGAGGGCAAGGTGTACGTCTCGGCCGTCATCCTCCCCGACGGCAAGGTCCTGGAGACCGGCGGCGCCCTGCACACCTACCGCGAGGACCCGGTCTTCGAGGCGTCGCTGTACGACCCGGCGACCAACGCCTTCGAACCGGGCCTGGCCACCGACCCGGTGCCGCGGACGTACCACTCCTCGTCCACGCTGCTGCCGGACGGCCGGGTGCTGAGCGTCGGCGACAACCCGGGCGACGGCTCCTTCGACCAGCGCGTGTCGGTCTACGAGCCGCCGTACCTCTTCAAGGGCGACCGCCCGCGGATCACCTCGGTGGCGGACACCACCTGGGCGTACGGCTCCTCGCAGCGCATCACGGTCGACAAGCCGGTGGTCAAGGCGTCCCTGATCCGCCCGGCCGCGGTCACCCACTCCTCCGACCCCAACCAGCGCTACGTCGACCTGCCGATGACGGTCGACGGCACCACCGTCGACCTCAGCCTGACCAGCAATCCGAACCTGGCCCCGCCCGGCTGGTACATGCTGTCGGTCGTGGACGCCGGCGGTGTGCCGTCCGTGTCCCGGTGGGTGCGGATCGGGCCGGAGGGCCAGGTCGCCGCAGCCCGCGTCCAGGCCTTCGCCGAGGAGCTGACCGGGAGCGCCGCGAGCACCGACGCCCACGAGCACCACCGGGGCGTCACGATGCCCGAGGGGTACGACGGCTGCGACCACTCCTACGGCACGATCAGCCAGTGCGTGCCGTGGACGTTCCCGGAGATGCCGCGGGCCGAGCGGTGCGACTGGCTGGCGGAGAAGGGCTACGGCCGCATGGAGGTGCACGGCCGCGACCGGCACCGCCTGGACCGGGACAAGGACGGGGTCGCCTGCGACAGCGGGGACTTCGCCGGGAAGCGCCCCCGCCCCCAGGCCGGGAAGCCCCACCACCACTAGGCGCCGGCGGGTCCGGCCGCGCCGCCGCCTCAGGGACCGAACTCCGCCAGGGCGCGCTCCACGATGGCCTCCAGCTGCTCGTGGTGCGCGCCCTTCCAGTAGGCCCGGCCGCACGCGGTGCACTGCGCGAACACGTCGTAGGTCCGCCGCGTCCCGTGCTCGAGCTGGTCCGCCACCTCCTCCTTGGCGGCCCGGCGCAGCAGGCCGTTGCAGGCGGTGCAGCGGGTCCAGGGCCGCAGCTCGGGCTGGAACCGCTCCAGCACGTCGCGGAGCTGGTCGTCGGGGCGGGTGCTGTAGACGAACGCGCCCGCCCACAGCTCGCGGCGGCGCAGCAGGCCCCGGTCCCGGCTGAGCATGACCCGCTGCTCCGCCGCCGAGCGGGCGGCCAGCGCCGGGTCCCCGATGTCCGTCGACTCGTACGCCGTGTCCACGCCGAGCAGCCGCAGGCGGCGGGCCAGGGTGCCGAGGTGCACGTCGAGGAGGAAGCGCAGCGGAGCGCCCGGCACCCGCTGCGGGCGCTCCACGGCCCGCACGGTCACCGACTCGCCGGCCGCGGGGACGTGCGCGGGCGGCACCGCGCGGTGGTCGACGAGGAGCGCGCCGACCTCGGTCAGCGGGACACCGAGGGACTCGACGACGTGGCCGAGGGTGGAGACGCCGTCGACGGTGACCCGGGTGGCGCCCGTCCGCCGTGCCTGCGGGACGAACAGGTGCAGTTCCGGGGGGAACTCGACGTGGATCGCGGAACCGTTCACCCGGTCAGAATGTCATGGCGGCGAGACGGGGGTTCGGCGCTTCGCGGCGGACGGACCGTGCCCGAGGACGGTCGGGGCGCGACCCGCCGGGTCCTGTCCCGGGCACGGGAGACGGCCACGGCTGGGAAGCCGTGGCCGTCCGGTGGGGGAGGAGGGCTGCGCGTGCTAGTACGCCACCAGCGAGATCGCCGCGTAGTGCGCGGCGAACGCCGCCAGGGTGAAGGAGTGGAACACCTCGTGGAAGCCGAACCAGCGCGGTGACGGGTTGGGGCGCTTGAGGCCGTAGATCACCCCGCCCACGCTGTAGAGCAGGCCGCCCACCACCACCAGGACGAGGACGGTGACGCCGCCGGTGCGCAGGAAGTCGGGGAGGTAGAAGACGGCCGCCCAGCCCATCGCGATGTAGCAGGGCGTGTAGAGCCAGCGCGGGGCGCCGACCCAGAACACGCGGAAGACGATGCCGGCCGCCGCCGCGGCCCAGACGCCCCACAGCAGCCACCGGCCCTTGGAGGCGGGCAGGAGCAGCAGGGTCAGCGGGGTGTAGGTGCCCGCGATGATCAGGAAGATGTTCGCGTGGTCGAGGCGGCGCAGGACGCCGTCCATGCGGGGGCTCCAGTTGCCCCGGTGGTACAGCGCGCTCACACCGAACAGCAGGCAGGCCGTCAGGGCGTACACGCTGCATGCGATACGGCCCCTGACCGAGTCGGCGAGGGCGGTGAGCACCAGGCCCGCGACGAGTGCGGCCGGGAACATGCCCAGGTGCAGCCAGCCGCGCAGCTTGGGCTTCACCGGATGCGGCAGGGAGAGCGCCACGGGGCCGCGACCGTCGGCCTGGCTGTCCGTGGACGCGTCGAAGGCGGACGCAGTCATAGCTCGAATCGTACCTACGGAACCGTAAGTTACGTGTCAGTACAACCGTGGGACGGATGAGGGGATGGTCATCGTCTCACGGGGTACCCGGCCGCACACTTCTCATTCCCGCCGGGCGCATCCCGCTCGTGCGAGGTAAAAGAACATTCAGATGAACCCAACGTGTCGGTAAAGACACGCTGAGGAACGCGCAGGTACGTGGCGTTCCTCACTCCGCTCAAGTGTGAGGCCCTCTGGACAGATGGGCGCGCACATCGGATGATCAAATGAGTGCGGTCGGCACCGGATGAGCGCCGAGGTCCCACCGTGAAGCATCCGGGTCGCAGCCCCCACGGGGCCTCCAGACAAAAAAATCCCTCACCTAGGAGCAATCGTGGCGCGCGACATCGCGGCTCCCCCCGTCGTCCCCACCAAGCACCAGGAGCTGATCTCGTGGGTGAACGAGATCGCCGAACTGACGCAGCCGGACAACGTGGTCTGGTGCGACGGATCCGAGGCCGAGTACGAGCGACTGTGCGAGGAGCTCGTCCAGAGGGGCACCTTCCGGAAACTCGACCCCGTCAAGCGCCCCCACTCCTACTACGCGGCCTCCGACCCCACCGACGTCGCCCGCGTCGAGGACCGGACCTTCATCTGCTCCGAGAAGGAGGAGGACGCCGGCCCCACCAACCACTGGAAGGCGCCCGCCGAGATGCGGGAGATCTTCACCGGTGAGAACGGCCTGTTCCGCGGCTCCATGCGGGGCCGCACCATGTACGTCGTGCCCTTCTGCATGGGCCCGCTCGGCTCGCCGCTGTCCGCGATCGGCGTCGAGATCACCGACTCGGCCTACGTGGCCGTCTCCATGCGCACGATGACCCGCATGGGCCAGGCCGTCCTCGACGAGCTGGGCGACGAGGGCTTCTTCGTCAGGGCCGTGCACTCGCTGGGCGCCCCGCTGGAACCGGGCCAGGAGGACGTGCCCTGGCCCTGCAACCGGACCAAGTACATCTCCCACTTCCCGGAGACCCGCGAGATCTGGTCCTACGGCTCCGGCTACGGCGGCAACGCCCTGCTCGGCAAGAAGTGCTACGCCCTGCGCATCGCCTCCGTCATGGCCCGCGACGAGGGCTGGCTCGCCGAGCACATGCTGATCCTGAAGCTGACCCCGCCGCGCGGGGAGGCCAAGTACGTCGCCGCCGCCTTCCCCAGCGCCTGCGGCAAGACCAACCTGGCCATGCTGGAGCCGACCATCCCCGGCTGGACGGTGGAGACCGTCGGCGACGACATCGCCTGGATGCGGTTCGGCGAGGACGGCCGGCTGTACGCGATCAATCCCGAGGCCGGCTTCTTCGGCGTCGCGCCCGGCACGGGGGAGCACACCAACGCCAACGCGATGAAGACGCTGTGGGGCAACGCCGTCTTCACCAACGTCGCCCTCACCGACGACGGCGACGTGTGGTGGGAGGGCATGACCGAGGAGCCCCCGGCCCACCTCACCGACTGGAGGGGCGACGACTGGACCCCGGAGTCCGAAACCCCGGCGGCCCACCCCAACGCCCGCTTCACCGTGCCGGCCGCCCAGTGCCCGATCATCGCGCCGGAGTGGGAGGACCCCAAGGGCGTGCCGATCTCGGCGATCCTGTTCGGCGGCCGCCGCGCCACCGCCGTCCCGCTGGTGACGGAGTCCTTCGACTGGAACCACGGCGTCTTCCTCGGCGCCAACGTCGCCAGCGAGAAGACCGCCGCCGCCGAGGGCAAGGTCGGCGAGCTGCGCCGCGACCCCTTCGCGATGCTGCCGTTCTGCGGCTACAACATGGGCGACTACATGGCCCACTGGATCGACGTGGCCAAGGACAAGGACCAGTCCAAGCTGCCGAAGATCTACTACGTCAACTGGTTCCGCAAGGACGACGAGGGCCGGTTCGTCTGGCCCGGCTTCGGCGAGAACTCCCGCGTCCTGAAGTGGATCGTGGAACGCCTGGAGGGCCGGGCGGAGGGCGTCGAGACCCCCATCGGCATCCTGCCGGCCAAGGACGCCCTCGACACCGACGGCCTGGACCTGTCCGACGAGGAGCTGGAGTTCCTGCTCACCGTCGACAAGGAGGTGTGGCGCGAGGAGGCCGCGCTGGTCCCCGAGCACCTGAACACCTTCGGCGACCACACGCCCGAGGAGCTGTGGGACGAGTACCGCAAACTGGTGGAGCGCCTGGGCTGACACCACCCGAGGACTCCGCGGCCGGTCCAACCGACAGTGCCCTGACCAGCGACATCGTCACGGCCGGCCGCGGTGCGGACAGCGGGCCCCGCACAACGGCGTGCGGGGCCCTCGTCATGCCGTCCCGCACGCCCGTCGCGGGCTCCGCGCCGCCGCCTCCGGCGCCGCTCGCGGCGCCCCGGCCGCCGCCGGCGGGCTCCCCGCGCCGCTCGGCGCCCTGGGGCCGCCGCCGGGTCCGGTCGCGCCGGACCGCGCCGGGCCGGGCGGTCCGTCCGGCCCGGCCGGCAGGCCCGTGATCACTTGGCGCGTCCGGTGCCGCCGTGACCGCGCCCCGGCCTGCGGCCGGAGCCGTCCGGAGGCGGAGTGGCGGCCGGGACCGGCGCGGCCGTGGGGCCGGCGGCGGACGGCGCGGCGGCGGACTCCTCCGGGGCGGCCGCCGCCTCGGTGCGGTCCGGGGCGGCGCTCACCGCCCCGGACGGCGCCGCGCCGCCGGTGGCCTTGGCGCCGGGCGTCTTCCCGGCGGGTGGTACCGCGGAGGGCTCGGCGAGGGCGCCCGCCGCCGCGCCGCGCGACTCGGCCGGCGACGCCGGGGCCGGGGCCGGGGGAGTGGCACGCGCCTTCCCTCCCCCGGTACCGGTCCCGGCGTCGTCCGGCGACGAACCCGGCGAGGAGTCGGGGGAGGAGTCCGGCGACGAGATGGAGGACGACTCCGGTGACGCCCCCGAGAAGGCGAACCCGGCCACCAGGGCGGCCACCGACACGGCACCCGCCGCCCCCGCGGCGGCCACCGCGCGCCGCGCCCGCCGGGGCCCCGGCCCGCGCACGGCGTGCCGTCCCCGTGCCGGCCCGGACGGACCGCCCCGCCCCGCGCCGCCGCCGGCCGCGGGCCGTCCGGCCGCCGCGGGCAGCTCGGCCGTCTCGTCGTACGCGTTCTGCCAGCCGTGGGCCGCCGCCGGATCGGCGTACTCCTCGTACGACGGCGGAGGGACGGCCCGCGGGTGGTACACGTTCGGGGGACCCTGGGGCTCGCCGGCCTCCGCGGGCGTACCGGGAACGCCGTACGCCCCGGCGGCATGGTGCGCGGCACGTGCGCCGTACGCCCCGTTCTCGTACTCGGATGGCCTGGACATGGCGGCGCATTGTAGAGACCGGCGGGGCCGGTGGGACAGCGGAGGGCGAAATCCGCACAAATCCCGCGTCTCACGTGGTGGAAAACACGACCCGAGGAGCGTTACCCGGCCGTAAGCTCCCAGGCATGCAGGTGATCCAGTCGACCAAGCTCGCCAACGTCTGTTACGAGATCCGGGGCCCGGTGCTCGAGGAGGCGATGCGGCTGGAAGCCGCCGGTCACCGCATCCTCAAGCTGAACACCGGCAACCCGGCCGCGTTCGGCTTCGAGTGCCCGCCCGAGATCCTGGAGGACATCCTCCGCAACGTCTCGACGGCGCACGGCTACGGCGACGCCAAGGGACTGCTGGCCGCGCGCCGGGCGGTCGTCATGCACAACCAGACCCTCGGCATCGAGACGGACGTCGAGCACGTCTTCATCGGCAACGGCGTCTCCGAGCTGATCGTGATGGCGATGCAGGGGCTGCTGGACGACGGCGACGAGGTCCTCGTGCCGGCGCCGGACTACCCGCTGTGGACGGCCGCCGTCTCGCTGTCCGGCGGCACCGCCGTGCACTACCGCTGCGACGAGCAGTCCGACTGGATGCCGGACCTGGCGGACGTGGAGCGCAAGGTCACCGACCGCACCAAGGCGATCGTCATCATCAACCCCAACAACCCGACGGGCGCGGTGTACGACGAGGCGGTCCTCAAGGGGCTCACCGACATCGCCCGCCGCCACAACCTGCTGGTCTGCTCCGACGAGATCTACGACAAGATCCTGTACGACGGCGTCACCCACAAGCCCACCGCGGCGGTCGCCCCGGACCTGCTGACGCTGACCTTCAACGGGATGTCGAAGGCGTACCGGGTGGCGGGGTACCGGGTCGGCTGGATGTCGGTCTCCGGGCCGCGCGCGCACGCCGACTCCTACATCGAGGGCCTGACGATCCTGGCGAACATGCGGCTGTGCGCCAACATGCCGGGACAGCACGGCGTGGTCGCGGCCCTGAGCGGGCGGCAGTCCATCGACGACCTGGTGCTGCCGGGCGGGCGGCTGCGCGAGCAGCGGGACGTCGCCCACGAGCTGCTGACCCAGATCCCCGGGGTGACCTGCGTGAAGCCGAAGGGGGCGCTGTACCTCTTCCCGCGCCTCGACCCCAAGGTCTTCAAGGTCAGGGACGACCGGCGGCTCGTGCTGGACCTGCTGCGGCAGGAGAAGATCATGGTCGTGCAGGGCACCGGGTTCAACTGGCCGGAGCCGGACCACTTCCGGGTGGTGACCCTGCCCACGGTCACCGACCTGCGGGACGCGGTGGGCCGGATCGGACGGTTCCTGGACGGCTACGGCCAGCCGTGAGAGCCGGGCCGTTCACCGTGGGTGCGTACGGTGTCCGGATTTGTGAAGCGCTCAACTTTAGACGAAATCCAAGCTAGGATGTCTTCCTGTAAGCACTCGGGAGGCCATCCATGTACGAACCGATCCGCACCAAGTCGGTCCACAGCACGATGGCCGGCGCCACCTCCGACTTCCCCCACCGGTCGCGTGAGGAAGAGCTGGACATCCAGCTCGCGGGCCATCTGGCGGCACTGCTCGCCGTCACCGACGAGCTGCGCGCGCTGGCGCCGTCCGCCGACCTGGACGCCGCGGCCGAACGGCTCGCCGGGCAGGTGGCCCGGTTGCGGGGCGGACGGACGCCGGCCCGTGCGGCGGTGACGGCCAAGGGCGGTGAACCGTGCCCGGCCGCACTGCACCGGCGGGCGCACGCGCTGGCGGGCCGCGCGCTGGTCGTGGCGGCGTCCCGCGCCGACACGGCGGCGGCGATCCTGGCCGCGGAGCGCATGGACGCGCACGCCGCCGCGCTGGCCGGGGAGCGGGAGCTGAGCGCCGCCGGCTGACCCCCTCGGGGTCCCTCGAACGGCCCCGGTCCGCGTGCACCCGCAGCGACGCGCGGACCGGGCGCCCTGTACCACCCGTACCGCTCTCCCCCGGGCCGGGCCCGCGGTGCCGTCTCCCCCCACGGCGCCGCGGGCCCGGCCCTCTGCTGTCCCGGCGCGGCGGCCGGCCGCCGCGGGGAGGGGCGGGCGCGGAATCGGCCAGGCGCCGTCCGGAAACGCCTCCTTGTCCCCTCGTACCCCCGCATTCACAATGCGCATGACAAGACAGCGGGCGGCCGGAGGACCTCCGGCCGCCCACGTCTACCGAGGGGACCCCACATGAACAAGCCTCTCCTGACCGCGCTCGCGACCCTGGTGATCACCGGGGCGGGCGCGGCGCCCGCGGCGGCGACGGACCGGGCCGCGCCCGCGGGAGGGACGGCCGCCGCCCGGGCCGTCACCTTCGCCGGCGCCGTCTCGCTCAGCAACTGTTCCGGCTCGGTGATCCGCCTGCCCGCTTCCCGGGACGACGACCCGGCGCTGGTGATGTCCAACGGGCACTGCCTGGAGACCGGCTTCCCGGCGGCCGGCGAGGTCGTCGTCGACCGGGCCTCCAGCCGCACCTTCGGCCTGCTCGACTCCGCCGGCACCCGGGTCGGCACCCTGCGCGCGAACCGGATCGCGTACGCGACGATGACCGACACCGACGTCGCCCTGTACCGGCTGACCGCCACCTACGCGCAGATCAGGAACGCGTACGGGATCGACGCGCTGACCCTGAACGACACCCGCCCGGCCGCCGGGACCGCCGTCACCGTGGTCTCCGGCTACTGGAAGCGGACCTACTCCTGCGCCGTCGACGGCTTCGCCCACCGGCTCAAGGAGGGCGAGTGGACCTGGAAGGACTCGATCCGCTACACCCCCGCCTGCGACACCGTCGGCGGCACCTCCGGCTCGCCCGTCGTCGACGACGCCACCGGCCGGGTCGTCGCCGTCAACAACACCGGCAACGAGGACGGCGAGCGCTGCACGGTGAACAACCCCTGCGAGGTCGACGCGAACGGCGCCGTGACCGTCCGCCAGGGCGTCAACTACGCCCAGCAGACCTACCGGATCCCCGCCTGCTTCGGCCTCGGCAACAAGCTCGACCTCGGCCGCAGCGGCTGCGCCCTGCCCAAGCCGTAGGTCCGGCACGGGTCCGGAGCGGGGCCGGCGGTCACCGGGGGGCCCGGCGCACCGCCCGCCCCGCCAGCACGTCCGTCCGCCGCCCGTCCTCGATGACGAACCGCCCGTCGACGAGGACGTACGGGATGCCGGCGGGGAGCCGGCGCGGCTCGGCGAAGGTGGCGCCCGCCGCGACCGTCGCCGGGTCGAACAGCACCAGGTCGGCCCGGTACCCCTCCCGCACCAGCCCCCGGTCCGGCAGCCGCAGCCGGGCCGCCGGGCGGGAGGTGAGGTGGGCGACGCACTCCTCCAGCGACAGCACCCCCAGCTCCCGCACGTACCGGCCGAGGTAGTGCGGGAAGGTGCCGTACGCGCGCGGGTGCGGCTTGGCGCCCTGGAGGATGCCGTCCGAGCCGCCGGTGTGCACGCGGTGCCGCATGATGGCCCGCACGTTCTCCTCGTGCCCGACGTGCTGGAGGATGGTCGGGCCGAGCCGGTCCGCCAGCAGCAGCCGGCGGGCGGTCGCCCAGGGGGCCTCGCCCCGCAGCCGCGCCGACTCCGCGACGCTGCGGCCCACGTGGTCGGACAGGGCCGGGTCGGTCACCCCGGAGATCTCGATCGTGTCCCACTCGACCGGCACGCCGTGGCAGCCGTCGGAGCCGGCGACCTCCAGGTCGTGCCGGATCCGCTCGGCGGTCGCCTCGTCGGCGAGCCGCCGCAGGACCTGCTCCGGACCGCCCTCGCTCGCCCAACCGGGCAGCAGGGCCGCCAGGGTGGTGCAGCCCGGGGTGTAGGGGTAGGTGTCGAGGCTGATGTCGGCGCCCGCGGCGAGCGCCTCGTCGAGCAGCGCCAGCAGCTCGGGCGCCCGGCCCCGGTTCACGCCGAAGTTCATGGTGGCGTGGGCGAGGTGGAGCGGACAGCCCGCCTCCCGGGCCAGGGCGACCATCTCCGCGTACGCCTGGAGGGCCCCGGCGCCGTAGGAGCGGTGGTGCGGGCAGTAGTAGCCGCCGTACCCGGCCACCACCCGGCACAGCTCGGTGAGTTCGGCGTCCCCGGCGTACATGCCGGGGGTGTAGGTCAGCCCGGACGACATGCCGACCGCGCCCTGCTCCATCCCCTCCGCGACCAGCCGCCGCATGCGGTCCAGCTCCCGGGGCGTGGCCTTCCGGTCCTCCCAGCCGACGGCGAGGGCGCGGACCGTGCCCTGGGGGATCAGGTAGGCCGCGTTCACCGCGATGCCCCGGTCCAGCCGGTCGAGGTACTCGCCCACCGACCGCCAGTCGAAGTCGACGTCGTCGCCGGGGCCGTTCCACCCGGCGATCGCGCGGCGCACCTCGTCGAGGGTGCGGTCGTCGACCGGCGCGTAGCTCAGGCCGTCCTGGCCGATGACCTCCAGCGTCACGCCCTGCGCGGCCTTGGCGCTGTGGTCGGGGTCCCGCAGCAGCGCCAGGTCGCTGTGGGCGTGCATGTCGATGAAGCCGGGGGACAGGGCCAGCCCCTCCGCGTCCAGCTCGCGCGTCGCCGCGGGGCGCCGGCAGCCCGCTGCCGCCGCCTCCTTGACGACGGAGACGATCCGGCCGCCGTCGACCACCACGTCGGCGCGGTACGCGGGGGCGCCGGAGCCGTCCACGACGTCGGCGTCCCGGATGACGAGGTCTGCCACGGCGGCCCCCTAGAAGAACGTGCGGATGTAGTCGACGACCGTGCCGTCCGCCTCGGCGAGGGGGATCAGCGGCCACTTGTCGAAGGACGTGCACGGGTGGGACAGCCCCAGGCCGAGCCAGTCGCCGACCCTCAGGTCCGCCTCCGGGTCCGTGCGCAGCCAGGTGTGCTGGTCGGACAGGGCGGTGACCGTGATGCCGGCGGCCGGGCGCTCGGCGCCGTCCCGGCGGACCACCCGGGCGACGGGCAGGTCGAGGTCGTGGGCCGCGTCCCGCTTGCCGGCGTTGAGGAACGCCTGGTGCGGTGACGGCCGCGACACCACCTGCGCCCACAGCCGGAACGCGGACTCCAGCGCGCCCTGCCCGGGGACGCGGTTGAACGGGGTGAGCCTGCGGTAGTGGCCGTCGTCGTGCGAGACGTACGCGCCCGAGCGCAGCAGCTTCAGCACGGGGCGGGACAGCTCCGGGATCCCGGCGAACACCTCGGCCACCGCGTCGAACCAGGCGCTGCCGCCCGCGCTGACCACGATCTCGTCCAGGCCCGCGAACCGCCCCGCCGCGTCGAAGGCGGCGGCGAGGGACACCAGCCGCCCCAGCCAGGCCCGCACCCGCTCCGGGTCGGCCTGCGGCACCTCGCCCTCGTACCCGGCGACGCCGGCCAGCCGCAGCGCGGGCGCGGCCGCCACCGCGTCGGCGACGGCCGCGCACTCGGCCTCCGTGCGCACCCCGGTCCGGGCGTCCTCCCCGGCGGCCAGCTCCACCACCACGTCCACCGGGCGCCCGGCCCCGGCCAGCGCCGCGTCCATCAGCTCCACCCCGCGCACGGAGTCGACGTAGCAGACGAAGCGGAAGCCGGGGTCGGCCGCCAGTTCGGCGGAGATCCAGCGCAGGGCCGCCGGGTCCACCAGTTCGTTGGCGAGGAAGATCCGCCGCACGCCGAAGGCGCGGGCCACGCGCACCTGGTGCGGCACCGCCAGGGTGATCCCCCAGGCACCGTGCTCGATCTGCCGGGCGAAGAGCTGCGGGGCCATGGAGGTCTTGCCGTGCGGGGCGAAGGCGAGGCCGTGGCGGGCCGCGTACGTCTCCATCAGCCGCAGGTTGTGCGCCAGGCGCTCGGCGGACAGGGCCAGCACGGGGGTGGTGAAGCCGCCGGTGAACAGGTTGCGGCGCTGGGCGGCCAGCTCGCCGACGGTCAGCCCGTCGGCGTCCGGGGGGAGGCCCTTGAAGCGGGGGCCGACGCGTTCCTCGGCGAGGCCGGCGAGCGCTTCGGCGCTGGTGGCGAGAGCCATGGAGCCTCCTGATCCAATGCGTTGCGCTATGTGCAACGTCCATTGCGTATGTCGCTCAGTGCTGTCTAACATCTCGGCCACGCGGGGTCAACGGAGCCGCCGACGACCACCGCCCGACGCCGAGGAGCTACGAGCATCGTGACCGCCACCGGACCCTGCAACGCCCCCGGCGTCGTGGACGTCGTCGCGCTCGGCGAGTCCATGGTCACGTTCCTGCCCTCCCGGCCGGGGCGGCTGGCCGACGTGCCGTCCTTCGACCGCGCGATCGGGGGCGCGGAGTCCAACGTGGCCTGCGTGCTGGCGGCGGCCGGGCACACCGCGCGGTGGATCAGCAGGGTGGGGGCCGACGGGTTCGGCGACCACCTGGTGGAGGCGATCGGGGCGTACGGCGTCGACGTGTCGCACGTGCGGCGCGATCCGGAGCGCCCCACCGGCGTCTACTTCCGCACCGCCGGGGACCGGGCGTCCGCCGCGCACGAGGTGGCGTACTACCGGGCCGGATCCGCGGCCTCGGCGATGGCGGTAGGGAACGTGGACCTGGACGCCGTCCGCTCCGCGCGGATCCTCCACCTGTCCGGCATCACGGCCGCCCTCTCCGGCGACTGCCTGGAGCTGATGCGCGAGCTCACCGCCCGCCGCCCCGGACGCCCGCTGGTCTCCTTCGACGTCAACCACCGGCCCGGGCTGTGGCGGGACGCCGACGGCCCGCGCGTGCTGCTGGAACTGGCGCGCGGCGCGGACATCGTGTTCGTCGGCGACGACGAGGCCCGCGCGGCCTGGGGCCTGCACGGCCCGCGGGCCGTGCGCGACGCGCTGCCCGAGCCCGGGACGCTGGTGGTCAAGCAGGGCCCCGCCGGCGCGCTCGCCTTCGGCGGGCGGGCCGGCGGGCCGGCGGCGGACACCGACGGCGCCGTCACCCGCGTTCCCGCCCCGCGCGTCGAGGTCATCGCCGCCGTCGGCGCCGGGGACGCCTTCGCCGCCGGGTTCCTCTCCGCCACCCTGCGCGGGCTGCCCGTGCGCGACCGGCTGCGGTACGGGCACCTGGCGGCCGCCGCCGCGCTCACCGTCCCCGGCGACCTCGTCCCGCCGCCCGCCCGCCCGCCGGCCACCGTCCCGCCCGGGGCCGACCCGGAAACCGGGCGCCCGGCGCCGTCCCCGGCGCGCCGCCCCTCCTGGATCGACCACGCCGGCCGCCTGGCCGCCCTCGACGACCGGGCGTGGGGGAGACTTCGACTCGGCCCCGGGTGGACCGACGCCGTGGACCGGGCCGAGGAGGAGGTACGCACGCCATGAGCCAGACCGTCGACCGCGCGCTCAGCATCCTGCCGCTGCTCGCCGAGGGGCCCGCCGACCTCGGCCAGGTCGCCGACCGCCTCGGCGTGCACAAGTCCACCGCCCTGCGCCTGCTGCGCACCCTGCACGAGCACGGCTTCGTCTACCGCCAGTCCGACCAGCGCTACCGCCTCGGCGCCCGCCTGATCGCCCTCGCCCAGGAGGCGATGGAGAACCTCGACGTCCGCGAGATCGCCCACCCCCACCTGGTCCGCCTCAACGAGAGGTGCGGGCACACCGTGCACCTCGCCGTCCACGAGGAGGACGAGGTGCTCTACATCGACAAGGTGGAGAGCCGCTACCCGGTGCGGATGTACTCCCGGATCGGCAAGCCCGTCGCCATCACCGTCGCGGCCGTGGCGAAGCTGCTCCTGGCCGACCTGCCCGAGCCCGAGCGGCGGGCGGTGGCCGAGAAGCTCGACTACCCCCTGTACACGCCCCGTTCGACACCGAACGCCGAAGCCTTCCTGGCGGAACTGGCCAAGGTGCGCGAACAGGGCTGGGCCACCGACCTCGGCGGCCACGAGGAGTCCATCAACTGCGTCGCCGCGCCCATCCGCGGCGCCGACGGCCGGGTCGTCGCCGCGATGTCGGTCTCCGCGCCGAACGTCGTCGTCACCGCCGACGAACTCCTCACCCTGCTCCCCCTGGTGCGCCGCACGGCGGACGCCATCAGCGGCGAGTACTCCGGCAGGACCCCAGCCAAGGAAGCCAGTTCATGACCGAGAAGACCGCACTCACCCCGAAGACCCACACCACCCCGCCCGCCCGCTTCTCGCACGGCGTGCGGAAGGGCAACATCCTCCAGGTCGCCGGCCAGGTCGGCTTCCTGCCGGCCGAGCCGGGCAAGCCGCCCACGCCCGCCGGGCCGACCCTGCGCGAACAGACCCTGCAGACCCTCGCCAACGTCGAGGCCGTCCTCCGGGAGGGCGGCGCCGGCTGGGACGACGTGATGATGATCCGGGTCTACCTCACGGACACGGACCACTTCGCCGAGATGAACGAGATCTACGACGCCTACTTCGAGGAGCAGGGCCTCACCCAGCCGCCCGCCGCCCGCACGACGGTCTACGTCGGCCTCCCCGCCGGGCTCCTCGTCGAGATCGACGCGCTCGCCGTCCTGGGCTGACACCCCCTCACCTCCCGCACGCCGCAGTCCGGCACGGCGCACCCGGTGCGCCGTGCCGCGATCCCCCCTGCCCGAAAGCTGTATGCGTTCACGTAGAGGACCCCCGAATGCCCCATCCGCTCGCCGCCGCCACGCCCGAAGCGCCACCCCACACCGGAGGCCTGCTCCTCCTCGTCGACGGCACCGCGGGCCTGCTGCTGGTCGCCGCCCTCGGCATCGCGCTGCTGCTCTTCCTGATCATCAAGGTCCGGCTCCAGCCGTTCGTCGCCCTGCTCGCGGTCTCCATAGCCGTCGGCCTGCTCGCCGGGCTCTCCGTCACCGAGCTCTTCGGCACCGTCCAGCGTTCGGACGCCGTCTCCACCATCGAGTCCGGCATGGGCGGCATCCTCGGCCATGTCGCCGTCATCATCGGCCTGGGCACCATGCTCGGCGCGATCCTCGAAGTCAGCGGCGGCGCCGAGGTCCTGGCGTCGCGGCTGCTGAACCTGTTCGGCGAGAAGCGCGCGCCGTGGGCCATGGGCCTCACCGGCCTGATCTTCGGCATCCCGGTCTTCTTCGACGTCGGCATCTTCGTCCTCGCGCCGCTCGTGTACGCGGCGGCCAAGCGGTCCGGCAGGTCGATCCTGCTGTACTGCCTGCCCCTGCTGGCCGGCCTGTCCATGACCCACGCCTTCCTGCCGCCGCACCCCGGCCCGGTGGCCGCCGCCGGCCTGCTGCGCGTGGACCTCGGCTGGGTGATCCTCATGGGCGTCGTCTGCGGCGTCCCCGCGGTGCTCGCCGCGTGGGCGTTCTCGGCGTGGATCGGGCGGCGCGTCTTCGTCCCCGTCCCGCAGGACATGGCCGAGGCGGCCGACGAGGCGAGGAACGCCGTACTCGCCGAGCAGCGCGCGGCCGGGGTGGAGCCCCGTGAGCAGCCGGTCGCCCTCGGCACCGTCCTCGGCATCATCGGCACGCCGCTGGTCCTGATCCTCGCCGCCACCTTCTCCTCGATCGCCCTGGACCCGTCCACCCTCCGCTCGGTGATCGAGTTCCTCGGCCACCCGTTCGTGGCCCTGACCCTGGCCCTGCTCCTGGCGTACTACCTCCTCGGCGTCCGCCGCGGCTGGTCCCGCACGTCCCTGGAGACGGTGTCGACCTCCTCCCTCAAGCCGGTCGGCAACATCCTGCTGGTGGTCGGCGCGGGCGGGGTCTTCGGCGCCGTCCTCAAGGCCAGCGGAGTGGCCCAGGCCCTGTCGGACACCTTCGCCGACGTGGGCCTGCCGGTGATCGTGCTGTCGTACCTGCTGTCGCTGGTGCTGCGGGTGGCCCAGGGCTCGGCGACGGTGGCGATCGTCACGACCGCGGGCATCGTGGCCCCGCTGGTGTCGGAGGGGGACCACTCCCAGGCCTTCGTCGCGCTGGTCATCATGGCCGTCTCGGCGGGGTCGATCTTCGCCTCGCACGTCAACGACGGCGGCTTCTGGATCGTGGCGAAGTACTTCGGCATCAGCGAGCGGGACACGCTCAGGACCTGGACGGTGCTGGAATCGGTGCTGTCCGTCGCGGGGTTCGCGGTGGCGGCCGTGCTGAGCGTGTTCGTGTAGGCGTCTGATAACGAAGTCGGGACCGGCTGTGCCCGGCACAGGTTTGTCGACCATACTGCTCGGCTGTGGAGCAGCGCATAGGTTCGAGCAGCCAGCCCCTGGAGACCGTGCCCCTGAAGGGCGCCGGGTTCGACCCGGCCTTCGTCCCCGGGCTCACCCCGCCCGCGTCCGGCGAGGCGCGGGACGCGGAGCCGGAGCGGACGGCGGAGGCCGAGGACGCCGTCGGGCCGGAGGAGACCGAGGCGGCCGGGGAGTCCGAGCAGGCGGAGGACGCCGGGGAGGTGAAGGACGCCGGGGAGGCGGAGGACGCCGAGGAGGCCGTACCCGACGGCCCCGTCTTCGAGGCGTCCGACCGCCGCGCGCGGATCGTCGCCGACCACCGCGGCATCCGGCTCGCCCTGGACGACCAGGAGTGCGAGTTCCGCTGGGACGAGATCGGAGCGGTGGAGACGGAGACCGCCCGCTTCGGCAAGCGGTTCACGGTCACCGTGCACACTCCTGACCGGCGCTGGTACCCGATCGAGATCGAGGCGCCGGCCAGGAGCCGCTTCAAGGAGTGGGACGCCCGGCTGGACGCGGTCCTGGACGCCTACTTCGAGGACGGCGGTGACGCCGAGGACGCGGCGGAGGCGGCGGAGGCGTCCGGCGAGGACCGGGGGTAGTCCCCGGCCGACCCGGACCTAACCGCAGTACTGGGCCTGCTTGCCGATGGACCGGTACATGCAGTCCGCGTTCTCCAGCAGTTGCAGCACCGCGTCCCGGTTGCGCGACGTCTCCCGCTCGATGACCTCGTCGGGCGGGTAGAACCCGCCGCCCGCGCTGGAGGACGGGTACATCTCGAAGGTGTACGCGAAGATCCTGTGGGTGCCCCAGAGGTAGTCGTCGATCGACCCGTCGGTGATGTACAGGTCGCTGGACTGCTGGGCCGTGTAGCCGTTGCTCGCGCCCATCCTCCGCCCCACCGTCGCGAAGGCGTTGCGGTCGTCGGCGGTCATCCCGGTCGTGGTGTCGGAGTAGGTGTGCCCGAACGGCCACAGCACCAGTTCGCTGTAGGTGTGGAAGTCGATGCTCGCCTTGATCTGCTGCACCCCGCCGACGACCCGGCTGCGCACGAAGTCGGCGACCACCTTCACCTCGGGCGCGGACTCGGGCGCCGGACCCCGGTAGGTGTCGGAGGACGGCGACCCGGAGGAGCCGCCGCAGCAGCCCCAGCGGTAGCTCCAGTTGCGGTTCAGGTCCGTCCCCACGGCCGTGGAGCCGGAGTTGGGCTGGCGGTTCTTGCGCCAGGAGCGGTAGGAGCCGGTCGCGATGTCGTACTCGCCGCCGTCCGGGTTGAGGTCGGGGACGATCCAGATCTCCCGGTTGTCCACCATGTCGGTGACGCGGGAGTCGGAGCCGTAGCCGGCGCCCAGCTCGCGCAGCAGGTACAGGGCCATCTCCACGGTCAGGTGCTCGCGCGCGTGCTGGTGGTGGGTGAACAGCACCTCCGGCTCGGACTCGTCGGCCGTCACGTTGTCGCTGATCTTGATGGCGACGATGTTCCGGCCCTGGTACGACTTTCCGATGACCCGCTTGCTCATGATGGTCGGGTGGGCGGCGATCCGCTGGTCGATCTCGGCGTTCATCTCGGCGTAGTTGTGGTAGCGCGAGTCGGCCGAGGGGAAGTCGTACAGCCGTACATCGTCCGCGCCGCCGGACCGGTCCGGGACCGCGCCCAACGGCGTGACGTCGTAACCCAGTTGGCGCAGTTTCCGGATCTGGCCGGTGCGGCCGGAGACGACGACGGTGCGGTCGCCGGCCTCGTCCACCGTCACGCCGGCCTGCTGCAGCGCGGTGCGGGACCGGGCGTCGGAGGGCGTGCGGACCTCGTACTGCCGGATGTCGTCGGCGGCCGGCGCCGCCTCGGCGGCGCTGTCGGCGGTGGCCTGCGTCGCCGTCGCGGACAGGGGCGCCGCGAGCGCGAGGGCGAGGAGGGCGGCCAGGGCGGCGGAGCGTCTGCCGCGGATGCGAAGTCGCATGAAATCTCCTGGTGGGAGGTGGGGTCGTTCCGTGCGACGTGCGAAGGTGCGTGGTGCGGTGCCGCTCATCGTCCGCTTTTGTCATGCGCAGGTCAATAGGGGGTGGAGGGGCGGCGTCCGGATTCCGTCGCCCGCAGGCCGCGCAGTCTACGGGGGCCGAAGGCCCGCGGCGCGATCCTGGACGAAGTGCACTCGGGGGTGTGACCTCGCGTGTGCATATATGTAGGGATCGGGGAATAGTGGGGTCCGCATGAGAGGGGCCGGAGTGTCCGGTTCCTCGGACACACCCCAGAGGACTGGCTGATCATGGGCGGATCAGCGCCACGACGGGACCATCACCTGCCGGTCGAGACGACCAGCTTCGTCGACCGGCGCGGCGAACTCACCCAAGGCCGCGAGTTGTTGGCCCGGGCGCGTCTGGTGACCCTGACCGGGCCGGGCGGCGTCGGCAAGACCCGGCTCGCCGCGCGCATCGCGGCCCGCGTCGCCCGCGCCTTCCCGGACGGCGTGCGCTTCGTGCACCTGTCCGGGCTGCGCGACGCGGCGCTCGTCCCGCTCACCGCCGCCGAGTCGCTCGGCCTGTGCGACCACTCCGCGCAACCGCCGCTGGACGTGCTGGTCGAGCACGTACGGGACCGCCGGCTGCTGCTCGTCGTCGACAACTGCGAGCACCTGCTGGGGGCGTGCGCCGACCTGGCCGCGGCGCTGCTGCGCGGCACCCCCGGCGTGCGGATCCTCGCCACCAGCCGCCACCGCCTCGGCCTGACCGAGGAGCACCTCATGGAGGTGCGGCCGCTGGCGGTGCCCGACCCGGACGGCGACCTCTCCGCCGCCGAGGGCTACCCGGCGCTCACCCTCTTCGCCGACCGGGCCGCCGCCGTCGTCCCCGGCTTCCGCCTCACCCCGGACAACCGGGCCGCCGTCGCCCGCCTGTGCCGGCGCCTCGACGGACTGCCCCTCGCCATCGAACTGGCCGCCGTCCGCATGCGCGTCCTCGGCGTCGAGCAGCTCCTCGAACGCCTCGACGACCGCTACCGCCTGCTGTCCGCCGGCAGCCCCGCCGTCCTGCCCCGCCACCAGACCCTGCGCGCCGCCGTCGACTGGAGCCACGACCTGTGCACCGAGCGGGAGCAACTGGTGTGGGCCCGGCTGTCGGTGCTGGCCGGCGCCTTCGACCTGGAGACGGCCGAGGCGGTGGGCGCGGACGAGGCGGAGGCGGGCGAGGGGGGGCCCGGAACCGGGAAGCGCGCCGCGCACGTCCCGCGCCACGACGTCCTGGAGGCCGTCGCCGGGCTCGTCGACAAGTCCGTGCTCTGCCGGGAACCGGGGCCCGGCGGCGCGCGGTACCGGCTGCTCGACACGTTACGGCACTACGGCCTGGACCGGCTGCGGCGGCTGCCGGGCGAGGAGGACGCCGCCCGGACACGGCTGCGGAACTGGGTGCTGAGCCGGGCCGCGGACTGCGAGCGCGGCTGGTTCGGGCCCGGGCAGCGGGAGATCGTCGCACGGCTGCGCGCCGACCACGACAACCTGCGGGCCGTCCTCGACCACAGCCTCGACACCCCCGGCCAGGCCCGCGCCGCCCTCCGGCTCGCGGGCACCCTGTGGTTCTACTGGCACGCCTGCGGCCTGCCCCGCGAGGGCCGCTACTGGCTCGACCGCGCCCTCGACGCCGATCCCGAGCCGACCCGGGAGCGGGCCCGCGGCCTGTGGACGGCCGGCCTGCTCGCCGCCGTCACCCGGGACTTCGCCCGGGGCCGCCGCCTCGCCGAGGACGCCCGCGCGCTGGCCCGCGCCCTCGGCGACCCGGCCGAGGAGGCCCACTCCGAGTACGTCATCGGCGTCCTGACGCTCTTCGGCGACGACCTGCCGGGCGCGCTGGCCCACTTCGAGGCCTGTGTGGCCCGCGGTCCCGTCCCCGGCCAGCACCTCGGCGTCTTCGGCCTCGACCGGGTCGAACTCGCCTGCGCGCTCGGCCTCCTCGGCCAGGCCGACCGGGCCATCGCCGTGGGGGAGGAGACCCTGCGGCTGTGCGAGGAGCACGGCGAGGAATGGGTGCGCTCCTACGTCCTGCGGATGCTCGCCCTCGCCCAGACCGTGCGCCGGGACTGGGCGCGGGCCGAGCGGTACGCCCGTGAGGCGCTGCGCCTCAAACTCGCCCTCCACGACGTCACCGGCAGCGCGCTCACCCTCGACCTGCTGGCGGTGATCGCCACCGAGCGCGGCGCCCACGAGCGCGCCGCCGTCCTGCTGGGCGGCGCCGACCGGGTCTGGGCCGGCATCGACCGCGACCGCTGGGGCTCGGCGGCCCTGACCTCCGTGCGCCGGGACAGCGAGGAGCGGGTCTGCGCGGCCGTCGGACGCCGCGACTTCGAGCGGGCGTACGGGCGGGGCGCCGGCCTGGGCCTCACGGAGATCGTCGGCTACGCGCTCCAGGAACCGCCCCGCGAGGAGCCGCCCGCCGAGGCCGGGCCGCCCGGCGGCCCCACGGGCGTGCGCCTGACCCGCCGCGAGACCGAGGTCGCCCAGCTCGTCGCCGAAGGACTCGCCAACCAGCAGATCGCCGACCGCCTGGTCATCGCCCGGCGCACCGCCGAAGGCCACGTGGAGCGCATCCTCAGCAAGCTCGGCTTCAGCAACCGCAGCCAGATCGCCGCCTGGGTGACGGCCCAACGCTGAACGCCCCACCAGGACGCCACCCCCCACCAGGACGCCACCCCCCACTGGAGCACCATCCACCACCAGGGGAGACACATGGACACCCGACCCGCACCGGCTCCCGGTGCCTTCGACCACCGCATCGCCGTCTTCGACAGCGACGACGGCTTCCTGGCCGCCGCCCTGCCCTTCCTCGCCGAGGGTCTCGCCGCACCGGACGAGCCCTCGCCGGTGGCCATCGCCGCCCCCCGCAAGCTGGACCTGCTGCGCGACGCCCTCGGCGGCGACGCGGGACGCGTCCGCTGCGTCCCGCACACCGACTGGTACACCGGCTCCGCCGCCAACGCCGTGGCCCAGGGCGCCGGCTACCTCGCCGCGCACGCCGGCCCCGGCGGCCGGATCCGCCTCCTCATGGAACCGGTCTGGGGCGGCCGCGCCGGACGCTCCGTGCGCGAGAGCGCCGAGTGGATCCGCTACGAGGCCCTCACCAACCTCCTCTTCGCCCCCTTCCCGACGACCGCCCTGTGCGCGTACGACGTCCGCGTCGCCGGCCCCGCCGTCGTCGCGGCGGCCCGCCGCGCCCACCCGGACACCGACGTGTACGAGGACCCGGTCCGGCTGGCGGCCGAGCTGGACGCCGTACCGCTGCCGGCGCCCCCGGCCGACGCGCACCGCCTCGCCCCGCCGGACGCCGACGCGGTGCAGGCCTGGGCGGTCGCCCGCGGCCTGCCCGTGGCGGAGGCCGAGCTGTTCGCCACGGCCGTCGCCGAGACCGCGGCGTTCCTCGGCCCGCTCACCGGCGCCGCCCTGCTGTGGGGCGAGCCGCCGGCCTGCGTCTGCGAGCTGCGCGCCGCCCGCCGCGTCGACGACCCGCTGGCCGGCTTCGTCCCGCCGCCCGCCACCGCCCCGCAGCCCGGCCAGGGGCTGTGGTACGCGCGGCAGGTGTGCGCGTACGTCGACGTCCGCGACGACGCCGCCGGGGCCGCCGTGCGCCTGCAGTACGCGTAGCGGCGCGGGTACGGCCACCGCCGGGCGCGCGGAAAGCAGGTAGGGGAACGGGTAGTCCTCCCCCTGCGCCGGACCGGTCCGCGCGGTCACCCTGGGGACATGCTGCGACTCTCCGGGGACCCCGAGGACCGGTACGGTGCGTTCCCCCAGCCGCCGCTGGGCGCGGGCCATCTGAGCATCGAGTACGACCCCCGCCCCTGCGCCGTCCGTGAGGCCCGTGCGGAGGTCCGCCGGCAACTGGAGGCGTGGGGGCTCGCGGAGCGGGACGACGTGGTGGAGGTGGCCGAGCTGCTCGTCAGCGAGCTGGCCACCAACGCCCTGCTGCACTCCGCGACCCGCTTCCGGCTCACCCTGTTCGCCGCGCACGGCGTCCTGCGCTGCGAGGTCACCGACGCGGACCGCCGGGTGCCGCAGGTGATCGACGCGGGCGGCGCGGAGAACGGCCGCGGCATGCTCCTGGTGCAGGCGCTCGCCCGGCGCTGGGGCTGTCACCGGGACGGGCAGGGCAAGACCGTGTGGTTCGAGCTCGGCACGTGCGGGTCGGACGGCTGCGGCCGGCGCCGGCCGTAGGACCGCGCGCGGGCGCAGGGCCCGCCCGTTGGGCACGGCGGGTGAAGATCCGCGCACGCCCCCTTGTCCCCACCGGCGGCTTTGGGCTTACGTGGCCTGCATGGCGGACACCACGGGAAACACACACAGCACTGCCACGGCACCGGTCCCCGAACCGGCCCCCCGCAAGCCGAGCTGGAAGTACATCGGCCCCGGCATCGTCGTCGCCGCGACCGGCGTGGGCGCCGGCGACCTGGTCGCCACGCTCATCGCGGGCAGCAACTTCGGCTACACGCTCCTGTGGGCCGCGGTCGTCGGCTGCCTGGTGAAGATCGCCCTCGCCGAGGCGGCCGGCCGCTGGCACCTGTCCACCGGCCGCACCCTGTTCGACGGCTGGGCGAGCCTCGGCCGCTGGACGACGTACTTCTTCGTGGTCTACGCCGTGATCTGGGGCTTCGTCTACGGCGCGGCGGCGATGTCGTCCAGCGCGCTGCCGCTGCACGCGCTGTTCCCGGACGTGATGGACCTCAAGTGGTGGGGCGTGGCCTGCGGCGTGGTCGGCCTGGCCTTCGTCTGGTTCAACAAGTACGCGGTCTTCGAGAAGGTCATGACGGTCCTGGTGGGCGTCATGTTCGTGGTGACGGTGTACCTGGCGGTCCGGGTCACCCCGAACCTCGGGGACGCCCTGGCCGGCCTGGTGCCGGTCCTGCCCGACGAGAAGGACTCGGTGCTCAACACCCTCGGCCTGATCGGCGGCGTCGGCGGCACCATCACGCTCGCCGCCTACGGCTACTGGGTCAACGCCAAGGGCTGGACCCACACCGGCTGGATGAAGGTCATGCGCCTGGACAACCGCGTCGCGTACGCCACCACGGGCGTGTTCGTGGTGGCCATGCTCTTCGTCGGCGCCGAGCTCCTGCACTCCGCGAACGTCGCCATCGCGAGCGGCGACAAGGGCCTGATCCAGCTCGGCGACATCCTGGCGCAGGAGTACGGCACGGCCACGGCGAAGTTCTTCCTCATCGGCTTCTTCGCCACCTCCTTCACCTCCCTGATCGGCGTCTGGCACGGCGTGAGCCTGATGTTCGCCGACTTCGTGGCGCGCTACCGGGGGCGCGGCGCGCTGAAGGGCGAGGAGGTCGCCGCGGGGGCCCGGGAACGCTCCTGGCCCTTCCGCGCCTACCTGCTCTGGCTGACCTTCCCGCCCATCGTCCTGCTCTTCCAGGGCCAGCCCTTCCGGCTGGTCGTCCTCTACGGCGTCCTGGGCGCGGCCTTCATGCCGTTCCTGGCGCTGACCCTGATCTGGCTGCTCAACTCCTCCCGCACCCCGGCCCCGTGGCGCAACGGCCCGCTGAGCAACGCCACGCTCGCCGCCGCCGGGCTGCTCTTCCTGGTCCTGTGCGTGAAGCAGGTCTGGGACCAGCCGTGGTCGGAGTTCTTCTAGCGCCCGGCTCCTCCCGTGCCCGGCAGGCCCGCCGGGGGCCCGCACCGGACGGCGCCCCCGGCGGGCGGACGCCGCCCGCCGGGGCCCTGGCGCGGGGCGGTGCTCAGGCCACCTCCAGCCACTTCGGGCTGAGCGCGATCCGCCGCAGCTCCGCCATGGTCAGCGCGGGGGTGTCGCGCGTGGCGTCCGCCTGCTGGGATCCGGCGTTGAAGGCGCTGACGACGACCCGCAGGCCGTTGTGCCGGGCGTCGGTGCGCAGCGTGTCGACGGTCCACATGACGAGGTCCGCGCGGTCGCCGGGCCCCTGCCGGGTGGCCACCAGGGTGCCGTCGGGGAGCGTCTCGGCGGAGCCGTACAGGTCGCCGGCCGCGTCGGACATGCCCGGCTGCACGTTGATCTGCACGAAGCTCTCGCCCCGGCCGTCGTCGACGACGGCATAGGCGTACCCGCCGTCCTGACCTCCCCGCGCGACCACCTCCACGTCCTCGGGCAGCAGCCCGGCGAGCGTCTCGCCGACGGCCCGGCCCGGCACCTGCTGCGGAGTGCCCGGCGTCGCCGTCGGCCGCGGCCTCTTCGGGATCGAGTCCACCACCTCGCGCCACACCTTCGCCGTGGCGACCCGCTTCAGCCGCGCCGGGGACAACGGGGGCTCCTCCCGGGTGGTCGCGGCGTCCTTCTGCGCCGGGGCGTTCCACTCGCTCACGGAGACGTGCTGCCCCTCGGGGGTGACCAGTTCCGCGTTCCACCACTTGGTGTCCACGCGCCGGTCCGGATACTCGTAGCCCTGGAACAGCATGAGCACCGAGCCGTCGGGCAGCCGGCTGGTGGTGCAGCTGTCGTGCGGGACGAGCGCCCGGTCCGGGCAGCGCGTCGTCTCCCGGGCCCGCTCGCTGCCCGGCTCGATCCGGTCCAGGCTCACGGAGATCGCCGCCGCGCCCTTCCCGTCGTCGTACACGAGGCGCACGGACGGGCCCGGCTGTGCGCCGGAGCCGCGCGCCGACTCCTCGCCGAACCCGCCCTTCGGCAGCAGCCCCTTGAGCGTGCGGACGAGGTCCGCACCGGAGAACTCCGCGGGCGCCGGGGCCGCGGTCGGTGCCGCGGCGGCGGACGGGCGCTGGGGGCCGGAGGCCTCGCTCCCGGGCAGGACCAGCGCCCCGCCCACCCCCGCCAGGGCGACCCCGGCCGCCCCGCCCGCCACGGCGGCCCGCCGCAGCAGGGCCCGGCGCCCCCGGGCCCGGCCGGCGGCGGCGAGCGCGGCCCGGTCGGTCTCGAAGGAGTCGCCGGCGGAGCGCAGGGCTGTGGCGAGCCGCTCCTCGAAGGGATGGCTGTGCTGTTCGTCGGGCATGGCGACCACCGCTTTCCGTGAGGTGAGAGAACTGGGCGGCCCGGAACGGCGGGCGCCGTCAGGGGCGGGCGTACTCGGCGAGGTCCTCGCCCAGCAGCTCCCGCAGCCGGGCCAGGGCGCGGACGCACCGCGTCCGCACCGCCGCCGAACTGGAGTTCATCGCGGCGGCGGTCTCCTCCACCGAGCGGTCCTCCCAGTAGCGCAGGACGACCACGGCCCGGTCCTTGGCGGGCAGCAGGGACAGCGCCTGCAGCAGGGTGAGCCGCAGCGAGGCGTCGCCGTCGGCGGCGCCGGGCACGTCGGGGAGGACGTCCGTGGCGCGCTCGGCGCTGCTGCGGCGCCGGGTGTGGGCGAGGAACGCGCGGGTGAGGACGGTCTGCGCGTACCCGGCGGGGTTGCCGACCCGGGACACCCGCGCCCAGCGGACGTACAGCCGCCCGAGGGTCTCCTGCACGAGATCCTCCGCGAGATGCGTGTCCCCGGCGGTGAGCAGGCACGCGGAACGGTACAGGTGCCCCGCGCGTGCCGCCGCGAACTCCGCGTACCCGTCTCCCCGGCTGTGTCTCATCCGGTCGCTCCCCCTGCCGCCTACGGCGTACGCGTCATCCACACCTCTTTGATGCGGTGGGCCCCGGGAAATGTTTCACGGCTCCCGCACGGCGACGCCGAGGAGCCCCCGGCCCGCGAGACGCGGGGCGGGGGCTCCTCGGCCGGGCGGGCCGGTCACGGCAGCGCGTGCACGTGCGGGCCCACCGCGCCGGACCAGGCGTTGCCCGCCGTCGCGTCCCAGTTCGTCGACCAGGTCATCGCGCCGCGCAGGTCGGGGTAGGTCCTCGCCGGCTTGAAGGAGCCGCAGCCGGTGCCCCGGGTGAGGCAGTCGAGGGCGTTGTTCACCACCGCCGGGGACACGTACCCGCCGCCCGCCGCCCGCGTCGACGCCGGCAGGCCGAGGCCGACCTGGGACGGGGCGAGGCCGCCCTCCAGCTGGATGCAGGCCAGCGCGGTCAGGAAGTCCACCGAGCCCTGGCTGTAGACCTTGCCGTCGCAGCCCAGCATCGAACCGCTGTTGTAGTACTGCATGTTGACGACCGTGAGGATGTCCTTCACGTTCAGCGCCGTCCGGAAGTAGGAGTTCGACGTCGACTGCATGTCGATGGTCTGCGGCGCCATCGTGAGGATCATCGACGGGCCCGCCTTCGCCGACAGCGCCCGCAGCGCCTGCGTCATGTAGGTGGCGTCGAGGCCGTTCTCCAGGTCGATGTCGACGCCGTCGAAGCCGTACGTCCGCATCAGGGAGTGGACGCTGTCGGCGAAGTTCGCCGCGGAGGCGGCGTCGTTCACCGCCACGGTGCCCTTCTCGCCGCCGACCGAGATGATCACTTTCTTCCCGGCGGCCTGCTTGGCCCGGATGTCCGCCTTGAACTGGTCGACGGTGTAGCCGCCGAGGCCCGCGGAGTCCAGGGTGAAGGAGACCGCGCCCGGTGTGGCGGTCGCGTCCGCGAAGGCCACCGCGATGATGTCGTACTGGGCCGGCACGTCCGACAGCCGCTGCACCGCGGCCCCGTTGTCGAAGTTCTGCCAGTAGCCCGTCAGCACGTGCTTCGGCAGCGTGCCCGGGCCGTCCCCGGTGGCCGCCGTCCGCGAGGTCACGGCCGCCGACCGCACCGACTCGCCCGCCGCGTTCACCGCCGTGACCTGGAAGGAGTACGACGTCGCGGCCGCCAGCCCGGTCACCGTCGCCGACGTGCCCGTGACCGCGGTCGCCTTCGCGCCGTCCCGGTAGACGGTGTAGCCGGTCGCTCCCGGAACCGGGTTCCAGGCCAGGGAGACGGACGAGGACGTGGTGCCGGTGACCGCCACGCCGCCCGGCGCGGCCGGCACCGCCGGCGCCGGGTCACCGCCCCCGCCGCCGTCCGGGCCGAACACCGACACGTCGTCGACGTAGTAGGCCGCCTGGCCGTACCAGCCGTGGGTGTGGACCGTCACCGAGGTCGTGGCCGGGCCGGTGGTGAAGGTGGTGGTGAGCTGTTTCCAGGAGGCGGAGTCGGGCGTCCAGGCGGACACGTCGGTGGTGCCCGTGCCGGTCACGCCGAGGTAGGCGTATCCGCCCCGCACCCAGGCGCTCAGCGAGTACGTCGAGCCGGGCCGCACCGCGACCGTCTGCGCGCACCGGGCGTTGTCCTGCCCGGCCGGGGTCGCCTTCAGCGCGGCCGAGCCGCCGTGCACGGGCGAGGACACGGTCGCGGCGCTGCCGGCGGAGCAGGTCCAGCCGCTCAGACCGGACTCGAAGCCGCCGTTCCTGACGTTGTCGACGTCCGCGGCCGACGCCTGGCCGGCGCCCGCCAGGCTCAGGGCCAGTGCCGCGGCGACGGCGCCGGACCACAGCCGGGCCCGTCCGGTCCGTCTGCGTACGAGGTCCACAGGGGCCTCCGGTGGGGGAGAGGGATGGGGACGGTGGCCACCGCACGTACAAGTTGGTCCAGACCAATCCGGGCTGTCAAGAGGTCCAGACCGACTTGTCCAGCAGCATCCCCGCCGCGCACCCCGCCGGCAGCACCGCCAGGGACATCCAGAAGGCCGGCCCCGCGATCCCCGCCGGGTCCCGGCGCAGGGCCAGCGCCAGCAGCTGCGCCGCCGCCGGCACCGCGCACGCCGCCGCCGCGTGCCGCACCGGCGCCGCCCGCGACGGCTCCGGGTGCACCCGCGCCGCCGCCCAGGTGGCGAGGGCGACGCAGAACAGGTTCGGCAGGTGCACCAGGGCCAGGGCGGCACCGAGGGAGCCCACCCCGTCCGGGCCCACGAACGGGCCGTTCACCAGCGTCATCTGCGCGACCTCGGTGACCACCAGCACGACGATGCCCACGGCCCAGGACCGGACGAGCGCCATCAGCCGCCTCCCGTGATCCCGGCGTACAGCAGCGCCGCGGAGCCCGGCGCCGCCAGGCCGCAGCCCGCGGTCAGCGCCGGCGCCACCGTCGCCAGGCGGCGCGCGTACTTCACCGCCACCGCGCCGAACAGGGCGACGAGCGGGGTGAGGACGACGTGACCGGTGCCGGGCACCCCCATGGCTAGTGCACCTGCACCGAGTCGACGATCCTCTCCAGGTCGGCGTCCGGCAGTTCGCCCCGGGCCGCGTCGACGCGGATCGCGAAGGTCGTGCCGGCCGAGTCCAGGCCGGTCAGGATCACTCCCTCGACCGGTGTGCCCCTGGGCGGGCCGGCGTCCTCGCCGGTCGCGGTGAAGGCGAAGTCGATCCGCCTGGCCTCGTCCGCGCCGGCCAGCTCCACGTCCTTCTGGCCGCGCACGTCGGCGCCCAGCTGGATGCCCGCCTCGGCGGCGATGGCGGCCTGCTCCGCGGAGTCGGCCCGGGTGAAGTCCAGCTGCACGGTGATGACGGACACCCGCCGGCCGTCCTCCATGCGCACCGCGGCGGCGGCGTTGTGCGGGCCGCGCCCGGCGGCGCCCTGCTCCTCGAACCCTTGTGGGTAGGACACCGACACGCCCTTCGTCTCCAGCGTCCCCCAGCCGTCGGGCACGGCGGCGGAGCCGGGGTCCGGGTCCGCGCAGCCGGCGAGCACGAGGGCGGCGGTCAGCGCGGTGGCGGCCAGGTACGGACGGCGGGTCTTCATCGGCGGGGGCTCCAGTCTCGTCAGTTCGCACAGTAGCTGTAGGGAAGGTAGGAACGGCTGTCCCCGCGGGGCGCACCCAGGAACCGCGCGTCGGTCAGCGTCTCCGACCTCTCCTCCGTGCTGATCGTCATGCCCAGACTGAGGCCCAGATTCAGCTCGAACCCGTACTCGGCCGCGTTCAGCCCGCCCGTGTACGTCATCCGGCTGGACCTGCCCTTGTCGAACATCAGCCGCCCGAAGGGGTCGTCGGCGCCGGGCCGCCGGGTCGGGGCGTGGTCGCCGAACATGTACCGGAACGGCGTGCCGGCCCGCGCGTCGGCGCCGTCCAGCCACCGCTCGGCGACCGCCCGGTCCGCGTCGCCCGCGGGCCCCGGGTCGAAGGCGAGGGTGTGGGTGACGACCTCGATGCCGGTGGCGCCGTCGGTGCCCTTCGCCCCGGCGCTGCCGCCCCGCTTGTCGCCGCCGCTCCCGCCGTTGTCGCCGCCCGCCTTGGCGCCGTCCTTCCGGCCGCCCTCCTCGACGGTGCGGGTCATGTCGATCCGGACCAGCTTGCCGGTCCTCTTGTCGTAGGTGACCGTGAGGGTGCCGGTCCGCGTGGTGTTCGCCGCGTACTCGCCGCTGAGCGCGCCCGCCTCGTAGCCCGCCTTGCCGCCGTACTCGACGGACGAGGAGTACGTGTAGGACTTGGTGTCCTTGTAGGCGTTGTCCGTCCAGGTGATCTCCGGGGCGTACCTGAAGGTGCCGCCGAGCTGGACGCCGAGCTTCTGCTCGTCGGCCGGGGAGATCTTCAGGCCCGCGGCGGCCGACGCCTCCAGGCCCACCTTGCCGTAGGTGATCCTCCGGTCGCCGCCCAGGTGCTCCTCGATCCGGTTCCGGGTCTCCTCCTCGTCCTTGAGCGGACCGGTCCCGAACAGGTAGAGGATGCTGTCGCCGATACCGGCCTGCGCGCCGCCGGGCATCGTGCGCCGCGCCTCGTACATCTGGAGCTTCTCGACGTCCTCCCGGAACCGCCGGGCCTCCTGCGGGCTCTCGAAGACCCAGGTGTCGCCGTTGGTGACCTTGATGCCGAGACCGAGTTCGACCTTGTCGGCGCCGAACCTGCCCACCTTCATGCCGGGTTTGAAGTCCTTCTTCGCGGCGACGGACGCGGCGTCGGTGAAGGTGAGGTGGACCAGCTCGTCCCGGTCGTCGACCGTGCCGTCGCGGTTGACGTCCGTGTTCGCCCTCAGGCGCTGCTCCTGGAAGCCGTACTCCCTGCCGATCTCCCAGAAGAAGACCTTCGCCCGGGACCCCGCCTTGTCGGTGACGGAGGAGACCTGGCACAGGGCGGGCTCGAAGCCGGCGTCGGTGAGCGGCCTGCCCCGGTCGGCGCCGCCCGCACCGCAGTCGCCGCCGGCGATCCTGCAGACCTGGGCGGCGATCCGGTCGTGGACCAGCCGGCCGACGCCGGTGGCCGAGACGCCGAGCACGACGGCGGCGCCGACCACGATCACGCCGAGGTACTCGGCGGCGGTCGCGCCCCGGTCGTCGTACCCGTACGTCCGTCCGCGCGGCCGTATGCCTCCCCCGCGAGCCATGCCGCACCCCTCCTTGCCCAGCAGCACCTCTGTTCGGACGGCGAGGCTAGGTCCGTGACGGCCGGCGGCGCCTGGGCCCGGGGGCCCAAACCCCGGGCCCAAGATCCGGTGGGCCCGCCCGGACCCGGGCCGGGTGCGGGCACGGGGCCCTCGGGATGCCAACCTGACCCGGTTTGGAGTGTCTTGTGCGAGGACAGTTGCTCATCGGCTGCACAAACGCTGTTCTCCGGCCACAGAGGCGTGGATACAGTGCTGAGGTAGTCACGCAGTGAAGTCACCGAGGTGTGCCGGAACCGTGCCGGCGGACCGACGGGCATGGGGAAACGGGGAGCTGCGCGTGCCAACTGCCATTGCCGTGACCAGTGCCGACATGGCGCTGCCACCGCAGGACGAACGGACCCTGCCCGCCACCGTGCTGCAGGACCTGGACCGGCGCCCGCTGGAACAGGCGCTGACCGAGATGCAGGCGCTCCTCGACCGGCACGGTCATGTGATCGTGGTGTGCTCGCGGGCCGCCCCCGCGGGCGTGGAGCGCCGGCTGCACACCATCCGCTCCCTCCTGGAGAGCGACCGGATCGCGCTGTTCCGCCCGGACCTGCCCCCGCTCGGACTGGCCGCGCTGGCCCGCCAGCTGCGGCAGCTCGCCTCCTGCGACCTCAGCCCCGGCGTGCTCGCCTCGGCCGGCCGGCTGCTCACCCATTACATCCACGCCGGGGCGCTGCTCGGCTCCGTCGCCCGGCTCGACCGCGTCCCCGTGGGCCTGAAGGCGCACGCCAGGTCCTGGGTGCCGGGCAGTCAGTTCGGCGTCCTCGCCCATCCCGAGCCGCAGCTGGTGCGGATCGGCCCCGGAGCCACCCTGTCCGGGCCGGAGTTCGGCACCTGGATGCTGGTCGCCAAGGGCCAGCTCCAGTCCGACTGGGTCACCGCCACCCTGGCCCCGTCCTGGAACGTCCTCGGGCTGCGCGAGTGCCCGCCGCCCGCCGAGTCCGCCGACTGGTGGGGCACCGGCCGGCTGATCGAGTTCTGCACCTACCTGCCCGACCTGTCGGTCCTGTACCAGCTGGTGACGTCCGTACGGCGGAGCACCTGCCACTGGTGCGGCATCGACCTCATCGGGGACCGGTGCGTGTTCTGCTCCGCCACTCCGCCCGTCCACGAGAACCGAACGCCCGTCGGGTGAGTCCTGAACCACAGGGCGCACGACGGGACCGGCGTCCCCGGGACGCGCTCCCGGCCCGCCCGGACCACCGCTCGCACCCGTATTCCGCTCGACCGATATCCCCCATGAGGTTGTACGGTTCATGAACTCCCGTCAGCGCCGCGGCGTGATTCTCCTGCTCGTGTCGGTCGTCTGCGCCCTCGGCGCGTTCGCCGGCGTGCTGTCCGTCATCAGCGACGTGAAGTCCAAGGTCGGCCCCGAGGTCACCGCGTACCGGCTCAAGGACGACGTGGCGCCCTACACCACCCTCAGCACCGGCCAGTTCGAGAAGATCTCGATGCCCGAGCGGTGGCTGTCGAGGAACGCGGTCACCGATCTCTCCCAGATCCAGGGCAAGATCGCGGTGACCACCCTGCGCGAGGGCTCCCTGCTGCAGAGCGACATGATCGTCGACCGGCCCGCCCTGCAGCCCGGGCAGCAGGAGGTCGCCATCATGATCGATGCGGCGACCGGTGTCGCCGGCAAGATCACGCCGGGCTCCACCGTCAACGTGTACGCCACCTTCGAGGGAGAGCGTGAGGGTGACCCCGCTCAATCCAAGATCATCGTAACAAACGCCAGAGTCCTCGACGTGGGCGAGCTGACCGCGCTCAAGCCCGGCGAGAGCGACCGGAACCGGCAGCAGCCCACCGACGCCGTCCCCATCACCTTCGCGCTGTCCACCATCGACGCCCAGCGCATCACCTACGCCGAGTCGTTCGCCCAGCGGGTCCGGCTCGCGCTGGTGGCGCCCGGCAGCGACACCACCGTCCCGGACTCGCAGCGGACGTACGAGCTCGCGAAGGACAAGTGAGAGGCCCGCATGCCCACGAGGATCCTCCCGGCGATCGGCGACGCGGACGCGGTCCGGTCCATCACGACACTGCTCAGCCAGCTCCCGGACGCCGAGCCGGTGGCCCCGGTGGCCGACTCCACCCAGCTGGTCGACACCCTCGCGCGGCTGGCCGCCGAGTCGGTCGACGAACTGCCCGAGGTCGTGGTGGTGCACGAGCGGATCGGTCCGGTGCCCGCACTGGAGCTGATCCGCGAGGTCGCCCTGCGCTTCCCGGCCGTCGGCGTCATCCTCGTCACCTCCGACGCGAGCCCCGGCCTGTTCCAGGCCGCCATGGACTACGGCGCCCGCGGCCTGGTCGCCCTGCCGCTGAGCTACGAGGAGCTGGCCAGCCGCGTCCAGGCGGTCGCCCAGTGGTCCGCGGGCGTACGGCGCCACCTGGGCTCCGGCGGCGACGTGTTCACCGGCGTCGGCGGCACGGTCGTCACGGTCAGCGGCGCCAAGGGCGGCGTGGGGGCCACCCTGACGGCGATCCAGCTGGCCCTGGCGGCCCAGGCGTCGGGCCGCAGCACGGCCCTGGTGGACATGGACCTCCAGACGGGGGACGTCGCCTCCTACCTGGACGTCCAGTTCCGCCGGTCGGTGGTGGACCTGGCGGCCATCACCGACATCTCCCCGCGCGTCCTGGCCGACGCCGTCTTCCGCCACGACACCGGCGTCGCCCTGCTGCTCGCCCCCGCCGAGGGCGAACGCGGCGAGGACGTCACCGACCGCGCCGCCCGGCAGATCGTCAGCGCCCTGCGCTCCCGCTACGAGGTCGTCGTCATCGACTGCGGCGCCCAGCTCAGCGGCGCCGGCGCGGCGGCCGTGGAGATGGCCGACCGGGCGCTGCTGGTCACCACCCCGGACGTGGTCGCGGTCCGGGGCGCCAAACGAGCGGTGCGGATGTGGGACCGGCTGCAGATCCGCAAGGCGGAGGAGACCACGATCGTCGTCAACCGCCACACCCGGGGCACCGAGATCCAGCCCCCGCTGATCCAGAAGATCACCGGCACGGCGGTCGCGGCCACCGCGATCCCGGCCCACTTCAAGGAACTCCAGGGCGCCGTGGACGCCGGACGCGTCCACGAGCTGGACAGCAAGGGCGCGGTCAAGCAGGCTCTGTGGGGCCTCGCGGGCGAACTCGGGCTCGTCAAGGCCGCCGAGGGCGCCCGGAAGGCGGGCAGGCTCCGGGGCGACCGGGGCGCGGTGAGCCTCCGGCGGCGGAAGGACGGTGGGGGATGACACGGCGCGTCCCGACACGGGCACGGGAGCGGCGGACGGCGCGCGACCGGGGCCAGGTCACGATCGAGTTCCTCGGCATGACACCGACGATCCTCGTCACGCTGGTGGCGCTGTGGCAGGCGGTCCTCGTGGGATACACCTTCACCCTCGCGGGCAACTCCGCCGACGAGGCCGTACGGGAGGGCACGGCCGCGGCGCCGGGACAGCGGCAGGCGGCGTGCGAGCAGGCCGGCCTGGACAAGCTGTCGGACGCGTGGCGGGAGGGCGCCGACGTCAGCTGCGCGACGGCCGGCGGCTACGTCACCTCCGACGTGACGCTGAGGGTCCCCGTCCTGTTCCCGGGCACGATCGCTTTTCCCTTCGAGGTCGAGGGCCACGCGGGCGCCGTCGAGGAGGCGAAGAACTGAGATGCCGTACGGCAACGACGACCGGGAGCGGCTGCGGCGCGACCGGGAACGGCGGGAACACGAGCGCCGGGAGCGGCAGCGGCGGCGCGACGCCGGCCAGGTCGCCCTCGAGTACCTGGGCTTCCTCCCGGTCCTGCTCGTCGTGGCGATGGCGGCCGTACAGCTCGGCCTGATCGCCTACACCGCCCAGCAGGCCGGCACCGCCGCCCGGACCGGCGCGCGCAGCGCCTCGCTGGACGAGGACTACCAGCGGCACTGCAAGGCCGCGCTCAGCGACTGGCTGGCCGACCGGACCACCTGCACGGCGGCGTACTCGGGCGAGGAGGTCACCGTCACCGCCTCCGTGCGGATCCCCTCGGTCGTCCCCGGCTGGACCTTCGACGACGCCGAGAAGACGGCGACGATGCCGCTCGACCGCTGAGGCACCCAGAAAGCCCGGAACGAACGAGGAGCACCGGACCATGAGCCTGCGGGCACGCATCCACTCCCCCGAGGAGAACGGCAACCGGGGCGAGGACGGCCACCTGGTCGCCTCCTACCGCGCCAAGCTCCTGGAGGAGATCGACCTCGCGGAGATGAGTTCGCTGGCCGCGGCCGAACGCAGGGCCCGGCTGGAGCGCGTGCTCGGACACATCATCAGCCGCGAGGGCCCCGTCCTGTCGACGATCGAACGCTCCCAGCTGATCCGCCGGGTCGTCGACGAGGCGCTGGGCCTGGGCATCCTCGAACCCCTCCTGGAGGACGCCTCCATCACGGAGATCATGGTGAACGGCCCCGACGCGATCTTCGTGGAGCGCGGCGGCCGGGTGGAGCAGCTGCCGCTGCGGTTCGCCTCGAACGACCAGCTCATGCAGACCATCGAGCGCATCGTCTCCACCGTCAACCGCCGCGTCGACGAGTCCAACCCGATGGTCGACGCCCGCCTGCCCTCCGGCGAACGCGTCAACGTCATCATCCCGCCGCTGTCCCTGACCGGCGCCACCCTCACCATCCGCCGCTTCCCGCGCTCCTTCACCCTGCACGAGCTGATCGGCCTCGGCTCGCTCGACGAGCCCATGCTGTACCTGCTGGCGGCCCTGGTGCAGGCCAAGTTCAACATCATCGTCTCCGGCGCCACGGGCACCGGCAAGACGACGCTGCTCAACGCCCTGTCCGGGCTCATCCCCGAGGGCGAGCGCATCATCACCATCGAGGACTCCGCCGAACTCCAGCTCCAGCAGGCGCACGTGATCCGCCTGGAGTCCCGCCCGCCGAACGTGGAGGGCAAGGGCCGGGTCACCATCCGCGACCTGGTCCGCAACTCGCTGCGGATGCGCCCCGACCGCATCGTGGTCGGCGAGGTCCGCGGCGGCGAGTCCCTGGACATGCTCCAGGCGATGTCGACGGGCCACGACGGCTCCCTGGCCACCGTCCACGCCAACAGCGCGGAGGACGCCCTGACGCGCCTGCAGACCCTGGCCTCCATGTCCGACGTGGAGATCCCCTTCGTGGCGCTGCACGACCAGATCAACAGCGCGGTCGACGTCATCGTCCAGCTCACCCGCTTCGCCGACGGCGCCCGCCGCATCACCGAGATAGCCCTGCTGGACAGCCACGGCGGCGAGCCGTACCGGCTGGCCACGGTCGCCCGCTTCAACGCCCGGCCCATGACGGCCGACGGCCGCGTCCACGGCGCGTACGAGCACCTCCCGCTCCCGCGCCGCGCCGCCGACCGCCTCCACATGGCCGGCCAGCCCGTCCCCCAGGCCTTCGGCGTCGCCCGGTCCGCGGACCAGCTGGCCACCCGAGAAGCCAGGTAGGAGGGAGGAACCGTCCCCATGGATCTTCAGACCCTGATCACGCTCACCACCGGCGTCACCCTGCTGACCTGCGTCCTCGCCGTCGTGGGCCTGCACTCCTACGCCATGGGCCGGGCCCAGCGCCAGGCCCTGGTCGACCGCCTGTCGGCCACCGGCCAGGTCCCGGCCGCGGGCCGCCGGCGCCGCTTCCGCACCCTGGACCGCCGCCTGCGCCGCACGGACCTCGGCCGCAGACTGGAACTGCGCCTGGCGGCGACCGGCCTGGACATCACGCCGGGCGAGTTCTTCGTCGCCATGCTCGCCGCGGTCGCGGGCCTGTGGCTGATCGGCCAGGCGACGCTGGCCCCCTTCTTCGGCCCGCTGGCCGGCCTGCTGGGCGTCTGGGCGGCGCTGCAGTTCCTCAACTGGCAGCGCCAGAAACGCATCGAGAAGTTCATCAACCAGCTTCCCGAACTGTCCCGCATCCTGGCCAACGCCACCCAGGCGGGCCTGGCCCTGCGCACCGCGATCGGGATGGCCGCGGAGGAGCTGGAGGCCCCGGCGGGCGAGGAACTCGGCAAGGTGGCCGCCCAGCTCGCGGTCGGCGCCTCCCTGGACGACGCGCTGGGCGAGATGGCGGACCGGCTGCCCTCCCGCGAACTGGTCGTCCTGGTCACCACCCTGGTCCTGTCGAACCGGGCGGGCGGCCAGGTGGTGAGCGCGCTGCGCAACCTGACGGAGACGCTGGAGGAGCGCAAGGAGACCCGCCGCGAGGTCCGCACCCAGCTGTCCCAGGTGAACATGACGTCGTACGCCGTGCCGGTGCTCGGCGTCGGCTCCCTGTTCCTGATGAATGGGGTGAAGGACGGCGCACTGGAACGCATGACGGGCTCGCCGTTCGGCCAGGGCGCGGTGATCGTCGCGTTCTCGCTCTACGCGGTCGGCTTCGTCCTCATCCGCCGCCTGTCCCGCATCGACGTCTGAGAAGGCAGGGGAGAACAACCGATGGGACTTCTGCTCGCCCTGCTCATGGGCCTCGGCGTCTGGGGCGTCTTCGCCGGCATCCGCATGTACCGGGCGGAGGCGAAGCTCCCCGGCGACCTCGCGCTGGCCCTGGAGGTCGGCGCCACCCGCACCGGCGCGGTCGACTCGCTGGTGGACCGCCTCGGCATGCGGTACGCCCCCGCCGTGCTGCGCCTGATGGGCCCCAAGCAGGTCGCCAGGTACCGCCGCAGGATCGACCTGGCGGGCAACCCCGGCGGCCTGACCATCGACCGCTACGCGGCCCGCCGGGCGGTCTACGGCTTCCTGGGCGCCGTCGGCTTCCTGGTCTTCCTCCTGCGCGGCCAGCTCCTCGTGGCGCTGCTGCTGCTCGCCTTCGGCGCGTTCTGGACGGAGGTCGGCATCTGGTCGGCGATCCGCATCCGCAAGGACGTCATCGAACGCACCCTTCCCGACTTCCTCGACGTGCTCGCGGTCGTGGTGAGCGCGGGCCTGGGCTTCCGCCAGGCCCTGGACCGGGTGGCGTCGAAGTACGAGGGCCCGTGGGCGGACGAGCTGCGCATCACCCTGCGCCAGATGGACCTGGGCATGAGCCGCCGCCAGGCCTTCGCGGAGCTGCGGCGGCGCAACGACTCCGAGCAGGTCGCGATGTTCGTGACGGCGTTGCAGCAGGGCGAGGAGCTGGGCGCGCCGATCGTGGACACGCTGGTGGCGCTGGCCAAGGACATGCGGCGCACGGACGCGCAGAACGCCCGCCGCAAGGCCGCCCGCGCGGTCCCCAAGGCCACCATGATGATCACCACGTTCATGGTCCCGGCCACCATGATCCTCCTCGGCGCCGGACTGATCCTCGGCTCGGGCACGGACTTCGGCTCGATCACGGGCAAGTAGGGCGGAGACGGGAAACGGCCATGTCGACCACGGAACCCAGGGAACGCGCGGGGCTGCTGCGCCGCCGCCCCAGAGCCCCGGAGATCACCACCCCGCCGGCGGGCACGGTCCTGCCGGCCCACGTCCGCACGGGCGCCCCCGACGTCCCGGTGACGTCGGTGACACCGGCGCTGCCGCCGGGGTGGGAGCCGGTGGACAGGGCGGCGGCGCCCCGGCGGGGGCGGCCCGCTCCCGCACCACCGGCGGCGAAGCCGGACCCGGCCCGGCCGGCCGCCGGCGCCGCGGACGCCGCACCGGGGCCGGCCGGGGGCGCCGCCGTGCCGGAGCCGGCCGCGGGCGCCGTGCCGGGGCCGCCCGCCCCCGGCGGCGGAACCGGCGCGGACACCGCCGGCGGCGCCCCCGGCAGCCCCACCATCCCCATCCAGGTCAACGCCCTGCAGGCGATGTGCCGCCAGGTCTTCGGCTTCCGCCTGGCCATGATCGCCCTGGCTTCCCCCGCCGCCCTCCTCAACGCCACCCCGGGCCTGGCCACCCGCCTGGTCGGCGCCGCGGTGGTGGTCACCTTCATGGGCTCCTACGTCCTCTTCCGGGACTGGGAGCGCTTCGGCCCCCTGCTCCTGCGCCACCCCACCCTCCTGGCGGTGGACACCCTCTTCGGCGCCCTCCTCCTCATCGCGGCGGGCCCGGACACCACCCTCGCCTACGTCAGCGTCTGCACCCCCCTCCTCGCCGGCATCGTCTACGGCTGGCGCGGAGCCGCCTGCTTCGCCTCCCTCCAGGGCCTGATCCTCCTCCTCGTCCACGCCACCCTGGAGGACCAGCACCGGCAGCCGGGCCTCGCGGAGTCCCTGCTCCTGCCCGGTCTGTGCGTCATCGCCGGCGCGGTGGGCTCCAGCCTCCGCAACCTGATGCTCCGCTTCGGCGCCGCCACCCAGGCCCTGACCACGGTCCAGTCCCGCCTGGCCGTCACGGAGGCGGTCGGCGCCGAACGCGCCCGGCTGGCCCGCGAGATGCACGACTCGGTCGCCAAGACCCTGCACGGCGTGGCCCTGGCCGCGGACGGCCTGGCGGGCTCGGCGGGCGCGGACCGCATGGACCCGGCCCTGGTCAAACAGCAAGCGGAACTGGTGGCCCGGTCGGTCCGCCGCGCGGCCGCGGAGGCCCGCGAACTCCTGGCGGACCTGCGCCGCGAGTCGGACCCGGACCACGGCACGGACGTGCTGGTCGAACTGGCCGCCCGCACCCGCGACTTCAGCGCCCGCACCGGCCTGGCGGCCACCTACCGCCCCACGGGCGACCACGCGGTCCCGCCCGTCCCGCCGGCGGTGGCCCGGCAACTCCTGACGATCGCCTCGGAGGCGATGGAGAACGCCCACCGCCACGCCTGCGCCACCCACGTCGACGTCCGCGCGGGGGTCCACGGCGACCTGCTGCGCATCAGCGTCCACGACGACGGCCGCGGCCTGCCGCCCGGCACCACCCTCGAACAGCTCCGCCGGGCCGGCCACTTCGGCCTGGTCGGCATGGTCGAGCGCGCGGCCTCGGTGGGCGCCCGCATCCGCATAGGCCGCGGCGGCCACCCCAGGGGCACCGAGGTCCGCCTGGAACTGCCGCTGGCGGCCCTGACGGCCCCGCCCCCCGCGTGAAGCACGGCGCAGCACCCGTCCCCCACCCCACGAGAGGAGGCAGCCCGATGCCGGACCAGACGACGACGCCCCACCCCGGCCCCCCGCAGCCGCCCCCGGACCCGTTCGAGCACGTCCCGCCCCCGGCCCCCCTGCGGGTCGTCGTGGCCGACGACAACCCGGTGGTCCGCGCCGGCCTCACCGCCCTCCTGTCCGGCCGCGCGGACATCACGGTCGTCGCGGAGGCCGCCGACGGCCGCCAGGCCTACGAGGCCGCCCACCACCACCGCCCCGACGTCGTCCTGCTGGACGTCCGCATGCCGGGCGTGGACGGCATCTCGGCGCTCCCGTACCTCGTGCGGATCGCCCCGGTCGTGATGCTGACGTACAGCAGGGAGTCGGAGATCGTCCAGGAGGCCCTGCGCAGGGGAGCGGGCGGCTACCTCGTCCACGGCGAGTTCACCGCCGACCAGCTGGTCACGGCCGTGCGGGACGTCAAGGAGGGCAGGGCCCACTTCACCCCGACGGCGGCGGGGGCCCTCCTGGCCCAGCTCCGCCAGGGAGCGGGCCCGAGCGGCCCCCCGCTCCCGGACGGCCTGGGACAGACGAATGCGACTGCACACGAGAACTCCAGCCCAACAACCTTACAGCCAAACACTTCTACGGAAAACCTTTCGCAACTGCAACCGAATGTGAGACAGTCGTCGGGATGGTCGGGCGGCCACCCGGCCGCCCACGACAGGTCACGGTTCCAGCTGAGCACGAGGGAGGCGGAGATCATGGACCTCATCGCGTCCGGCATGACCAACCAGCAGATCGCCGCCACCTGCTTCATCAGCGAGAAGACGGTCAAGAACCACATCAACCGCATCTTCGCCAAGCTCCACAGCACCAGCCGCTCCGAGGCCGCCGCCAAGTGGCTCGGCACGGCCCCGGACCCACGCCGGGGACTGGGGTGACACGCGATGACGTTCCGGGGGAGTGAGACACCGCCCTGGGCCCGCGAATGGGCCCGGGAATGGGCCCTGGGGCCCTCCGGGCAGCGAGGAGTTCCGCCGTACGGTTCCGGAGTCGGAAGCGGCACCGGTCAAGCGACACCCGGAGGGGAACACCATGAGCGACCTGATGCTGAAGACTGCCGTTGCCACCAAGGTCCGTGTGAACGGCTGGAAGAACACCACGGTCGAGGCGGTTCAGCGCCGCGCCGGCGACCGGGGGCAGACCGCGGTGGAGTACCTGGGCATCATCGCGGTGGTCGTGGCGATCGTGCTGGCGATCACGGGCACGGACATCGGGCAGACGATCCTCGACAAGATCAAGGCACAGGTCGCCAAGGTCGCTCCTTGATGCGACCGCGCAAGTACGGCGACGCAGGGCAGGCCTTCCCCATCTACATCACGGTGGTGGGGGGCCTGCTCTTCCTCGCGTTCGCGTACTTCGCGGTCGGCCAGGCCGCGGCGAATCGGAACGGCGCCCAGACGGCCGCTGACGCGGCGGCCCTCGCGGCGGCCCAGGACACCCGGGACAAGCTGGCGGGCGAGTGGGTGGAGAACGTGCTCGACCCGACCAAGTGGCAGGACATCTTCGACGGGGACGTGCAGTTGGCGACTGGCGCTTGTGCGCGGGCAGCTCAGCTCGCCGCGCAGAACGACGCCGAGGTGCGGGGCTGCAATCCGGACGGACTGCTGGGGTGGACGGTCGAGGTCGAGACGAACAAGTCCGTCGGAGACTCCATCGTGCCCGACACGGAGAACCAGAGGGCGAACGCCTTCGCCACCGCAGTGGTAGAACCTCGGTGCACGTTCCCGCCCCCCGCCGAGGACGCGGAGAACGACGTACTGCCCAGGCTCTCCTGCGAGGGCGAGGACTGGGATCTGGATCCGAAAAACCTTATCGATCTTCCGGAACCCAAAGACCTCTTCGATGTCCATCTGGCCGATCCACAAGCGAACGACGAGTGATGAAGGAAGCAGAGAGATGAGCATTCGGTTCACTGCCAAGGCCCGCAGGGGGATGGTTGCGTTGACTGCGGCAGCCGGCCTGGTCCTGGGTGTGGCCGGCTGCGGCGGAGGCGGTGATGACGAGAAGCCGGACACATCGGCATCCGCCACGAAGGGCGATGGGTCCGAGCCGAGTGCTCAGGAGGGGCAGGCAGAAGAGCCGTTGGCCGAACTGAAGGGACCCCAGAGCCTCTTCCTTCAGATCACTTCCGCCAAGCGGGATTCAGGCGGGTTCGTGACGGTGAACGGAACCCTGAAGAACGACGGCTCGGAAACAGTGGTCGTTCCCTCCAACCTGAGTGGCAACGAGACCGAGATCATCAAGAACGGGAGTTCTCTCGGTGGTGCCACGCTTGTGGACCCCAAAGGGAAGAAGCGCTACTACGTCCTGCGTGACACGGACGGCCGCCCTCTGACCACTATCGGTCTGCCTACTCTGAAGGCCGGTGAATCCGTTCCGGTCTTCATGCAGTTCCCGGCCCCGCCGGCCAGTACGACCGAAGTCGGTTTCCAGCTGCCGGGTTTCCCCACTGCCACCATCACGATCTCCGGGTGAGGCGCACGATGACCGTCACCCCCACCTCACTCCGAGCGGGAACCCCCCGCCTCGCCCTCACCCTGACCGCCGCCACCGTCATGGTCGCCACGAACGTCTTCGGCGCGGTGGCTTACGCCGACGACGGCCCCAGCGTCCCTCCGGGCACCGAGGCGACGGCCTCCGCGCCCGTGGAGGTGGACGCCAACGATCCGGACCTGAAGCTTCCGGACGGCGCCACCCTCGCCGAACCCAAGGTCCTCGACATCAAGTCGGTCGTGGAGGACGAGAGCGGTGACGAGCGCCGCGAGGACACCAACTCGGACGTGAAGTTCGCGCTCCAGGCCGAGGTGCTGTTCGGCAAGGACAGCGCCAAGCTCAGTGCCGCGGCGAGGGCGCGCATCGAGGGGATCGCCGAGGAGATCAAGACGCAGAACGCGACGCAGGTCCGCGTCTTCGGCTTCACCGACGACCTCGGCTCCTCCGCTCACGGCGACGTCCTGTCCAAGCAGCGCGCCAACGCCGTCCAGGAGGTCCTGGACCAGCAGCTGAACGACTCCAACATCACCTACGAGGTGCGCGGCTACGGCGAGCAGTACCCGATCGCCGACAACTCGACGGAGGCCGGCCGCAAGAAGAACCGCCGGGTGGAGGTCTCCTTCCCCCGCACGGAGAGCTGACGCACGCCCGGAATCCGTGCCGGAGCCGAGGGGCCCGTCCCGCGCCGTCGCCGACAGGCACGGGCCCCGCTTCCCGGCCGGCTCACCGGCGGACGGCCCTACAGCAGGTGGTCCGCCTTGCCCGCCTCGATGTCCTGGACGAGGGCACGGAGGGCCTCCCGGCTGTCGGTGAGGTACCGGTCCTCCTGCCCGGCGACGGCGATGTAGGCGTTGCCCTCGCCGTCGGTGCCTGTGCGGAAGCAGTTGTTGCTCTCGGCGCAGAAGGGTTCTTCCCAGGTGATCCCGGCCATGGTGACTCCTCGGAGATGGCGGGCGATGGTGTGCATGAAGTTCCGTGACGCCTTCGGGTCCAGCGACTTGGCGTGCCATCAGTCGATATGAGCACGGTACTTGGGGAGCTGCGCCTCGGCGTGAGTGAACTCTCCGCCGTGGGCCGAGTCCAGTTGCACGGTGTCCAGCTGGGGAACGACTCCGCTGGCGTACAGCACCGCGTGCCCCGCTCCCGGAAAGGCACCGACCTTGACGGGAAGGACTCGCACCTCGACATTGGGCCGCTCGGACATGTCACACAGATGCTCAAGTCGTTCCCGGGCCGTACGGCGTACGCCGTACGCCGAACTGCATCCGCAGTGCCCGCTCGTGGACGTGGGCCACGTATCCGACGGGATTCTCCCGCTCCAGGGCCTGCTGCCGTTGCACACGCTGTGCGACCCGCAGTTCGGCCTCCGACTTCGGCAGCGGGGGCAAGGCCGCCTCGAAGATCGCGCGGGCGTATCCGCCCAGTCGGAGCAGTCCGGGTACGCGCACGGTCTGCAAGCTCCGCAGCCGCGTGGAGAACCACTCCGATTCGGCAACGTCCAGCAGCCCTTGCGGCAGACTGCCTCGGTACTGGTCCCACCAGCCCCACGTGCGGGAATCGGCCATGGCGACCAGTCCTTCGAGGTACGCCTGGTCGGCGCAGTCGTAGTTGCTGGCGCGTATCCGGATGCGCTCGGGTGAGACGGCGCGGATACCCGACTCCATGTTGGACACCTTCGTACGGCCCAGGCCGAGCAGCCCGGCGGCGTACTCCGTGGTCCTGCCCGCCGCAAGCCGCATCTGGTGAGCGAACTGGCCGCCTGCCGCCTGCCGCCTGCCGCCCGTCGCGGAGGTGTACCTGTCGCTGCGCTACCGGGACGATGCCCTCCGCGTGATCCGCTACGACGGCCGTCCCTGCCACACCCACCCCCGTCTGGCCGCTGCCCGCGACGCCCGCCGCCGCGCCGTGCTGCGCGTGCCGGCCTGCGTGGTGAAGGCCTGCGCCGGGGACCGGGGCTTCGGCGACGCACGTGAACCGGGCGGCGGCACGCGGATGTGGGCGGTGCTGCCGGGCAGGGCGCCGCGGCCTGCCTGGACGCGGAGCCGTGGAGCGGGCGCGGGCCCCGGCTTTGGGCGCCGATTTGGGCCCGCGGGCCCATGCCGCCCCACCGGCCCCTTCCTACCCTCGGCCGTGTCGTGGACAGGCCTCACGCGGAGCGAGCCGAGGGGGAGCGGGCAATGGCCTCGATCGGGGGAGCAGGGGGAGCGGGAGAAGCGGGCGGAATACCCGGATCCGGGGCCGCGTGGTTCCCGGAGCACGGCCGGCGCCGGGACCTGCCCGGTCCGCTCCGCGCGGCGCTGGTCCTCGTCCACGCCCTCTTCCTGATCACGGTCGTCGGCGGTCTCGGTCTCCTGCTCACCGCCTCCTCGTACGACGCCCTCGACGGCGGCGTTCTCGCCCTGACCGCCTACGGAGCCGCCCCCGGCGTCCTCGGCTGGTGGCTGGCCCGGCGGAGCCGGGAGGGCGGAATCCGGACCTGGGCCGGTCTGATCGCCGTACAGGCATGGCTGGTCCTCGGAGCGGTCGGCAACATCGTCCAGGGCTCGTCCCGGGGCTGCGTCCAGCTCTTCCTGCCCGTCCTGATCCTGTACTTCCTGACCCGGCCGGACAGCCGCGCCTGGTACCGCCTCCCCGAGCCGGACCGCCGGGAACGCCGCCCCTTCTCCCTGGCCCGCATGATCCGCTGGCGCCGGGACGAGGGCCAGACGGCGGTGGAGTACGCGGGCCTGGTCGCGGTCGTGGCGGCGATCATCGCCGCCCTGGTCGTCAGCGGCCTGGGCACGCGGATCCACGCCGGCGTCCAGGCGCAGGTCTGCAAGGTCACCGGCATGGGCTGCGCCGCCCCGGCGGGCGACGGCACGGACGTGACGGCGGGCGACGGCCCGAAGACCGATCCCGGCTCCGACCCCGATCCCGGCCCCGGCCCCGGCCCCGGCAGTGACGGTGATGACGGCGACAAGACGGAAGCCGGCGACGGCGACGCCCCGGAGACGGACGACGACGGCGGGAAGACCGAAAGCGACAACGGGGACGGACAGGCCGGGGGCGGGCAGACCGGGGACGGACAGGCCGGGGACGGACAGGCCGGGGACGAGCGGAGCGACGAGGCGACCGGGCGGGGCCGGCAGGACGAGGAGGAGCCGAAAACCCCGGAGAACGCGGAAGAAACGGAGAACGAGGGGAGCGAGCAGAACGAGGGGAGCGAGGAGAGCGCGGGGAACGCGGAGGACACGGACGACGACGGCTGCTTCTCCGGCTTCGGCGCCTTCCTCGGCTGCGCCGGGGACCAGGTCGAACAGGTCGGCGAGGGTCTCTTCGTCGACGGCATCGGCGGTGACCTCAAGGGCGTCTGGGACACGGTATCCAACCCCCTGGACACGCTGGAGGGCCTAAAGGACTACGGCGGCACGATCGCCGACCAGTGGTCCGAGGGCGCCAGGGAAGCGAGCGACAAGTGGGCCAGGGGCGACTACCTGGACGCGCTCACCGACTGGGGCGGCGCGACCGTCGACTCGGGTGTGAAGATCCTCGACGACATGTTCGTCGGGGACGAGGTCCGCGACCACTGGGACAAGGGTGACAAGACCCGGGCCGCCACCACGGTCATCTGGAACGTCGGCTCCCTCTTCATCCCCGGCTACGGCGAGGCCAAGGTCGCCGGGAAGCTGGGCAAGCTCGGGAAACTCGGCAAGCTGGGCAAACTCGCCGACGAGGCGGCCGAGGCGGCGGAGCGGGCCCGGAAGGCGGCCGGGGCGGGGGACGCCGAGGGCGCCCGGAAGGCGGCCCGGGAGGCCGACGAGGCGGCCGACGAAGCCGAGCGCAAGGCCCGCGAGTCCGGCTGCACGATCGCGGCACCGGCCCGCCGGACCCCGTACGGGGGCGGCCCGCAGCTGGGCGGCCCCGGCACCGGCACCACGGTCCTGGCCCTCACCGCCGCCACCTCTCCGTACGTCGTCCTGGCCGACGACGGCTGCGACGAGGAGGCCCGCGAACAGGCGAAGCAGGCCCGCGAGCAGGCCGAGGCGGCCGAGAAGGCGGCGGACGAGGCCGAGAAGAAGGCGGACGGGGCGAACGGCGGCAAGCCGGCCAACGAGTGGCGGGCGAGGGACGACATCGCCGGTCCGGCGCGCGGGAAGACCCTGAGGTTCCCCAACAAGCGGCACACCGTCAGCGGATCGGCGGGCGGCCAGGTCAAGGAACGCAACACCGTGATCCTCAGAGGGAACGAGGACCTGGTCCGCGCCGACATCGAGGGAATCGCGAACGGCCGTGCCACCCTGTCGCCGGACGGGAACACGTACGAGATCAACGGGCGGACGTACGAGGTGGAGGGCAACGGGACGGTCTTCCCCAAGTCCGGTCCGGGACTCGTCGAGATGGACCGCATCGAGTACGCCGCCCTGAAGGAGATCGCGCGGAACAAGGGCGACATCGGCAAGTCGCAGCAATTGCAGCGCGATCCCAAATTCGTCGACAATCCGGCGAAGGTGCAGAAGGCCAAGCAGATCTACGACGGGACGTACAAGTGATCGGAAACCTCTTCACCGTCGCGGAATGGGACGCGGGAAGGCTCCGGCGCGTTCTCGCGGACCTGCTGGCGGTCCCGGACGAGGAGGTCGACGTGGCCGACGCGGACGCGGACCAGGAGGGGCGGCGGTGGGAAGCCCCCGTGCTCTGTACGTACCGCCGGCTGCCGCCGGGCGACCTGGCGCTCGAACTGGACGTCACGGTCGGGGAACGGGCCGCGGGCGGTCTCACGGAGGAAGGCCTCGCCCACGGCGTCGCGGCCGGGGCGGGGGGATCCGTGCTCTACCCCTCGGACCTCGACCTGCCCAGTGCCTACTGGATCGCGGTGCCGGACGGACGTGCGGTCAGGTGCCGGCTGGAGGCGGTGGAGACCGGCGAGGACACCGCCTACCGGGTGGACGCCGTGGAGGAACCGGTGGCCGACCTGCCCGGTGCGCACGTGGGCCCGCTTCCGGAGGTCATCGACCGGCAGCCCGTCGCCACGCCCCTCTCCGACGCCTTCCTCGCCGGCCGCCCGACGGGGCCGGCGGCGAGCGTCGAGGGCCGCCTCCACCACCACCTGCGCGTGTGGGAGCGGCTGGCCCGCCGCATGGAGTCCGGATGGAGCCCGTCGGGCCGGTACCGGGAGGACCTGTTCCGACGCGATCTGGAAGCCCGGGACGAGCTGGCGCGCCTGGCCGGCGAGGCCGGCGGCACCTGCGCCGACGCCCTGCGCTCCGTGGTCGGCCGGCTGGACCGCGTCGTCCTGGAGCACACCGAGCCCGAGGGGGACGCCGCGGCCCGCGCGGACGAACGGCCCGGCCGGGACGAGAGCGCGGAGGGCTGGTGGTGGCACCGGCGGCCCCGGCGGATCCCCTGGTGAGGGCCGGCACGGTGATCGGGGAGCGCGCGGCGCCCGTGCCACGGGACCACCTGCCGCCCGCCGCGGTGCGTGGATTCCCCGGCCCCGGAGCGGCCTGACCCGCCACAGGCCCCGGCGCGGCGGCACCCGGCCCCGCGCGCCCGCCGACGGCCAGGGAAGCCGCCGGCCGGGGCGCCCTACTCCGCGGCGGCGACCTCCACCCGCCCCCCGACCCGCACCCCCCACCCGGCCATCGCCCCGGCCTCCGCCTCCAGCACGTGCCGTGACCGGATCCGCGGCAGCCCGAGCCGGCCCGGCCGCATGGTGCGCACGGCGACGACCCGCAGCCGGCGGTCGAGGTACGCCACGTCGATGGGGAACCGCATCCGGAAGGTGTGCACGCCGCCGGCCGGCGACAGCAGGATCGCCCCGTCGACCGAGTCCCGCCCCAGCAGTCCCCTGGTGCGGGCCCGGTAGGAGGCCGCGATCTCCAGCGGCACCCGGACGGGCGGGGCCCCGCCGTCCCCGTGCACGACCAGCGTCCCCCGCCCGTCCCGCCAGCGCCGCCCCATACCGAGGCCACCTCCCTGCCCGTCACCCGCCGTAGGGCCGACTGCCCGGACCGAACGTATCCGCGGGGAAGTGGGTCCCGCATGGGCCCACGGGCCCATGCGCGGCGGGACACGGCGGCATACGGTCCCGGAGTGCTGTTCCTCCTGACGACCGCGGCAGCCCTGTGGGGCGCGGGCGCCGGCCTCCTGCTGCCCCGCGCCGCCCACCGCCTCTCGGTCGACCCCGGACAACCGTGGAACGACCGCTGCCCCGGCGGCCACGCGATCACCGGCGCCTTCGCCGGCTGGCTCGGCCGGGCCCGCTGCCCGCACACCGGCGCCGCACCGCGGCCCTGCGGACCCTACGGCCCCGGCACACCGGCCGTCGCGACGCTGACGGCCCTGGTCTGCGCGGCCCTCGCCGCGGCGGCCGGTCCCCGCCCCGAGACGGCCGTCTGGCTCCTCGCCACCCCGGCAGCGGTCCTCCTGGCCCTCGTCGACCGCCGGGTGCACCGCCTCCCCGACGTCCTCACCCTCCCCCTCGCCGCCGCGCTCGCCGTCCTCCTGGCCCCGGCGTCCGCCCTCCCCGCCGCCGCGGGCTCCTGGCCGAGGAGCCTGCTGGGCGGTCTCGCCCTGGCCGGCGGCTACTTCCTCCTCTTCCTCGTCAACCCGTCCGGCATGGGCTTCGGCGACGTCAAACTGGCCCTGTCCCTGGGGCTGGCCCTCGGCTGGTACGGCTGGCGGCCCCTGCTGACCGGCGCCTTCGCCGGCATCCTCTACGGCGCCCTGTACGGCCTGGCCCTCGTCGCCCTGCGCCGGGCGAACCGCAGGTCCGCCATCCCCCTGGGGCCCTTCATGATGGGCGGGGCGTTCACCGGCCTGGTGCTGGGAGCGGCGACGGCGACGTGACCCCCGTCCGGCGCCGTGCGGACCAGCCGGGACCGCCGGACGGGCCAACCGGGCGGATCGGCCGGGCGGACCAGCCGGACGGACCAGTCGGGACCGCCGGACGGGCCAACCGGGCGGATCGGCCGGGCGGACCAGCCGGACGGATCAGCCGGGACCGGCCGTGCGGTCCGGCCGCGCGGACGCCGGGACGCGCCGGCGCAGGCGCCCCGGCCGAAGCCGCCGACGCGGACGGACGCCGGCGGGTACGGACATCCGGACAACCCCGACACCGTGGAGATCGTTCCCCATGCCTCACCACCACCTCCGCTCCTTCGAGGACCTCGTGACCGAGGGCGCCTCCGTGCCCACCGAAGGCTGGGACTTCTCCTGGTTCGAGGGCCGGGCCACCGAGGCGCGGCCCTCCTGGGGGTACGCGCGGACGATGGCCGGGCGGCTGGGCGGCGCCGCGGCCGTGCTCGACCTCCAGACCGGGGGAGGGGAGGTGCTGGACTTCGCCCTCGGCCGAGCCCCGCGGCCGCCCCGGCTCACCGTCGCCACCGAGGGCTGGCCGCCCAACGCCGCCAGGGCCACCGCCCTGCTCCGTCCGCGCGGCGTGGCCGTCGTCGCCGTGCCCGAGGACGCGGCCCTGCCCTTCGCGGACGGCGCCTTCGACCTCGTCGTCAGCCGCCACCCCGTCCGGCCGCGGTGGGCGGAGATCGCCCGGGTCCTGGAGCCGGGCGGCACGTACTTCGCCCAGCACGTGGGACCCGCCAGCGCCTTCGAGCTCGTCGAGTTCTTCCTCGGGCCCCAGCCGGACGGCGCCCGAGGCGACCGGCACCCCGAACGGGAACGGGCCGGCGCCGAGGCCGCCGGGCTGGAGGTCGTCGACCTGCGCGCGGAACGGCTGCGCATGGAGTTCCACGACATCGGGGCCGTCGTGCACTTCCTGCGCAAGGTGGTCTGGATGGTGCCCGGCTTCACCGTGGAGGCGTACGAGTCCCGGCTCCGCGCCCTGCACGAGCGGATCCGGGACGAGGGGTCCTTCGTCGCCCACAGCGCCCGCCAGCTCGTCGAGGCCCGCAGACCCCGCCCGTGACGCCCCCGCGCGTCCCCGGGGCATCCCTGAACGTCCCCCCCCCGGCGCGCCGCGGCTCTCTCACGGAGGACCCCGTGCGCCTCTCCCGCCGCCACGGGACCCGATTGGGAACTGCCGTTCGACTCGACCCGCCGCGCGGGGGGCGAGTCCCCGTCCTCCTCGCACGCGCCGTCACACGGCGGCCGCCGGGCCGGACGGGACCGGAACCCGTTTCCCGGAGCGCCCGTGCGCGGCTCGCCATGTGACGGTACGGCGGGTGACGGGAGCGCCGCAGGATTCTCACGGGGTTTCCGCATCGTTATGCCGGCGGTTGGATTCCACGACCGCGCCTGACGTAAGTTCAGACCAAGGTAATTCGCGTAAGTGAAGCTGCGCGGGCGGTACCGCGCAGTGGAGGGGGCTGCGCGGTGCCGCTTCCTCGTGCCGCCCCGTCGGCGCGGGCCCCGGGCGCACGGGCCGGGCGAGGGGCCGCGGGAGACCGAGCGGGCGCCCGTCACCGGGTCCGCCCGGAGGGAGGGCGCCTCCCCCGGGACGCGCCGAAGCCCCGGAGACCCGCCGCGCTCCGGCCGCGGGGCCGCCGCGAACGGCGGCTTCCGCGACGAGCGGCGCGTCGCCGGGCGACTCCGGAGAGTAGTTGTGGCGCGCCGATGCACGCAGCATCACTTACGAAGGGTTATGGTGGAAGCCCCCCCTCGGGCCGGTCCGTCTCCCCCCCACGGACCGGCCCGTTTTTTCGTCTTCCTTCCGGCGCCCTTCCCCGGCCCCGCTCCCGCGCCCTTCTCGCCCCTCTCCCCGCCCTTCGGCCGCGCCCCTTTCCGCGCCGGTCGCCCCGCCCGCCCCGCCGCCCCTCCGGCGGACTCCCATCACCCCTCCGGCGGACACGGCGGCGGCGAGCCCCCGGCCGGCCAACACCGGCACCGGGAACGGGAACCCGGGGAGCCGCCCGGGACCCGGGGACCCCCGCCACAGGCCACCCCCGCCCCCGGCCCGCCCCCCGCAGCGGTAGGCTTCGCCCCCGGGGACCGCCATCCGGACAGGGACCGCCCTCGGCCGAATCCGACGGCCGGGCCCGTCGCGCCTGTCCGATCCGTACGGAGGGGCTGACAATCTCGTGAACCTGCGCGACAAGCTGCGCGGCCTGCTGGTCAGGCTGTACGCGCGCCGGGTGGAGGGCCACCTGGACCACGCTCAGGTGCCCAAGCACATCGGCGTCATCATGGACGGCAACCGGCGCTGGGCGAAGGCCGCCGGTTCCACCACCGCACAGGGCCACCGGGCCGGCGCTGACAAGATCGAGGAGTTCCTCGGCTGGTGCAGCGAGACGGACGTCCAGGTCGTCACCCTCTGGCTGCTGTCCACGGACAACTTCGAACGGCCGCAGGAGGAACTGGTCCCGCTGCTCGGGATCATCGAGGACGTCGTCCGCACCCTCGCCGCCGACGGCCGCTGGCGCGTGCACCACGTCGGCACCATGGACCTGCTGCCGTCCGGGATGCAGCGCACCCTCAAGGAGGCCGAGGAGGCCACCGCGCACATCGACGGGATACTCGTCAACGTCGCCATCGGCTACGGCGGCCGCCAGGAGATCGCCGACGCCGTCCGCTCGATGCTCCTCGACGCCGCGGCCAAGGGCACCTCCCTCGACGAGCTCGCCGAGGCCGTCGACGTCGAGATGATCGGGCGCCACCTGTACACCGGCGACCAGCCCGACCCGGACCTCGTCATCCGGACCAGCGGCGAGCAGCGGCTGTCCGGATTCATGCTGTGGCAGACCGCCCACTCGGAGTACTACTTCTGCGAGGTCTTCTGGCCGGCCTTCCGCAAGGTCGACTTCCTGCGCGCCCTGCGCGACTACGCGGCCCGGCACCGCCGTTACGGCGGCTGACCCGCCGGCAGGGGCCCCGCCCTCCCCCGGCTCACGAGGGACGTAACGAGGAGTTCACCGGACCGCCGTCATATGCCCTGGCATGGCCGCGCCTGTTCGAGGGCATAACGCAGACAGGTCGACGCCCGAACCACGGGTGTCGGATCTCAGCGGGCGGCTCGGGGCCGCCCGCCCGGGAGGCCCTTTGCACCAGCCCGACCGTGCGGTCACGGCACGGAAGCAGACGCGGAGGGCCGGTTCTCGGCCCGCGCGCGTGCAGGGCGGCCGACGACCGGTCCAGCTCCTTCCCGTCGCTCCCCGACCTCATCCGAGGGGGTACGTCCTTCCGTGGTGACCAGCGCAAAGCGCCACAAGCCAGACCGGCGCACGTATGTTCTCGACACCAGCGTCCTGCTGGCCGACCCGAACGCCCTGAGCCGCTTCGACGAGCACGAGGTCGTGCTCCCCATCGTCGTGGTCACGGAGCTGGAGGCCAAGCGGCACCATCCCGAACTCGGCTACTTCGCCCGGCAGGCCCTGCGCCTGCTCGACGACTACCGGATCCGGTACGGCCGCCTCGACGCCCCCATCCCGACCGGGGACCTCGGCGGGACGCTCCGTGTCGAGCTCAACCACTCGGACCCCAGCGTGCTGCCCACCGGCTACCGCCTGGGGGACAACGACTCCCGCATCCTCGCGGTCGCCCGCAACCTGCAGGCCGAGGGGTTCGACGTCACCGTCGTGTCGAAGGACCTGCCGCTGAGGATCAAGGCCTCCTCCGTCGGCCTCCTCGCCGAGGAGTACCGCGCCGAGCTCGCCATCACGGACGCCTCCGGCTGGACCGGGATGTCCGAACTGACCCTGCCCGGCGAACAGGTGGACATCCTCTTCGAGGAAGGGCGCGTGCACGTGCCCGAGGCCGCCGGGCTGCCCGTGCACACCGGCCTGACCATCCAGTCGGAGCGGGGCAGGGCGCTGGGCCGGGTGACCGCCGACGGCGACGTCCGCCTCGTGCGCGGCGACCGGGAGGCGTTCGGCGTCAAGGGCCGCAGCGCCGAGCAGCGGATCGCGCTCGACCTGCTGCTCGACCCGGACATCGGGATCGTGTCGATGGGCGGCCGGGCCGGCACCGGCAAGTCGGCCCTCGCCCTGTGCGCGGGGCTGGAGGCGGTCCTGGAGCGCCGCCAGCACGAGAAGATCATGGTCTTCCGCCCGCTGTACGCGGTGGGCGGGCAGGAGCTCGGCTACCTGCCCGGCACCGAGGCGGAGAAGATGGGCCCCTGGGCGCAGGCGGTCTTCGACACGCTGTCGGCGGTCACCAGCCGCGAGGTCATCGAGGAGATCACCGCGCGCGGGATGCTGGAGGTCCTGCCGCTCACCCACATCCGCGGCCGCTCCCTGCACGACGCGTTCGTGATCGTGGACGAGGCCCAGTCCCTCGAACGGAACGTCCTGCTCACCGTTCTGTCCCGGATCGGGGCGAATTCTCGGGTCGTCCTGACCCACGACGTGGCGCAGCGGGACAACCTCCGGGTCGGCCGGTACGACGGTGTCGTCGCCGTCGTCGAGAAGCTGAAGGGCCATCCGCTCTTCGCGCACGTGACGCTGACGCGGTCCGAAAGGTCCCAGATCGCCGCCCTTGTGACCGAAATGCTGGAGGACGGGCCGATCTGAACGCAGCGCCCCGAACGGGGCGGTGATGCCCCGACCGGGGCCGGTAGCGCACTCGTCGGCGCCGTCCGGGAAAGGCGTAGAGCCTAGCCGGGCGGCGCCTTCGTGTGTGGTGGTTTCCGGGAAATCCCTGGACCGAAACCGGGTGTGAGCTTTCACACGCAACTCGGAATTGCCTTGCGGCGTCGGATTGCGGCAGAGTCTCACTCCTGTCAGGCCCCGCATACGACACACCTGTACCCCCAGCGGTACGGCACCACAGAGCATCAGCGTCAACTGCATAGCGCCGTCGTATGCCGCCCGAGCACCACGCGGCGCTCCCCCCGCGGGAGTTGCCCACCGGGCCCGCGCCTCCCGTGACCCCGTAGTTGGGGAGGCCAGTGCCAGGGGCACGATTGCGTCCGCCAGGGTCACCTAAGCGGGCGATGCTGGAAGGAAACCGTGTGAGCCGGATCTCGGTCCGGGGATTCGCAGTGGCCTCGGCCACGGCGGTCACCGCTGTCGGAAGCGTCGTCGGCGTTGCCTCGGGCAGCACCGCGCAGAACAACGACGCCGAAACGACGGCCGCTGGCACCACGCTGCTCGCGGACATACCCGCGGGACAGCAGGCCCAGGTGCAGACCGCGTCCCTGACGCAGCAGGCCGACGCACAGGCCATCGCAGCGGACGTGAGCGCCAAGAAGGACGCCGAGGAGGCGGCCCGCAGGGCGGCCGCCGAGACCGCCATCGCGAAGAAGAAGGAAGCCGCCGAGAAGGCGGCCAAGGCGGCCGAGGAAGCCAAGGAGCGCGCCGAGGCCAAGGAGGCGGCCAGCCGCGACGCCGCCCGCGAGGCGACCAGCTTCGCCGTCCAGTCCTCGTACACCATCGCGCAGATCCAGGCGATGGCGCGGCAGATGGTGCCGAGCGGCCAGTTCCAGTGCTTCAGCAACATCGTGGACCACGAGTCCAGCTGGAACTACAAGGCGGTCAACCCCTCCTCCGGCGCCTACGGCCTCTTCCAGGCCCTGCCCGGCTCCAAGATGTCCTCCGTCGGCGCCGACTGGCAGACCAACCCGGCCACCCAGATCAAGTGGGGCCTGAACTACATGAACGAGCGCTACGGCAGCCCCTGCGGCGCCTGGTCGTTCTGGCAGGCCAACCACTGGTACTGAGCCGCCCCCGGCCCCTGCGCGACTCCACGCAGCCCCTCACCGTCCTACGGTGGGGGGCTTTCGCCCTGTACGGTCGGATGCGAACGACTCCAGGGGGGAGTGGTGCGCAGCTACGGGGGAAGAGGACGGATCATGTCGCGAGTGCCAGGGTGGCTCGGCCGGCTCGGCGCGGGGCTCACCGAGATGAGCGAACGGTGGAACGAGCGCCGCGCCGCGGCGGAACGGGCGCGGGCCGAGGACGAACCGGTGCCGCCGCAGGACCACGTCCCGCCGCCGCCGGACTACGCGCCCGCGGTCCCGGCCCGCCCGGACCCCGTCCAGGCGGTCCCGTGGGGCCTGCGGGTGGCGGCCGAGGCCGGCTGGCGGCTGCTGGTGCTGGCGGGCACGCTGTGGGTGCTGATGCGGGTCATCAGCGCCGTCCGGCTGGTCGTGCTGGCCTTCGCCGCCGCGCTCCTGATCACGGCGCTGCTGCAGCCCACGGTGGTGCGGCTGCGGCGGCACGGCGTGCCGCACGGGCCGGCCACGGCGCTGACGGCCGTCCTCGGCTTCGTCATCATGGGGCTGATGGGCTGGTTCGTGACCTGGCAGGTCATGGAGAACATCGACAACCTCTCCGGCCAGGTCCAGGACGGCATCGACGAACTGCGCAACTGGCTGCTGAACAGCCCCTTCCACGTCACGGAAAAGCAGATCAACGAGATCGCCACGAACCTGCGCGAGGCGGTCGGCGCCAACACCGACCAGATCACCTCGGCGGGCCTGGAGGGCGTGACGGTCGTGGTGGAGGCCCTGACGGGTCTTCTGCTCGCCGTCTTCTCCACGCTGTTCCTGCTCTACGACGGCAAGCGCATCTGGCAGTGGACGCTGCGGCTGGTGCCGGCGGCGGCGCGGCCCGGAGTGGCCGGGGCCGGGCCGCGGGCGTGGCGGACGCTCACGTCGTACGTGCGCGGCACGGTGATCGTGGCGCTGATCGACGCCGTCTTCATCGGCCTCGGCATCTACTTCCTGGACGTGCCGATGGCCGTGCCGCTGGCGGTCTTCATCTTCCTCTTCTCCTTCATCCCCCTGGTCGGCGCGGTGGTCTCGGGCGCGCTCGCGGTCGTGGTGGCCCTCGTCACCCAGGGCGTCTTCACGGCCGTCATGACCCTGGCGGTGGTGCTGGCGGTGCAGCAGATCGAGGGGCACATCCTGCAGCCGTTCATCCTGGGACGCGCGGTGCGGGTCCATCCGCTGGCGGTGGTGCTGTCGGTGAGCGCCGGGGGACTGGTGGCCGGGATCGGCGGGGCGGTGGTCGCCGTACCACTGGTGGCGGTCACGAACACGGTGGCGACCTACCTGCGGGCGTACTCGCGGGAGGCGGCCCTGCGCCAGGCGCCGAGGCCGAGGGGCGCCACGGCGACGGACGCGGCGCCGGGCGCGGAACCCCCGCCCGCGCCGCCCTCCCCGCCTTCCGCGTGAGCCGTGACGACGACCGGGCCCCGGCCACCTGACGGGTGGCCGGGGCCCGGTCGGGCGTGCCGGGAGGTCACTCGGCGAGGACGGCTTCCGCCTCCAGCGTCGTGCCGACCGCCTGGATCACGGAGGCGATCTTGAAGGCCTCCTGGACGGTGTCGCGGTCCAGGCCCGCCTTGCGGAGCACCTGCTCGTGGGAGTCCAGGCACATGCCGCAGCCGTTGATGGCGGAGACCGCGAAGGACCACAGCTCGAAGTCGACCTTGTCGACGCCCGGGTTGCCGATGACGTTCATCCGCAGGCCCGCGCGCAGGGAGCCGTACTCGTGGTCCGACAGCAGGTGGCGGGTGCGGTAGAAGACGTTGTTCATCGCCATGATCGCCGCGGCGGACTTGGCCGCCGTGTACGCCTCCGGCGACAGGTTCGCCTTCGCCTCCGGCTCCAGCTCACGCAGCACGATCGGGGAGCGCGAGGCGATCGCCGTCGCCAGCACGGTGCCCCACAGCCGCTGCGCCGACAGCTCCGAGTTGCCGATGACCGAGCCCAGGTTGAGCTTCAGGTCCTTGGCGTAGTCCGGTATACGGGACTTGAGGGAGTCGAGGGACATGTCAGGTCACTCCCCGGCCAGCAGCTTGACCGGGTCGAGCGTCTCGTCGCCCTTGGTCCAGTTGCACGGGCACAGCTCGTCCGTCTGGAGCGCGTCCAGGACCCGGAGGACCTCCTTCGGGTTACGGCCGACGGAGCCCGCGGTCACCATGGAGAACTGGATCTCGTTGTTCTGGTCCACGATGAAGACCGCGCGCTTGGCGAAGCCCTCCTCGTCCTCGATGCCCAGCGCCCGCATGAGCTCGTGCTTGGAGTCCGCCATCATCGGGAACGGCAGGTCGCGCAGGTCGTCGTGGTCCTTGCGCCAGGCGTGGTGGACGTACTCCGAGTCACCGGAGAAGCCGAGCACCTGCGCGTCGCGGTCGGCGAACTCCTCGTTCAGCTTGCCGAAGGCCGCGATCTCGGTGGGGCACACGAAGGTGAAGTCCTTGGGCCAGGCGAAGACCACCAACCAACCCTTTTCGTTGAGCTTAAGCCAATCGCGGTTGATCCGCGCGAACTCCTTGCCCTTCTCCAGTGAAACACAGGCCATGAGGTCGAACTCGGGGAACTGGTCACCGACGGTGAGCACAGAGAACCTCCGTGTAGAGCTTTCAGGGTTGGACGGCGTTACCTTTGCACACAGTGATCTATAGGGAGAAATAGCCTCGCCCTAGCTGATTGATAGGTGTTCCTGATGTTCGAGCCGCACTTTGCATGGAATAGAACAGTTCGAGTGAGGTAAGTCACTGTTCGATCTTGGTCGCTGTGCTTGAGTGCTTCACAGTAAGTGCACACTCCGCTTCGCACGGGAGTACAGCATGGGCCGCCACGAACCGTCATCACAGGAAGTCATCAGCAGTCACCCGGTCGGGAGATTGCTGGCGATACCTGCGAAGGGGCAGCGTGGCCGAAAGCTCGCGATGGCGGGTTATGGACTGTTCGTCGCCGGCACCTTCACGGCACTCACCGTGGCCCCGTCCGCCGACCGACCCCCATCCACTTCCGAACGTAAGGACGTAGGAGGGCCGGAGACAGAGACCTACCGAGCCCACGACGACCCCGGCTACCTCCCGACCTACCTCGACGGCGGAGGCGGTATCGCTGGCGTGCCGCTGACGGAGGAACAGCGTCGGGCCCTCATTCGTGAGGCGATGCGCCGCGGCATGTCCGAGCGGGACGCCTACGCCTTGGCCTATGGCGACAACGCCACGATCCACAGGGCCCCGGACGGCACGATGCACGTGCACCCGGAGAAGGTCGTCGTGCCCAACGGGCCGGTCTACCGCAAGGCAGCCCCATCCGAGCTGAAGGCGGTTGTGGCGGGCGCCGGACGGACCCCCGTAGCCGCGCAGGGGGCGTCCGATGCGAGTCAGGGGACGAAGACCTCGGGCGAGTCCTCTTCGGCCGCCGGGAAGCCAGAGAAGGTCACGGAGGCGGAGCCAAAGGCGAAGGGGAGTGCGGGCGGAAGTGCACCTGACGCCGGCACGGTGTCCGATGACTCGTACTATCCGACCAGCGGCGAGCGCGTTTACGAGGACGAGAGCAAGCTGAAGGATGCCCTGCCGCCCCCTCTGGAGCGGATCGTCGACCAGATCGGCGTCTTCTCGGCCTGGCTGGACACCACCTCACCCAGCACGCCGCAGTCGTTCGGGGTCGTGGGGGCCGAAGGGGACACGCTGAGGATGACGGTAGCGGCGCCGCTCGCGCACGACCTCGCGGTGGCCACCACCGTTGAAGCGTCGCTGGACGGCGAGCCGGAGATCGAGCCCGTGGTGACGAGCGTCGTCACGGACGCGGGGACGGGCGAAGTCCTCGCCAAGAACACGGACACTTGCCCGAGCGTGGCGGCCGTCGATGCGGTCGCAATCGGTCAGGTCGTCGATGTGGTCCTTGAGGCGCGCGGGGCTGCGTGAGGCCAGGGCCCGACCGCCGCTTTCGGTGGCCGGGCCCGCCTGCCGCGCTCAGTACCCGAGGGCGTCCTCGACGGCTTCGAAGATGTCGCTGTCCGTCTCCTTCTGCCAGTCCGGCAGATCCGGCCAGTCGGCCACGTAGGCAGGCTTCGGATCGCCGAAGTGCCGGTACATCTGCGCCGTCCAGCAGGTTGCTACGAAGCGGCCCTTCTGCTCGCGGGAAAGTCGCTTTGCGTGTCCCTCGGACGCGGCGAGGAAGTGCTCGACCTGCGCCCAGACGGCTGCGGCGGCCTGGCGCTCCCAGTCCGGCGTCTCCTCCCACGGGGCGACGTAGCTTGGCTTCGGCTCGCCGGGGAAGTGCTTCCGCACGCCCGCGATCCATGCCTCACGGAACCGTCGCCCGTTCTCCTCCGTCACGCTGTCCCCTCTCGTCAGGCGGCCAACTCGGCAAGCTCGGCGTCCAGCTCGGCCGCGCGCACGTCGCTGGTGACCGGCCGCAGCTCGACCCGGAGCGTTCGCAGCTTACGGGCCACGTACCCCGAGCCCGAGCGTCGGGCGAGGTCCATCGCCTCGCGGGCGTAGGCCGTTGCCTCGTCCAGATCGCGCCGCTTCGCGCCTATGACGGCCAGGTCGGCGAGGACGGCGCCCCGGCGCCTGTAGGACTGCCCCCGGCCCAGCTCGGCTTGCTTCAGGGCCTTTTGCAGGGCGGCCTCGGCGAGATCCAGGCGTCCCAGCTCGACGTACCGGGCCCCGCGCTCCTCGGCCAGGCGGGAGGAGTCGAATCGCAGCCATCCGCCGTTCACCGAATCCGCGGCGAGGTCAAGGACCCGCTCGGCCTCGTCCAAGGCCCGTTCGCAGGACTTGAGGTCGCCCATGCCGGCGAACGCTTGCGCCTGCACGGCCGCAACCCAATGGCGGGTGGCAAGGCGACTATCCCCACGCTGGGCGACCCTCGCGGCGGCTGTGAGCACGCTCGCCGCGTCCGCCCACTGCCGTTCGTATAGGGAGACGTAGGCGTGCCGGGTCAGCGCGCACGCCCATAGGTCGTAGTGTCCGGCTTCCCGGCTGGCCGAGGCGGCCAGGCTGTACGAGGCCGCCGCGTCTGTGTAGCGGTTCTGGTCGAACGCAAGCTCGCCCGCAAGCTGGAAGAGGTCCCCGGCTGCCATGCACAGGCCCGTGGTGTCGCGGCTGGCCTTCATCTCCTCCGTCAGGGCGGCGAGCTGGTTTCGCACGATTGGGTAGACGCCCTGCTTCGAACGGGCGAGCTGGTAGACCTGCCAGAGGTGGCCGTTCATCGCGTGGAAGTCGGAAGCCGCGTCGAGGGCCTCATCCGCCGGCAGGGCGGGAAGGGTCCCGGCTACCGTGAGAAGGCGCAGGAAGTCGCGTCGGATCATGTCGTCACCGCCGTCTGGAGTCGGATCGTCGAGGTTCCCCTCGGCCTCCGGAGTGACGGCTTGTGGCGAAAGAAGGGCGTCTAGCTCGGCGAGGCCCAAGCCTAGGAGTCCGGCGAGCTTCGGCCGCAGGGGCGGTTGAGGTTCAGTCTCTCCACGCTCCCAGCGGCCAACCGTGGTGCGGTCGACGCCCATCGCGGAGGCGAGGGACTCCTGACTGTAGCCGCACGCCTTTCGTCGCTCCTTTAGGCCCACGGCCTACCCCCTTCGTCGCCTGTCACCGGTCTGCCCAGTGCAACGACGTGCATCACGAGTGCGTCATCACTGCATCAATCCTGCCGTGGCCGTAGTGATCGCGCAGGCGAAAACTGGACGTCGGGGGTTGGCGATGAAGGACTGTTAGGAGAGACGGGATGCCGACTACACAACAGCTCATGATCGACAACCAGGGTAGGGCTGGTGAGTATCAGGCCACGGTCGGCGGGAAGTGGCTGCTTCGCCCCATTGGCGGAGGGAGGGAGTGGGAAGTCGACAGGGGGGCCGCTCGCCCCGCCACCCCGGAAGAGGAGAGGCGCCTTCGGCCGCGACCGGCTAGCGGCGAGCCCGAGTACGACTTCTTGGAGGCGATTCGTGTCGAACGCCGATGATCCGCAGCCGATCAAAGGGTGCTCGCTCTGTCGGACCATCGCGAGGACGAGGGCGATAAAGCGCGGGGAGCGCGACATAAGCGCGGTGGTCGACTGCAACGTCCTGCTGCGCCGGCACCTGGCCCAGGAGCACGGGGATGCCGTGAAACTTGAGGCCGCCGAATGACCCGTCGCATCTTCCGCTTCGTCGACTACCGGGTGGACCCGGACCCCTTGGCCGCTCTCGTCATGCAGGCGAAGTGCATCTCGGGCGACGAGGCCGACTGCGGGGAGAAGTCCCCGGAATTCTCCGAAGATCAACAGCAAGACATGACGCGCTGGATCGCCAAGCATCGCGCCGAGAAGGGGCACGGGAGGTTTGAAGAGACCTATCGGCGCATCGTCGTTGCCACGGCAAAACTCTGAGACTTGCGGGCGAGTGCGGTACCCCTGTCCACGCGCCCGCAGGCGGCAGTTTCCCCCGAGGCTGTCGTGACACAGAGACCCCCCTCTGGAGTGAGCGCCCGGAGGGGGGTCGGTGTTGAAGGGGGTGTTACGCGGCTGGAGTGAGAACGACCAGGAGAGGGCCAGCCGCGCCGTCCCACGGCTGCCCGGCCTCAACTGCGGTCCGACCCTCGCGAGTGATGCTGTCCCGGACCGGGGCGAGGAACTCGCGGCGAAAGTGCGCCTGCGCCTCGGGGGCCATGCCGCTCCCCGCGACGGCCTCGCCGACCTTCTCGTTCAGAACGGCCGCGGCCTGGCCGAAGTCGTCGCCGGTCCACTCGTCCACATGCTCGGCGACCAGCGCCCACGTCATCTTGAACGTCATGGTCACATCTTAACGTAGGCCGTGCGGAAGGGACCTCCTCGCGGAGGTCCCAACTTTACACATGGGCAAGAGTGTCAGCGCACCGGACACGCACCGGTCGAGCACTCCTCGTCAGTGGAGTCCTCGACCCTGTACGCCTCGTACGCCTCGAACTCCGCGCGGGTGATCCGCTCGTACGGCGCCTGCGGCCGGGTCCCGTCGACCATGATCGTGGTCCCCTTCAGGTGGGGCAGCCACTTCTCGATCACGTCCGCCGTCTCGTCCAGGTCCAGGCCCTCGGGCACGTTCGCGGTGAACGACACGGCGTTGTCGGCGTACTCGGCCTGGTACATGGCCTGGAAGGCGAGCATCTGGTCGAGGGACAGCTCGTCGGCCGACTCCACCAGATCCGCCGGGTAGCCGCGGGCCTCGACCTCGGCGACGAGCTTGTCCAGCGTGGGGAACTCGACGACCATCGTGTTCCCGCTGGGGTCGTAGACGCAGGGCTCGACCTTGTACCCCTCGTACTCGAAGGCGGCGACCTTGGCGGCCTGGTCCGGGTCGGCCATCGAGAAGCGCACGCGCCGCAGGAACGTGCGGGCGTAGATGGGGTGGATGCCCTCCGTGACGCCCGGCAGCTTGGCGATCGTGCCCGTGGGGGCGACGGTCGTGACCTTGACCGGCTCGGGGATGCGCAGCTCGAAGGCGTAGTCGCGGGCGGCCTGGCGGACGACCCTCTTCAGGCGGCCCAGCAGGAGCCGGAAGCGAGTGTGCGCCGGCGCCTCGCTGTAGCGAATGCCCTGCTTGGCGAGGAAGCCCTGCACGCCCAGGTGGCCGACGCCGATCCGGCGCTGTGCGGCCAGGCGCTCGGCCTGCTCGGCGTCGTTCACGTCGCCGTACGTCGCGCGAATCAGGAAGCGCGCCATCAGCTCGTGCGCCCGCTTCAGGCCCGTCTCGTCGAATGCCGCGTGGCCGTCGAGCACGAAGGCGTCGAGGTTGACGTGCCCGAGGTTGCAGTTCTCCCAGGGTGTGAGCGCAATCTCGCCGCACGGGTTCGTGGCGATGACTTCACTGGGCTCGCCGACGTTCGAGGCGGTTGAGTGCCAGTAGCCGGGCTCGCCGTTCTTCAGCATCCCCTCGACGACCTTGCGGTGCACCATGTAGGCCCACTCGGCGCCGCCGGGCCCGAAGTCGTCGTACTTCTCGCCGGACAGGTAGTCGATGAAGTCCTGGTCAATCTCGACAGAGATGTTCGTGGTCCAGTGCTTCGAGGGGTCCTCCTTGCAGGTGAGGAAGTCCTCGATGTGGGGGTCGTCCCAACGGCAGATCGCCATGCGGGCCGAGCGCCGGTTGCCTCCGGAGACGACGCACTCCGCGATGGCGTGGTCGATCTCCATAGCCTCGGTCGGGGTGATGTAGGACCCGGCCCACTCGTCCGGCTTGTCGACGGCGCTGGACAGGACGCGGCCGATCTCGCGCATCATGCGGGCGAACGGGGCCGGGCCCGAGGCGACGCCGCCGAAGGTCTTCAGGCGGGCGCCCTTGCCGCGCACGCGCGACACGTCGTACACGCGGTCGCGGTGTCGCACCTCGGCGTCGGTCATGAAGGTGTCGATCAGGTCGACGAGCGCGGCGGCCCAGCCCTCGCGGGAGTCCTCGACCTCGAAGGCCCCAGCCCAGTCGGAGTCGTAGTCCGCGGACAGAAGGCCGGCAGACTTCATGTCCTCGTAGTCGGGGTGGGAGGGGTCGCACACGATGTGCACAGTCAGCTCGCGGCGAGGGGCGCCGTACGGGCGGAGGTACTTCGTGCTGTAGTTGGAGCCGACGCCGCCGCCCTCCATGAGCCTCATGAAGGTGAACTCGAAGTGGCGGCTGAGCCTCTCGCCCCATCCTGCGACGTGGCAGTTGAAGAGATACTGCCTCCCCTTGACTCCGCTTGCCCACAGATGGCGGCCAGCGGGCAGGACGGCGAAACGGTCCATGAGCGCAACCAGCTCGTCATGCTCGGCCCGTACGTCCTCGCTCCAGTTCTCGGCCGGACCGTAGACCAGGGCGAGGTTTCCGGCGACGACGCGGCGGACCGTCTCGGGCCACGTCTCGCGAGAGCCGTCCGCCTTCGTGCGGCTGTACGTCCTCTCGTACACGGTCTGGCCGGTGGGACCGAACGGAACAACGGCGGTGGTGATGGAAGTCTCCTTCGTGTTGGTGTTGGTGTTGGCCAGCGGCTCGGCCAGGGTCAGATCGGCCGGTTCAACATGACGGACAGGACCTTGATGAGCCGCTTCAGGGCGCCAGCGCTGTACGCCGCGAGGTCGGCGAGCACTCTGGTCTGTGCGTCCTTCTCCTCCTGGGTCGGTTCGGCCAACGCCAGATAGGCGAGGCACAGGTCGATCCGCTCGTCGAGGTACTGGATTGCGGTCGCGGCCTCTGCGTGCAGGCTGTCGAGCGCCAATTCGTTCTGGTATTCCGCGACTTCAGCCTCGGTGTATGGCCGGGACGAGATCGAGCCGTCCGGCTGCCGCTCGTAGTAGGTCAGGGTCGAGTCGTCCCAGAACTCGTAGTCCTCCGGGCCCATGCCGGCGGGCGGCTCCACGCTCGGCGCGGGCTCCTCGACGGGCGGCTCCTCGGGCGGGGTCTCGCTCACGCTGCGGCCTCCAAGTCGTCGTAGCTGTCGATGTAGTCGGTGCCGTTGAGGTGGGCGGCGAGCTTGCCGACCCCGCGCTCAAGGCGGTAGCGGATGGCCCGGTCGGTGACCGCCTCGCGGGCCGCGATCCGCCGGTCCTCCCAGTCGAGGGCGAAGCGCATGAACAGCGCTCGCCGCTCGCCCAGGGACAGGGGGGCCGTCTTCCAGGCCCGCCGAATGTCGGCCAGATGGGCGAACAGCACGCCCGCGGCCTTTTTGTCGACGGTCCCCTTCGGCATGTCCGCGTCCGGGGCGTACGGGTTGCGGATGCCGTACGCGGCTTCCACGTCCCACACGGCCGGAAGCAGGTGCTCGACGAGGCGTCGGTCGTACCCGCTCACACGCGCCCCCTCTCGGCCGCGTCGCAGGCCGCCTCGTAGGAGGTGTGGCGGATGCGGTACTTGGCCTCGGTCTTCACTCGGTCGATCAGGTCGCGGACGAGGCGGTGATAGAGGACGCCGAGGCCGAGGTCGGGGTCGGCCAGGCACTCGTTCACCATCGCGGGCTTCGTCGCGAGGATGATCAGGGCCTCTTGTCGGGCGTCCTCGTACTCCATCGTCAGCGTGTCTTCGTAGCCGTCCGCGATGCGGCGGGCGGCCCGGCCCGCGAGGGCCACCACCTCGGGCAGGTCCAAGACCCGCCAGTCGGGGGCGGTCACCGGATCACTTCCTTGACCGGCACGGCGCCGTCCTTGGTGACCATCACCATCAGGCCCGGCGCCCCGCGCGTGCCCTTCATGTGGCGCCACCACGTCGACTCGGACTCCATCGCCGGCACCTGCACGAAAGTGCGCGGGCCGTCCGTGTCGACGAACTCGTGGTGCAGGTGACCGGCGAGAAGGAGATCCGCGGTGTGCATCGCTGAGGTCTTGTCGAACGCCTGCCCTCGCCACCAGTCGAAGTGGCGGCCCGGCTTCCACTGGTGCCCGTGGGCGTGGGCGACGACGGTCCCCGAGCACTCGACGACGACCGTCAGCTCGTCCGTCTCGGGGACGTAGAACTCGACGTGCCCGAAGTCGTCCGGGGCCAGGGCGACAGCCTCCGCCACGGAGATCAGGGCGTCGGTGTCGTGGCTGTCGTCGTAGCGGGTCACGCCCCGCCCGCCCGGCCGGACGGCCTCGCCGTGGTTGCCGGGGACGGCGACGACCGTGAGCCGCTCGGCGAGCGGGGCGAAGGTCAGCACGCCGTGCGCCATGACCCGGCGCGTAAGCCGGATCTGCTCCGTGAGGGTGAGCTGCGTCCGCCAGACGTTCGCGCCGCCCTGGCTGACGAAGCCCTCGACGTGATCGCCGAGCCAGCTCAGGTGGACGTGCCCGATCCGGAAGCGGTGCCGCAGCTCGCCGAGCACGACGGCCGCACGGTCGAGGCACTCCAGTGTGCGCCGCAGAGTGCCCGCCGGGCCGTCGCCGTCCATCTTGCCGAGCTGCATGTCGCCCAGGGCGACGATCAGGGTGTGGTCGCCGTCCCGATCCGCCGGCGCCGCGGACGGGGTGTAGTTCTCGAAGACGCGCAGCAGCTCGTCCACGTTCGGGCGCTCGGCGACCGGCCCGCCCTTGCGGCGGCCGAAGGAGAAGCGGGCCGAGACGCCGGGCTCGCCGTTCGGCATCGTCCACTCGGAGGAGCGGAAGCCGGTCAGCTCCCACTCGGCGGGGTCGAGCTGGTGGGCGCGGAGCACGTCGGCCGCCGTGGACTCAGGGTCGATGCCTTCAGGGCCGCGCACGGTCACCTCGGCCGCGTCGCCGGTCACCTCGATCTGCCGGGTGAAGTCCTTCTCCGGGTCGGTCTGGCGGCCGGGGACGGCCGGGGCGGTCGGTGTGCGGAGAAGGTCGTTCAGCAGCTCGGATCGGTCCAAAGTTTACATCCCATCACGGAGAGAGCGGCGGTACGTGCGGATCGTGGAAGCGGACACGGTGTGCCCGTGCTTACGCAGGACGAGGGCCAGGCGCTCGGCCGACGAGCCGTGGTCGAGGAGACGCAAGACGACGGTCTCTCGCACGTCCGGCTCCAGCTCCTCGCACAAGCGCCGCAGAGTCGGGCCAGGGTTGCCGGGAAGCTCGGTCACCACAGCCTCACCGAATGCCCCATCGAGAGCTTCACCAGCTCGTACGCCTGCTCGGGGGTGAAGCCCTGCGCGATCAGCTCGGCGCGCATCCGCCCGAGAGCTTCCGCCGCTTCCTTCGTCGCGTCCTCGGCGGCCTGATTCTTCTCGCTCACTTGCCCTCCCGGTCGATCTGCGCGATGGCAGCCACGGCGAGCGAGGCCAGGCGGACGAGGCCGCCGCGGATCTCGTTGACGGTGCGTCCGCCGAAGGCGGCGAAGGCGACCTGTACGGCCAAGCCGTCAATGCCGAGCACGCCTTCCGCCTGGCGGGCCTCGTTGATCGAGGACCAGTCCTCCGCGCGGGACAGGTAGCTCTCCCGGCCTCGCGAGGGCAGGTGGCCGCCGACGAGGTTCGAGGGCAGGTCCCCAACCCTGTAAGCCGCGTCGCCGACCTCGGCGAGGACGGCCGCGAACGGGTCGGCCTTACGCGCCGGCGCCTTGCGGGGGGCGGTCTTCTTGGCGGGAGCGGTGGTCACTGGTCGTTCTCCTTGATCAGGTCGAAGAGGGCTTGTGCGCCCCCGTGCAGGTACGTCTCGGTCACGTCGCCGTCCCGCAGGCGTACGCCCTTGGCGCGGAGTAGGGACCGGCAGATACGGGCGGTGAACTCGGCGCCCGCGTCGTCCGGGTCGCCCCAGACGCGCACGCGGTTGAAGCCTGCGAGCATCCGGCGGTGGCGCCCCTGCCAGAGGGCGGCGCCGGGGATGGCGACCGCGTGAAGGCCGATCTTCTTCAGGATGATCCGGTCGAGTTCGCCCTCGGTCACGTCGATGGTGTCCCCGGCCTGGTGCACGTCGGCGATGCCGTACATGCGGGGCGGGTCGTCCTTGATCGTGTTGTACTTGCCGTGGAAGTGAGCGCGGTGGTCATGGTCTTCCAGGCAGCGGAAGCGGATGGTCAGAGGTTTGCCGTTGCGGTCGAGGTACGGGATGGCGAGCATTCCGCGGAAACGCTCATGACCGGGGAAGGGGCGGTCACCGACGACGCCAAGCCGGTGTGTAACCGCCTGTTCGCGGTCGATTCCCCTGTCGAGGAGATACCGCGCGGCGCCCGGCGTAAGCGCTGCCTGATACGCGCTGGTCGCCTCCTCCAGCATCTCTCGTTGCGAGGGCGAGAGAGGCTGCAAGGGCTCGTGCTCCGACAAAGTCAGTGCCTTCCTTCTCCATGATCAGACTGAATGAGTCGCCGCCCTTCCCGCAGCTGTGGCATTTCCACAGGCCCTTGTCGGTGTTGAAGGACATGGAGGGGGTGTTGTCCTCGTGCAGCGGGCAGGCCGCCATGCCTGTGGCGCGGTGCGAGTTGAAGTCGATGCCGTAGTGCTCGAAAACGGCTTCGAGAGTGGGCTTGTCGTGGCCCTGGTGGTCGCTGTCGATGCGGCGGAACCTCACGGCACCCGCCTTCCGACGAACCATCCCTTCTTGTCGTCGTAGCCGAGCGACTCCAGTCCTGCGGCCCCGGCCGTCTCCGGATCGAAGCGCCCCAGCTCCTCGACGAGGCGCTCGTACTCGGCGGCCTCTTCGTAGGTGATGGCGTTCACTCGGCGTCGTCCAGGCCGAAGTACGCCTCGACCGTGGTCAGGACGAAAGCCTTCCGCCAGCCCTTGCCTCGGCGCTTGACGACGACGATCGACTCCACGCGGCCTGGGTCGATGCCCCGGTGCTTGGCGAAGTTCAGGCGCTCGCGCTCGGCCTCGTCGAGGAACGGGCCCGGCTCGAACTTCGCGTTCTTCGCCTCGATGACCGTGAACAGGCCGCCGTCCTCGCGCACGGCGAGGTCGCCCTCGTCCTCCGCTCCGGTCAGCCGCAGCCGTTCAACGTCCTCGCCGACAGACCGCAGGCCCGTCATGAGTTCGATCTCCCACTCGGCGCCTCGGCGCTTGTTCGCCTTGTTCCGCTTGGCGATCGGGTCCAAAATTTACACCACCTTCTACTTCGTCAGGGCATCTGTGGGAGACCAGGGCTTCGCGGGCGTAGCCGCCGGCACCGCGCGTTCGAGCTTGGAGAAGCGCGTCACCTCGGGGTGGCACCGCATGCTCGCGTACCGCCTGGCGGTCGGATCGCAGGGGCCCATCCGTTGCTTGATCACGGCGACCCGGTACTCGTGCGAGGTCGGGTCCAGCGCGACGGAGAGGGACAGCTCGGGCTTCTCCGACAGGCCGCCCTTCACCTGATCACGCGAGGGCGGCGCCCACGGGTCCGACTTCGCCTCCCAGCTCTTGTCGCTCGCGTGGTGCAGGACGATCACGGTCGCCCCGGTCGCGCGGGCCAGCTCGGTAAGCCCGCTCATCACGGACATCTGCTCCGTGTAGTCGGACTCGGCCCCCTCGAAGTCCATGAGGTTGTCGAACACGAACACCTGCGGGTAGGCGTCCCACAGCTCGACGAACGCTTCCAGCTCCTCGTCGACGTTCTTCCAGGTGATCGGCGAGCCGAACGCGAAGGTGATGTTCGAGTCCGCGAGGGCGGAGAGGTACTCCTCGCGGTGGCGGCCACCGGCCGCCATCCCGGCCTCGACCATCTCCGTGGTGTCGCCGGTCGCCATCGACGCCAGGCGCGAGGACGCGGTGAAGGCGCTCATGTCCGCCGAGAAGTACAGGGTGGGCAGATTCATGGACGCGACCCAGAACAAGGCGAAGCCCGACTTCTGCGTGCCGCTCCTGCCCGCGATCATGATGACCTCGCCGTGACGCGGACGGCACCCCATGCCGTACAGGGCCTCGAACGCCTCGACCCTGGGCAGTTCCTTGCCCGACTCGGCGTGCAGGGCCAGCGACCTAGCTGGGGTGAGCACTCGGCGACTCCTCTCGATGGACGACGCGGCGGATTCCCGCCGCACGGATCAAGGTCATGCAGGCCGGGCACGGCTTGCGGGTGACGTACAAGGTCGAGCCCCGGAGCTGGGTGGGGTCGGCGTGATGGATGGCGTTCGCCTCGGCGTGGATCGCCGCGCAGTTCGAGTAGTCCGAATCGCGGGCGCACTCCTCGACCGTGAGCCGCCCCCGCGGGCAGTTCGCGGCCGTCGCGCAACCGGGCAGCCCCGCCGGCAGGCCGTTGTAGCCGACGCTCAGCACGCGGTGCGTGCGGGACAGGAGCACGGCCCCGACCTGCGCCCGCGTGCAGTCTGCGCGAGTCGAGACGGCCTCGGCGATGCTCATAGCCCAGCAGTCCCAGTCAGGACGGTTCACGGGTCCTCCAGACCCGCGAGGCGGGGGCCAGCCAGGCGACCAGCCCCCAGCTCCTCGCGTGCGTCAGTCGAAGTCGGGGGCCTGGGCGACAGCGGCCTCGACGGCGGCCTCGCGAGCCTGCGCGTACTCCATGACCGCCTTGCGGATCGCCGCGTCGGTCACCGGACGCCAGACCCAGGCGGGGTGAGCGCCCGGCCGCTTCGGCGGGACCTGATCCAGCCGGACGATCGTCGCGGCGCCGACGACCTTCTCCAGATCGCGGGCGAGAAGGGTCTGCTCGACGCGCATCCCCTTGTTGATCTCGGGCGCCTGCTTCTCCAGGGCCTCGCGGTCCTTGAAGACGGTGATGTCGCACAGCGCCGAGTCCTTCGGGCCGTTCGGCGTCGGACGCTGGGCTTCGTACGAGTTGACCTCGACCAGGAACGCGATGGCGTCCTTCACCTCGGCGGGCTTGAACCAGCCGCCGCCAGCGGTCGGGATCTCGACGAAGTTCAGGGTCACTCGGTTTCTCCTTCGGTGGTGATGTTGCGGTAGTACGGGGTCGGCTCGGTGAGGCGCGGGACGACGACGGAGCCCAGCGCCGAGACGACCAGGACGAAGGCGAGGATCACGACGAGCACGGGATCACCCGTTCTTCAGGGCCCGTCCGCGGGCCTTGTAGGCCGCCATGACGGCGGGATCGGAGAACATCGCCTGGTTCGCCGCCCAGAGCTTTTGAAGGCCGGTGACGGTCGTCTGCTTCTCGATCTCGCCGAGAATCCAGGCCGAGTCGTTGCTCGTGGTCTGCTCGGCCTGCGAGGCCGCAGCCGCCCAAGGGTCGTTCTCCGGGGTCTGGGCGGGAGTCTCGGGGATGACCCGAGCGTCGAGGATCGAGGCGATGTTGCCCTTCCCGTGCGCGGCGTTCGTCGCGTTCACGACGAGATCGCTCAGCGACAGTCCGGTCTCATCTTTACACTCGAACCCGAAGTAGTCGCAGATCAGCTCGCGGACCTGCCTCACGGAGCCGCGGAAGACGGCCCAGGTGTCCTCGTAGCCCTTGCCGTACTTGATGGTGACGGCGATCGAACCGTCCGGATAGGACGCCACAAGCTCTGCCTGATCTGCTCTCACTGCTACTCCCTCTCTTCTGATCCAAACTTAACACGCGGGCCGACGTTATGCAGCCTTCTGATCTGTGACACCGCTCACCCACGGGAGCATCGCGCCCTTCAGGCTGCGAGTGGCGCGGACCTCCATCGCCAGGCGTGCGGCGGCCCAGCCGATCTCCAGGTCGACCCAGTGAAGCGTGCACTCGCCGGACCCTGCGGGCAGGTTGATGATGATGCCCCACTTCTGCGACACCGCCGGCAGGGGCGTGTACGCCTGGGCGGCCTCGGCTGCGGGAACTTCCCGCTTCTTCCAGTCGGCGAACGCCTTGCGGTCCGCCGGGTCGACGGGAAAGCGGGTGTGGTCGTACAGCTCGCCGCGCGAGTACACGGCGAGCTGCATCGCCATCTTCAGTGCCCCGTACTGTACGGAGCCCGTCTTCAAGTCGCCGATGAACAGGCCCTCGACGTGCTCGCCGTTCGGGCCCGGCCCGGCGTATTCGAGGAGCCGGTCGAACGTGCCGCCCGTGCGCAGCTCGGGCACGACGACGAACTTCTCCACGGCCCTGACCTCGAAGTCCACGGTCGCCGCCATGTAGGCCGCCATGTCGAGTACGTCCTTCGCGGAAGTGCCGGCGGGCAGGGGCTCACCACGGTCGACGTACTCCGAGAGCGTGTGAAGGTGGGTGCCCTTCTCCCGCTTCGCGTTCGCTCCCGAGATGTCCTGGGCCTGCTCGGCGAGGGCGTTCAGCCGCCTCTTGTCATCCGGGTCATCCGGGTCGAGCTGCCTTGCCACATCGAGGATGGACGGCCGCCTTGCGGCGCCGACGAGGGTCATGCGCGCCTTCCAGTCGGAGATGGCGCTCTTGTCCTCGATGCAGTCGATGAACGTCGTGGTGCGAGTCAAGGCGACCGGCTTGCCTCCATGCTTCGGCACGACGAGAGGGCGGTCCCGCCCGTCACGCGGGACGGTCAGCTCGGGCGTCAGGTCGATGAACTTCAAGCGAAGGACTCCATGTTGTCGTCGGCTTCGAAGGGGTCTTCGGGGGCAATGGGGACGAGCCAGATGCGCACCGAGCCGTCGTCGAGCAACTCGGGCTCGCACTCGTCGTCGTCCAGCGGCTCAAGGCCGAAAAGGTTCACCACCGCCAGAGCCTCCTGCATGTCTGAAGGGGAGGTGTCAGGCTGGACAATCAGGGCACGATCCCAGGTGGAGGAGTCTCCGACCAGCTTGATACCGGCCGGTAGGCTAAGCTCGCTACCGACGAGTATCCATCTGCCGATGTGGTCCTCGCCCAGGGCATACAGGTCCGGCAGTGCTTCTTCGTGGGGAACGTCTTCCCTGTCCCGCACGAACAGGCACTTCGTAGTGAAGCGCTTCAGTTCCTCGATGCCCTCGGTTCGCACGATCCCGGTGAGCGGCATCCGTTGAGCCCCCTACGTGTAAACATTGGACTTGCCGGATCTTTTCTACGTGGGTCCTTCACGCAATGTCAACCGGCCGTGTCTCGACGTTCACATGAGCGCACGCAAGCGGAACCACACGGGCCGCTTACGGCGGTCACCCTAACTTCCGCAGGTCAGGGGGCCTATCAGACTTCAGAACGAGAAACCCCCCGCCGATCTCCGACGAGGGGTTGATTCGAACTTGAATCGAACAAGGGCAAGCTAGTCACGGGCTCGGTTGCCGGTCGGGGCCAGCGGGCGACGGATCAGGTCAGTGTCCTGCTCCTCGCGGGGGATGTAGAAGAAGCCCTCTTCCGTGTCGGGGTCGTAGTGCACGACGAGGTTGTCCTCGTCGAGGGACTTCTTCCAGCTCTCCAGGCGCCGCAGCTTGGTCGGGTCGATCGGGCGCCCATCCCGAAGACGGCCCTCAAGACGGAGCATGAGGGCCGGGTAGAGGTGTCTGTGTTCTGCCTTGATCTTCCAGGGGAGTAGGTCGTCAGCGCGCGTGTTGCGTCGGTCGAGGCCCTTCCGCCGGCGGAAGGCCGCCCACATGGGAATCGTGGTCTCGATCCCGTACTTCTCGCGGTACTTCTGCTGCATCCACTCGTACGTGCGGCCCTCTTCGAACCACCTCACGACTTCCTGTTCATCCTGGATTTTCCGAGGTGGCATGTGTCCCCCTTCTGTGATGGCCGTCCCACTTCGACCTTCGCGTACAACCTCTGGCTATTGAGTAAAGGTTGACTCAAGGCGGGTAACCATGTCAAGCTGTGACCGGCCAAAAACAAGGTCACAAACTAAACAGGTGACCCCGGCAGCGCGCCAACGCTCCGGGGTCTGGCACTGAGAGTCGGTAGCTCCCAATGCAGATCCATCGTATCCCCTCGCATGAGCGGGACTTCGTGATCATCGCCAACAAGGCGATCCAGGACCCGCGCATTTCCCACACGGCGCGCGGCATCCTCGCGTTCTGCCTGTCCCTGCCCAGCGGGGCCAAGGTGAACGTCCGCACCCTGTCCGACAACTTCCCGCAGGGTCGCTCCGCGGTGGCCAAGGCCGTCAAGGAGCTGCGCGAGTTCGGCTACTGGGTGACGAAGACCGAGCGCGACAACGAGACGAACCAGATCGTCTCCACCGTGGACGTGTACGAGCTGCCGAACCTGGCCTCGTCTCCGGTTCCCACCCGTCCGGTCACCAGCACTGCGGACACCCGGAACACGGGCACGTCCCCTTCCGGGGAAAAGGACTCTCTCAAGGACGGGGACAAGAACCCTCCCTTCCCTCCCGCTGACCAGGACCGCCCGGCCGCGCCTGCGGCGAGGGAGGGCTTCAGCGAGAAGCAGGAGAGCGAGACCCCCCAGCTCGCCGAGGCCGCCCGCATCCTGCGCCGCCTCGCCGCCATCGACGGCCGCCTGAAGCTGTCCGACCGACAGGTGAGCAAGCTCGCCCCGTCCGTCGCCGACTGGCTCGACCGTGGCGCGACCGTCGCCGAGATCACCGATGCCGTGACCCAGGGCCTTCCCGCGAAGGTCTACTCCGCCGCGCGCCTGATCGCGGACCGCCTCGACCGCAAGCGCCCCGAGCGCAAGCGGCAGTGGAAGCAGTTCGCCGAGTGCGCGGACGGCTGCGGTCGTGTCCTGCCCGCTGGCCAGGAAGGCATCTGCCGCTTCTGCGCCGGGGTCGAGGTCTCCCCGGAGACGAAGGCGCACCTCGGCCTCGACCAGGCCGCGCCCGGCCCGCTGGCCCCCAAGGGCCTCGCCGCCTTCCGCGCCGCCCGTGCGGCCTGCGGCATCTGAACCTCCCCTTCCCTTCACTCGCACCACCCTGAAAGGCACACCCATGTCTCAGCCTGCCCGCATGCCCCGGTACGCCTACGTCGTCGGCGGCCTGGTGCTCGCCGTCGCCCTGGCGATGTCGGCTCCCGGCGAGTACCAGCTCGCCCGTACCGCCGGATGGAACGAGTGGGTCGCCGCCGGCATGCCGGTCTGCATGTCCGTGTACGCCGTCGTCGCCGTCTGGTTCACCGAGAGCCGCGCCAAGGGCGAGCGCGGCCGAGGCAGCGCCATCGCGGGTGCCGTGGGCGCCCTGGGCATGACCCTGGCCGGTCAGGTTGTCGCGCACTGGATCTCCGCCGGGTACATGGCCAGCTCGAAGGCCCTGGTCGCTGCCGTCTCCGCCGTCCCCGCGATCGTCGCCGGGCACGTCGCCCACATGGTGATCCGCGCCGCGAAGCATGTGCCGGCGGAGGCCGCGCTCGTCGTCGAGAACCAGGCCGACGACGAGCGCCAGAGCCAGGACGCCGAGCCGGTTCAGCCGACCCTCGACGGCGAGGAGCCGCGGGTCGACGAGGTTGCCCAGGCCCGCGCCAAGCGCCGCCCCGGCCGCCCGGCCCCCAGCCTTGAGGAGATCCGCCAGGCCGCCGAGCGACTGAAGGCCGAAGGCCGCGAGGTCAACGGTCCCAACCTCGCCAAGGTCATGGGTCGCGACCGCCGTACCGGCAGCCGCTACCTGAACCGTCTCCAGGCCGCCTGACCGACCCTAACTGCGAGCCGCAACCCCGGTGGTGGGGGACACTGTTGGCAGAACAGGTCCCTCACCACCGGAAAGCGGAGGAATGGACGTAACGATCACCATGCGCGTTTGCGACATCTGCAAGCGTCAGGACCGCCCCGCTACGCGGTACACCCTCACCCCAGAGAACGGTAAGCCGAGGAAGCGGGACCTGTGCGACGAAGACGCCGCCCCTGTGCTCGCAGCCTTCGGCGACGCAGTGAGTGTGGCCCGCAAGGATAAGTCCCCGGCCCAGGGCAAGGCGCCCGCAGCGAAGACTCCGGCCAAGACCACCACCTCCCGCAGGCGAGGTAGGACGCCGGTCGCCACCCTCGAAGAGATCGAGGCGAGGAAGGCTGCGGCCGACAAGTCCTGAGACAGAAGAAAGCGCCCCCCTACCGACCCGAGAAGGCCGATAGGGGGGCGCGGTGCTACTCGTCGCCGGGCCGGTCGACCAGGCCCAGGGAAGTGGCCACCTGGACGATCAAGGCGATCTCGGGCCTGTCGGCGTAGACCACGGCGGCGACGCTCACCAGGACGCCCAGGGCCGCGCAGACGGCCCCAGCGCGCGAGCGGTAGCGGACAGGCAGGACAGACAGGAATGCGGCGACGGGCTTGCGATGCTTGCTCATCGGCGCCCTGCCTGCTTCTGAAGTGCGATGAAGCCCCGCGGCCCGATCTTCGGGTCATGCAGGCCGACACGGTACTTCGGGTTGCGGTCGTGGAAGCGGGCCACGGCCCGCTGCGTCTCCGGGCCGTAGAAGTCGGTCACGGCGCCCTTGATCGGACCGTACCCGGCCCGAATGAGGAGCTGCTGAAGCTCCTTGACCTGGGGGTGCCGCACGCCGGGCCTCACGGCCGGGTTCAGGGAAACGATCTTCGAGGCGGGCTTTGCGGCGGACTTGGATGCCGCGGGCTTCGGTGCCGGCGTCTTCGACTTCTGGGACGCGACCCCCTTCGGCGCAGGCATGCCGTCCTTCACCCACTGGTACAGATGAACGCCGGGACACGCGGTCGCGTAGCCATCCTTGTGTCCCCGCTTGGCCAGGGTTCGGCCGGTCCGCTTGCACGCCTCGTCGTACAGCGCGCGAACGGATGCGAGGGCCTTGTCGCTGGGCTTCTGGTCGCCGCCGATCGCGACGTACACACCGAAACCACTGACGTTGTGATTGACACAGTGGGCGCCCTGAAGGTTCCACCCCCGGCCCTCGTAGATCGTCCCGTTCTGGTCGACCATGAAGTTGTAGCCGACCCCGGCCCACTTGTTCGCGAGGTGGATCTTTTCGACCTCGCGCGGGACAGCCACGCCGGTCGAATGGGCGGGAACGCCGCCGTGATAGTGGACGAAGAACTCGGTCCGCTTACTCATGGGGACAGTTGCAGGGGCGCCGTTCCAGGGCTTCGCGCCCCAGGTCTTACGGCTGACGATCGAGACAGTCACGGGACCTACCTCCGGGCATGACAAAGGCCCCGCACGCGACGGGGCCACAGGGACAAAAAACTGGGTCAGCTGACCTTCGGGCCAGCCATAGAGATGTGGTTGTCGAGACGATCGGCGACGGCCAGGCGCTCGCTGCGCTCATGGGACAGCTCTGCGCGCAGCTCGCGAATGTCCCGGCTGTGCTCGGCCTGCCCTTCAAGGACGCGATCGAGTCCCGCGATCACGCGGTCGAGGTCGTCCCGAAGGTTCGTGGTGTGCGTGTTGGAGACCTGTTCGCGGGCCTCCTGCGCGTGCTCGCGCACCTCGGCAATGGCTGTGCCCTGGCGACGCACCAGCTCGACGAGGACACCCATGAAGGCCGCGGTGACCACTCCGCCGGCGGAGACAAGCGCAACCTGGACGTTGGGGTCAATACTCATCGGGACATGTCCCTCACAAGCTGCTCCAGGCGCTCGATGCGCTCGGCCTGGTCCTGCACGACAGACAGAAGGGCCACGCCGAGAAGGTCGTAGCGCAGGGCATCGACGCGCCCCTCCTCGTCGTACTGGACGATCTCGGGCAGGTGCTCAGCAACCTCTTCAGCGATCAGGCCGAATTCGTCCCGCAGGTACTCGCCACCCTCCTCCTTCGGTAGCCGGTCGTAGAGGCGGGGACGCAGGGACAGAACTGCCTCGGGGTCGATGTCGATGTCCCGGATGTTCTGCTTGAAGCGGCGGGACGAGGTGTTCCGCGCGAAGGTGCCATCGCCCTGCACCCACACCGCGTAGTACGTCCCGGAGCCGGACACGCTGTCGGCGTGCACACGCTTCGTACCGTTGGCCCAGGCGATCGTGTCCCCGGCTTCCAGGTAGGACGAGTGGGAGTGGGACGAGGGCGGGAACGTGGACGGCTTCGAAGTAATGCTCGACCACGAGTGCGTGTGGGACGACGGCGGATACGTCGCGGGCGTCCCCGTGATTTCGCTCCAGGCGTGTCCGTGCGTGGTGGGCGGGTAGCTCGTCGGCTTGCCCGTCACCTGCGACCAGTCGTGCGTGTGGGCCGTCGGAGGCAGGGACGAGGGGGCGTCGGTAATGTCCGCCCACTTGTGCGTGTGCGTGGACGGCGGGAACGTCGCAGGCTTGCCGGACAGGTTGGCCCAGTCCACATTCGAGATGAGCGGCGTCCACTCCGTGTCGTTCCAATACTCCCAGCGATCGGTGTCGGCGTTGAAGCCGAGCATCCCAAAGCGCGGGGACGCCGGGCGGGTGCCGGTGTCCCACACACCGACACGATGCCCCACGAAGGTTCGGGTGAGGGCGATGTCCGCGGACGTGATCGAGGTGACGTTCGCGCCCACCGTGACGGACGCGAGCCCGATCTCGAAAACGCCCGTGTCCGTCTGAGTCAGGGCCGGGGGAGTTGTCGACCCGGCGGCGCCTTGCTTTACCGCCAGGACGATGGAGTTCAAGGACGGGTCGAGACGCAGAACCACGCGGTCCACGCGGACGGACGTGCTCGCGGACGGAATCGCCAGGACTTCAGTTGCAGTGCTCTGCACCATGAAGCCTCGCAGGAAGGCCAGGCCCGCCGAGACGTTCACGTTCATGCCGGTGCCGGCGGTGACCTGGAAGCCCGAGGACGAGCCGAACGAGGCGACGACCCCCGAGTCCTGGAACTCGCGGAACATCTGGCTGTACTGCGTCTCGGTGACGACCTGGGCATCAAAGGGGTAGGAGGTGATAGCCAAGGGGGAACTCCTTACAGAGCCGGTCCGGCATCCTCGACGGCGAGCGTCGAACGGGTTGAGGTGAGGTACCGGACACGGCCGTACGTCGCGGCGGCCCGTCGCGCCACGAGGGAAACGCCGACCGTGATCAGTCCGGCCGGCGGGTCGTTCAGGTAGAAAGTCGCTTCCACACCGGTTGAGGTGTTCGAGTCGTCGTCGAAGACGGTCGTGTAGAAGGTGCCGAGTGACGCCGCCGATGTGGTGACGGTCGAGGCCGCCGCCCACCTGACGGTGGTCATGGCGCTCTGCTTGGCGTACCGAAGCGAGGTGGAGTCGCCGGTCCCGTCCGTATCCACCGACGCGATCCTGAGAACCACCTTGTAACACCGGCTCGCTTCAGCGGTGAAGCTCTGGGTGTAGATCATGGTTTCGGTATCGCCGACGTACTGCGCATCGGTCATGGCCGTGAGGGTCTGCAAGGCGACGACGCCCTTCGCGGCCTTCTCGTTGAAAGCCGAGGTGCGCCAAGCCGTCCAACCCGCCGCGTCGTTACCGGTGCGCGTCCACTGCTCGACCGTGGTCGAGCTGAGCCGTAGCCACGTCTGGTGGGCGTAGGTGCTGCCCACGGGGCGGACGGTCCGCAGGGTGCCGTACTTGCCTCCGGTACCGAAGGCCCATCCGCCGGCGGCTGCCTGCGTGTCGTTCATCGTCAGAGTGGACACGCCGTAGGGGTAAGTGCTCGGCAGAGAATCTTGCGTGTAGCTCGCGGGATTCAGCAGCGCATCGAAACCGACCTGCCGCCAGGGACCCCAGCCGGTCTCGTCGCTTCCGCTGCGCTCCCAGTCCTGCGTGCCATCGGCGGTGCTCAGGCGACTCCAGCGCTGGTGGGCGTACGTGCCGCCGGGATTGCGGAACGTCCGCAGGACGCCGTACCCGGCGCTCGCGAAGGACCAGCCGCCAGCGCTCGCCTGCGTACTGTCCAGCACGACCCAGGAATCGCCGTGCGGATAGGCGGTCGGCAGAGAGGCTTCCGTGTAGTTCGCCGCGTTGAGCTGACTGTCGAAAGCCACCTGGCGCCAGGGCGACCAGCCGCCCGAATCGCCACCGCGGACCCACATCTCATGCTGCGAGGTGGTCGCGTGCACCCTGCGCCATGTCTGGGTGGCGTCGCCGCCCTCCCAGGTCCGGGTGGTGACGTATCCCGCCTTGCCTGCGAAGTCCCATCCGCCCTGCGTGGATGCGGTGGAACTCAGGAAGAACTCGACGGTCTCGCCCTCCGGGTATCCGGTGGGCGGGGTCGCTTGCGTGATGCCGGTCGGCTGGATGACTCGGGGGCCAGGCGGGGTGGCCTCAGCCGTGCGCTCCAGAGAGGAGACGCGGGACTCTAGATCCTTCTGCGCGGAGGCCGCAGCCGCCTCGGAAGACAGGGGAGTGGGGTCGCCCAGGGTGGCGCCGAGCCGGTAACCGTCTGAGTCGACCTTCAGGACCATGCCCGTGACGACGGCCGCCATCTCCGTACCACCGATGATGACGGACACCTTGTCGCCGAGGAACCAGTCGCGGCCGAAGTCGAGCGCGGAGTCCTCCATCGGCACGGCCTGGGCCGCCCGAATGGTCGTACCGCCATCGGCGAGGGCCTCCGTGCCCTTCTGCGTCAGCTCGGCTGTGTCGGTCGAGGACCGCTCGTCGATGAACGTCTCGATCCTTCGGCCCCAGTCCGCCTCGGCCGCGATCGAGTCGGCGTTGTCGACGGGGACGAAAAGGCGGTTCGAGCCGTCTCCGTCGCCACCCACGATGACGCGGGTCTTTGCCGGCGGCGAGACCGTCACTCGCTGACCCGCGAGCGTGTTGTTCACGACGCCAAGGCGGACCTCCTTCGTGCGGTCCTGCACCGCGTACGTCTCGAAGACGAGGTTCGAGCCGCGCTGCACGACCCGGAAGCCCAGGCCGTTCGGCTCGGCCAGCTCCTTGCACAGCTCGCCGAGCTGCTGGAAGCGGGCCGCCTTGCTGACGATCGTGCCTCGCGCGCCGTTCGTGCCCATGACGAGACCGGCCCGGCGCCGGGCGGGCGGGGCGCTCGGCCCGCAGTTCGCGTCCACGTAGTAGTGCATGAGCGACTCGGCCGCGTCGGTCCGGTCGTCGTAGGCGCGTGCCTGGGTCGAGGCATCCCCGTTGGTCGGCTCGGGCCAGGCAAGCATGTCCGCCAGGATGATCGTGTCGTCCACGCCCTCGACGGTCAGCGTGCCGAGGGGGTCGGTCGCGGTGACGGCGGTCTCCGCCTTCGTCACCGGCCCCGAGAACAGAACGTCCGTGGGGCCGGTCACGATGATGCCCGCGCCGGGCGTGGACAGGACGGCGGCGAGTGGATGCTCGGCGCTCAGGCTGAGCTTCCACGTCCCGACGTTGTTGTGCACGTCCTCGGCGTCCAGCGTCAGCAGATCCGCGGGGATGGCGCCGACGCGCGTCAGAGTCTTGTCGCGCACCTCGACGAGGAGATCCTCTTGCCTCACTAGATCACCACCCACTTACGAGGACGCCACGAGCACACGATCTTGGAAGCCGTCGTGGTATTGAGGAGAGAAGCCGTCACGGTCGAGGTGCCGGGCGCGACCGACCAGAAGTGCGGAGCCGGGGCCAGCAGGGCGTACCGGTTCGCGCCGGTCCCGTCCTTCACGGTGCCGGCGCCCATGTCGACGATGAGCTTCTGTCCGGCCGCGAGCGTCCCGGTCCAGTGCAGGGTCTTGCCGGTCGGACTGATCGCCTTGAAGTTGTCGCCCGGCCCGGTCACCTCCCATACGGGGAAGGCCGGCACATCACCCTCGTTGGCCAGCTCCACGGAGCCGATCGCCTGCGACGAGGCGAGCGGCATGGACGACAGCGACGACAGGAACGGGCTCGCCGTCGCGTCGCCGATCGTGACCGTCTGCGGGGAGTCGGCCAAGAAGTAGGGGGACGGGGCCCGCAGGGTGATGACCGTCTGCACGTCCCGCATGCCGGCGCCTGCGTCCATCTCTCCGCCGCCGATCCATGCGACCGGAGTCGACCAGCGCCCGCCCGTGCTGTCGATGTACGTCAAGGTCAGGCCGCTTTCGTCCGCCAGGACCCGAGCGAGGCGGGTCACCAGCTCGGACAGGTGTGCCCTGTCCCGTCCCACGATGTCGAGGGGTATGTCGATGTCGCGGGGGAGGACGCGCCGCCCACGGTAGGCGGCGCCGTCCCCTGCGCCTTCGAGCCACTGCACGGAGAGCTGGGGCAGGCCCAGGCCGGTGATCCCGGCGAGGGCCTGGAACCCCATCCCGTCCGTCTCGAACCCGTCCAGGCGGAGCCTGTCCGAGGCCGAACTCAGCTCCAACTTCACCAGCCGACCATCCTTGCCCGCGAGGCAGCCGCGAACAGCTCCTCCTCGGACGAGAGGGAGCTTCCGGAGCCCGCGTAGTAGTTGAGAACCTTCGTCACGGTCTGGCTGGGGCCAGCCGTCGCCAGGCCGCCAGAGACGGCGGCCGTGACCTCCCGAGAGGCGCCCGAGACGGCGCTCGACGCGAGCGCGTTGGTGGCGCGTTCGACGCGCCCGCGCTCGTCCTCGACGCCCAGGCCGAAGCCCTTGCCGACGAACGAGCCGAGCTTGCGGAACAGGCGCGAAGGGCTGTGGATGTCCAACGCCTTCTTGATGGCCTTCACCATCGCGTCGGCGATCTTGAGCATCTGCGCTTCGATCTTGTCCTGCTGCGCTTCCAAGCCCTTGACGAGGCCCTCGGCCGCCTGAATCCCCGCGTCGTACATGTAGTGCGAGGCGGTGGACCCGGCCTTCGTGGCGTACTTCTCCAGCTCCTTTTGCAGGTCGTTGATCTCGGCCACGCCAGATGCGCCCGCGTTGGCGATGGCCTCGGCCGCGGCGAGCCCGGCTTCCGGCCCGGCCATAGCGATCTGGTCAAAGGTGGTTGCGTTCAGCCCGAGCTTTCTGAGCTTTGCGAGCACGTCCGCGAACCGCCTGGCCTGTACGACCGCGTTCTTCAAGGAATCCGAGATCGTTTCGAAGCTCGCGTCCTTGACCTTCGTCACGTCGCCCGTGTCGATGACCCGATCCGCGACCTGCTGCGCGTACTTGCTCATGTCGTCGCGGAGTTTGTCGAGATTCTCCTGCGCCGCCTTGAGCTTCTTCGTTCCGGCCTCCCACTGGGCGGCCAGCTTGAGGAGCTGAGTCCGGTCCGAATTGATCCGGGCCTTCAGGCCCTTTGAGGCGTTCTTCGGGATCTTCGCCGTCAGTTCGTTGAGCGCCTTCTTTACATTGTCGAACTGGCTATCCAGACCCTTAATAAGCCCCTGGATGATCAGTCGACCGGCCTCGTAAAGAATGACGGCATCCTTCTTGGCCGGACCCTTCCAGTCCGGGAGCGAGTCGGTCAGCTCGCCGAGCTTGGCCTTGACTGCGCCGAACATGCTGCTGATGCCGGAGATGAAGCCCTTGATCAAGGTGACGCCGGCACTCCTCAGCGTCGAACCCAAGTCGCCGAGCCTCTGCCGGGCGAGACTCGGCAGCCTGCCGACCGCCTCGGCGCCCTTGCTGATCCACTCGCTGATCGTCGAAACCAGAGCGTTGAACTTCTCGACGGCCGTCGTGCGGACCGAAGTCCAGCCGTCAGAGAAGTATTGCTTGATTCGACTGATGCCGGTGGACGCCTTCGAGAGCAGACCGGAGAAGAACGACGAGAAGCCCTCACTGATCGAGGACCAGGCGCTCTTACCGAATGACTTAACCGCTTCCCAGCCAGCCTTGAAGGTGTCCTTGATGGCGGTCATGCCCCTCTTCGCGGCGCCAAGAACACTGACCGAAAGCCACGTCAAGAACGCGCCGAGGATCGTGTTCCAAAGGCCCTTCACGACCGACCAGAGAGCCTTCAGGATGTTGATGATGTCCTGGCCTAGCTCGTCCCACTTGCCGGTGAAGAGATCCTTCCAGAACTCAAAGACGGCCCTGATGTAATCAAAGGCGCCCTTGAAAATCTGCTTCAGGCCCTCCAGCATCATGGAAACGCCGTTGATCGCGGAGATGAACGACCCGATCAGCAATTCAGCGATGAACTGAATCGCAGGCGCGAGGACGGGCATCAGGAAGTCGATCAGCGACTTGATCGCTTCCAGGAAGGGCATCGCCGCTTGAACCAGGCGATCCCAGGCTTGCGCCAGGAGCGGGAGCATCGTCGCGGCGATGTTCTGCACCACTGGAATCAGCGGGAGCAGAACGGCTTGCAGGATTTCCAGGAGTACCGACACCAGCGGCATGGACGCCTGGACAACCTGACCGATGAATTGCGCGACTATCGGCAGGATCGGGGCAAGGCCCGAGACGAGCTGCGCGACGAGCGGCGCGACCGCCGCCATGATCTGCGTGAACGCCTGGGTGACGATCGGCAGAATTTCAGACAGCGCCGTGAACGCCTGGCCGAGGGCCTCGGAGATCACCGGCACCAGTGCGGCGATGACCGGCGAGAGCTGCTGGAAGACGCCGGTCAGGGCGCCGCCCAGAAGCTCGATGACTGGCAGGACGGACGGGACCAGCGCGGCGAAGGCGTTCGCGAGCGGAGTCAGCGCGGCAGCCACGAGCGGGCCAAGCTGGGCCGCGAGCGCGCCCACGACTTCGAGCACAGCGCCGAGCGCCTTGCCCAGTGGGGCCATCGCCGGGACCAGGCCCTCGACCGCGGCCTGTATGCCGTCGAAGAGGGCGTAGAGGCCGACGAAGACCTCGGGCTGGTTCAGCGCAGCAGCGATGCCGCTGACGGCCGTACCGATGATCGTGCCGACCTGCGGCAGGAGCACCGTGAGCTGGGTCGCGAACTCGCTGAAGAATGCCTTCAGCTCGGCGCCGCCGGCGGATGCCATGTTCGACATCGCGGCGTGCGCGGCCGAGAACAGGCCGACGAGCTTGGCCTGCACGCCACTGCTGTCGATGGCGGCGTGGATGCCCGCGAGGGTGTCGCGGACCATGCCGAGGGTGGACCCGCCCGCCTCGTTGGCCGCGCGGGAGATGCCGGCGAAGATGCCGCCGACCTCGTACAGGATTCCGCCGAGATCCTTCAGGGCTTGGATGCCCTGGTCGATCTCCTCGCGGAGGCCGGACTCGCCCTTACGGTTGAGCCAGGCGTTCGCCTTCTCGGAGACCTCGACGAACCACGTCGCGAGCTGGGGGAGGTAGCCTGCGCCAACCTCGCCCAGAACCTTGATCATGTTCGCCCAGGTGGCGGTGCCGCCTGTGGCAATCTCGATCGACTTCGAGAGGTCGTCGAACATGCCGCCCAGCGCGGGGGCGACGGTCGACTTGATGGCGGTGGCGAATCCGCCGAAGAACGAGCCGAGCTGCGTTGCGGTCTTCCCGAACCCGGCTTCCAGCTCAGGCAGAAGGCCGTTGATCAGCCCCCGGATCGGCGCCTCGGCCTTGGCCCAGAAGTTGTTGCTGATCAAGTTCTGAAGCTCGGAGAACTTCCCCTTAACCTCGGGAAGGACCTTGTTGAAGTCCTTGAGGGCGGCGATTGTGACGCCGAGGCCGATCGCGATGCCGCCAAAGATTCCGGGCAGGGTCAGGGACGTGGCCCCGATCTGCGCCAGCGACGCAGACAGCGTGAACAGGTTCGACGCCGCAGCGATGCCCCAGCTCGCCAGACCGGCTATCGCCGTGGCCAGGGTGCCGATGATCGGCACGGACTTGTCGAGGCTGCGCAAAGCTGCGCCGAGCTTCTCGAAGACCTCGCCCAGAACACGCCCGCCCGAAAGCGCTGCAAGCATGGCGCCGGCGGACGCGGCGGCCGACAGGGACACCTTCGGGAACAGGTTGACCACGCGGTCGCGGGCCAGGCGGCCCAGCGCGAGCGCCACCGCAGCCATCGCGCCGTGCGACACCTCGGGCTCGATCTTCGCCTTGAGGCCGTCGATCTTGTCCTGAAGCTCCTCGATCTCCCGCTCGACCTTGCGCTTCGCCATCGCGTCCAGCTCGGGCGTGAGTTTCGCCTTCAGCTCCCGCATCCGCTCGAAGGCCGCTTCGAGCTGCCGCTTCGTCTGGGCGACCATCTTCGCGTCGAGCCCCGGCCGGACCTTGATGGCGTCCATCTGGGCCTGGATCTCTTCGCGCGCCCTCTGGGCTGCCTCGCGGTCCACGGCGACTCTGACCCGAGCGGAAGCGTCGAAGGTGATGCGTCGCTGGTTGGCTCGCTGCTGGTACGCCTGGGCGGCGCTCCTGACCTCCGACGACACGCCGGACAGGTCGAGCTTCGTGTAGAAGCGGATCTTCCGGGAGTCGGTCGCCCGGTTGTCGCGGTTGATGTCCCGGACGGCCTGAAGGACATCGGCGCGGGCGCCGGAGGCGTCAGCCTTCGTCCGAATCGTGATCGCGAGATCGTTCTCGATCCGTTCGAGCTTGGCCTTCAGGTCTTGCTTGAAGCCGGACGTGTCCGGCATGACCTTGACCGCGATCCGACCGACGATGTTCGGTTCCGACGCCACGGGCTTACCTCCGCTGGAAGTGCTTGTAAATCTCCGCGACGGTCCGTGGCTTCTTGGCCTTGTCCTTTTTCTTCTCGGCCTTCGTCGCCTTCGGCCTCGGATAGGCGGGGATCTTCGGAGCCTTGCCCTTGCCCCACTGGCCCGTTGCGCGGGTGTTCTGGTTGATGGCGTCGAATAGGTCGGCGGCCAAATGCCGGTCCTGGCCCCAGCCGAAATGCTCACGGCCGCCCGACGCCAGAGCGACAGTGAGGGAGGTGTCGGGAAGCCTCTGCACGAGCAGAAGGACGAGCGCAGGGGAGGGCCCCCGGCCCGCTATCACGTCGGCGAGATCGACGCCGAAATGGAAAAGCAGGTCCGGGTAAAGGCCCTCTCCGTATTCGTCGATCAGCCCTGCGAGGCCGAGGCTTCCCCCACCTGAGTGCTCTCGCCGTAGTGGCCGAAGATTTCGGCGAGGATCGCGAGGTCGCCCCCCACGGCGTCGAGGAGCTTCTCGGCGGCCTTCTCCGACTCCGCGACGGTACGGATGGCCTGGGCCAGAAGCTCGGCCTGGTCGGAGTCCTCGTTCCCCATCTCGTCCTGAAGGGCGAGAAGCGCGTCACGCCGGGCCTTGGGCAGACGCAACGGGTTGAGGAGGCGAACCACGTCCTCGCCGAAGGTGATGTCGGTCGAACCGTACTTGCGCTCGGCGGCGGCACGGATGTCGTCGAGAGAGAAAGTGGCCATGAGGGTGCGGACCTCCGAAACGAAAAGACAGGAAAGGGGCTGCGGACCTGGGAGAGGGAGGGGAGGACCGGCGCGGGCGGGTCCGCATCACACCCGCGCCGGGAGTTGTCAGGCGGCCTCGCCAGCCGCCCAGGCAGAGCCGGTCCAGTGCGCCTTCGAGCCGTCGCCGAGAACGACGTGCTGACCGGTGGTCCACGCACTCGACGGGGTGGCGATGACACTGGACATGGCGGCGAGGTTCTCCGGAGGAACAGCGCCCTCCGGGGTGAAGTAGCCCGGCGTGCCGGCGGTCGCGCCGGTCGCGAGGGTGCCGCCCAGCGGCGTGATCGCGTACGTCCAGACGTTGTTGCCGTAGGCCATCGGCTTCACGCCGAGCGGCAGACCGGCGAGGCTCTCCGTGTCAGAGATCGCCATGTCGTCCGCGCGGTAGATTTCCGCGCGCGGCGCGTAGAAGGCGAAATGGTTGTCGCCGTCGATGAAGACCGCCAGGAAGGCCGCCTGGGTCGGCTCGGGCTCGGTAGGAACGCCAACCGATCCGTCCGGCAGGATCGGTGCGTTGGCGCCGAAGTAGAGCTTCAGTGCAGCGGTGTCGAACTGCTGCAAAGTGAAAGTCATCGTCTCCGTGCGCGCCGAATACTTGGTGCGGAGAGACTTGTTCTGAAGCGACCCGATAGTGGTCGCCTCGCCACCCTCGGACGTGATGCCGAAGATGTCTTCCAGGGAGGTGTGGCCGACGTTCTGCCACGGGGAAGTCGGGGTCAGGAGATCCGCCGGCATCTCCGTGCCGACCGGCGCCGTCAGGTAGTTACCGGAGCCGACGACAAGGGTTGCTGCATCGTTGATCGGCAAGGGGCTGCATCCTTACTCGCGCACGCAAAAGGCCCGCACCCCCGAAGGGGGCGGGCCTGCGTAAAGGGGAACTGTCAGGGGGTATAGGGGCGAATCCGCGGCTTGCGGATCTGCACGTCGTAGATCGACTCGTAGCGCCAGACCCCGGTGGGGAGGTCGGCGTACTGCACGGGGCCGGTGGCGGTCGCCCAGTCCGAAGCCCGCCTCGGCGCGGAATTCAGGTCCACGCGGATGATGTGACCGAGGCGCGGATAGACCTTCTGGTTCAGCCAGGCGTCGCGCATCACCACGCGGACGGCCTCGGACAGAATTGCGGCGTCTTCGTCGCCGTTCGGGTCTGGCGCGAAGCAGTTCACGACGATGCGCGCCGCGTCGGTGAAGCGGGTGTCGCCCTGCCATTCACCGAAGGTCGGGTCGCGGCGGACCAGGACCAGGGGGAACTTCTCGTGCAGGTCAATGAGGGACTTCACCCGGACTCCGGGCAGGCCCTCGCGCAGTACGGCGAGAAGGAGATCCTCGACCGGGGACAGCTCCGCCAGGGCCTTGATGTGGTCGGGAAGTCCTGCCATTAGTCGAGGTGCACCTTCCCCTTCCGCTTCTTCGGGAGGTTGGCGGCGCGGGCCAGGATGAACAGGCCCTCGGACGCAGGGATCACGTCGAGGTACTTCGTGCCGTCCTTGCGCCTCTTCACGACGATGGACTCAGCGCGGCCGTACTCGATCGACAGAGCGGCCTTGTCGCCTCGCTCGTCGTCGAGGATCACGTACTTGTCCACGTCGCCGTCCGCCACGTCGATCCTCGCGTGGCCTTCCTGGCGGTGTTGGAGAAGCAGAGCCTCGGCTCGCGCGGCGACCTCGAAGCGCTTCTCGTCGAGTTCGGCCTGCACGCCAGGCAAGGTCGCGACGAGCCGTTCGAGCTGCCGCTTCCCGCTGCGCTCATAGATTTCTGCCATCAGGGCCGCTCCCGGATGTCCACCGACCAGTGCCGCGTGCGGCGGTCGCCGTGGTGGTAGGCGGGCGGCGTCACGATGTCCCACATGCGGCCCTGGTACTCGACACGGGACCACAGGGTGACGCCCTCGACATGGGCGTCCACGATCATCCGCGTCACGTTGATCTGCTGCTGGCCGGGGACTTCGGCCTTGCCTGACCGCTGCGGGATGAAGGCGGCCTTGACCGTGACGGGGTTGTCCTCGTCCACGGTGATCACGGTGTTGCCCCGGTTGTCGATGACCTCTTTCGTCCGCCACACGCGGGCCGTCTGGCCGCGCCTGCGCTGCATGCTCACCAGGGGCTCACCCCGTCACTGAACATGGGGAAGGGGGAGTCCGCGGAGTAGTCGACGGGTACGTGCCCGGCCGCATCGCGCTGGGGGAGCTTCGTGCCCCAGGCGGAGACGACCGCGCTGTAGATGCCGCGCTTGCGCCCGGCGAGGTCTTCGAGGAGCCGGATCTCGTCGCGGGTGAAGTACACGCTGCCGGCGTCTCGGCCGTGGGCGTCCGACCAGGCCAGCGTCTCGTCACCAGCCCGGCTCTGCGTGTACCCGTTGGGGTTGCGCACGTAGCGTGCTGCCGCCTTCAGCACGAGCGTCTTCACCAGGCGGGGCACCGTGGCCTCGGGCCACTCGCGACCGTACGAGGCCGCAAGCTCCGAGGCATCCACCAGCGCCCCCAGGGCGATGCGCTCTTCGCCCTCGTCCAACTCCCAGTCGAGACGGCCCTTCAGCTCGTCGAGAGTGGCATACGCCAATGAGGCTCCTCTCGGGAGAAGGGGCGGCGGAGCTGGGTCATCTGGAATCAGGGCCAGGTGAACCAGCTCCGCCGATCAGGTCAGGCGTTGGCCGGGTCGGTCTCCGCCTTCATGCCGGTCGGGGTCCACACCTTCGCGTCGGAGACGCCGGTGATGGTGGCCAGCTCGGAGCCGGCGGGCGGGTAGTCCGAGGCACCGTCGAGGGCGAGCTTGATGCCCCGCACGAAGTGCTCCTGCGAGGAGACGATCTCCTTCTCGTTCGCCTGGTCCCAGCCGACCAGGACATCGGTGACGGAGCGGAAGCCCGCGTAGGTGTTCACGACGGAACGGTCCTGCATGTAGAGCGGGTCGTAGTCGCGCACCCAGCGCAGGGCGATGTTCTCGAACGAGGTGGTCGCGCCGTAGGGGACCGACTGCGGGACCGAGGGGGCGCCGGACAGGAAGATGAACGCCGAGGACGCGAAGGCGTACGCAGCGTCGGCCGGGATGGTCTGGTCGACCACGATGCGGAAGCCGAAGCGCTCGCCGATGGTGGCGGTACGCAGTGCGGACTCGGCCTCGGAGTCGCCAACGTTCTGCGCGAGGTTGAGCTTGTCGTCGTTCAGGAGCGCCGACTCGAACTCGGTGCCGACGAGGAGGTAGCGGCCCTCCTTCGGGGCGTGGAAAGCGTTCAGGACCCGGCGGGCCTCGATCAGCGCGCCGCGAAGGTTCTGTACGGCGTTGCCGATGGTGACGTTGTACGTCTGGCCGGTCAGGGTGTTGACCGCCCGGCGCTGGAGGCCGCGGGCGACCGCCTTGGACTGCGGGCGCAGGAGCTTGGCCCACTGGTCGATGTCGAAGTCGTTCTGCTCGTCGGTGAGCTTGACCGCCGAGTAGACGTTCCCGCCGAAGGTCACAGCGATGGTCCGCTCGCTGTACTCGTCGAAGACGATCGGGTTCGTCCGGTCGTTCCTCCAGCCGTAGTCGTGGAACGGCAGGATTCCCTCGACCTTCATCGAGATCGTGTCGTTCTCGGCGCCCTTGAACTGATCGACACCCTGCTTCTGAAACAGGTTCGGGATGACGAGTTCCTGCTCCAGCATGCCGACCGCAGTGTTCACGAGCTTCTGCGGCTTGACTACCTGATGCTGAACGGTGGGCAAGAGTGCTACCTCCGGGGGCATGAAGAAACCCCCGGCCGGGTCAGCACGGGGGTTGAGTAAGGGGGGTCATCGGGGCGCTAGAAGCGCCGGGTGCGCCGCGCGAGCTTGCGCGGGTCCATCTCTCCGTCGTCCTCGTCGTCGGACGGGGTGAGGCCGCCGCCCAGGGCGGGAGGGGCCGCGGGGGTGAGGAGCGCCTGAAGGGCCTTCGCGTCGGCTTCCAGCTCCTCGGGGGTGTCGCCGCGCAGGCGCCCGGCCAGTTCCTCGGGGAGGTCGTACTTCCGGGCCACGGACGCGACGACGAGCGAGCGCTCCAGCTCCGCGTTCTTCGCCTTCACCTCGGCGAGAGCGGCCTCGAACTCCTCCGGGCTCTTGGCCTCGGACAGCTTCGCCTCGGCGTCCCGCAGTCGAGTACGGTAACCGGCCGCCTCCTGGCGGACCTTGGCCAGCTCCTTGCGGGCCCAGTCGGGCAGCTCGTCTTCCGGCTGGCCGCCGGCACCGCTCTTGTCGTCCGGCTTCTGCTCGTCGTCCGGCTTCTGCTCGGGCGCCGTCTCGCCCGGCTGCTCGCCGGTCGGCTTCTCGTCAGGCTTCTCTTCGGGCACTTCACGCCTCCGGGGCTGTGTCAGTGGACTGCCGCGCCTCCTGGGCTGCGGCTCGTTGCTGGCTGCGGATGAAGCGGCGCCAGACGGACACCGCGGCCTTTCCGCTGTGGCCCTTTGTGACCTCCGGCCACAGGGCCTCGTACTGCCGCGAAAGCGCGGTCAGCTCGCTCGACTGGTACTGATCCCGGTTCCAGACCGGCATCGCGTAGCAGTGGCAGTTGTCGTGGTAGCGGTCGCCGTCGCTGAACAGCGCGGACGACTCGCTCTTGTAGACCGGGCCTCGGCTGATCAACATGGCGCACCAGCCGCACGGGGTGCCGGTGCGCGACAGGCGCACGTACCCCAGGGCCCGCCGGTCGCGGCGCATGTGATTCCAGTTCGTTGACCGGGCGCCGTTCATGGCGATGCGGGCTGCGGCTGCGGCCTGCCGGGCGCCCGCCTGCCGGTGGGCCTCGTCCGGGTTGGCGTCCTCGACGGTCAGCTTGCGGTCGAGGTTGGCGGGGCCGAGGGCTTCCAGCGCGATCCGAAGTTCTTCCTCGGCCTGGCGCTCGATGCGCTCCTCGTCCTCGCGCAGCCCTTCGAGTTCCTCGACGAGGATGCGCTCCCAGTCGGGCTCGTCCTCGTCGTCGTCCTCGGCGGGCTGGGCGGGCGAGGCTTCCCCGTCCTCGACGGTCGCGGCCTCGCCCGCCTGGTCGGTGGGCGGCTCGTAGGTGCCTGCCAGTTCGGCGAACTCGCGGCGCAGGTCCGCCAGGGTGACGTGCGACGGTTCGGGGTGGTAGGGGTCGGCGACAGTCCGGCCGGTCTGGAGCGCTCGGGCGAGCCGGTAGTAGGCCCGCGCGAGGTCCCGGCTCTGCCGCCGGCGGCTCATGACGAGGGTGATCGCCTTGCGTAGCCAGGCCCCAGCCGTAGCGGCCCGCCGCTCGGGCGGAACGTCCTGCCACAGAGCCAGGGCCTCGGCCGTGGTCCGCACGCCGATCTCGGTCAGGGCGGCATGGAAGGCGGCCGAAACCTCGTCGGTCTCGGCCATGCGGGACGAGGCCACTACGCAGCCACCGCCACCGAATCCGCGGTGACCGGCTCAGGGTCGGCGGTCGCCCGCGTCAGCGCGGAGGCCAGCTGGCCCACCGAGTCTTCCTCGTCCGCGAGGTCTTCCCACTCGTCCAGCTCGGTCTGCGTGACGTTCGGGACGCGCTTCCACAGGCCCTTCGCCGGGATGCCGAGCTGCTCGCGCAGCTTGCCCAGGGCGTCAGCGGCCTGCGCGAGGGAGCGCTGCTCCATGTCGCGCCAGATGACCTCGCCCTTGAAGTCGTCCACGCCGGCGGCGCCTTCCAGCTCGGCCGCCAATCGGAAGACTCTCTCCCAAGCCTCACCGAATACGGTCCGGAATTCCGCGATCTTGCGACTCAAGGCCGTCTCGGCGGCCTGCAAGGCTTCGGCCGAGAGGTTGGCGATCTGCCCGAGAAGGTGGTGCGGGGGCACCTGCGCGACGGCGCTCAGGTGCCGGATGCTCATGTCGATCGACTCGATGAACCCTTGCAGCGGAGTCTCGTCCAGCGATCCAAACTTGACATCCGGGTCCTCCGCGAACAAGAACCGCTTCGCGTTGTGGTTGATCGGCAGTGGAATCGGGTTGCCGTGCTCGTCGTAGATGACCTCGCCCGTCTCCGGGTCGCGCTGAACCGGCGGGGCCATGCCCGTCACGGTCCGGACCTTCGTCGAGCCGTACGACTGCGCGAGCAACAGGTCGAAGATCGTCTGGTTGATGCGGTTCTGGAGCGGGATCATCGGCTCGACCACGCCCACCGTGCGCCCTTCGAGGTCGACCGACGCGGCGAAGCGGGTGACGGGGCACTCGCTCGCGCCGTGGCGCTTGCCCCTGCTGACCCGCACGCCGTCCGCGTCGTCGAGGGACTTGAAGGTGACCGCGTACTCGAAGCGGGCATCCCACATGCGGGCGGTGCCGGCGGACTCGCCGGACGGCCAGGCCGTAACGGTCAGGGCCGCGTACGGGATGTCGTCGTTGGCCGGATCCTCGTACAGGGCGGCCGTCCGCAGCGCGGACAGCCCCTTCGTCAGGACCACGCCCTTCACGCGCTCGGTCAGCGTGAACGAGTGCCCGTACGTGAGCGCGCCCTTGTAGATGGCGGACTGGCGGGCGTCGAGACGGGACCGCTGCCAGTGCTCCCACTGCGGGGAGGTGAGGTCCGGCGCCGAGCCCTGGCCGCCATCGTCGCCCGCGCGGTAACCATCCACGTAGAGAGCCTGGGCCGGGGTGTTGACCAGGAGCGGCATCCAGTTCGAGATGGCCCGCTTCGCCAGGAGCCGGTACTCGTCGTCCGCCATAGCGGGCATGTACGGGTCGTCATGCCTGCCGTGGAGGTAGTTGTCGATCCGGGTCAGCCGGTCTTTGTCCCGGCCAAGGATGGCGAGGAGCTGCACCGCGAGGGATGCAGGCGTGGGGTCGGCCATGTTTCACCACCCTTGGTCTCAACTTTACACAGCTACAGGAAGTACCCTCGGCCGGTCCGCTTGCGGACCTTCCTGCCTCGGGCGCGAAGGTCGACCAGGGCCTCGTGCGCGAGCATGAGCGCCGCGTAGGCGTCGACCTTCTTGGGGCTCTCGCGCGACTCCTTGCCGAAGCTCACGCCGTAGTTGTTCGTGCGCCGACGCGCGTTCAGGACGTGCCGGCGGAGCTTGCGGTCGCCGTCGTGGACGAGCTTCCGGTCGAAGATCGAGCGCATCAGGCGCTCGTTGGCCAGGGTCGACGCCTTCAGGCTGGTACGCATGTCCCAGCCGATCGCGTCCTTGCCGGGCGCCTTCACGGCCAGGCCCTCGCCGTACGTCGCCGACCACTCGGAGATGTAGGACTCCCAGAGCGCCACGTCGGCGTAGAAGCCCTGCACAGAGAACACGCGGAAGGCGTCGTGCACTGCCGAGTCGACCTGATCGCGGGGGACCTCCCAGTCCTTCCCCTGCGGGCCATCCGGCTTCTCCCACAGGCCGAGCACGAAGGCGCACATGTCCTTGACCCTGAGAGCCACCAAAGCTGTGCTGTCGTCGCGGAGACCGCCGTCGAACCCGAGCGTGATCTCGTCGCCAGGCTGGAGCTGCTTCGTGTCGTCGCGCAGGACATCCCACTCGGCCGGACCGAAGAGGGCGTCCTCGCTCGCAACGATCTGGTTCAGCCACATCCGCCGCGAGCGGCTGGGCGCGATCGTCGTGTCGAGGATCGACTGAAGGATCGTCTCGACCCGAAGCCACACCGCGTCACCGCGGATCTTCGGCAATACGATCCGGATTGCCTCGGGCGTCAGGGGAGTGGCGGGGTGCGCCTCGATCGAGTCGTACAGGAAGCCCACGTCGGCGGCACGGCCTTCGAGGATCTTCTCGTACGCTTCGCGCATCCGCTCGGCCACGGAGTCTTCGCCGGGCAGGAAGGCGTTCGTGATCGCGAGGTAACGGCTGTCCTTCTTCGTCGCGTTACCGTCGATCGTGGCGTACATCTGGTCGCCGTTGTTGCCGGCGACCCAGTGGTGCGTCTCATTGAGAACAACGAACGTGGACCGCTAAGGACCGCGCCCCTTCTAGGGCGCGGTAACTACTTGTCACCGCCTCAAGTCGCTGTCGGCCCCCGTTCGCGCGGATCAGCTCAGCCCCGGCCTTGATGCCGTAGGTCTCGATGAGCTTGTCCGACATGAGCGACGGCATGAGGGTCATCGTGTTGCGTGTCTGATCGCGACTGACGGCCGCGATCTGCACCCACGCCTGGGGGTGCGGGGCGCCGACCGGTTGCCCGGCCGCATCCCAGTGCGAGAAGCGGGAGGGCCCCACAAACTCGACGAGGCTGATCACCGCGAGGAGCGGGTCCTTGCCTTAAGCCCCAGCCCTTGAGGCGCTGAAGGACTCCCTTGCGGTAGACGAAGCGGCCGTTCTCGTCGACCGCGTACCACCACAGGACGAAGCGGAGCTGCTCGCGCGTGAAGCGCCAGGGACCGCCGTCCTCGGCCTTCAGGAACTCGGCGCACCAACCGGCGATCTGCCAGCCGAGCGTGCGCGCCGGCAACTTCCAAGAGCCGTCCGGCTCGCGCAGCCACGTAGGGCCGAGGTAGGTCGGTTCGAGCGCCTCGATCTCTTCTGCTGTGAGGGCTGGAATGGGACTCACCTCCCCTCGCCGGTCGGGCCGCCGGCCGATCAACTGTCAGCGCCGGGGGATAACGTCAGCTCCATGAGGAGTGGGTGGGATTGGATCGACGATGATCCCGAGATGTGTCGGATATGCGACGAGTCGGTCTACGCAGATGAGCGGCGCTACGGCCGGAATCTGTGCCCCGAATGCGGCCCCGCCGACCGGCAGGCGAAGCGGTACGGCCTCACCGTCCCGCGCGTGAACGCGATCCTGCGAGTTCAGAACGACCGATGCCCGCTCTGTGATGACAGCCCCGGAGACGACGCAGCGTATGGGCCGATCTGGTGGCGCATCGACCACGACCATGACTGCTGCACCGGTTGCCCGCACTGCGTCCGCGGGCTGCTCTGCCAGCCCTGCAACACCCACCTCGGCCACTACGAAAAGCAGTTGAAGCAAGGCCGCCTGCGATGGCCAGTGCCTACGGTCAATGCCTACCTCGCGGCTCCGCCCGCTCGGATGCCCGAGGCGCGCAAGCTCCACCCGGACGACTTCGGATGGGCGAGGGTGAGGGCCACCAGCCTTACGTGGCGCATCCCTACGTGGAAGGGTCAGGTGTGGAGCCCCAAGTCCCTCTTGTAGTCAGCGATGGCGAGTACGGCCGCGGACTGCTCCTCTGGCTCGGGCTCATGTAGTTCGATGCGCACGCGGCGCCGGTCGCCCTCGGCGACGAGGAGCCGCTCGAAGGCGCTGTAGATGGTCTGGAGCATCTGCCCCGACCTCTTCCCGGACTTCTTGTAGTAGGAGAGGTCTTCGCAGAGGGAGTAGGCAAGGGCCCAGTCGGACTGCTGGTAGAAGTCGGCCTGGCCGCTCTGCTTCAGCGAGTCCCACAGGCGCTTCGCGATCGGGTGCCAGTCCCGGTCGGCGTTCGGCACCTTCGCGGGCCGGGCGACGCCGCGCGTCACGGACTGAACGTCGCCGCCCTTGCGCTCGCGCGGGCGAGCCAGGTCGGCTTCGCGGTTGGGTACGGGGCCGGGCACTGGCTCACCTCCTTGTCACACAGCTCCGCCGGTCAGGAAGTGCGCGGACAGCCAGGCCATGAAGGCAAGCAGAACAAGCCGCCGCACACGCACTGAACCGGTAGGTGCCGGCCGTCGCTCTCCTGCTCGGCCGACTGCGAACCACTTCCAGACGTGCTCGGAGAGGGTGTCCCCTCGGTCGTCTCTCGCAAGGGCCACTCCTTCGATTACGACGAAGGCCCCGAGCCAGCCGACCCAGAGCCACGACCAGATGTCCACGCAGGCCCGGCAGGAGTCGAACCTGCTGCCGTCGGCTTTGGAGGCCGGGGCGCGACCACTCGCTCGAACCCTTAGCCCATCCGATTTGAGGTTCATCGGGAACCCTTGGCCACGATCCAGGGCTGAGATCGTTGGGCGCCTGCGCGCTGGCAACCCACGGGCGCATGCAAAGCAGAGGCGGCACCGGACCCACGTTCAGAGGAGACCCGGATGGGTCTCGGTCCTGCGGAACCTGCGATCTATGCGCCGGCGCTTCGCCGCCAGGGCGAGCGCGCCTTCGCGTGACGATTTGGCCTGGTGATGCCACCCACAGAGCGATCGAAGGTTGGCCTCTCGGTGGTCGTCACCAGGCACGATGTGGTCCACGTCCGTGGCGGGTTCTTCGCAGCGCTGCCCGTACTGATCGCGGGCGGTGCAGCGGTGTCCGTCTCGCCGCAGGACGCGAAGTCGGATCTTCGGCCAGTCCGCCGGCAGGCGCTCGCGCCTGTCTGAGCTGGACCAGTTCGGCATCACACCTCCAGGTCGAGGAGCGCCGCGAACGCCGCGCGGGCCTGCTGGGGCACCACGCCGTTGCCGAGGATCTGGAGCTGCTGTCCGCGTGTCAGGCCGGGGATGTCGGTGACGTATCCGCGGGGCAGGCCCATGAGCCACTCGACCCACCGCGCGCTGACGCGCGGGCTGCCCTGAAGGCCGATCTCGGTAGGCGGGGGAGCGGCCCTGCCGGTCACGTCCTCCCACTGCCGGATGCCGGGGAGGTACTCGCCCCACCAGGACGCGGGGGAGTGCGGGCCGTCGATCTCGGGCTCGGGCTCACGGCCCTCGCGGAGCGCGATCGAGTAGGGGAGGACAAAGCTCGCTTCGTCGTCCAGCGTGGGGCCGTGGCCACCAGCTCGGCGTTCGTCAGGATGCCGGGGGCCGCCGTTAGACCCCAGATTCGCGGTCGGCGTCTTCAGGGGTCGCGACGCAGAACCACCGGTCCCGCAGGTGGGGGGCGCCAGCCTCGGAAGCTCGTACGCACGCCCATCGCGCGCTGTACCCGATCGCGGCCAGGTCGGAGACGACGACTTCGAGGCCGCGTGTCCGGAGGTTCGAGACGTTCTCCAGGAAGACGAGCCGGGGTCGTATGACGCGAACTGCTTCAGCGACGTGGACCCAGACCCCGGAACGCTCGCCTCGTATGCCAACCCGGTTCCCCGCAATCGAGATGTCCTGGCAGGGAAACCCCGCCGTGATCGCGTCGACCTCGCCCCTGAGCGGGATCCAGTCGACCTCGCGGATGTCGCCGAGGTTGGGGGCGTCCGGGTACCTCTCGGCCAGGACGGCACTCGGGCCGGGCGCGATCTCCGCCACGTACACGACGCGGCCGTTCACGAGAGGAGCCACAGCCATGCCCAGGCCGCCGTACCCAGCGCAGAGTTCGAGGATCTTCAAATAGACCCCCTCACGCGAAAGACGTACTTACGTACTCGCGCCTTTCGTCTTCGGTCAGGTGGCCCCCTTCGGGGGCCCAAGCCTGGCAACTCGCGATGTACGTACAGCGTCTTCATGCAGGCGAGCCCCGACAGGGGCTCAAGCCTTGCGAGCCTCGCGACTTACGTACTTACACTTACAAGTCGCTAAATGATCTTGGTTTCGGAAACGAGAAAGCCTGTGACCTCGCTCACACTTCGGCGGCGCCCGAAGGGCGACGGCGAAAGAGTGCAGCGGCGAAGGAGTAGTGCCGCCCGGAGGGCGGCCACAGAGGGAAGACGGTAAGCGGCTGTGGCGGCCGGTAGGCCGCCCCTTCGTGAAGACGCGAAGACGTACTTCGCCCAGGTGGACGCCGGTAGAGTTGCCGACATGGATGACAGCGCGGCGACTCTTCGGTACGAGGTGTACGTGCCGGATGCGAACTACGCCCTGTTGGCCGAGAAGTACCCTGCCCCCAAAGGGGAGACGACCACATGGAGTGGAACAGCTCACGACCTCGGTCGTCTGGTCCTACAGCGCTGGCGTGAGTCCTTGCCCGAGGATTTCCGGGATCTCGCGTCCTACGTCTATGTGAGCGGCGATGACGGGCGATCCGCAAAGGTCGCGGATGCCACCCCGGCTCACGGGCCGGTGCTCGCGCTCGAATGCGCGATCGAGGAAGTCCAAGCCGCTGAATACGCCCGCGTCATGAAGCGCGAGAAGCTCGCCAAAGCAATGCAGGATGCCAAGGAGTTCGGCGGCCTGTCCGAGGATGAGATCAGGTTTCGCGCACTCCAGGCCACCCTCGCCCCGGACGAGGTGGATCGGATTCTCGAAGGCAAGAAACTGTGACGATCTGGCTGTGGACCGCCGAACTGCACAGCTCATTCCTGTGCAGTGCCGGCGAGCGCCGGTAGGGTGGCCGCGACGAGCGCAACAGGAGGCGTAGCAGATGGGGGCCATCCAAGAGCCGACCTCGGACATGGGGCCGTACCGCACCGAAATCCGAGGCGAGTCCTTCTACCTGGCGCGCGTCGGCGAAGGTGCGTCCCACCTGAGCCGACACGAGGTTCGGGTGCCGGCGGCAGAGATTCCGGCACTCCTGGCGGCGCTGAAGCAGGCGACCGATCACCTCGGGTACCGGCAGTGGGCGGCGTCGAACCCCGAGCCCCCAGACGCTTCCTGGGTCCTGCCGCCGGGCGAAAAGGGCGAGGCGCCCTATCCGGACTGGTCCGTGAGCCGGGAGCGGAGCGACATCATCATCCGCGGGCCGTGGGTCGCGTATCCCCCCGAGGAGTGGCAGGAGCGGCCGGTCGTGACGGGCGAGATCGCCTATTGGGACGTGGAGGCTCTACGCGGCGCACTGCTGGCTGCCGACGCACGCGCGAGTGGCCGTGTCGGCCCGGTTGTGTAGCCCTCATTCCTGTGCAGTGCCGGCGACCACCCTGCAGAGCGGTCGCACTGGCGCTGACCTGCGGAAACTTGCGGCGCCGGGGCCGAGGTGGTAGTGCCCTCGTCGACCTTGGAACCGTGGCAGAATCCGAGCTGCTGAGACGCGGCGGCCGGAAAAGCGATCGGCAAGGGGTCATATCCCCTACCCCCCGCCATGTGCCGAGAAATCCGGCCAGGTCGCCCAGGTCGACGCCCTCACGGCGAAACGGACATCGAGGGGCCAGGCCGGCGCCTCGTGGGCACAAACGGACACACATGCACACGTCTGCGCATCGAGCACACACGGAACAGAGAGCTACGTGAGCCGCGTACGTACGCACGCACGGCAGAGCGCAACGCAAGCGGGCAGGGCAGGGCCATGCAGGGCAGACAGCGCAAGCCAGGCAGAACGGACAGCGCGCACGGGCACGCGCGCGTAAGTGGCTAGAGACTCCGGCCGCCCCGACCGGGCCGGATTGGACGCGCGCCGTCCGGAGCGTGTTAAGGTGTGACCACACCGCGCCAAGCGGCCCGGCAACGGGGCGCACGGAACGGCACGCAGGACCGGGAAACCGCAGCTCACGCAAGGGGGTTGCGGATCGAACCGGGAAGCGTGTTAAGGTGGGACCACCACCGAACGGAACGGGTCGCAAGATCCGGGGCCGCTCGCAACGGGCCAAGGTCCGGGGGTCGCAAAAGGGATTGCGGCTCTGACCAGCCCAAACGCGAAAGCCCGACCGAGAGTGTGGTAAGTTGAGATCACGCCGAACCGAACGAGTTCGGCAAATCAAACCGGCTGGTGTAAACTTGAGACCGGCCAAGTCCGAAAGGTAAGGTCACTTGACCGAGTACGTGTTCAGCGACGCCGATCGCCAGTACGGCAAGCGGGTCGGGGTCAAGAAGTCGGACGGCGACTTCCGCTGCTACCAGTGCGTCGACTTCAGCTTCTACGAGGCGGAGGTGTCCGAGAAGGACGCCGAGGAGCGTTGCTCCTACTGTGGGGGGTTCGTCTTCATCACCCCCCAGGTGATCGCCCAGATGGAGGCGCCGGCACCCGTGCGCCCGGTGGACCTCAACAAGCGCGAGGCGCAGCGGTTCGACCTGCTGTCCATCGCCTACCACCTGCGCCAGCGGCTCGACGAGGTGTCGTACGCCTACGACAAGGCCCGCCAGCGGATCGCGGAGCTGGAAGCCCAGCTCGCCGACCGTGACGCCGGGTTCGTCGAGGTCGTCGACGAGGAGGACGCCGGCTTCGTCGAGGCCGAGATTTACTAGGCCCTTCTGTAAACATTGGACCACGGCCGCCCCTGCCCAGACAGGGAGTGGGAGGGGCGGCCACCTCACCCGAAAGCGAGGAGACATGTCGAAGCGCCGTACCTTCCGCATCACCCTTGACAAGGCATACGGGGGCGCGACCCTCGAAGCGCCCACCTTCTACGAGCTGTGCGGGGAGGTCGCCCGAGACGCACACGGGGACTGCACGGACAACACGTGCGAGATCCCGAGCATGATCGAGCACGGCCACTACCGGGCCGCAGTGCATCGCCTCGCCGGCTCCTCGGAGTTCCCCGCCGTCGATGCCCTGTACGAGAAGTACGGCCGGTGGCTCACGATCAAGCGGTGCGACAAGGACGCCGACGAGTGGTGGGACTTCGTCCAGCCCTTCAGCGTCAAGTGCCAGGACTGTGGGGCCATCGTGTACGGCGACCCGGTGAACGAGACCTTCCCCGACGAGCAGTGCGCGAACTGCTGGAAGCCGGTCGCGGTCGAGTCCTTCATCGAGACCTTCACGGACTCCGTGATCGAGTCCCTTCTCTGGGCCACCCGAGTCTGGAACGCCGAGGGGGTCGACGTGGCCGACGCCGATGAGTATTTCGAGGCGTGGGATATCCCGTCCGAGAAGCGTGACGAGATCGAGCAGATGTGCCGCGCCTTCGTCTCCTCGAACTGGGAGATCCTCGGCCACTACCAGGACCACGCGCACAACCTCGGACACGAGTACCTCGTGATGGCTGCGCACCTGGACTCCGGGTTTTACCGGTACGTCTCCGCCGAGCACGGCGAGGCACTGCGCGAGGCCGCGAAGGCCGACACCCTCCCCGAGCTGCACGCCTACGAAGGCGATGACGGCGAGTTCCACCTCGACTGATCTACCGGCCGCCCCTGCCCAGACAGGGAGTGGGAGGGGCGGCCACCTCCCCCCGGATGCAAAGGCGAAACGCCCCCTGGGGCGTCGGCGGCAGGCGGTTCCTGCCCCCTGACGATGCCAGCCCGCATCGAACCATCCCCGAAAGCGAGGAGCACATGTCCACGACCCTTACCGACGCGATCAAGGCTGCCGCCGGCATGGTGGACCGGCACCGCGGAGTGGTCTGTCTCGCCCTGACCACCGACCGCGAGGAGCTGCGGCTTGCGGCCCTCCGGTTCCGCAGCCGGTCGGTTCACACCGTGGCCAACGAGCGCGAAAGCGAGTCGGAACTCGCCGGTCACATCGCGAACGCACTGACCTACAACTCGAACACGGCCTTCTGGGTCGAGCAGCACTGGCAGACCATCTTGGCCGCCGTGATCCGCCGCGAGGCGTCCGACCTCGCTTACCGCCGGTCGATCCTGCGCTGGCTGGGCAGGTACGAGGGCCCGACCGACGCACCGGTCTTCAAGGTCCAGTCCTGGCAGTACAAGGCGGCCGGGCAGCGCGCCGAAGCGCTCGCCGAGGTCAAGGCCGCTCTCACCGCAGTGCGCGACGCATCCCGCACCGCTGCCGCCTGACCCTCCCCCCATCCATCGGCCGCCCCTCCCCGTACAGGGAGTGGGCAGGGGCGGCCCTCCCCAGCAACTCGCACGTGAGGACCACATGCTCAAGGACTGCGACTTCTGCAACCTCGCCGGTACCGCTCGCTGGCAGTACGTCCTGCCCGAGGAGCGCCCCGTCGTCGGCCTCGCCAACGAGGACGGTCACGTGATCGTCCTGGACGACGACGGCCTCTGGAACGCCTGCATCGGTTGCTCCCTCATCGTCGACCGGGGAGACGTGGCGGGCCTGATACAGCGGGTCGAGCGCCACCTGGCCCCCGCCTTCCCCGACATGTTCGGCCCGCAGGCAGGCGAAACCTGGAAGGCCATGATGACCGTCCGGTACGCCGCCGTGATGCTCCCCGGCACCCAGAAGCGCCGCATCTGACCTCACCCCAGCGCAAAGGCGAAACCTCCGAGAAAGGAGGTCGGCGGCAGGCGGTTCCTGCCCCCTGACGATGCCAACCCGCGCGTCAGTCACCCCGAAAGAGAGGAACACATGCTCACCGTCCGCACGATCGACCCGCAGGTCTGGATTGGCTGCCTGGCCTGTTACACCGCCGGTCGCCTGGTGGGCGACTGGTACGCCGCCAACGCGGCCGACCTGATCACCCCGGCCGACCTGCACGGGCGGGAGACCACCCACGAGGAACTGTGGGTCATGGACCACGAGGGGTTCTGCGGTGCCCTCAAGGGTGAGTGCTCGCCCTCCGAGGCGGCCGAGGTCGCCGAGATGCTGGCCGACCTGAAGGAGCACGAGGCCGCCCCCTTCGCCGCCTGGGTCGAGGTCTTCGGCGAGGAGTCCGAGCGGGAGCACTGGGTCGACCAGTTCCGCGACGCCTACCGGGGCTTCTACGAGGACGAGGCCGCCTACGCGAGGGAGTGGGCCGAGGAGACCTCCTCGGACGAGGACAAGGAGCGCATGAAGCGCTGGCCCTTCAACGAGATCGACTGGCGGCGCGCGGCCGAGGAGCTGTTCAGCGGTGGCCTGCACGCCGAGGACGCGCCCGGCGGGATCTGGGTCTTCTGGTCCCGCTGACCCCTACCCCCCTTTCACAGAACGGAGTGTAAACATGAGACTTCAGAACAACCCCCAGCTTGACAAGATCCGCGCCCTCCTGGCGAAGGCGGAGAATCCCGCCGCGACGCCGGCAGAGTCCGAAGCGTTCTTCGCGAAGGCTGCCGAGCTGATGGCGAAGTACGGGATCGAGCGAGCGATGCTCGCCGACTCCGACCCGAACGCCGATCGTCCCGGCGACCGCGTGATCGTCGTCGAGGGCACCTACGCCAACGACCGCGTGTACCTGCTCGGCTACATCGCCGACGCCCTGAACTGCCACGGCATCGTCAAGGACAAGAGCCGGGGGAGGAGCGAGATCCACCTCTTCGGCTACGAGTCCGACCTCGACCGCGTGGAGATGCTGTTCACCTCGCTTCTCCTTCAGATGTTCAACGGCATGCGCCAGGGCCGCCCGGCCCCCGGCGAGAGCACGATCACCTACCGGAAGTCGTGGATCGCTGGGTTCATCCTGGCCGTCGACAAGCGGCTCCGGGAGATCGAGGCCCGCGCCAGGCAGGAAGCCCCGGCGACCGCTTCGGGCCGCTCCGCCGAGCTGGTCATCGCCGACCGCAAGGCCGTGGTCATGGCCCGCTTCAACGCCGCCTATCCCAACGCCCGGTCGAACGGCCGCAAGAGCCGCCGCCGCGGGACCGGTTACGCCGCCGGACAGGAAGCGGGCCGCCGAGCCGACCTCGGACAGACCCGAGTCGGCGGACGCCGAGCCCTCGCCGCCTGACCCCACCCCTTCACCGGCCGCCCCCTGCACACAGGGAGAGCGGGGGGCGGCCCCCAGTCCAGAGAGCACGCAACAGGCCGCCTCTCCCCACAGGGAGAGGGGAGGGGCGGCCCTACCCGAAAGGCTACCCAATGCACGCGATCCGCTGCGGCGACTGCGGCGCTCCCTTCAGCATCCGGCCAGACGGCCTCTTCCAGTGCGACGGAGACCAGGCGCACGAACTCGACTCGCGAGACATCGACCTCGACGGCTCCGACACATGGGCGGTCGACCCCGCCGGCACGCTCGTGATCGTCGTCGACCCGGCCGCCGCAACCCAGTGGGCACGCGAGGCCCTGGCCGAGTACCTCGAAGCCGAGCCCGAGTCCTACGCCGAGTGGTTCGACCTCGGCAGCTTCTCGAACGCAGTCGGCGCACTCCTCGACGCGGCCCGTGCGGGCCTCCCCCTCTCCCGCCTCTCCTGACCCCGAAGGGACCTGACGTGAAGAACCTCCGCGACCACATCGACCTGACCGCCGAGAAGGCCCAGATCGACGCCGACATGCAGTACGCCGTGACCTTGGACTTCGGCCCCTACCTCGGCTACCTCGCCCACTACGGCGCGAAGATCCGCCGCATGGCGAGCGCGTACCAGCAGCACGAGATCGCCGAGCGAATCCTCATCGCCTACGCCGACGAGGCCCTCGACCGCGCCAAGGGCGACTGACCACCCCAACTTTCCTGAAAGGCAGGACACATGACCGCCCCGTTCCTCTCCTCCTTCCTGCGCCCCACCCCGCGCAACCTGGAGAGCCTGCAAGCAGCCTGGGCCCGCATGCTCGAACTCGGCTACGCCCCCCGCACGACCCCGGTCGACGAGCCGGAAGGCTGCACCCGCACCCGGTGCGCGGGCGCCCACCAGGGCTACCCCGGCAGCGAACACCGCTGGGCCCTGCACTGCCTGCTGTGCGCCGCCGACATCGAGGTCTTCTACAGCCACATGCGCGAGCGCAAGGGCAAGAACCCGGCCCCGCCCCGCCGCCACAAGGGCTGCAAGTTCTCAGGCCCCAGCCGCGCCCAGGCCCGCGCCGCCCGCTACATCGAACTCGGCCTCACCCTCCCCGACTGGGACACGGACGCTCGCGCCGCCGTCGCAGCCCTCGCCGCCTGATTCACCCATCCACCCACGGGCCGCCCCTGCACACAGGGAGAGCCGGGGCGGCCCCCCACCCACGAGAGGAACCACCATGTCCGACGTTCTCGCCACCACCGAAGACGGCCGCTTCCGCGTGCGCCTGGTCCACGACGAGCACGCCGAGAACCCCCGCCAGGACGCTGAAACCCTCGCTCACGTCATCACGATCGACACCCACCTCGGGCAGTACCTCCCCGTCGACAAGGACGGCGGCCCGCTCGCCTGGGCCTGGGAGCGCCTGAAGTGGAACCGCTGGAACGGCGTCGACATCTTCACCCGCTACGTCTCGATCTTCCACGACGGAATCGTGCTGGAGTCCAGCCCGGAACGCGGCCCGCGCTCCCTCTGGTACGTGACCGGCGAAGAGGCCCGAGCCATCGACGGCGGCCTCCTCACCGAGGGCTACGTCGAGGCCGAGATGCAGGAGTACGAAGCCTGGGCCGAGGGCGACGTGTGGGGCTACGTCGTCGAGGAGCGCGTCGATTGGACCCGCGACGACGACGAGGACGAGCACATGCAGACGTGGGAGCACGTCGACTCCTGCTTCGGCTTCTACGGCAAGCCCTACGCCCGATCCCAGGCCCGCGAGGCGCTGCGCTTCTACGCCACCCGCGACGCCATCCAGGCCGCCTGACCACCCCAGCACAGAAAGGAAACCCGACATGAAGCCCTACACCGACCGCGTGACCCTCTCGGACGGGGCCACCATCCGAGTCCGCATCGAGCGCGGCATCACCGGAGACGCGGTGTTCCACGAGCTGAACTCGAACAACTGGCGCGGCGGAGGCCGGATCTACTGGAGCGGCGAGGGCCTCTACCTGATGTTCGGCAACGAGCTGCTGCGCATGCAGAACTCCCGCTTCGAATCCGCCGGCACCGTGGCCGAGGCCGCCGAGAAGGCCCTCGCGTTCTTCGTCGAGTGCGCCGAGAACTGCATCCGCCACGCGCGAGAAGAGGGCATCCCCGTCTCGCAGTGCTACGGCGACTGACCCCCGCACCACCCACCATCACGGCCGCCCCTGTCCACACAGGGAGAGGGCAGGGGCGGCCCTCTCACCAGAAAGCAGCGACCACCATGAGCAAGAACGAGACCGTCTTCGAGCATGTCGCACACATCGGCCTGTCCTTCGGGACTGTCCACATCTTCCGCCTGACCGAGGAGCCCGCCGACAAGCCGCAGGAGACGGCCGAGCTGCCGTGGGTGACCACCTACCGCGTGAGCGGCCCTCGAATCAACGGGACAGTCCGGATCGCCCCCGTCTACGACGAGCCGCTCGTCACCTGGCACACGAACGGGCCCAACGAGTACGCCTGGGAGTTCCTCCCGTCCGCCTTCTACGTCGGGTACGGCCGAGCTAACTACACCGCCTGCGAGGGTGACCTCGAAGTGTGGGGGTCGCGCCTGGCCGAAGGGGTGCACGTCTACACGAAGCGCGAGATGCGGTGGGGATTCCCGGTCCGCCGCAAGGACTACGGCGGGTACGGCGACTACGCGGCCCCGCGGGGCGTGCGCGACAAGACGCGCGAGTTGATCCGAGCCCTGGTCGACCTGCACAAGGAGAACGCCGCCCTGGTCTACGAGAAGGCAGCCGCCTACGCCAGCGCCCAGCGCGCCACGCGCACCGCCGACCTGCGCGAGGAGTACCGCGAGGTCGACCGGATGCTCCGCGAACTCCAGAGCCGCCACGCCGAGCTGCGCATGCGCGTCGGCCTCATGGAGAGCGACCAGTCCTTCGAGACCGCCATCGACGAGGCGGCCCCGGCCGTCACCGCCTGAAACCCCGACCACTAGGAGAGACATCGTGAACGCACGCCAGAAGCTCGCAGCGAAGCTCGACCACCTCGGCGAAGACGAACGCGAGGCGCTGCTGAACGCCTTCCGGAACGCGGTCCTCGACGAAGCGGCCGACGTGCTGGAGAGCACCGACGACGAGCGGTGCGCCGGCGCCTGGTGCTGCGGGCTGGAGTCCGGCGACTTCGCCGAGATCGTCCGCGAGATGCGGACCGCCTGACGCACCACCCACCCAGGCGCCCTTGGCGCCGCTGGTGAACCCAATCGGCCGCCCCGCAGACAGGCAGCGCGGGGCGGCCCCTCATGAAGGAGATGAACACATGCACATCCCTCTGATCGGTCTTGCCGGTGCCGCACGCTCGGGCAAGGACACCGCAGCTCAGGCCCTTCTCGACGTGGGATGGACCCGCCGGGCCTTCGCGGACAAGGTGCGCCACATGCTGTACGCGATGAACCCCGTACTCGACGAGCCGTCGTACACGGAGGGGTTCACCTCCCTGCGGTACGAGGTCGACACGTACGGCTGGGAGGCGGTGAAGGAGATGTACCCGGAGGTGCGCCGCTACCTTCAGCGACTCGGCACGGACGGCGGCCGGGAAGTTCTTGGCGAGGATGTGTGGGTCGATGCCCTCTTCCGAGACTTCGAGACGTGGGGACCAACCGTCATCACGGACGTGCGCTTCCCCAACGAGGCCGACGCGATCCGGGCCCGTGACGGCCTGGTCGTCCTGATCGAACGGCCCGGCATGAAGCCGATCCGCGAGGCGGGCCACGTCAGCGAGAACGCCCTCGCCGGGTACCTGTTCGACGACGTGATCCCCAACGACGGCACCGTTGACCAGCTCCGCGATCGTGTGATGGGGCTCATCCCGCTCACTATGTAAACATGAGAGCGTCATGTTAAGGTTGGTCCATGCGACTGACCCCCCGAAAGGAGGAGATCGAGGCGGTCAAGGCGCTCTTGGAGGACCCCACCTTCGAGAGCGCCGATCAGATGGCCAAAGCCCTGATCAAGGAAATCGCCGAGATCCTCCAGATGCGCGACCTGTTCGCCCTCGTCCACACCTGGGCGGACGGTCACCGCGGCCTCAACTTCGCCCCCTTCGGCAGTGAAGCCGAGGCCAGAGCCTTCGCCTCGAAGATGGCGTTCGGAGGCACCGGCCGCCTCGTCCAACTCCACGGCCCTGGCCTGACGTTGGCCAACCTGGACGGCAAGAAGGGCTGGAAGGGCTACTGCTTCCACCCCGAGTGCGGCCACGCCCCCTTCACCCACTCCGCCGCCGGCGCCGCCCGTGGCGCCTGCCAACTCCCCACCTGCCCGTGCGACAAGTTCCGGGCGAAATGACACCAGAACGGATACCACCATGATCGACGCACTCCGCGGCCCCAAGATGACCGACGCCGAGATCGCCGAGCTGCGGGCCCTGCGCGAAGGGAAGCGCGTCACCGACGCCTTCCTCGTCCGCCTCGCCACCCACTTCATGCAGGCCGAGGCCGATGGCGTGCTCAACCCGGCCCGCCACCTCGCCGAGTACCTCGGCGTACAGCGTCAGACCGTCCTCACCTACATGCGCATGGCCCGTAACCGGGGCCTCATCGCCCGCCGCTGAATCAGGAGAGAACCCCATGAAGACCGTCGGCTTCCACACCTGCGAGTGCTCCGACAAGCGCGCCTTCCCCGACAAGCGCGCCGCCGAAAAGGCCCTCGGCCGAGCCCAGGCCAAGCGCGACCGCCAGGCCCAGCACATCCGAGGACGCGGCCCCATCGACCGCGAAAACCGCGTCTACGAGTGTGAGTTCGGCATGTGGCATCTGACCAAGCAGTCCCGCCGCTCCTACGAGGAGTACACCGCGAACCACGCGGCCTGAATGTAAACTTGAGACCGAAGGACCCAGCCGTGACCACCCTCGACATCCGCTCCGACGTGACCGTGCAGCTCGTCGACCACAACCTCTCGGACAAGGCCGTCGTACGCGCCGCCCGCGTCTCCACGGTCGGCCAGACCCACAACAACCCCACCGAGGACGCCGACCGCGACGCGGGCCTGATCAACTACCTCATGCGCGAACGGCACGGCAGCCCCTTCGAGCACGGCTCCCTGACCCTCTTCGTGGAAGCCCCGATCTTCGTCTTCCGCGAGTGGCAGCGTCACCGCATCGCCTCGTACAACGAGGAGTCCGCCCGATACCGCGAGCTGCGGCCCGTCTTCTACCTCCCGGCCGCCGACCGCAACCTCGTCCAGGTCGGCAAGCCCGGCGCCTACCGCCTCAAGCCCGGCACCGCCGAACAGCTCGCCTTCGTCGACTGCGAACTCCTCAACGCCTACGAGGCCGCCTACGAGGCGTACGAGCGGATGCTCGTCGCCGGCATCGCCCGCGAGATCGCCCGCGCGGCCCTGCCGGTCGGCATCTACAGCTCGATGTACGTCACCATGAACCCCCGCGGCCTGATGAACTTCCTCAGCCTCCGCACCCACCGCGAAGACGCCGCCTTCGTCTCCAACCCGCAGCGCGAGATCGAGATGTGCGCCGAGAAGGCCGAAGCGATCTTCGCCGAGCTGATGCCTGTCACCCACGCCGCCTTCGAGGCGAACGGGAGGGTCGCCCCGTGATGACGAAGGAGGAGTGGCTCAAACGCGAACTGGCCAAGGCACCCGTACGCGACGAGGCACACCGGCAGTACGTCATGAAGCTGTGGGGCCTGAAGCCCGCCAAGAGAGAAGCCCCCCTCCCCAGGTAGGGAGGGGGGCTCCCCCTTACGCCGCCTGGTTCTCCTGCCAGACGATCTCGATAAGCTCCGGATCGAACCGCTTGCCCCTGCCGGCGGGATGCACGATCACGGCCCGCACCGCCGCCTTCAGCCGCGTACGCTTCTCCGTCATCGTCAGACCCTCCCAGTCCGCGAGAGCGTCCGGCGAGAGCATCGCCTTCTTCCGCTTCTGCAAGGCGAGCTGTCCGCGCTTCGAAAGCAGCTCCTCCCGCTCCGCCTCCAGCTCCTCGATCAGGTCGAGAGCCTGCGAGGTCGAGATCCGCTTCGCACGGCGCCGCTCGTTCACGTCGTTGATCTCCGCCTTGATTTCCTCCAGGCGGGCGTCGTGAACCGTCTCGTCGACCTCCTCGGCCTTCGTCACGTCCTCGCCGAGCGTTGCCCGCGTTTCCAGCAGGAACGCCGTCTCGACCAGCTCATCAACGGGCGGCCCCACGCGCGTCACGCCCCCGCAGCCACCCTGGTTCGACAGGCAGGCGTACCGGAACCCGTACTTCGCGAACGCGCCGGGGTTCTTCGTCTTCGAGTACGGGTTCGCCCACATCGGCGACGAGCACTTCCCGCACCGCGCAATCCCAGACAGGAAGTGCGAAGCCGTGGTGTCGTGCTTCCCGCTCTTGAGACCCTTCTTGTTGGCCTCCTTGCGCCGCTTCACCTCGTCCACAGCGGCCTGCCATTCGTCCGGCGAGCACGGAGCCTCCCAGTCGCCGCGGACCGGCTCGCCGTCCTTGTAGACGATGAAGTCAGGCAGCCACAGGCGCCCCGAAGCCGTCCGGCGGACCGACTCGGGAACGTGGAAGCGGTACCCGGCCACACGCGGGCTCATGAGAATCTGCTCGGCGGCCGTGTGCTGGATCTTGCGCGGACCGTCGCCGGAACGTTTGGTCCTCTTCGGCTCGTAGCCGTATTCGATCAGGGCCCGGCGGAAGTCGGCGATCTTGTACCCGCCAGGGATGGCGAGGATCGCCTCGCGGATCATCTTCGCTTCTACGTCGTGCAGGGTCCGCCGGTCGTCCTGCCACCCGAAGGGGCGGGGCGCCCCATGCATGACGCCCTTCTCGGCGACGCGGCGGTTCGTGCGGGTCACACGACGGCGCGTGTTGCCGATCTCCATGTTGCCCACGGTGGCCTGCATGACGAACATACCCCGGCCTTCGACCGTGCTGAGGTCGACGCCGCCCTCGACGCTCAGGCCGATGTAGTCGGGATTCATCTCGAAGATCCGGCACACGCGGGCCGCGTCGTAGACGAGGCGGGCGAGCCGGTCCGAGTGCAGGAAGAGGATGCCCCGGATGACCCCCGCTTCAAGATCCTTCAGCATCCGCTCGAAGTCCTCGCGGACAATGAACGGGTCACTCGCCGGGGTGTTGTTGTCGCAGTAGTCGCGGACGATCGCGGCCTCGAACGGTAGGGCCTTGGCCAGGGCCCGAATTGCGTCTTCCTGCTCTTTGACCTGCTCCTCGATCTCCCGCCAGTTCGAGGCGAGGCCCTTCATGGCCTTGTCCTCGGAGACTCGCCGGTACATGCCCAGTGGGACGAGCATGCCGGACTGGATCGAGTCCGGTACCGCTATCAAGTGGTGCTCCCTCACGGTCCGCTGCGTGCTGACGCAGGTGTCCATGCTGGTCAGCGGCTTGCGAGCCCTTGCCGGGGAGCGATTATCACACGCGGGACCTACGGTCCCGGAGGTGGGTTAAACGCTGTCCTTGGGCCAGGCGAAGATCACCTTCCACTTGCCCTCGTAGGTCTTGTGGTTGATCTTCTCGAACTCCTTGCCCTTCTCCAGTGAGACGCAGGCGGTCAGTTCGAACTCGGGGAACTTGTCACCGACAGTGAGCACTAGCTCTCCTCGCAGCGAAGAAACACCCGTTTTGCAGGCGTTTCCCATGGGTTGGACGGAGTTGATGTTGGCACAGCGCGGATTGATTACGGAAATAGCTACACTCGGTCGGGTTGATCGGAGGTGGTTATCGGTGCCGACGGGGCGGGAGAGGCAGCCCAGTCTCGCCCAGCTGCGGGCCTTCGCCGCGGTCGCCGAGCATCTGCATTTCCGGGACGCCGCCGCCACGATCGGCATGAGCCAGCCGGCCCTGTCCGGCGCCGTCTCGGCCCTGGAGGACGCCCTCGGCGTCACGCTGCTGGAGCGTACGACCCGCAAGGTGCTGCTCTCACCGGCCGGCGAGCGGCTCGCCGAGCGGGCGAAGGCGGTGCTGGCGGAGGTCGGGGCGCTGATGGAGGAGGCGCAGGCGGTGCGGGCGCCGTTCACCGGGGTGCTGCGCCTCGGCGTCATCCCGACCGTGGCGCCGTACCTGCTGCCGACCGTGCTCAACCTCGTCCACGGCCGCTACCCGGACCTCGACCTCCAGGTCCACGAGGAGCAGACCGCCTCGCTGCTGGACGGCCTGGCCCGCGGCCGGTTGGACCTGCTGCTGCTCGCCGTCCCGCTCGGCGTGCCCGGGGTGACCGAACTGCCGCTGTTCGACGAGGACTTCGTGCTCGTCACCCCGCTCGGCCACCCGCTCGGCGGCCGGGAGGGCATCCCGCGCGAGGCCCTGAAGGAGCTCGACCTGCTCCTCCTGGACGAGGGGCACTGCCTGCGCGACCAGGCCCTGGACATCTGCCGGGAGGTCGGCCGGGCGGACGTGCCGGTCAGCACGACCGCCGCCGGGCTCGCCACCCTCGTCCAGCTCGTCGCCGGCGGCCTGGGCTGCACCCTGCTGCCGCGCACCGCCGTCGAGGTGGAGACGAGCCGCAGCGACCGGCTGTGCACCGGCTGCTTCGCCGCCCCCGCCCCGACCCGCCGCATCGCCTTCGCCATGCGGACCGGGGCCGCCCGCGAGGCGGAGTACGAGGAGCTGGCGGCCGCCCTGCGCGAGGCGCTGCGGCCGCTGCCCGTCCGGGTACTGCACGGCGGCGGGTGACGCCTCCTCACTCCGTGCGCAGCCCCTCCGGCCGCATCATCCGCAGCAGCGGCGGCAGGCTGAGCAGCGTCACCGCCAGGACGACCGCGGCGCCGATGCCGGTCATCGACAGCACGCTCGCCCAGTCCACGCGCACCGACGCGCCCGTCATCCGCAGCAGCACCGCGCCCAGCGCCAGGCCCGCCGCCGAGGCCAGCACCAGGCCCAGCGCGATCGGGACCGCCGTCTGCCACAGCACCGACAGGGTCAGCGTGCGCCGCCGGGTGCCGAAGGCGACCAGCGACGCCAGCAGCTTGCGGCGCTCGCGCAACTGCTCCAGCTGGGAGACCAGCAGGCTCGCCCCGATCAGCGCCAGCACACAGGCGGCGCCGACGAACAGCCCGGTGCGGATGGAGGTGTACCGGCCGGACTGCTGCGTCCCGGACCAGGACTGGGGATACGTCAGCGGGTGGACGGCCGCCGCGGTGTTCCGCACGTGCTCCTCCGCGTCCGGCACGGCCGGGTCGAGCTTGACGTACGCCTCCCCCTCCAGGGCGGGCGCGGCCGCGGCGGGCAGCGCCTTCGGCGTGATCAGGAAACCGCCCCGGTCCGAGCCGGTCGGGCCCACGCGCGCCGCCGCCCGCTTCAGGTCCCGCGGCACCGTCCAGGCGACCTCCCGGCCGCGCGGAGAGTCCTCGTAGGACGGGTCGAGGAACAGTTTCCGGCCGGGTTCGGCCACGAGCGGGGTCTCGGTGTCGTACTCGGCGCCCCGGACGGCGAACACGTCCCCGTCACGGCACGCGGCCAGCTGCGCGATCTCGCGCAGCGAGGCGCAGTCGCCGACGGTCACCTGCGCACCGTGCTCCGGGGCGCGGCGGCGGTCGCCGGCGTAGCCCTCGGCGTAGGCGAGGACCCCGCGCACGCCCTCGGTGCTCCGCAGTTTCCCGGCGGCCGCGTCCAGCGGCACCTCCTTCGGCACGGACACCTGCATCTGCGCCCGCGAGAGGTCGTACCCGGTCTGCTCGGTGTAGTCGCTCTCCACGCCGGAGAACAGCATCTGCAGCGCGATCGCCCCGGCCACCGCCACCGCGATGCCGTTGACCATGCGGGCCGCCGTGCCGCTGCTCAGCTGCAGACGGCGCACCGCCAGCTGCCAGGAGACGCCGCCCGCGCCGAGCCGGGCGACGACCGTCTCCACCACCCACGGCAGCAGCGTGGTCACCCCGACCAGCAGCAGCATCACGCCGCCGACCACCAGGTAGGTGTTGAAGTTCCCGTCCTCGCGGCCCTGGCCGACCATCGGGGAGAGCATCGCGAGCCCGCCCAGCGGCAGCAGCAGCCGCCACCACAGCCGGCGCCGCGCGGGCCTGGCCGTGCGCACCACGCCGAGCGGCTCGATCACCACGCCGCGCAGCGCGAACAGCGTGACCAGCACCGCCGCCGCCGGGACCGCGACGGCGACGAGCAGGGCCAGCAGCGGCGAGGGGTCGAGGTAGTCCGGGAACACGCTCACGTGGAACAGCTCGACCGAGCCCACCGCCTGACGGCCCAGCAGGAAGAAGCCCGCGCCGAACACCAGTCCGAGCAGCGCGCCCGCGAGTGCCTCGCCGGCCGCGATGCGCCGGGTCATCCGGCTGTCGGAGCCGACCAGCCGGAGCGCCGCGAGCCGCCGGTCGCGCCGCTCGCCGCCGATCCGCACGGCCGCCGCGATGAACACGGCCACCGGCATCAGCAGCACGACCAGGACGACGACGATCAGCAGGAGCAGCACCGGGTCCAGCGGTTCGGAGGACGGGTCCGGGTCCCCGAACCGGTCGATCCGGGTCACCCGGCTGCCGTCGAGGTGCGGGGCGAGTCCCTCGCCGCCCCGGTAGAAGGCGAGTTCGGCCGGGCCGACCAGCCCGCTCTCGCCGATGGTGCCGACGATCCGCTCCGGCAGCCGCTCGCGCAGCAGCCTTCCGCGGTCGGACTCCAGCAGCCGCTCCAGGGCGGGGGAGACGATCATCTCGTCCTCCGCCGGGAACTCCGCGACCCCCGGCGGCAGCGGGGCGCGCGGCCCCTCGGGTTCCAGCTCGCGTCCGCGGATGCTCTGGTCGCGGAAGTCCGTGCCGACCTCCGCGACCAGGAGGGTGCCGTCCCCCTTCGGTATCGGCGCGCCGAAGGTCAGGTCCGTGCGGGCCTGCTCCCGCTCCTCCCGGGCGGCCAGCGCGTTCGGCAGCGCCGTCGTCAGCAGCAGCAGCGCCACCCCGAGCCCGACGCCCACCGCGGTCAGCAGCGCCCGGCCCCACCCCTCGCGCCCGCCCGCGAAGGCGAAGCGGACGCCCATGGCCAGGTCCCGGGCCCACCGCCCCCTCATACGACGCGCTCCATGTCCCGGGACCTGCCGTCCCGCACCACGATCTCGCGGTCGGAGTACGCGGCCACCCGCGCCTCGTGCGTGACCAGGACGACGGCGGCGTTGGTGGACCGGGCGGCGTCCGTGAGCAGCTCCATCACGCGCTCGCCGTTGAGCGAGTCCAGCGCGCCGGTCGGCTCGTCGGCGAACAGCACCCGCGGGCGCGTGACCAGCGCACGCGCGACGGCGACCCGCTGCCCCTGGCCGCCGGAGACCTCACCGGGCCGCTTCCCGGCGAGGTCGTCGACCTCCAGCCGCTCCATCCACCCCAGCGCGGCCTTCTCGGCCTCCCTGCGCGAGGCGCCGTTCAGCCGCAGCGGCAGCGCCACGTTCTCCACGCAGGTCAGCTCCGGCACGAGCTGCCCGAACTGGAACACGAACCCGAACTCGCTGCGCCGGAGCGCGCTGCGCCGGGCGTCGTTCATGGCGGACAGCTCCCGCCCGTCGTACGTGATCGTCCCCGCGTCGGGCGGGACGATCCCGGCCAGGCAGTGCAGCAGCGTCGACTTGCCGGACCCGGACGGGCCCATGACGGCGACGACCTCGCCGGGATGGATGGAGAACTCGGCGCCGTCCAGCGCCAGCGTCGGGCCGTAGGCCTTGCGCAGCCCCTCGGCCGCGAGCAGGGAACCGGCGGGCGGGGTCATCGGGCCACCGCCGCGCGCAGCTTGTCCAGACGCGCCGCGGTCAGTTCCAGCCACCGCAGGTCGGCCTCCAGGTGGAACAGGGCGTGGTCGCAGATGAGCTGGTCGGCGAGGTCGCCCTTGCGCTTGCGGTCGGTGAGGACGCGCATGCTGCGCAGGTGCTCCGAGCGCTGGGTGTCGAGGATGCCGGCCGCGTCCCGGTGGGTGAGCAGGGCGAGGACGACCTTGGTGTAGAGGGTCGACTGCAGGTACGGCTCGGGCTTCTCCGGCGTGGCGAGCCAGCGCTCGACGTCGGTGACGCCGGCCTCGGTGACGGCGTACCGCTTGCGCTCGGGGCCGTCGCCCGCCTCGATGCCGTCGACCTCGACGAGGCCGTTCTTCAGCAGGCGGGACATCGTCGAGTAGACCTGGCCGTAGTGCAGCGGCCGGTCGTGACCGAACTTCTCGTCGAAGGCCCGCTTCAGGTCGTAGCCGTGGCGGGGACCGGACTCCAGGAGTCCCAGAAGTGTGTGACCGATGGACATGCCGGGGACTCTACACGGTGTGTATACGCAGTGTGTATACACACCGTGTACAGACCCCTGCGGGAGGTGCGAGGGGGCAGGTGAGGGGCGATTGTCACGGTTCCGTCACACGGGCGCGCCTGTCGCGCGAGTGCGCCCGCCGGCCGGGCGCGCCCGTCGGACGGGGCGCCCGTCGGACGGTGTGTCCGCCGGCCGGAGGCCCCGCCGCGTCTAGGGGGCGGGATCCGCGGGCGGGCGCCCGCGGCGCGGGATCGGGCCCGCCTCGCCGGGCAGCCGGCCCGCCTCCGCCAGCGCCCTGCGCAGCAGGAACTCGATCTGGGCGTTGGCCGACCGCAGCTCGTCCGACGCCCACCGCGCGAGCGCCTCGTACACCAACGGGTCCAGCCGCAGCAGCACCTGCTTGCGCTGCTGCGGCCGGCGCCCGGACCGGGAGTCCTCGGCAGGGGGTGTCACTGGTACAGCGACCCGGTGTTGAGGACCGGCTGGGCGGAGCGGTCGCCGCACAGCACCACCATCAGGTTCGACACCATCGCCGCCTTCCGTTCGGAGTCCAGCTCCACGATGTCCCGCTCGGTGAGCCGGGCGAGCGCCATCTCCACCATCCCCACCGCGCCGTCCACGATCTGCCGCCGGGCCGCGACGACCGCGCCGGCCTGCTGCCGCTGGAGCATCGCCGAGGCGATCTCGGGAGCGTACGCCAGGTGCGTGAAGCGCGACTCGATGATCCGCACGCCGGCCGCCTCCACGCGCGCCTGCAGCTCGACGGCGAGCTTCTCGGTGATCTCCTCGGCGTTGCCGCGCAGCGACAGGCCGCCCTCCTCGTGGGCGTCGTAGGGGTACTCGATGGCGATGTGCCGCACGGCGGCCTCGGTCTGGGTGGAGACGAACTCCACGTAGTCGTCCACCTCGAAGGTGGCCTGGGCGGTGTCCTCCACCTTCCACACCACCACGGCGGCCAGCTCGATCGGGTTGCCGTAGGCGTCGTTCACCTTGAGCACGGCGGTCTCGTGGTTGCGGACCCGGGTGGAGATCTTGCTGCGCGAGGTGAACGGGTTGACCCAGCGCAGCCCGTCCTGCCGGATCGTCCCGCGGTACCGCCCGAAGAGCTGGACGACCCGGGCCTCGCCCGGCGCCACCATGTTCAGCCCGCACATCGCCAGGAAGGAGGCGAGGCCGACCAGGACGCCCGCGACGATCAGCGCCGCCTTGGCGCCGGCCGCGGCGGCGACCGTGGCGCCGACGATCAGCACGGCGGCGGCCAGCAGCCCGGCCAGCCCGAGCAGCAGCGCGAGCCCGCCGCCGATGCTGTGCGCCGGGAACTCCCGCACGCGCGGGGCCGGCATCTCCGGCACGTCGGCCGTGACCTGGGTGTCCTCTGTGGGCATGGGTGTCCCCCCGTTCTCGCGCCGGAGCTCTCCTGCCCGGCTCTGGTCTATCTAAGTGATATCACTTTAGCGCGCCATGACAACCCTCCGCCCGGCTCGGGCGTCGATTCCTGTGGAACGGGTGCTGATTGTCACGTCCGTAAAAGGCCGGATCGGCAGCCCTTTGTCATATCTGGTGGTGTTAGCTTTCTGAGCTGACCTGAGCGGCGAACCTGTGTGACTTCTGAGCACACGTGAACGAAGCGGAGCGGATCGGACCCATGGGACGAGCGGAAGAGAGACGAGCGCGACAGCGCGGTGGCCACCGCGCGGCGCCCCGGCGCTCGTCCGGGACGCCGTCGGCCGCCGCCGTCGGCGGCCGGGCCGGGGCCCGCAGAGCGGCCGGGGGCGCCGGCCGGGGCGGCATGCGCGCGCTGTTCACCTGGAGGAAGGCCCTCGGCGCGTTCTTCGGCCTGTGCCTGCTCGGCATCGGCGCGTTCGTCGTGCTGTACCTGGTGGTGGACGTGCCCGAGGGCAACGCGGCGGCACGGCGCCAGAGCAACGTGTACAAGTTCAGCGACGGCACGGTGCTGGCCCGCTCGGGCACGGTCAACCGCGAGATCGTCGGCCTGGACAAGGTGCCCAAGGACGTCCAGCGGACCTTCGTCGCGGCCGAGAACAAGAGCTTCTACAGCGACGCCGGCGTCGACCTGAAGGGCACCGCCCGCGGCCTGCTCAACACCCTCGCCGGCAAGGGCACCCAGGGCGGCTCGACGATCACCCAGCAGTACGTCAAGAACTACTACCTCAGCCAGGAGCAGACCGTCAGCCGCAAGCTGAAGGAGCTGGTCATCTCGCTGAAGGTGGACCGCCAGATGTCCAAGGACGACATCCTCGCGGGCTACATCAACACCAGCTACTACGGCCGCGGCGCCTACGGCATCCAGGCGGCCGCCCAGGCCTACTACCGCACCGACGCCGAGGACCTGACCGTCGAGCAGGGCGCCTACCTCGCCGCGCTGCTCCAGGCGCCGAGCCAGTACGACTGGGCGGTCGCCTCCGGCACCGGCAAGCGGCTGGTGAAGGAGCGCTGGAACTACGTCCTGGACAACATGGTCGAGGAGCGCTGGCTGGACGGGGCCGAGCGGGACGCCATGGAGTTCCCGGTCCCGGAGGAGCCCCGGGGCACCGCCGGGCTCGCGGGCCAGAAGGGCTACCTCGTCCAGCTCGCCAACCAGCAGCTCGCCCGGCAGCTGAGGGAGCAGGAGGGCATCTCCCAGTCGCAGGCGGAGGCCGAGGTCGAGGACAACGGCTGGACCATCACGCTCAACATCGACCGCGAGAAGCAGGCCGAGCTGGAGCGGGCCGTGAAGACGCAGCTGACCGACAGGCTCGACCCGCACAAGCGCGAGGTCGACGCCGCCGTGCAGGCCGGCGCGGTCTCCGTCGACCCGGAGACCGGGAGGATCGTCGCGCTGTACGGCGGCCGGGACTACTTCAAGCACTACCTCAGCAACGCCACCCGCACCGACTACCAGCCGGCCTCGACGTTCAAGCCGGTGATCCTCGCCGCGGCCCTGGAGGAGGGCGCGACCACCCGGGACGGCACGCCGATCACCGCGAGCACGGTCTACGACGGCACCAGCAAGCGCCCGGTCGTCGACCGCGACGGCGACAGGGTCGGCTTCGCCCCGGAGAACGAGGACGACCGGGACTACGGCGACATCACCGTGCAGACGGCGATGAACAAGTCCGTGAACTCGGTCTTCGCGCAGATGGGCGTGGACGTCGGCATGGCGGAGGTGCTGGAGACGGCCGGCGCGCTCGGCATGGACACAGAGGGCCTGAAGGCGGTGCCCGCCCAGACCCTCGGCACCATGGGCGCGAGCCCGCTGGAGATGGCCGGGGTCTACGCCACCCTCGACAACCACGGCAGGAAGGTCACCCCGACCATCATCAAGTCGGCGGAGCAGCGGAGCCGCACGGTCACCATGCCCGACCCGATCGGCGAGCAGGTGATCAGCCGGGAGGCCGCCGACACGGTGACCTCGGTGCTCACCGGCGTGGTCGACGACGGCACGGCCCGCGCGTCCGTACGGGACAACCCGCGGCGGAGCGGCCAGCAGGTCGCCGGCAAGACGGGCACGTCCGACAACAACAAGTCGGCCTGGTTCGTCGGCTACACCCCCGACCTGGTCACCGCGGTGGGCCTGTTCGGCGAGAGCACCAAGCCCCCGCACCCGCAGGTCGAGCTGTACGGCGCGGGCGGCTTCGAACGGGTCAACGGCGGCGGCTTCCCGGCGCGGATCTGGGCGGAGTACACCTTCGGCGTGCTGGACGGGGTCAGCCGGTTCGACCTGGAGACCACCCAGGGCGCGGCCGTCAGGCCCACCCGGACGCCGACGCCCCCCGTCACCCGGCAGCCGGCCGAGACGCCCTCGGAGGAGCCGACCACCGAGGAGCCGACGTCGGAGCCGCCGGCCTCCGGGACGCCGTCCCGGACGCCGTCCCAGACGCCGTCCCAGACGCCGTCCCGGACGCCGTCCCAGACACCGACGACGGAACCGTCGGTCGACGAGGACATACCGCAGGACCCCGTCGTACCGGACGAGGACGAGGACGAGGACGAGTAGCGCGCGGGGCGCCCGGCGAGCCGCCGGGCGCCCCGCGCGCACGGTGCCCGCCGGCCCCGCGACCGGTCCCGCTCTTCCGCCCGGCCGGGGCCGGGTCACTCGTCGACGCCGAGCCTCCAGCGGCTGTACCGGCCGTCCAGGGTGAGGTGACCGCCACCGCAGGCGGAGCGGTACCGGCCGGTGCCCTTGGCGACGGCCCCGGGGCGCGTGCCGGACGCGGTGACACCCGTGGACTCGACCCGCGCGGCGGGTCCGCGGACGCCACCCGAAGAGGGCGACGGAACGCCGCCCCCCGCCGCCCGGACGGACGGCGGGGGATTCGACGGCGGGACCCGCCGGGCACTAGGGAGCGGGGGGCACCCCGAGCTCGAACCACACCACCTTGCCGGTGGAGAGCCGGGTCGCCCCCCACCTCCTGGCCACCTTGTTCACCAGGAGCAGCCCGCGCCCGCCCTCGTCCGTGGCCCGCGCCTGACGGAGCCGCGGCAGCTGCGGCACGTCGTCGCCGACCTCGCAGCGCAGCACGTTCGTGCGCAGCAGCCGCAGGGTGACCGGGCGGGTGGCGTACCGCACGGCGTTGGTGACGACCTCGCTGACCAGCAGCTCCACCGAGTCGCTGAGCTCCTCCAGGCCCCAGCGCTCGAGCGCTCGGCGGGCCAGGCGGCGAGCCCGGCCGGGGGCGGCGTCCTCCGGCTCCAGGAACCAGTACGCCACGTCGTTCGGCGCGATCCCGTCGAAGCGGGCGGCGAGCAGCGCGATGTCGTCGTCCCGGTCGCCCGGGCCGAGCATGTCCAGCACCTCGTCGCACAGCGCTTCCAGCGGCGGCGGATGGTCCGGCCCGGTGAGCTGCGCGGTCGCGGCCAGCTTCTCCCGCAGCTGCTCGATGCCGGTCCACACGTCCCTGAGGCGGGACTCGACCAGGCCGTCGGTGTACAGCAGCAGGGTCGCGCCGGCGGGCGCGTCCAGCTCCACGGCCTCGAAGTCGACGCCGCCGACGCCGATCGGGGCGCCCGCGGGCACCCGCAGCACCTCGGCCCGGCCGCCCAGGTGCAGCAGGACCGGCGGCGGATGGCCGGCGTTGGCGATGGTGATGCGGTGCGAGACCGGGTCGTAGACCGCGTACAGGCAGGTCGCCATGCGGTCGATGCCCAGGCGCTGGGCCTGCTCGTCGAGGTGGTGCAGGACCTCCTGCGGCGGCAGGTCGAGGCCGGCCAGGGTCTGCGCGGTGGTGCGCAGCTGGCCCATGATCGCGGCCGAGGTCATGGAGTGGCCCATGACGTCGCCGACGACGAGGGCGACCCGGCTGCCGGGCAGCGGGATCGCGTCGTACCAGTCGCCGCCGACGCGCGCGGTCTCCGCCGCCGGCAGGTAGCGGGCCGCCAGCCGCACGCCGGTCGGGCGCGGCAGGGTCTCCGGCAGCATGGTGCGCTGCAACTCGTCCGCGATGTACGCCTCCCGGCCGTACAGCACGGCCTTGTCGATGCCGAGGGCGCTGTGCGTGGCCAGCTGGGCGGCCACCAGCAGGTCGTCGGCCTCGAAGGCGAGGCGCTCGGGGCGGCGCAGGAACAGCGCGGCGCCGATCACCCGGCGCCGTCCGCGCAGCGGCGCGAGGATCGCCCGCTGCCCCGAGGGCACCGCGAAGTCGCCGCCGTCCCCGAGGAGTTCGGGCAGCGCGGCGCGGGCGGCGGGCGCGTCCGTGAAGACCGGCCGCACTCCGCGCAGCACCTCGGCGAGCGCGCTGCCGGGCCGCACCTCGCAGGTCTCGGCGCCGACCGCGTCCAGCCCGGACGGCTCGGGCTGGACCGGGGGCATGAAGCCGCCCTCGGTGTCGCGCTCGGCCGGGATCCGGTCGGTGCGGCGCAGCCGCAGCACCAGCGGGCCGGTGGGCCGCTCGTCGCCCACGGGCAGCGGCTCGCGCAGGTAGACCAGGATCGCGTCGGCGAACGTGGGCACGGTGGCCCGGCACAGCCCCATCACGATCTCGTCGAGGTCCATGCCGCGGGCGATCCGCCGGGTCGCGGCGCCCACGAAGCGCAGCCGGTCCCCGTCCCGCCGCATCGGCGTGGGCCGGCCCGGCGGCAGCCCCTGCCCGGTACGGCGCTCCTCGCCCGCCGCCTCGGCGTGCTCCTGCTCGCCGGCCGCCCGGGCCGGGACGCCCTCGGGAGCCGGACGCGGGCGGTGCGTGTCGGGCTCGGCGGCGTGCTCGGCGCCCGGCTGGGAGTGCTCGGTCACGCCGGCCGGCTCCTGGCCGGGCACCGCCGTGTCCGGGGGCGTCTCGCCGGGGCGTGCCTGTGCCGGTAAGGCGGCGGTACCGGCCGCCGGGGTGCCCGCGGAAGGCGGCACCGGGGAACGCAGGAGCGCCCCGCGGGGGTCCGCGGGGTCGGCGCCCGTCTGGGGGCGTTCGAAGGAGATCGGCTGCTCCGTCACGCGTGTCGAATCCATCCGTCCGGGGCTGCGCGCCGCGCGTGCAGTTCGTCCCGCAGAAAACCCGATACCCGCAATACGTGCCCCGGGAACGGAATTCCCGCGTGGCCGGGGACCGTTCCCGTGCCGTCGGCGGACCGCCGGCGGTCCCTGCCGGTGTCGCCCTGGTACCCCTCGATCACGTCCTGCCGCCCCTCGGTGACGATCGGTCAAGCTCAGCCCGTGCTCCGGTGGTTGCCACTGTGCGCCCGTCCGCCACCCGGCCACCACCCCTCGACGACGGTGCTGTGCACCGACCCCGCTCCCTGGTTGCGGAGGACGATCCTACGGTTCTTGCCCCGGGGTACATCAAGGGTCTCATGGGGACACGCGCGCGGGCGTGCGGTCCCAGTCCTCCGGCAGCGGCGGTACCGCCCAGGACGGATCCGGGCGCCAGTCCTGCCAGCCGTCGCAGAACGGCGGCCCCCACGCGCGGATCACCTCCACCGCGTCCCGCCCCGCCTGCCGCACCCGCTCGGCGAGTCCGGCGTCCATCAGGCCGTCCCGCTGGGCCTGGGCGAACTCGTCCTCGTCCCGCCACTGCCAACTGCGGTCCGGCTGGACGGAGATGTCCAGGAAGTGGTCCTCGGAGTCGACGCCGCCCGCCCAGCGGGTCAGCGGCTCCTCCAGGTTCACGTACCAGTTCTTGAACTGCCAGCCCGGCTCCCAGAACAGCCACACCGACCAGGGCTCACCGGGCCGCGCCAGCTTCAGCACGCCCGTGCCGAACCAGCGGTCGCGCCGGACGGCCCGCGGCTTGGTGTAGCGCGTGCCGAGCGGCTCCAGGTGCACGGGCGTGCCGTCGGCGAGCACCGGCCGCACGCACTCGGTGCCGGGCGCCATCCACGCGGCGAGCAGCTCGGGGTCGTCCCGCACGACGGTGACGGGGCGCGCGATGTGGAAGCGGGTGCCGGCGTTCTCCCGGTACCGCCACAGGATCTGGCTCCCGGGCGCCCAGCGGGCCGCCGCCTCACCCGCTTCCGCCACCGCTCTCACCGCTTCGCCGTCTGCCATGCACAGATATTAGGTGCCCCGGACATACGACGCCGCGGCGCCCGTCATGGTTCGCACCCGGGCCGGCCGGGTCACGGGCGGGTCATCCGCAGGACGTCCAGCGCCTCGTCGAGCTGCTCGACGGTCAGGTCGCCGCGCTCGACGTACCCGCTCTCCAGGACGACCTGACGGATCGTCTTCCGCTCGGCCAGCGCCTTCTTGGCGACCTTGGCGGCCTCCTCGTACCCGATGTACCGGTTGAGCGGGGTGACGACGGAGGGCGACGACTCGGCGTACTCCCGCGCCCGTTCGCGGTGGGCGACGATGCCGTCGACCGTGCGGTCGGCCAGCAGCCGGGAGGCGTTCGCGAGCAGCCGGACCGACTCCAGCACGTTCTTGGCGATGACCGGCAGCATCACGTTGAGCTCGAAGTTGCCGGCCGCCCCGGCGGTGGTGACGGTCGTGTCGTTGCCGATGACCTGGGCCGCGACCATCAGCACCGCCTCGGGGACGACCGGGTTGACCTTGCCCGGCATGATCGAGGAGCCCGGCTGGAGGTCGGGCAGGGAGATCTCGGCGAGCCCGGTGCGCGGCCCGGAGGACATCCACCGCAGATCGTTGGCGATCTTGGTCAGTCCGACGGCGATGGTGCGCAGCTGCCCGCTGGTCTCGACGATGCCGTCCCGGGCGCCCTGCGCCTCGAAGTGGTTGCGCGCCTCGGTCAGCGGCAGCCCGGTGGCGCGGGCGACCTCCTCGATGACGGCGGCGGAGAAGCCGGGCGGGGTGTTGATGCCGGTGCCGACGGCGGTGCCGCCGAGGGGCAGTTCGGCGAGCCGGGGCAGGGAGGCGTTCAGCCGCTCGATGCCGTACCGGACCTGGGCGGCGTAGCCGCCGAACTCCTGGCCCAGCGTGACGGGCGTGGCGTCCATGAGGTGGGTCCGGCCCGACTTCACCACGTCGGCGAACTCCTCGGCCTTGCGCTCCAGCGCGGTCGCGAGGTGGTCCAGGGCCGGGATCAGGTCGCGGGTGACGGCGGCCGTGGCGGCGATGTGGATGGAGGACGGGAAGACGTCGTTGGAGGACTGGGAGGCGTTGACGTGGTCGTTGGGGTGGACGTCCCGCCCCAGCCGCTCACCGGCGAGGGTGGCGATGACCTCGTTGGCGTTCATGTTGGACGAGGTCCCCGACCCCGTCTGGAACACGTCGACGGGGAAGTGCTCGTCCCACTCGCCCCGGGCGACCTCCTCGGCCGCCTCCTGGATCGCCTCGGCGACGTCCTCGTCGAGCACGCCCAGCCGGGCGTTCACCTTGGCCGCGGCCCCCTTGATGCGGGCCAGTGCCTCGATGTGCGCGCGTTCGATGCGCTGCCCCGAGACGGGGAAGTTCGCCACGGCCCGCTGGGTCTGGGCCCGCCACTTCGCGTCGGCGGGGACGCGGACCTCCCCCATGGAATCATGTTCGATCCGGTACCTGTCCTGCTGCTCGTCGGCCACTGCCGATCACCTCCGTCCAGGTCAGCACCGCCCCCCACCGAGGCTATTCCGGCCGGCCGGGAACGGCCCGGCGGCCGGCCCGGCCCCGCGCCGGCCGGCGGACCGTGCGGCGCGGGGGCCCCGCCCGGGGCCCCCGCCCGGGGCCCCCCCGGGCCGGGGCGCCCCCCACCCCCGCCCCCGGCCCCCCCCCCCGCCCGCGGGGTAAGGGGGCGGCGGGGGGGGGGGCAGGAAGAAATCGTTTGCCC
>NZ_JBITFM010000003.1:0-244039 GCF_044456065.1 Streptomyces sp. NPDC051041
CCTCCCTGCGGTGCAGTCCTAGACAGCTCCACCACAGCGGAGGTCTTCGCCATGATCAAGACCCACCAGTGTTAACAACGCTCGTGGTCAATACACCTAGGCCCGGTCGCCGCGTTCCCGCCCGCCTCGCGACGCCGTGCCCGCACGCCCGCAGCACCGGGCCCCGACCCGGGTACGCCCCGTACCGGGCGCGGGTCCCGCCACGCCGCGAGCGCCCGCCCGGCGCCGTGGGGCCGGCCTTCCGGGCGGACGGCGGGAGGGTGAGGCAGGGCCCGGCGCCCGGCGCTTCCGGCGCACCCCAAGCCCGCGGCGCCCCCGGTCGCCCGGCGGCCCGGAACGCTGCCCGGCGCGTCCCGGGATCCCGCGGGGTTCTTGCGCCGCCTCCCCGGAACTCCCGGGTCCGTCCCGCGTCCGCCCGGTGAGACAGGTGCCAAGAGGAGTGACGCTCATGTCGCCGCCTGCCATCATGTGCCGGTGCGTACCTCACAGAGCAGTCAGGGCAGCCGGGGAAGGGGCATCGGGCTCGGTCTCGCGCTGGCGTCCGCGGTCGCCTTCGGAGGGTCCGGTGTCGCGGCCAAGCCGCTGATCGAGGCGGGCCTCGACCCGCTCCACGTGGTGTGGCTCCGGGTGACGGGCGCGGCCCTGGTGATGCTGCCGCTCGCCGTGCGCCACCGGGCGCTGCCGCGCCGCCGCCCGGGACTGCTCGCGGGCTTCGGCCTGCTGGCCGTGGCCGGAGTACAGGCCTGCTACTTCGCCGCGCTCTCCCGCATCCCCGTCGGGGTCGCCCTGCTCGTGGAGTACCTGGCGCCCGCGCTCCTCCTCGGCTGGGTGCGGTTCGTGCAGCGGCGGCCGGTGACGCGCGCCGCCGCGGTCGGCGTGGTCCTCGCGGTCGGCGGGCTCGCCTGCGTCGTCGAGGTCTGGTCGGGCCTCGGCTTCGACGCCCTCGGCCTGCTGCTTGCGCTCGGCGCCGCCTGCTGCCAGGTCGGCTACTTCGTCCTGGCCGACCAGGGGGCCGAGGCCGGCGACCAGGCGCCGGACCCGCTCGGCGTCATCGCCCACGGCCTGCTCGTCGGCGCCGCCGCGCTGACCGTCGTGGCCCGCCCCTGGACCCTGGACTGGTCCGTCCTCGCGGGCACCTCCGACCTGAACGGCACCCCCGTCGCCGCCGGTGTGCTGCTGGCCTGGATCGTGCTCGTCGCCACGGTCCTCGCGTACGTCACCGGCGTGCTGTCCGTGCGCCGGCTCTCGCCGCAGGTCGCCGGTGTCGTGGCGTGCCTCGAAGCGGTGATCGCGGCCGTCCTGGCCTGGGTGCTGCTCGGCGAGCACCTGTCGGCGCCGCAGATCACCGGCGGTGTGGTGGTCCTGCTGGGCGCGTTCGTCGCGCAGTCGTCGACGCCCGCGAAGGACTCCGCGCGGCCCGTGGCACGAGGCGGCCCCGACGACCCGGAAAGGGAGTTGTCGGCCCCCGGCGCGACGGCATAAGGTGCTGATCATGCATTCGGACGCAGTCGTTCTTCCGCCCCCGGCCGCCTGAGGCGGGCCCTCCGGAGACGAGCCCGGCGCCTCGCCGGGCCGGACGGTGCTGCCCGCAGAAGAAGTCCGCGGACCCCGCGTTCCACGTCGTGACCCCGGGGTCCTTCCCGAACTTCCGCGCCCTGTGCGCGTCTGCGGAGACAAATCGTGTCGAATGCTGCTTCCGGCCTGCCCGTCGGGCGAGGCCTGCTCTGTCTGATCGTCGCCGGTGCCGCCTGGGGCACCGCGGGGGCCGTCGCCTCCCTGGTCTACCGGGCCAGTGACATGGGGCCCGTCGCCCTGTCGTTCTGGCGGTGCGCGTCCGGGCTCGTGCTGCTGCTCGCCGCCCGCGCCCTGCGTCCGCGCACCCGGACCGCCGCGGCCGAGCCCTTCCGCCGCAAGGCGCTGCGGGTCACCGTCACCGGTCTCGGCCTCGCCGTCTTCCAGACGGCCTACTTCGCCGCGGTGGAGTCCACCGGCCTCGCCGTGGCCACCGTCGTCACCCTCGGCGCCGGGCCGGTGCTGATCGCGCTCGGCGCGCGGCTGGCCCTGGGGGAGCGCCTCGGTCCGGGCGGGACCGCCGCCGTCGCCGGCGCGCTCACCGGCCTCGCCGTGCTCGTCCTCGGCGGCGGCGGCGCCACCGTGCGGCTCTGGGGCGTGCTGCTCGCGCTGCTGTCCGCGGCCGGGTACAGCGCGATGACGCTGCTCACCCGGTGGTGGGGCCGCGGCGGCGAGGCCGACGCCGCGGGCACCTCCGTGGGGGCGTTCGCCGTCACGAGCCTGTGCCTGCTGCCCCTCGCCCTGGCCGAGGGGCTGGTGCCGCACACCGCCGCGCCCGGCCGGCTCCTGCTGCTCTTCGGGTACCTGGCGGCCGTCCCGACCGCCCTCGCGTACGGCCTCTACTTCGCCGCCGCGGCCGTCGTGCGGTCGGCCACCGTGTCGGTGATCATGCTGTTGGAGCCGGTGGTCGCGGCCGTGCTCGCGATCGCCCTGCTCGGTGAGCGCCTCACGGCGGCCACCGCGACCGGCACCCTGCTGATGCTCGGCTCGGTCGGCGGGCTGGCGGTGGCCGAGGCGCGGGGCGCACGGGTGCGGCAGGAGCAGCCGGTGCCCGTGTGATCAGCGGGTCACCTGGTCACCTGGTCGCCAGGTAGTCGGGGAGGGCGGTGCCGGGGGCCAGGCCGGGGTCGGCGACCGGGGCGTCGTAGCCCTTGCGCAGCGGGAGGAGGCCGGCCCAGTGGGGGAGGGCCAGGTCCTCCGGTTCGTCGTTCACGCCGCCGGTGCGGAGCTTGGCGGAGACCTCGTCCAGGTCGAGGCGGATCACGGCGGTGGCCGCCAGCTCCTTCCGGCTGGCCGGCCGGGAGTCGCGCGAGCGGCCCGGCACGACGTGATCGACCAGCGCGTCCAGGGCGCGGCGCTTCTCCTCGGGGTCGGTCACGTCGCGGGCCACGCCGTGCACCACCACGGACCGGTAGTTGACCGAGTGGTGGAAGGCCGAGCGGGCCAGCACCAGCGCGTCCACGTGCGTGACCGTCAGGCACACCGGCAGCCCCGGATCGGCCCGGCCCGTCATCCGCAGCGGGCGCGAGCCCGTGGAGCCGTGCACGTAGAGCCGCTCGCCGACCCGGCCGTACAGGGTGGGCAGCACGACCGGCGCGCCGTCGCGGACGAACCCGAGGTGGCAGACGTAGCCCTCGTCGAGTATCGCGTGCACCGTCCGGCGGTCGTACGAGGCCCGGTCCGGGGAGCGGGTGGGGACCGTGCGGTCGGTGGGGGCGTAGGCGGCGGGCTGCGACGGTGTCGGCTCGGTCCCCTGCATGGCGCTCTCCATTGCACTAGTGCATAATTTTGTTTGTGCTAGGAGAATATCCGATCAGTGGGCGGCGCGCAGCCGAAATCTGCGCGAGCGTCGAGCGCGCGGTGGGCGCGGGGGACCTGGAGCCGGGCCGGCCGCTGCCGCCCATGCGGGAGCTGGCGGCGCGACTCGGCGTGAACCCCAACACCGTCGCCGCCGCGTACCGCATGCTGCGGGAGCGCGGAGTCATCGAGACCGCGGGCCGGCGCGGCAGCCGGGTGCGGCCCGCACCGGCCACGACCGGCCGGGACCACGTCCGGGCGGACGTGCCCGAGGGCGTGCGCGACCTGTCCAGCGGCGACCCCGACCCCGCGCTGCTGCCGCCGCTGGCCCGGGTGCTCGCGGACGCCGCCGCCGAGGGCGACCGGGCGCCGGTGCTGTACGGACAGGACCCGGTGGAGCCGGCACTGGCACGCCTCGTACGGGCCGAACTGGACGCCGAGGGGGTGCCGGACGGGCCGCTCGCCGTCGTGTCCGGAGCGCTCGACGGCGTCGAGCGGATCCTCGCGGCCCACCTCAGGCCCGGCGACGCCGTCGCCGTCGAGGACCCCGGCTGGAGCCGGACCCTCGACCTCGTGCCGGCGCTCGGCCTGCGCACCGTCCCCGTCGGCGTCGACGACGACGGCCCCCGCGCCGAGGACGTACGCCGCGCCCTGGCGGCCGGGGCCCGCGCCCTGATCGTCACGGACCGGGCGCAGAACCCGACGGGCGCCGCGGTGAGCGCCCCCCGCGCACGTGCCCTGCGGTCGGTGCTCCGGGAGCACCCGGAGACCCTGCTGATCGAGGACGACCACGGCCACGGCGTCGTCGACGTGCCCCTCCACCCGCTCGCCGGGGCCACCGCCCACTGGGCCCTCGTCCGCTCGGCCGCCAAGGCCTACGGCCCCGACCTGCGGCTCGCCGTGCTCACCGGGGACGCCGTCACCGTCGACCGGGTGCGCGGCCGGCAGCGGCTCGGACCCGGCTGGGTGAGCCGGCTGCTGCAGCGCGCCGTGGTGCGGCTGCGGACCGGCGGCGCGGTGGACCCGGCCGCGGTGGCGGCGGCCTACGGGCGGCGCCGGGACGCGCTGATCCGCGCGCTCGCCGGGCACGGGATCGCGGCGCACGGACGCAGCGGCATGAATGTCTGGGTCCCCGTGCCCGACGAGACCGGCGCCGTCGCCCGGCTGCTGCACGCCGGCTGGGCCGTGGCCCCGGGCGCCCGCTTCCGGATCAGCGCGCCGCCCGGCATCCGGATCACGGTCTCGACGCTGGCCGAGGAGGAGACCGGCCCCCTGGCGCAGGCGGTGGCCGCGGCGGTGGAGGCTGGACCGCTGCGGAGCTACGTGTAGGGGGCGGCCCCCGCGCGAGGGCGCCCACGACCCGGTCCGCTCCGGCGCGCGGCGGCGGACCGGACCGGCTGACCGGGCGGCGCCGTGAGCGGGACCGGCCGGCTCAGGCCAGCCGGATGGAGTCCCCGCTCACGGTGATCTCCACGGCCGGCAGCGGCGCGGTCGCCGGACCGCTCCGCACGCTGCCGTCGGTGATGGAGAAGTTGCTGTTGTGGCAAGGGCAGTTGATGACCCCGTCGGCGACGCTCCTCACCGCGCACCCCTGGTGCGTGCAGGTGGCCGAGAACGCCTTGAACTCGCCCGCCGACGGCTGGGTCACCACCACCTTCCGGTCGGCGAAGACCTTCCCGCCGCCCTCGGGGATCTCGGAGGCCGAGGCGAGCGCGGCACCGGCCGCCGCGTCGCCGCCCGGGGAGCCGCCCGTCCCCCCGCTGTCCCGGGCGGTGCCGGACGAATCCGGGGAGGCGGCGCCGGAGGGGACGTCCTCCGAGCCCCCGCACGCGGTCAGCGCGACGGCGAGGCCCGCCGCTCCGGCCGCCACGACGGTTCTGCGGGCCGGCCCCGCTGCGGGCTGAGGCGATGCGCTGGTCATGCTGGCGTTCCCTTCCGCGCGGTGTGCGCGCTCTGTCGACGTGCGTGATCTGCCGGGAGGTACGGGCCGTGCGCGACGGCTGTTCACCCGATGCCCGAATCCTGGCCCGTCCGAGGTGAATCCTGCGTCAGACACGGCTGTCGATCCGCTGTCGTGCCCCGGCGCTCCCGCCGCCCGCCTGGCGCCGCCCCCGTCGGCGCCCCAGTAACCTGGGGCGATGCTCAAGGAAGTCACCGCGACCCGCTACATCACGCCCCTGCGGGAGGGCGGTTCGCTGCCGGGGCTCGTCGAGGCCGACGACTTCGGCACGTACGTCATGAAGTTCACCGGCGCGGGGCAGGGCCGCAAGACGCTCGTCGCGGAGGTCGTCTGCGGGGAGCTCGCCCGCCGACTCGGCCTGCGGGTGCCGCGGCTGGTGGCGATCGGCCTCGACCCGGTGCTCGGCCTCGGCGAACCCGACGAGCAGGTGCAGGAGCTGCTCAGGTCCAGCGGCGGCACCAACCTCGGCATGGACTTCCTCTCCGGAGCCCTCGGCTTCGACCCCCTCGGCTTCCGGGTGGGCCCCGAGGAGGCCGGGCGGATCCTCTGGTTCGACGCCCTGGTGAACAACGTCGACCGGTCCTGGCGCAACCCCAACCTGCTGGTGTGGCGGGGCGAGCTGTGGCTCGTCGACCACGGGGCGACCATGATCTGGCACCACAACTGGCCCGGAGCCGAAGCCTCCGCCGCCCGCCCCTACGACGCCGGCGACCACGCGCTGAAGTCCTTTGCGCCGGACGTGGCCGCGGCCGCGGCCACGCTCGCGCCCCTGGTCACCGAGGAACTGCTGGCCGAGGTCACCGCCGAGATCCCCGACGCCTGGCTGACCGGCGAACCCGGCTTCGACACGCCCGACGACCTGCGGCGGGCCTACGCGCGCCCCCTCCTCGCGCGCGCCGCCGTCATCCACGAACGCATCCGGGGGACCGAGTGAACGAGCGCCACATCATCCGGGCCGGCCAGGGCGGCGGCCGGGACCTGTTCGAGTACGCCCTCCTGCGGGTCGTCCCGCGCGTGGAGCGCGGCGAGTGCATCAACGCCGGGGTGCTGGTGTACTGCCGCGCCCGGGCGTACGTCGGCGCGCGCACCCACCTCGACGAGGCGAGGCTGCTGGCCCTCGACCCGGACGCGGACGTGGCGGGCGTACGGGCCGCGCTGCGCGCCGTCGAGGGCGTGTGCGCCGGCGGCGCGGCGGCCGGGCAGGCCGCGCAGGACGACGCCGGGCGGCGCTTCCGCTGGCTGATCGCGCCCCGCTCCACGGTCGTCCAGCCGGGACCCGTGCACACCGGGCTCACCACCGACCCGGCGGCCGAGACGGAGCGTCTGCTCGACCTGCTGGTGAGGTAATGGATCACACGCGCCCGGCAGGCCGTTGACACCGGGTGCCAGGGTCTCTAGCGTCACGTCTGCTGAAGGTACTAAGCGGTCGCTCACTCCAGGGCGGGCCGCAGGAGCCGCATCCCTAGGGCGAGGAGAAGCAGCAATGTCCACCACTGAGCAGCGGGTCGCCGTGGTCACGGGCGGGGCGCGCGGCATCGGCGCCGCCACCGCCGTGCGCCTGGCCGCCGAGGGCCGCGCGGTCGCCGTGATCGACCTCGACGAGGCGGCCTGCAAGGACACCGTCGAGAAGATCACCGCGAACGGCGGCAGGGCGATCGCGGTCGGCTGCGACGTCTCGGACGAGGCGCAGGTCGAGGCGGCCGTCGCCCGGATCGCCGAGGAACTCGGCGCGCCGGTGATCCTGGTCAACAACGCGGGCGTGCTCCGCGACAACCTGCTGTTCAAGATGAGCGTCTCTGACTGGGACACCGTCATGAACGTGCACCTGCGCGGCGCCTTCCTGATGACCCGGGCCTGCCAGAAGCACATGGTCGACGCGGGCTTCGGCCGGATCGTCAACCTCTCCTCCTCCTCCGCGCTCGGCAACCGCGGCCAGGTCAACTACTCGGCCGCCAAGGCCGGTCTGCAGGGCTTCACCAAGACCCTCGCCAAGGAGCTCGGCAAGTTCGGCGTCACCGCCAACGCCGTCGCCCCCGGCTTCATCGCCACCGAGATGACCAAGGCCACCGCCGAGCGCGTCGGCATGGGCTTCGAGGAGTTCAAGGCCGCCGCCGCCACCCAGATCCCCGTGCAGCGCGTCGGCGAGCCGGAGGACATCGCCAACGCGATCGCCTTCTTCACGGGCGAGGCGGCCGGCTTCGTCTCCGGCCAGGTGCTGTACGTCGCCGGCGGACCGCTCGACTGAGGACCACGGACATGACTGAACTCTCCGGCAAGGTCGCGCTGATCACCGGCGCGAGCCGCGGCATCGGCTACGGCGTCGCGGAGGCGCTCGTCGCCCGCGGCGACCGCGTCTGCATCACCGGGCGCAACGAGGACGCGCTGAAGGAGGCCGTCGACAGGCTCGGCGCCGACCGGGCCGTCTACGCGGCCGGCAAGGCCCACGACGAGGACCACCAGGCCGCCGCCGTCGAGCGCGTGATGGAGGCCTTCGGCCGCGTCGACTACCTGGTCAACAACGCCGGCACGAACCCGGTGTTCGGGCCGATCGCCGACCTCGACCTGAACGTCGCGCGCAAGGTCTTCGAGACCAACGTGATCTCGGCGCTCGGCTTCGCCCAGCGCACCTGGCACGCCTGGCAGAAGGACAACGGCGGCGCGATCGTCAACATCGCCTCCGTCGCGGGCCTCGCGCCCTCGCCCTTCATCGGCGCCTACGGCGTCAGCAAGGCCGCGATGATCAACCTGACCGTGCAGCTGGCGCACGAGTTCGCGCCCGGGGTGCGGGTCAACGCCATCGCCCCGGCCGTCGTGAAGACCAAGTTCGCGCAGGCCCTGTACGAGGGCCGGGAGGCGGAGGCGGCCGCGGCCTACCCGCTGGGCCGGCTCGGCGTGCCCGCCGACATCGGCGGCGCCGCCGCGTTCCTCACCTCCGAGCAGTCCGACTGGATCACCGGCCAGACCCTGGTCGTCGACGGCGGCGTCTTCCTCAACGCCGGCGTGGCCTGACGGACCGACGCGGCACGGGCGCCGACCGGCACCGGCGGCGCCCGTGCCGCCGTACGGGCGGCCCGCCGCGGGATGACAACGTAGTCATATCGGATTGGTCAAAAGCGCTGCTCAGCGGGGGTCGGGCGGGCGGGACGCCGCGGTAGGGTCTGCCGACCCTTGGTGCGGCGGATCGAGGAGTGCGCGCGTGTTCGACCGGAACCGATGCCTGCGGCAGGCGGTGGCTGTCGCGTCCCTGTGGTGCCTGGCCACCGGCTGCGGCGTCCTGCCGCCCGACAGCTCCCGGGACGAGGAGCCGATCGTCGTGGGGACGACCAGCGCCCCCAGCACGCTGGACCCCGCCGCGTCCTGGGACAGCTCCTGGGAGCTGTTCCGCAACGTCTACCAGACGCTGCTGAGCTACCCCAACGGGGCGACCGTGCCCCAGCCCGACGCGGCCGAGCGGTGCGCGTTCACCGACGGCTCGAACCGGGTGTACCGCTGCGAGCTGCGGAAGGGCCTGACGTTCTCCAACGGGGACGCGGTCGACGCCCGGGCCGTCAAGCACTCGCTCGACCGGATCCGGAAGATCAACCTCAACGGCGGTCCCGCCGGACTGCTCGGCAGCCTCGACCGCGTCCGGGCGCCCAGCGGGCGCGAGGTCGTCTTCCACCTGAACAAGCCGGACGCCACCTTCCCGTTCGTGCTGGCCACGCCCGCGATGTCGATCGTGCACCCCGGCAGCTACCCCGCCGGCGCCGTGCGCGAGGACGGCGGGATCGTCGGCTCCGGGCCGTACACCCTGAAGTCGTACGACGAGGGCGAGAAGGCCGAGCTGGTCCGCAACGACCGCTACCGGGGCTTCGCGGAGCACCGGAACAGCGCGGTGACCGTCCGCTACTTCCAGGACTCGCGCGCCATGGTCCGGGCGCTGCGGGAGGACCGGATCCAGGTCACCTACCGCGGCCTCGCCGCCGACGACATCGTCTCCCTGCGGAGCGAGGAGACCGGGGACGCCGGCATCCAGCTGGTCGAGGGCACCGGTACCGACATCAACTACCTGGTGTTCAACCCCGGGGACCCGTGGGCGGGCAAGAAGGCCGTGCGCCGGGCCGTCGCCCAGGTCGTGGACCGGGCCGCGCTCGCGCACCGGGTCTACAAGGACACCGTCGACCCGCTGTACTCCATGGTCCCCAAGGGCCTGACCGGCCACACCACCGGCTTCTTCGACACCTACGGCGACCCCAGCGCCGCCAGGGCCCGCCGGATCCTCACCGCCGCGGGCATCACCGGGCCCGTCCCGCTCACCCTGTGGTACACGACCGACCGCTACGGCTCCGAGACCGCGCTGGCGTTCGAGGAGCTCGAACGCCAGCTGGAGGCCTCCGGCCTGTTCACCGTCACCCTCGAGAGCCGTCCGTGGAAGACGTACGTCGAGGGCTACCGGAAGGGCGAGTACCCGGTGTTCGGGCGCGGCTGGTTCCCCGACTTCCCGGACGCGGAGAACTTCATCGCGCCCTTCGTCGGCGAGCGGAACGCGCTCGGCACGCCCTACCCGGCCCCCCGGATCACCGACGTGCTGCTGCCCCGCTCCCGTGCGCGCAGCGACCGCGCCGACGTGGTGAGGGACTTCGAGGAGGCCCAGCAGATCCTGGTGGACGACGTGCGGCTGCTGCCGCTGTGGCAGGGCAAGCAGTACGTCGCCGCCGGCGACGACATCTCGGGCGTGGGGCGGGCGCTGGACCCGTCGACGATCATGACGATGTGGGAGCTGCACCGCAAGACGAGCTGGTAGCGTCCCGCTCCCGCCGGCGCGCGGGGGCGGTTGTCAGTGGCCGCCGGTAGGTTCTGAGGTCTGGAAGCGACCGCACAGTGTAAGGAAGTCGACGTGACCGACACCGCCATGCTGCCCGAGTCCTGGCGTGCCGTGCTGGGTGACGAACTGCAGCAGCCCTACTTCAAGGAGCTGACGGAGTTCGTCGAGGCGGAGCGGGCGAGGGGGCCCGTCTACCCCCCGCGCGAGGAGGTCTTCGCCGCGCTGGAGGCCACGCCGTACGACCGGGTGAAGGTGCTGATCCTCGGCCAGGACCCGTACCACGGCGAGGGGCAGGGACACGGCCTGTGCTTCTCGGTGCGCCCGGGGGTGAGGATCCCGCCGTCCCTGCGGAACATCTACAAGGAGATGCACGAGGAGCTGGGCACGCCCGTCCCGGACAACGGCTATCTGATGCCCTGGGCCCGCCAGGGCGTCCTGCTGCTCAACGCGGTGCTCACGGTCCGGGGCGGCGAGGCCAACTCGCACAAGGGGCGCGGCTGGGAGAAGTTCACCGACGCGGTGATCCGCGCGGTGGCCGACCGGCCCGACCCGGCGGTGTTCGTGCTGTGGGGCAACTACGCGCAGAAGAAGCTGCCGCTGATCGACCAGACCCGGCACGCGGTGGTCAAGGGCGCGCACCCCTCACCGCTGTCGGCGAAGAAGTTCTTCGGGTCCCGCCCGTTCACGCAGATCAACGAGGCGGTGGCCCGTCAGGGCCACGAGCCGATCGACTGGCGCATCCCGAACCTGGGCTGAGCACCGGGCCGGCCCGGGCCGCCCTCCCGCACGGGGCGGCCCTTCGGGCCGGTCCCCGCCGGCGGGGACCGGCCCGGTGCCGCACGGGGGCGCCTGGCCGGGATCGCCGCCCGCTGCGGTTAGCGTCGTCGGGGACGGCTGACGAGGGCGCGGAGGTCACGGTGGCGGAGCGGCAGGAGCGGACGGCGCCGGACGCCGTGCTGACGCGGATCGGGCAGGTCGTCCTGCTGCACCACGCGGGGGACCGCGAGGAGGCCCGGCACCGCTTCCTGGACCTGTGGGCGGAGATCGGCGTGCACGGCGATCCGCTGCACCGCTGCACACTGGCCCACTACCTCGCCGACACCCAGGACGACCCGGCGGACGAACTGGCCTGGGACCTCAGGGCGTTGTCGGCGGCGGAGGAGGCGAAGGAGGGGACGGGGGCACCGGCGCAGGAGCGGCCCGCCGCACCCGGGGGAGCGGCCGCGGTGCGCGCCCTGTACCCCTCCCTCCACCTGAACCTCGCCGCCGACTACGTCAAGCTCGGCCACCGCGAGGCCGCCCGCACCCATCTGCGCCGGGCCCGCGGAGCGGCCGCCGCCCTGACGGACGACCGCTACGGGCACGAGGTGCGGGCGGCCATCAGCCGGCTGGAGGCACGCCTCGGCGAGGGCGCTCCTTTCGGGGACGAGGGCTGAGAGCCGCCGCGGCAGCGGCCCCAGCCGGGGCCCGTCCCGCTTCCCGCCTCAGCGGCCGTAGGTCTGCTCGCAGATCCTGGCCTCGCGGCTGTCCGCCCGCCAGCCGCCGTACGTTCTGCCGAGGGCGCATACGTCGATGCCGCCGCCGGGGTTGCCGCGGGCCGTCTCCGGGACGCCGGGCGGCTGGACGCGCGGATGCTCCGGAGGGCGGGACGCGCGCTCGCGCGGTCCGGGACGGACCGGAGGCGGGGGCTGCGGCCGGCGCTGCTCCGGCGGACCGGCGGACGGCCTGCGGCCCGGTGCGGGCGCCGCGGGGTCCGTACGGGGCGTGAGCGTGGGCCGTGCCGGGCGGCGGGAGGGCCCGACGAGTTCCAGGGCCTCACGGACCGGGGCCTGCACGATCCGTGGTTCCGCCGGGCCGTCCGGGTGCGGTGTCGGCAGCCGGGAAGCGCCCGCCGACGGGACGGCGGCGGGCGCGCCCCGGACCGTCGTGCAACCCGGCAGGACCGCGAGGGCCACGGTCGCCAGGAGCGCTGCGGTGGTCGTCGTTCGATGCACGTGCGTCACTCTGCTGGGTTCGGGGCCCCTCCCGGCGGCGGACGGGCGGAGGATGCCCCGCACGGGTGATCCCCCGCCCGGTACGCAGGTCCCGGGTCCGCCGCGGGTGAGGTCAGTCGCCGGTGACGCCGTCGAGGCGCTCGCGGATCAGATCGGCGTGGCCGTTGTGCCGCGCGTACTCCTCGATCATGTGCGTGTAGATCCAGCGCAGGCTGAACGGCTCGCCGGTGGACCGGCTCCTGCCCCGGGACAGGTCGTCCAGACCGAAGCCGGACGCGGCCCGCCGGGCGGCGTCGACCTCGGCCTGCCAGGTGGCGCGGGCGTCCTCCCAGGTGTCCGCCTCGGTGAGGTGGAACTCGCCGTCCGGGTCGTCGTCGCTGTAGTAGACCGGGCCCGGGTCGTCGCCCACGAGCACCCCGCGGAACCAGGCCCGTTCCACCTCCGCCATGTGCCGCACCAGCCCCATGAGGGACAGCTCGGACGGCGCCACCGAGGCGGTCCTGAGCTGGTCGTCGGTCAGGTCCTCGCACTTCCACGCGAGGGTCTGCCGGTGGTAGTCCAGCCAGCCCTCCAGCAGGGGGCGTTCAGCGGCGTTGCCGGCGGGTTCGCGGCGCTCGGTCGTCATCCCCGTATCCTCGCCCGGCCCGCGCCGGTCCACGAGCGGTTTTCCGGTCCGCCGTCACCGGCGGGGCGTTCCGGCGAGCGGTTCCCGCGGAGCCGCTCGCACCCCCTTCGGGCCCGGCACCCCGGCCCGGCACGAGCCGTCCACGCCGGGAGCATCGCCCCGTCCGCCCCGTCCGCCCCGTCCGCCCCGTCCGCCGGCGGCCCCCGCGGCGGCCGTATGCTGCGCAGCAGACCCGGCAGGCAACCACCAGAGGAGAGCACCCCGTGAAGGTCGGCTGCATCGGACTCGGCGACATCGCGCAGAAGGCCTATCTGCCGGTGCTGGCCTTCCAGCCCGGAATCGAGCTGCACCTGCAGACCCGTACGCCCGCGACGCTCGCCCGGGTCGCCGACGGCCTCCGCCTGCCCGGACCGCAGCGGCACGCGACGCTGGACGACCTGCTCGACCAGGACCTCGACGCCGCCTTCGTGCACGCGCCGACCGTCGCCCACCCGGAGATCGTCACCCGCCTGCTCGAAGCGGGCGTGCCCACCTACGTCGACAAACCGCTCGCCTACGAACTCGCCGACTCCGCGCGGCTCGTGGCGCTCGCCGAGGAACGGGGCGTCGGTCTCGCCGTCGGCTTCAACCGGCGCCACGCCCCCGGCTACACGCAGTGCGCCGAGCACCCGCGCGAGCTGATCCTGATGCAGAAGAACCGGGTCGGGCTGCCGGAGGAGCCGCGCACCATGATCCTCGACGACTTCATCCACGTCGTGGACACCCTGCGCTTCCTGGTGCCCGGCCCCGTCGACGACATCACCGTGCGCGCCCGCGTCGAGGACGGGCTGCTCCACCACGTCGTGCTCCAGCTCGCCGGGGACGGCTTCACCGCGCTCGGGGTGATGAACCGGCTCAGCGGCTCGGCCGAGGAGATCCTGGAGGTCTCCGGCCAGGACGCCAAACGGCAGGTGGTCAACCTCGCCGAGGTGATCGACCACAGGGGGCAGCCCACCGTGCGGCGGCGCGGGGACTGGGTGCCGGTGGCCCGGCAGCGCGGCATCGAGCAGGCCGTGCTGGCCTTCCTCGACGCGGTGCGCGCGGGCAGGGTGCTCAGCGCCCGGGACGCGCTGGAGACCCATGAGCTGTGCGAGCGGGTGGTACGAGCGGTCCGGGAGCGGGCCGCCTGAGCCGCCGCGCCCGCAGCCCCTCGGCGCCGCCCCCGGCGAGGAGGACCAGCAGCGCCGCGTACACCGGCCAGTGGCCGAAGCGGACGTACGGCGTGGTGCCGTGCGCGAGCGGGACCTCGTAGACGTGCGCGGTGCTCTCGCCGGTGCCGAGCCGGGGGCCGACGGGCCGGCCGTCCGGGCCGTGGACCGCGGAGACACCGGTCAGCGTGGCGTGCACCATGGGGCGGCCGGTCTCGGCGGCGCGCAGCGCGGCGAGCGAGGCGTGCTGCGCGGGGGCCCAGCTCTGCTGGAACGTCGACGTCGAGGACTGCCCGACGAGCACGTCGGCGCCCTCGCGCGCGAGGTGACGGGTCATGTCGGGGAACGCGGTCTCGAAGCACACCAGGGGGCCGATCCGCAGCCCGCCGCCGGCGTCCATCACCACCTGCGCCGAGCCGCGCCTGCGGTCCTCGCCCGCCGCCTCGCCGACGGAGGTGGCCCAGCCGAGCAGCGAACGGGCCGGGACGTACTCGCCGAAGGGGACGAGCCGCATCTTGTCGTAGCGGCCGCCGGTGGGGCCGCCGGGCCCGACGAGGATCGAGCTCTTGTAGATGCCGGGCCGGTCGGAGCGGCGCGCGTCCACGTTGACCAGGATGTCCGCGCCGGTCTGCCGGGACAGCGCCGCGAGCCGCCGGGCCAGGCCGGGCCGGTCGTCCAGGTCGAAGCCGACGCTGCTCTCGCCCCAGACGATCAGGTCGGCGCCCTGGCCGGCGAGCCGCCGGGTCAGTTCCTCCCCGCGGTCGAACCGGCGGTCGGCGCTGTGCGCGCCGGCGACGACGCCCGGCTGCACCACGGCGACCCGCACCGTCCCGTCGGCACCGGGGCGCGGCGCGCCCGTCCAGGCCGCGGCGGTGACGGCGGCGACGGCGACCAGGGCGGCCGCGGCGGGGAGGCGGGCCCGGCGGACCGCGATCAGGACGGCGACCGCGACGTTGACGGCCACCACCAGGAGGCTCAGCAGCCACACCCCGCCGACCGAGGCCAGCCGCAGCGCCGGCCCGGCCTGCCACTGGCTCGCGCCGAGCATGCCCCAGGGACCGCCGAGCCCCTGCCAGGACCGCACGAGCTCCACCGCGAGCCAGCCCGAGGGCAGCACCAGGAGCGCCGCCGCGACCCGGCCCCGTGAGGGTGTCCCGGCCAGCAGCCGGTGGACCAGCCGGCCCCACGGAAGCCACAGAGCGCCCAGCAGCGCGGCGAGGACGAAGGTGAACACGTGCAGGTTCGGCAGCAGCCAGTGGTGCATCGCCAGCATGAACCCGAACCCGCCGCACCACCCGTCGTATCCCGCCCGTTTCCCGGTCGGCGCCGAGCGGACGAGCAGCAGCCAGGGGACCAGCGCGACGTGGGCGCACCACCCCAGGGACGGCGCGGGGAAGGCGAGCACGGGCAGGGCGCCGGCGAGTGCGGCGGCGGTGCCGCGCCGCCAGGGGGAGGCGAGCCAGTGGCCGAGCGTCTTCATGGGCGCCTCCCTACCCCGTGGTGCCTTCAGTGTGCGCCCCGCGGACGATCTAGGACAGGGGGTACCGGGCCAGTCGATCACGAAGGCGGGCCACCGCCCGGAAAGGCGCCGCCGCTTCCCCCGTACGGCCACCCCGCCCGGCCGCCGTGCGCGAGGGGGCCGCTCCCGTCCTGGCCGGCACGGCCCGCCGGGGCGGCGCGGCCGGGGTCGCGGCCGCCGGGCCGGTCGTCCGGAACCCGCCGCGGGCCGCCTCAGGACGTGCGCGCGCCGGGCGCCGCCCCCCGGCGGGCGGGCGCCGGCCCCCGGGGCACTAGGGTGGGCCGGGCGTCGTTCCGACCTGCCGACAGGAGGCACATGTGAAGCGTTCCGTGACGGTCGTCACCGGCGGCAGCCGGGGTATCGGCGCCGCGACCTGCCTGCGGCTCGCGGCGGACGGGCACGACGTGGTGGTGGGCTACGTCCGGGACGCCGCCGCCGCGGAGGCCGTGGTGGACGGAGTGCGCGCGGCCGGCGCGCGCGGTGTCGCCGTACGGGTCGACACGGCCGTCGAGGCCGATGTCGAGCGGCTCTTCGAGTCGGCGGAGCGGACGCTCGGGCCCGTGACGGGGCTGGTGAACAACGCCGGGGTGACCGGGCCCCTGGGGCGGCTCGCCGACACCGACACGGCGGATCTGCGCCGGGTCGTGGACGTCAACCTCCTGGGGACGCTGCTGTGTTCGCGGCGTGCCGCGCAGCTCATGGCGTCCCGGGACGGCGGTGCCATCGTGAACGTGTCGTCGGCGGCGGCCACGCTCGGCAGCCCCGGCGAGTACGTCCACTACGCGGCGGCCAAGGCCGCCGTGGACGCGCTGACGATGGGCCTGGCCAAGGAGCTCGGCCCGGACGGCGTCCGCGTCAACGCGGTCGCGCCGGGGATCGTCGACACGGAGATCCACGCGGCGATGGGCGACCCGGACCGCGCCCGGCGCGCGGCCGGCGCGATTCCGCTGCGCCGGCCGGGGCAGGCGGAGGAGATCGCCGCGGCCATCGCCTGGCTGATGTCACCGGACGCCTCCTACACCACGGGAACGGTGCTGCGGGTCTCGGGCGGGCGCTGAGGCGTCCGCCGGCCCCCGCGGACCGCTTCAAGCGGCCTCGACGACCTCGCCGCGGATCGCGGCCGCCCACTCGATCACCAACAGCTCGTACTCCGCGCGCTCCTGGGTCGACAGGGACCCACCCGCGCGCCGCCACAGCGCGCGGATCTGCTCGTTCACCTCGGCGGCAGACCGCGCGGAACCAGGGGTCACGGAATCGGGGGACATGCGGACAAGCCTAGGGGCAAGCACTGACAGTCCGCTACCGGGCGGCTACCCGGCCGGTATGGGTTTGGTCACGGCCCCCGCGAGCGACACCGTGGGGGCCCTCGTCGGGCCAGGGGCGGGGGAGCGGGGTACGAGCCGTGGGGAGCGGGCCGGACGCCGCCGGTCACCGCGACCGGGCGCAAGGTCGCCGGGAGCGCGGACCCGCCCCGTGGCTCCTCGGTCAGTGCGCCGGCTCACCCGCGTGCGGACTCAGCACGCCCATGCCGACCAGCACGATGATGACCACGCCGAGGGCCAGCCGGTACCACACGAACGGCATGAAGCTCTTCGTCGAGATGAACTTCATGAACCAGGCGATGACCGCGTAGCCGACGGCGAAGGCGATGACCGTCGCGAAGATCGTCGGCCCCCAGGAGACATGACCGCCCTCCGTCGCGTCCTTGAGCTCGAACAGACCGGAGGCGAGCACCGCCGGGATCGCCAGCAGGAACGAGTACCGGGCCGCGGCCTCGCGCCGGTAGCCCATGAAGAGGCCGCCGCTGATGGTGGCACCGGAGCGGGACACGCCGGGGATGAGGGCCATCGCCTGGCAGACGCCGTAGATCAGGCCGTCGCGCACGCCCAGGTCCTCCAGCGTCTTGCGCTGCTTGGGCGCGCGGTGCCGGCCGCCGCTCTCGTCGCGGGCCGCCAGCCGGTCGGCGACGCCCAGCACGATGCCCATGCCGATCAGCATGGCCGCGGTGATCCGCAGATCGCGGAACGGCCCTTCGATCTGGTCCTTCAGCGTCACGCCGAGCACGCCGATCGGGATGGAGCCGACGATCACGAGCCAGCCCATCCGCGCGTCCGGGTCGCTGCGCATCGCCTTGTCGGTGAGCGAGCGGAACCACGCCGAGATGATCCGGCCGATGTCCTTGCGGAAGTAGATCAGCACCGCGGCCTCGGTGCCGATCTGGGTGATCGCGGTGAAGGCGGCACCCGGGTCCTCCCAGCCGGAGAAGGCGGCGGTCAGCCGCAGGTGCGCGCTGGAGGACACGGGGAGGAACTCGGTCAGCCCCTGGACGAGTCCGAGGACGAGGGATTCAAACCAAGACATGAAGTTACGGAGTCCAAGTGCCGGCGAGGAACGGGCGACGGGCACACCGAGCCGACGGATGCGGTGATCGCGAGTGCCGAGGGGCAGCGTAGCGCCCCCCGGTGACAGCTCGGGCACAGGGGTTTGGAAACCGGGCCCGGGCGCCCGCTCGGCGCGAGCGGCGCCCGGCTGACGACGGCCCCGGTGCACGCGGTGCGGGAGCGCGGCGCCCGGTACGCGCCGCGGACGACGTGCGGGGTCTGCGTCCTCGCCGGCGCCAGGGCGCCGGCGAGGACATGACGGACCGTCAGCGGGACCGCAGGTGGTGGCGCTTGCGCCAGGCCACCGCCGCGCCCGCGAGCCCCGGCACGGCGACGCAGGCCAGCGCGATCAGGAAGGCCGGGGACGTCGGCGCGGAGGCGCGGGCGCCGGCGACGACGTACGCCGCGGTGTTCGGGACCGACCCGAGCGCCGTCGCGAGCAGGAAGGGCGCGAGGCCCATGCGGGAGACGGCGGCGCAGTAGTTCGCGGCCCAGAACGGCACGCCGGGAAAGAGCCGCGCCGCCAGCATCGAGCGGAAGCCGTGCCGGCTGAGCTGCCCGTCCGCGGCCTTCAGCCACCGGCCCCGCAGCAGCGGACGCAGCGCGTCCTGGCCGAGCGCACGGCCGAGGCAGAAGGCGGTCCCGGCGCCCAGCACCGTGCCCGCCAGGGCCGCGCCGAGGCCCAGCTGCGCGCCGAAGAGCGCGCCGGCCGCGAGGTTCAGCAGCGGCCGCGGCACGAACGCCACCGTGCACAGCCCGTACGCCACCGCGTACACCAGCGCCGCCGCGGCTCCGCCGAGCTGTTCCGGCACGCCGTCCACCAGCAGTTCCTGCGGCTCGAAGAGCAGCACCGCCGACGCGGCGGCGGCCAGCAGGACGACGAGCAGGGACAGCCGCGACCAGGGCGAGAGCAGCGCTCTCGCGCAGCGGCCGGCCGGCCGGGCCGCGGGGACGGCGACGGCGAGGTCCGTGGCGGCGGCCCGGGGAGAGGCCGTGGCGGTGCCCCCAGAGCGGGTGGTGGCATCGAGCATCCGGTGACACTAACCGAACCGGGTGCGTGATCGCCGTATGGCCCGTCTCACGCACGGCACGGGCGGGCGGACGTCCGTGCCCGGCGCCCGTGGGTCCGCGGGAAAACCGTTCGACGCCGGGCGGGGCGTCGGCGATGATCGGTGGCATGTTCCGGCACGCCCTCCTCCTCGTGGCATCCGCGGTCGCGGATGCCGCGAAGGCTGCCGTCCCCGTGCTCGCGGCCGCTGTCGACGGCGCCCGAAGCTGACCCTTCCCGGATCGTCCGGCGGACCCCGCAGGGGGAGGGCCGGCAGGTTCCAGGGGTCCCCGCCACCATCGAACAGGCTTCGAGGTACCGCCATGCCCAAGACGGCGTACGTCCGCACGAAACCGCACCTGAACATCGGCACCATGGGCCACGTCGACCACGGCAAGACCACGCTGACCGCCGCCATCACCAAGGTGCTGGCCGAGCGCGGCACCGGCACGTTCGTGCCGTTCGACCGCATCGACCGCGCCCCGGAGGAGGCCGCGCGCGGCATCACCATCGACATCGCGCACGTCGAGTACGAGACCGACACCCGGCACTACGCGCACGTCGACATGCCGGGCCACGCCGACTACGTCAAGAACATGGTCACCGGCGCCGCGCAGCTCGACGGGGCGATCCTCGTCGTCTCCGCGCTCGACGGGATCATGCCGCAGACCGCCGAGCACGTGCTGCTCGCCCGGCAGGTGGGCGTCGACCACGTCGTCGTCGCCCTCAACAAGGCCGACGCCGGGGACGAGGAGCCGGCCGGCCTCGTCGAGCTGGAGGTCCGCGACCTGCTGACCCGGCACGGCTACGGCGGCGACACGCTCCCCGTCGTACGGGTCTCCGGACTCGGGGCCCTGCAGGGGGACCCGCGGTGGACGGCGTCCGTCGAGGCGCTGCTCGACGCGGTGGACACCTATGTGCCGACGCCGGAGCGTTACCTGGACGCGCCGTTCCTGCTGCCGGTGGCGAACGTGCTCACCGTCACCGGGCGCGGGACCGTGGTCACGGGCGCGGTGGAGCGCGGGACGGTCCGCGTCGGCGACCGGGTGGAGGTGCTCGGGGCGGAGACGGAGACCGTGGTCACCGGCCTGGAGACCTTCGGCAAACCGATGGAGGAGGCGCAGGCCGGGGACACCGTGGCCCTGCTGCTGCGGGGGGTCGCGCGGGGCTCGGTCCGCCGCGGGCACGTGGTGGCCGCGCCGGGGAGCGTGGTGCCCGGGCGCCGCTTCACGGCGCGGGTCCACGTGCTGTCGGCGCGGGAGGGCGGCCGCACCACCCCCGTGTCGACCGGGTACCGGCCGCAGTTCCACATCCGGACCGCGGACGTGGCCGGGACCGTCGACCTCGGCGCGGCGGTGGCGCGGCCCGGCGAGACGGTCGACCTGACCGTCGAGCTGGGGCGCGCGGTGCCGGTGGAGCCCGGGCTCGGCTTCGCCGTCCGCGAGGGCGGGCGGACCGTCGGGGCGGGGACCGTGACGGCCGTCGGGTGAGGGCGGCCTCCCGCGCGGCGGTCCTCCGCGCGGCGGCCTCCCGCACAATGGAGCGGTGAACGAGTCCATCCCCGTCACCCGGGTCACCGACCAGGGGACCGTCAAGCTCATGCCCGACATCGACCGGGAGCGGGCCTGGCTGCTGACGGTCGACGGGGCGCCCCAGTCCTACGTCGACCTGGACGAGCCGACCCACCTGGAGTTCGAGTACGCGCGGCGGCTCGGGCACGTGCTGGACGTCCTCGCCGAGCCGGGGCGGGCGCTGGACGTGCTGCACCTCGGGGGAGGGGCGCTCACGCTGCCGAGGTACGTGGCCGCGACCCGGCCCGGGTCCCGGCAGGACGTCGTCGAGGCCGACCGGGGGCTGGCGCAGCTCGTCGCCGAGCGGCTGCCGCTCCCGGACGGCGCCGGGATCGCGCTGCACCACGCCGACGCCCGCGCCTGGCTGGCGGGGGCCGCCGACGGCCGCGCCGACGTGCTCGTCGCCGACGTCTTCGGCGGCTCCCGCGTCCCCGCGCACCTGGCCTCGCTCGGGTACGCCCGCGAGGCCGCGCGGGTGCTGCGCGGCGACGGCGTCTACCTGGCCAACCTCCCCGACGCCGCGCCGTTCGCCTTCCTGCGCTCCCAGCTGGCCACCTTCGCCGAGGTGTTCGCGGAGCTGGCGCTGATCGCGGAGCCGGGCGTGCTGCGCGGGCGGCGGTTCGGCAACGCGGTGCTCGTCGCCGCGCGGCGGCCGGTCGACACGGCGGCGCTGGCCCGGCGCACCGCCGCCGACGCCTTCCCGGCCCGGGTCGAGCACGGCGCCGCGCTGCGGGACTTCATCGGTGACGCGCGGCCGGTGCGGGACGAGGACGCCGTACCGTCACCCGAGCCCCCCGACGGCGCGTTCGGCATCGGCTGAGCCGCGGCCGGCGCCGTCCCCGGAACCCTGCGCCACGTACGCCGTGCGGCGCCGCAGGCCGCGCACGTCCGGCACGCACAGCACGGCCGCCGTGACCACCACGACCAGCGTCGCGCAGCCCCACAGGGCCGCCGTCCGGCCGAACGCCTGCTCCGCCGGGCCCGCCAGCGCCGTCGCCAGCGGCACCAGCGCGACCGAGCCGAACCAGTCGTAGGCCGAGACCCGCGAGAGCTTGTCCTCGGGTATCTCCTGGTGCAGCGCGGTCATCCAGGAGACGCCGAACACCTCCAGGGTCACGCCGGTGACGAACATCACCGCGCACAGGGCGCCGGCCGGCACCGGCACGGCGAGCGCGGCGGACGGCAGGGCCAGCGGAAAGACGCACAGGGTGCCGGCGAGGAGGAGCCGGCGGGGCTTCCAGCGGGTCATCAGCAGCGCCCCGGCGACCGTGCCCGCCCCGAAGAAGCCCAGGGCCAGGCCCCAGGGACCCGCGCCGCCCAGGTGGTCGCGGGCGACGAGCGGGCCGTAGACCGCGTCCGCGGCGCCGACGACCGCGTTGGCGAGGGAGAACTGCACCACGATCCCCCACAGCCAGGGCCGCCCGGCGAACTCCCGCCAGCCCTCCCGGAGATCGGCCAGCATGCCGCCGCCCGGTGCGCGCGGCGGGATGTGGCCGACGTCGAGGAAGGCCCGCAGCGCCCCGGCGAGCGCGAACGCCGCCGCGTCCGCCGCGAGCACCCAGCCGGGCCCGACCGCGGCGACCAGCGCACCGCCCAGCGCGGCCCCGCCGACCGTCGCGCCCTGCATCGCCATCCGGAACACCGCGAACGCCCGGCCGGCCTGCTCGCCCCGCACCGAGGACAGCAGCATGCCCTCGGCCGCCGGGCTGAAGAACGCCTGCCCGGTGCCGCCGAGGGCGGTCAGCAGCATCATCTGCCACAACCGGGGCTCGCCGGTCAGGACGAGGACCGCGAACGCCGCCTGCGAGAGGCAGTTGAGGGCGTTGGCCGCCACCATCACGCGGTGCCGGGGGAGCCGGTCCGCGACCGCGCCGCCGATCAGCAGGAACAGCACCAGCGGCAGGGTGCGGGCGGCGGCCACCAGACCCACGTCGCCGCCGTCGCCGCCGGCCTCCAGCACGGCGAACGCGGCGGCGATCAGCGCGCCGTGGCTGCCGAGGTTGGTGACGAACGCGGCGGCGGTCAGCAGGGTGTAGTTGCGGCCCGCCCAGGCGGGTCGGCGAAGGCGGCGGGAGTCGGCGGCGGAGGTCACGGGCCGACTATCGCCGCCGTGACCCCGACTTGCCAAACCGCTTCCCCGGTGGTCAGGGCCGTTTCCGGTCCCGGGCGCGTCAGCCCGTGGGCTCGCCGTGCAGGCGCACCGTGCTGAGGATCTTCATGATCGTCTTCTCGGGCACCTCGTCCTTGACGCCCTTCGCCCCGTAGAACGTCCAGGAGACGAAGTCGCCCGCGGAGTTCTTGAAGGCGAACGTGGTCGCCTTGCCGTCGGAGTCGCACTTGTCCCGCTTCGGCACCCCCGTCGAGTACGCCGACGCCACACTGCCCTCGACGCCCGAGGCCGTGGTGTACGCCTTCGGCTCGACTGTGGTGAGCAGCTTCTTGGAGGCGTCCTTGTGGTCGGTGTACCCGCCGAACACCCACCAGGCCGAGTCGTTGCGCGCGATGTCCTCGGTGCTCTTGGCGCCGTCCTGGCCCTTGGTGCCCGCCCCCGCCAGCCTGGTGTCGGAGGTCCGGCCGTCCTTGTCGGGGTCGGACGTGCACCACTTCTCCTTGAAGTAGGCGGGCGCCGACATGCCGATGAGCACCTCGCCGTCGTCGTCCTCGAAGCCGATGAACGTGCCCGGCGTGTCGACGACCCAGTCCGCCGGAACGTCGAAGGCCGTGCCCCACTTGGGGTTGACCACGACCTTCCAGCCCGGGACGGTCGCCTTCTCCGCCTCGCCGCCGCGCGGGTTCTCCCCGGTGCCGGACGCGGACGGCCCGGCGGTCCCGCTCGGGGAGGCGCTCGCCGACGGCCCGCCGCCGGAGCCGCCGTCCGCGGTGTCGGCCCTGTCGCCGCCCAGCACCAGGAAACCGGTCACGCCCGCGGCCACGACCACGGCCGTGGCCGCCACGATCGCCACCAGTTTCGTCCGGTTGCCGCCCCCGCCGCCCTGGGGCGGCTGCGGCGCCCCCGCGGGCTGGGGAACGCCCCACGCGGGCTGCTGCGCATAGGGGTTGGGCTGCTGGTACCCGGGCTGCTGGTACGGATTCGGCTGCTGGTACCCCGGCTGCTGGTACGGGTTGCCGGTCTGCGGGTTCTGCTCGCCCCCGGGCGACTGCTGTCCTGGCCACATGGGCAGTCACCCTAACGGCGGTCCGGACACGATTCGGTCACCGGTCCTTGTCAGGGACGTAGCAAACACGGAACGGGCGGAAACGAACCTGGCACCCGAGGCTACTCATGGGTAACGTTCGGGTCCATGAGCGCAGACCAGATGTCCGTCGGCGAGATGCTCGCCGCCACGGTGCCCATGGCCCGGACCCTGAACCTGGAGTTCCTCCGGACCACGCCGGAGGAGGCGGTCGTGGCCCTGCCGGACCAGGGCGAGTACCACAACCACGTCGGCGGGCCGCACGCCGGGGCGATGTTCACGCTCGGCGAGTCCGCGAGCGGGGCGATCGTGCTGGCCGCGTTCGGGGACCAGCTCTCGCGGGCCGTGCCGCTCGCCGTCCGTGCCGAGATCGCCTACCGGAAGCTGGCGACGGGCAGGGTCACCGCCACCGCGACCCTCGGCCGCCCGGCCGCCGAGGTCGTCGCGGAACTGGACGCGGGGGAGCGGCCCGAGTTCCCGGTGTCGGTCGTCATCCAGCGGGCGGACGGCGCCGTCACCGGTGAGATGACCGTGGTGTGGACGCTGCGCCCGAACGGCTGAGGCCCCGCGCCCGGCCTTCCGGCCGGTCCGCGGCGCCCGGCCGGCCCGGGACGGCGTTCCCTGCGGAGGCCGCCTCCCGGGAGCGCCGGTGTGACGTCCGGGACACCGGCGCGCCGCGCCGACCCGGTAGGCTTCCCGGGCGTGCGCCGCCTGCGGCGCACGCCCGGGACAAGCCCCGGACAGCGAGCACCCGAAGCGGAAGGAACCGGCGTTGCACGTCCAGGAGTGGCTCGACACGGTGCCCCCGGCAGCCGTCTACGCGGTGGTGGGACTGGTCATCGGTCTGGAGAGCCTGGGCATCCCGCTGCCGGGCGAGATCATCCTGGTCTCGGCCGCGCTGCTGTCCTCCCAGCACGCCGGGATCGACCCGGTGATCCTCGGCACCTGCGCCACCGTCGGGGCCGTGGTCGGCGACTCCATCGGCTACGCCATCGGCCGCCGGGGCGGACGGCCGCTGCTGGCCTGGCTCGGCCGGAAGTTCCCCCGGCACTTCAGCGAGGGCCACATCGCCACCGCCGAGCGGTCCTTCGAGAAGTGGGGCATGTGGGCCGTCTTCTTCGGCCGCTTCGTCGCCCTGCTGCGCATCTTCGCCGGGCCGCTCGCGGGCGTGCTGCGCATGCCGTACTGGAAGTTCCTGACCGCCAACGTCCTCGGCGGCATCCTCTGGGCGGGCGGCACCACGGCGGTCGTCCACTACGTCGGCATCGTCGCCGAGTCCTGGCTGAAGCGCTTCTCGTGGCTGGGCCTGGTGGCGGCCGTCCTCATCGGCCTGACCTCGATGGTGGTGCTCAAGCGCAAGGCGAGGAAGGCGACGGAGCACCGGCAGGCGGCCGAGCCGGAGCCGGTCCCGGCCGCCGACTGAAGCCTCAGCGGCCTCAGCGCGCGCCGTGCGCCTCGCGGTGCGCCTTCGCCAGCTCCGCGTACATCGTGCCGTTCCGCGTGATGCCCTCGCGCTCCTCGGCGGTCAGCTCCCGCCTGACCTTCGCGGGTACGCCCGCGACGAGCGAGCCCGGGGGCACCCGCATGCCCTGGGGCACCAGCGCCTGCGCGGCCACCAGCGAACCCGCGCCGACCACCGCGCCGTTGAGGACGGTGGCGCCCATGCCGACCAGGCAGTCGTCCTCGACGGTGGCGCCGTGCACGACGGCGTTGTGGCCGATGGAGACACGCTCACCGACGGTGACGGGGAAGCCCGGGTCGGCGTGGAGCGTGCAGTTGTCCTGGACGTTGCTGTCCGCCCCGACCGAGATCCGCTCGGCGTCGCCGCGCAGCACCGCCCCGTACCAGACGCTCGCGCCGGCGCGCAGGGTCACGTCCCCGATCACCGACGCGGTGGGCGCCACGAACGCCGCGCCGTCCACCTGGGGGTCCTTGCCGCCGATGCCCGTGATCAGCGCCCTGTGCGTCATCGTCGCCTCCTGCTCGGGTGATACACCGCACCGTACGTCACCCGGTGGGGTGAAGATCACAGGGTTCCCGCCGCACGGGCTCCCCGCCCCCGGACTACGGTGAGCGGGTGCCCAAGCGCAAGAACACGTTCTCGTCCTGGCGCCGCCGCCTCGCGCAGCGCGCCGTCCACGCGGGCTGGGCCTGGGTACAGCGCACGGGCTCCGTCACCGCCGACCGCCCGGGGCGGTTCCGCTTCGGCGCGATGGGCACGGGCACCAGGCTCGCCTTCCCGCTCGGCACGGTCTTCGGCGAACCCTGGATCCACCTGGGCGCCCACTGCATCATCGGCGAACAGGTCACGCTGACCGCCGGTCTGATGCCCGACCTCGACCTCGGCCCGGAGCCGATCCTGCGCATCGGCGACGGCGTCGTCCTCGGCCGCGGCAGCCATGTCATCGCCGACACGACGGTCACCATCGGCGACGACTGCTACTTCGGGCCGTACGTCTACGTCACCTCCACCAACCACTCCTACGACGACCCGCACGAGCCCATCGGCAAGCAGTGGCCCCGGATGGAACCGGTCTCGATCGGTCCGGGCTGCTGGATCGGCACCGGCGCGGTGATCCTGCCGGGCGCGCGCGTCGGGCGGAACGTGGTGGTGGCCGCCGGCGCGGTGGTCCGGGGCGCGGTGCCGGACCACGCGGTCGTCGCGGGCGCGCCCGCCCGGGTCGTGCGGCGCTGGACGCCCGCCGGCGGCTGGCAGCCGCCGCTGCGGACCCCGGCGCCGGTGCCCATACCCGAGGGGGTCACCCCGGAGCAGCTGCTGGCGCTCGCGGAGCTGGACGAGGAGACCGTGACGCGGCTCGCCGAACTGGACGCCGAGTCCTGACCCGGCCGGCACGGGCGCGGATCCGCCCCGCCCCGGCCGCCGGTGACGGCCACGGGCGCGCCGGGCACGGACACCGCGGCCGGCCGGGGGACGGCGGCCACCGTGAGCGCGGGCGCCGGCGGCCGGGACGAGGAGCGCTGTCGGGGAGGCGACCGCCTCGCAGTACAGTGCGGTGAACGATCGGGTGCAGCACACCATGGGGCGACGGCTGCGCTCCCTCGTCGGAAGCACTGGACCGAATCGTGGGCGGAACGTGTCGGACCTCGACCTGCTGACCCAGTCCCTGGCGCGCAACGTCAAGCGCTGGCGGACCGAGCGCGGCTTCACCCTGGACGCGCTCGCCGCGCGCTCCGGGGTCAGCCGGGGCATGCTCATCCAGATCGAACAGGCCCGGACCAATCCCAGCCTGGGCACCGTCGTCAAGATCGGTGACGCGCTGGGCGTCAGCATCACCACCCTGCTCGACTACGAGCGGGGCCCGAAGGTCCGCGTCGTCCCCGCCGAACAGGCCGTACGGCTCTGGCACACCGAGACCGGCAGCTACAACCGCCTCCTCGCGGGCGCCGAGGCGCCGGGGCCGCTGGAGATGTGGGACTGGCGGCTCATGCCGGGCGAGAGCAGCCCCTCCGACCCGCACCCCGCCGGCACGGTCGAACTCGTGCACGTCACCGCCGGGGAACTGACGCTCACCGTCGGCGGCGCGGTCCACCGCGTCCCGGCCGGCGCCAGCGCCTCCTTCGAGGCCGACGTCCCGCACACGTACGGCAACACCGGGGACGTGCCGATGGAGATGGTCATGGCCGTCTCGGTGCCGCCCGCGCACTGAGACGCCGGGCCGCGCGGCCCCCGATGTTGTTAGCGTGCGGCCATGCACGCACCCCTCGGAGACTTCGACGACGCCCGGCCCGCCCCCGACTGCCTCGACGAACTGACCGGCCCGGTCGCCGACGCCGTACGCCACTGGCGCGGCAGCGTCCCCGCCGACCAGATCGTCTACGTCGACACCGACCCGCAGTGGGCCGACACCGCCGTCTTCGTCGAGCACTACGGCCGGGACCTGCTGGAGCGGTCCGCGAACTGCGTCGTGGTCGCCGCCAGACGCGGCGGCGAGACCTCGCTCGCCGCGTGCGTGGTGCTCTCCACCGCCCGGGTCGACGTCAACGGGGTCGTCCGGCGTCACCTGGGCGCCCGCAAGGCCTCGTTCGCCCCGATGGACACGGCGACGGGACGGACGGGCATGGAGTACGGCGGCATCACCCCGGTCGGCCTGCCCGAGGGCTGGCCGGTGCTGGTGGACTCGGCCGTCGTCGACCTGCCGTACGTGCTGGTCGGCAGCGGGCGCCGGCGCGGCAAGCTGCTGGTGCCGGGCAAGGCGTTCGCCGAGCTGCCGGGGGCCGTGGTGCTGGACGGGCTGGGAATCGCTCAGACCGTCGCGTGACGGGCGGGCGCTGCGGGCCCGCCTCGCCGGCCCGGTCCGGCGCCGGCGGCGTCGTGACCGCGGGGCGGGAGCCGCCGCCCCGGGCGCCCGGTCCCCGCCGCGACGCCGCGGCGATCCGTCGCAGGGGCCCTAACCGAGCCGGGGTATCTCGATCGCGGGGCAGCGGTCCATCACCATCTCCAGGCCCGCGGCCCGGGTGCGGTCGTAGGCGGCCTCGTCGACGACGCCGAGCTGGAACCAGACCGCCCGGGCGCCCTTGGCGACCGCCTCGTCGGCGACCGGCCCGGCCAGGTCGCTGTTGACGAACACGTCGACGACGTCGACGTCGAAGGGGATGTCCGCGAGGGAGGCGTATCCGCGCTCGCCGTGCACCGTCTCCGCCTTGGGATGCACCGGCACCACGCGCTTGCCGAAGCGCTGCAGCACCTCGGCCACGCCGTACGCCGCGCGCCGGCGGTTGGCCGACAGGCCCACCACGGCCCAGGTGTCGCCGAGCTCGGTGAGAATCTTGCGGACCGTCGCGTCGTCGCCGTACACCGTCGGCCTCCCTGGACTCCTGGATCAGCTGTCGTCGGCACAACGGCCCGGCGGGCGGGATGATTCCCGGGCGGCGCGCCGGACCGTCCGGGTAGTCGTCCGGGCGGCGATCGCCGCCCCGCGGACGACGGCGCCGCGAGGGAGGGGACGGCGAGCGCATAGGCTGGCCGGATGCAGGACGAGTACCGCACGGTCGCCCGCGCGGGCGTGCACGAGACCGAGGTCAACCGCTCCCGCTTCCGGTGCGCCCTCGCCCCCGCGGCCACCGAGCAGGAGGCGCAGGACTTCATCGCCGCCGTGCGCAAGGAGCACGCGGACGCCACCCACAACTGCTGGGCGTACGTCATCGGCGCCGACGCCTCGGTGCAGAAGGCCAGCGACGACGGCGAACCCGGCGGCACCGCCGGCGTCCCCATGCTCCAGATGCTGCTGCGCCGCGACATGCGGTACGTCGTCGCCGTCGTCACCCGCTACTACGGCGGCGTCAAGCTCGGCGCCGGCGGACTCGTCCGCGCGTACGGCGGAGCCGTCGGCGAGGCCCTGGACGCCCTCGGCACCCGCACCCGCCGCCGGTTCCGCCTGGCCACGGTGACCGTCGACCACCAGCGGGCCGGCAAGCTCCAGAACGACCTGCGCGCCACCGGGCGCGAGGTGCGCGACGTGCGCTACGGGGAGGCGGTCACCATCGAGATCGGGCTGCCGGACGCCGACGTGGACGCCTTTCGCTCCTGGCTCGCGGACGCGACCGCCGGGACGGCCGGGTTCGTACCGGGCGGGGAGGCGTACGGGGACGCCTGACGATCCCGTCGAAGCGTGCGCGACATGTACACAACGGACATGTGCGAGGCGGCTCGGGGCGGGGCGGTACGGGAGTAACCGCCCGTGGCGCCGGATCCGGCCGTTAGTCTCGGGGATCATGAGACTGCTGCACACTTCCGACTGGCACCTCGGCCGGGCGTTCCACCGGGTGAACATGCTCGGCGCCCAGGCCGGGTTCATCGGCCACCTCGTGGACACCGTGCGCGAGCGCGAGGTCGACGCCGTGGTGGTGTCGGGAGACGTGTACGACCGGGCGGTGCCGCCGCTCGCCGCGGTCGAGCTGTTCGACGACGCCCTGCACCGCCTCGCCGACCTCGGCGTGCCGACGGTGATGATCTCCGGGAACCACGACTCGGCCCGTCGCCTCGGCGTCGGCGCCGGGCTCATCGGACGGGCCGGCATCCACCTGCGGACCGACCCGTCGGCGTGCGGCACCCCGGTGGTGCTGGCGGACGAGTTCGGGGACGTCGCCTTCTACGGCCTGCCCTACCTCGAACCGGCCCTCGTCAAGGCCGAGTTCGGCGTCGGGAAACCGGACCACGAGGCGGTGCTGGCCGCCGCCATGGAACGCGTCCGCGCCGACCTCGCCGCCCGCCCGCCGGGCACCCGGTCGGTCGTCCTCGCGCACGCCTTCGTCACCGGGGGCCAGCCCAGCGACAGCGAACGGGACATCACCGTCGGCGGAGTGGCCGCCGTGCCCGCGGGCGTCTTCGACGGCGTGGACTACGTGGCGCTCGGACACCTGCACGGCTGCCAGACCATCACCGAGCGCGTCCGCTACTCCGGCTCCCCGCTGCCGTACTCCTTCTCCGAGGCCGGTCACCGCAAGAGCATGTGGCTCGTCGACCTGGGCGCCGACGGCTCGATCGGCGCGGAGCGCGTCGACTGCCCCGTGCCGCGTCCGCTGGCCCGCATCCGGGGGACCCTGGAGGAACTGCTCGCCGATCCGGCACTCGCCCGGCACGAGGAGGCGTGGGTTGAGGCGACGCTCACCGACCCGGTCCGCCCGGCCGACCCGATGACCCGGCTCACCGAGCGCTTCCCGCACACCCTCAGCCTCGTCTTCGCCCCCGAGCGGGCGCCGCAGGACCCCGGCCCGTCCTACGCCAGGCGCCTCGCCGGCCGCAGCGAGCAGCAGATCGCCGAGGACTTCGTCGCCCATGTGCGCGGCGCCGGCCCCGACGAGGACGAACAGGCGGTGCTGCGGGACGCGTTCGACGCGGTGCGCGCGGACGAGGCGGTACGGGAGGTGGCGCGGTGACGCGGGGCGCCGGGCGCAGGGGGGAGAGCCGGTGACCGGCACGGCGCGGCGGGAGGCCGGCGAACCGGACAAGGGGGAGGCCCGGTGAGGCTGCACCGGCTGGACATCACCGCGTTCGGGCCCTTCGGAGGGTCCCAGACGGTCGATTTCGACGCGCTGTCGGCGGCGGGGCTGTTCCTGCTGCACGGCCCCACCGGCGCCGGCAAGACCTCCGTCCTCGACGCCGTCTGCTACGCGCTGTACGGCGCGGTGCCGGGCGCCCGGCACAGCGGCCAGGGCATGACCCTGCGCAGCGACCACGCCGCGGCCGGCACCCGCACCGAGGTGCGCCTCGACCTCACCGTCGCCGGACGGCGGCTGGAGATCACCCGGCAGCCGCCCTGGGAGCGCCCGAAGCTGCGCGGCAAGGGCATGACGGTCGACAAGGCCCAGACCTGGCTGCGCGAGTACGACGCGGCGACCGGGACGTGGAAGGACCTCAGCCGCTCGCACCAGGAGATCGGCGAGGAGATCACCCGGCTGCTCGGCATGAGCCGCGAACAGTTCTGCCAGGTGGTGCTGTTGCCCCAGGGCGACTTCGCGCGTTTCCTGCGCGCCGACGCCGAGGCCCGCGGCAGGCTGCTGGGCCGCCTCTTCGACACCCGCCGCTTCGCCGAGGTCGAAAAACGCCTCGCCGAGCGCCGTAAGACCACCGAGGCCCGGGTGCGCGAGGGCGACGCCGCGCTGCTGGCCGACGCGCACCGCATGCAGCAGGCCGCGGGCGGCGCCATGGAGCTGCCCGAGCTGACACCGGGTGAGCCGGGCCTGGCGGACGCCGTGCTGAGCGCCGCCGCCGTCGCCCGCAGCACCGCCCGCGAACAGCTCGACATCGCCCACTGCCGTCTCACGGCCGCCGAGTCCGCCCAGGCCGCCGCCGAACGCGACCTGGCCGACGTCCGCGAACTGGCCCGGCTGCAAAAGAGATTCGAGGAGGCGCGGGAGCGGGCCGCACGGCTGCAGGAACGGGCCGGCGCCCACCGCGAGGCGCAGGCGCGCATGGAGCGGGCCCGCAAGGCCGAAGCGGTGGCGCCCGCCCTGGACCTGCGGGAGGCCGCCGAAGCCGAACACCGCCGGGCGGCCGAGGCCGAGGCACGCGCGCGTGCCCTGCTGCCGGAGACCCTCGCGGACGCCGCCGCGGCCCACCTCGCCGCCGCCGCGCGCCGGGCGGCGGAGGAACTGGGCGGCCTGCAGGCGGCCCGCCGCGCCGAACAGCGACTGGCCGGCCTGGCCGCCGAGCGCGCCGATCTGGACCGCCAGGAGCGCGCCGACGAGGACGCCCTCCGGGACGCGGAGGCCTGGCTCGCCGGCTGGGAGGCGACCCGCGCGGCACTGCAGACCCGTGTCGACGCCGCGCAGGAGGCGGCGGCGCGGGCGGAACAGCTCGCCGTGCGGCGGGAGTCCGCGCGCGCCAGGCTCGAAGCGGCCCGGACGCGGGACCGGCTGGCCGGTGACGCCGAGGAGGCGCAGCGGCGGGCCCTCGACGCGGAGAAACACGCGGTGCAGGCCAAGGCCCACTGGCTCGACCTCAAGGAACAGCGCCTGAACGGCATCGCCGCCGAACTCGCCGCGAACCTCTCCGCCGGCGAGCCGTGCGCGGTCTGCGGCTCCACCGAACACCCCGCCCCGGCGCGCAGGGTCGCCGGGCACGTCGACCGCGCGGCGGAGGACCGCGCCCTCGCCGCCTACCAGCAGGCGCAGGAGCGGCACACCCGGGACGAGCGGCGCCTGGGCGCCGTGCGGGAGGCGCTCGCCGCCGCCACCGCCGAGGCCGGCGACACGCCCGCCGCGCGGCTGGCCGAGGAGGCCGGGGAACTGGAGCGGGCCTACGCGCGGGCACGCGCGGACGCCTCCGCGCTGCACACCGCCCGGGAGGAGCTGCGCCGGGCCGAGCACGAGCGCGAGCAGCGGATCGCCGCGCAGCGGCAGGCCGCGGTCCGGGCCGCCTCCCGCGTGGGCCACCGGGAGCGGCTGGACCGCGAACGGGCCGCATTGGAGGAGGAGCTGACGCGGGCCCGGGGCACCGCCGGCAGCGTGGCCGCGCGGGCCGCGCAACTGGAGGAGCGGGCGGCGCGGCTCACCGAGGCGGCCGAGGCCGCCCGGATCGCCGAGGACGCCGCCCAGCGCCTGAAGGACGCCGACGCCCGCCTCGCCGACGCCGCCTTCCGAGCCGGCTTCGACACCCCGCAGGCCGCGGCCGACGCGCTCCTCGACGACACCGCCCACCGCGAACTGCAACGGCGGCTGGACGCCTGGCGGACGGAGGAGGCCGCCGTGCGCGCGGTGCTCGCGGAGGCCGGCACCGCGGCCGCCGCGCAGCGACCGCCCGCCGACCCGGCCGCGGCGGAGCGGGCCGCGGCCGCCGCGGCCCGGCGGCTGCGCGAGGCCGCCTCCGCGCGCGACGCCGCCGCCCGCCGCTGCGCCGAACTGGACCGCCTCTCCGCCCGCGCCGCCGCCGGCGTACGGCGGCTGGCGCCGCTGCGCGAGGAGTACGACCGCGTGGCCCGCCTGGCCGGCCTCACCGCGGGCACCTCGGCGGAGAACGAGCGCAGGATGCGCCTGGAGGCGTACGTGCTCGCCGCCCGGCTGGAGCAGGTGGCCGCCGCCGCGACCGTACGGCTGCAGCGCATGTCGTCCGGCCGGTACACCCTCGTCCACTCCGACGACCGCACCGGACGCGGCCGCAGCGGCCTCGGCCTGCACGTCGTCGACGCCTGGACCGGGCGGGAGCGCGACACGGCGACGCTGTCGGGCGGTGAGACGTTCTTCGCCTCCCTCGCCCTCGCCCTCGGCCTCGCGGACGTCGTCACCGACGAGGCCGGCGGGGTCCGGCTGGACACCCTCTTCATCGACGAGGGGTTCGGCAGCCTCGACGACCAGACCCTCGACGAGGTCCTCGACGTGCTCGACTCCCTGCGCGAACGGGACCGCAGCGTGGGCATCGTCAGCCACGTCGCCGACCTGCGGCGGCGGATCCACGCACAGGTGGAGGTGGTGAAGGGACGCTCGGGGTCGACGCTGCGGCTGCGGGGCGTCGGATGAGCCCGGCGGCCGGGGGACGCCGGGGCGGCGGTGAGCCGGCGCCGCCCGCGGTCGTCGGACCCGGCGCGCCGGCCCGGTCCGGCGCGCCCGCGGGCGCCGCGCCGAACCCGGAGGGGCCGCGCCCTCGCGGACGACGCGGCCGCCGCCCGTGACGTGGCCCGGTGCCGCCCGGCTCGGGCCGCGCCGCCCCCCGCGCCCCCGCGCCGCCGATAATGACGTGCGCCGCGCCCGCCCGCCGCCCATCATGGTCGTTCGTGCCCCGACTCCCGCATCCCGCACCCGAGGAACTGCGCCGCGACCCCCTGCCGCTGCGCGGCCGGACCGCCCTGGTCACCGGCGCGAGCAGACGCGGCGGCATCGGCCACGCCGTGGCCCGGCGGCTCGCCGCGTACGGCGCGAGCGTCTGCCTGCACCACCACGTGCCGCACGACGCCGCCATGCCGTGGGGCGCCGACCGGATCGAGGACGTGGTCGCCTCCGTGCGCGCGGCGCTCGGCGACCCGGACGCCCGGGTGGTCGAGGAGCCCGGCGACCTCGCGGACCCGGCGGCGCCGGCCGGACTCCTGGCCAGGGCCACCGAGGCGCTCGGCGGCCGGCTCGACATCCTGGTCGCCAACCACGCCCTCAACGGCTCCGACGGCCCGCTCGACGCGATCGACGCCGCGACGCTGGACGCCCACTGGGCGGTCGACACCCGCTCGGTGCTGCTGCTGGTCCAGGCCTACGCCCGGCAGCGCGCCGCACTGCCGCCGCGCACCCCGGGCGGGCGCGTGGTGATGATGACCTCCGGCCAGGACATCGCGGGCGGCATGCCCGGCGAGATCGCCTACGCGTTGCAGAAGGGCGCGCTCGCCTCGATCACCCGCTCGCTGGCGACGGCGCTCGCCGAGCACGCGGTCACCGTCAACACGGTCAACCCCGGCCCGGTCGACACCGACTGGCTGACCGGCGAGGCGTACGACGCGATCGCCGCGATGTTCCCCGCCGGGCGGTGGGGCATGCCCGACGACCCCGCCCGCCTCATCGCCTGGCTCGCCACGGACGAGGCGGAGTGGGTCACCGGTCAGGTCATCGGCTCCGAAGGGGGCTTCCGGCGCTGATCACAGCCGGGACAGCTCGTCCACCAGGTCGTCCAGGCCGAGCGAGCCCTGCGAGAGAGCGGCCATGTGCCAGGCCTTCAGGTCGAAGGAACTGCCGCGCCGCCTGCGCGCGTTCTCCCGGCCCAGCAGCCAGGCCCGCTCGCCGAGCTTGTAGCCGATCGCCTGCCCGGGGATCGTCAGATAGCGGGTCAGCTCGCTCTCCACGAAGTCCGCCGGACGGCTGCTGTGCGCCCCGAAGAACTCCTGCGCCAGCTGCGGGGTCCAGCGCTCGCCCGGGTGGAAGGGCGAGTCCGCCGGGATCGGCAGCCCCAGGTGCATGCCGATGTCGACGATCACGCGGGCGGCCCGCATCATCTGCGCGTCGAGGTAGCCGAGCCGCTGTTCCGGGTCGGTGAGGAAGCCCAGTTCGTCCATCAGGCGCTCCGCGTACAGCGCCCAGCCCTCGGCGTTGGCGCTGACCATGCCGACGGACGCCTGGTAGCGGGACAGATCCCGCGCCACGTGCACCCACTGCGCGAGCTGGAGGTGGTGGCCCGGGACGCCCTCGTGGTACCAGGTCGACACCAGGTCGTACACCGGGAACCGGGTCTGGCCCATCGTCGGCAGCCAGGTGCGGCCCGGGCGCGAGAAGTCCTCCGACGGGGGCGTGTAGTAGGGCGCCGCCGCGCTGCCCGGCGGGGCGATGCACGACTCCACCCTGCGCACCCGCTCGGCCAGGTCGAAGTGGGTGCCGTCGAGCGCCTCGATCGCCTGGTCCATCAGGCCCTGCAGCCAGTCGCGGACCTCGTCCACGCCCTCGATGTGCCGGCCGTGCTCGTCGAGGTGGGCCAGCGCCACCCACGGGGTGGCGGCGCCGGGCAGGATCTTCTCGGCCTCCTGCCGCATCTCGGCCAGGATGCGGTGGTACTCGGACCAGCCGTAGGCGTACGCCTCGTCCAGGTCGAGGTCCGTGCCGTTGTAGTAGCGCGACCAGCGGGCGTAACGCTCCCGGCCCACCGTGTCCGGGGCGCCCTCGATCGCCGGCGCGTACACGTCGCGCATCCAGTCCCGCAGCTCGGCCACGGCCGCGGTCGCGCCCCGGGCCGCCTCGTCCAGCTCCGCGCGCAGCGCGTCCGGCCCGGCGGCGGCGAAGTCCTCGAACCAGCCGCGCCCCTGGCCGGTGTCCGCCCACTCGCCGAGCTGTCCGACGAACGTGGCGGTCGGCCGCGGGCCCGCGTACAGCTTGCGCTCCAGGCCCAGGGCGAGGGACTCCCGGTAGCCCGCCAGCGCGGCCGGCACCGCGCGCAGCCGCTCGGCGATCGCCGCCCAGTCCTCCTGCGTCCGCGTCGGCGTCACGGTGAACACCTCGCGCACCGCGTGCGCGGCCGTGCCCATGTTGCCGACCGAGCGCAGGCCCTCCTCGGCCTCGTGCACGGCCAGCTCCGCGGTGAGCCGCTCGCGCAGCAGGCGCGCGCACCGGCGCTCGACGTCGCTGTCCGCGCCGGGCCGGCGCTCCGCCTCGTCGAGCCGCGCGAGCGTGGTCCGCGCCAGCTGCGCCAGCGCCTCCCGGCCCGCGGGCGAGAAGTCGGGCAGACGGCCGGAGCTCTCCGGGACGCCGAGGTACGTGCCGGTGACCGGGTCGAGGGCGATGAGGTCGTCGACGTACGCGTCGGCGACCTCGCGGGGCAGCGGGCTGTTGGTCTGTGACATGCGGACCATCCTCGTACGAGGTCCGCCGCGCGTCATCCGGATTGAGCCGAGGGCGAAGGCGGCAGCAGCGGCCCGCACTCCCACTGCTGGAAGATCAGCCGGGTCTCCACCCGGGCCACTTCGCGCCGGGCCGTGAACTCGTCCAGGACCAGCCGCTGCAGATCCGCCATGTCGGCGACCGCGACGTGGACGAGGTAGTCGTCCGGCCCGGTCAGGTGGAAGACGGTCCGCGACTCCGGGAGCGCCCGGATCCGCTCCACGAACGGCCCCACCAACTCCCGCCGGTGCGGCCTGACCTGCACGGACAGCAGCGCCTGAAGCCCTCGTCCCAGCTTGGCGGGATCCACTTCGAGCCGGTGGCCGAGGATCACGCCCGAGCGGCGCAGCCGGGTCACCCGGTCCAGGCAGGTCGACGGCGCCACCCCGACCCGCGCGGCGAGGTCGCGGTACGTGGTCCGGGCGTCGTTCTGCAGCAGCCGCAGCAGACGCAGATCCACCGGATCCAGTACGACGGACTCGGTCATGCGCCGAACGTAGCACGGGATTCCCGCGCACCGGCCCGGCCGGTGTTCACCCTTGGCGTCCATGGACCCAGCGACCACGCACGCGTCGTCGCCCGGCGACGCACGCACCACCGCGCCCAGGGCTCTGGCCACCGAGGCCGTGCACGCCGGGCGGGACGACCTCGCCCGGCACGGGCTGCACGCCCCGCCGATCGACCTGTCCACCACCTACCCCCCGTACGACAGCCGCGGGGAGGCCGCCCGCCTCGACGCCTTCGCCGCCACGGGCGCCGCGATGCAGGGCCCGCCCGTCTACGGGCGGCTGGGCAACCCCACCGTCGCCCGGTTCGAGACCGCGCTGGCCCGCCTGGAGGGCACCGAGGCCGCGGTCGCGTTCGCCAGCGGCATGGCCGCGCTGACCGCCGTCCTGCTGGTCCGGGCCGCGGCGGGCCTGCGCCACGTCGTGGCCGTGCGGCCGCTGTACGGCTGCAGCGACCATCTGCTGACCGCCGGGCTGCTCGGCTCGGAGGTCACCTGGACCGGCCCGGCGGGCATCGCGGACGCGCTGCGTCCGGACACCGGGCTGGTGCTGGTCGAGTCCCCGGCCAATCCCACGCTCGCCGAACTCGACCTGCGGGCGGTCGCCCACGGATGCGGGTCCGTGCCGCTGCTGGTGGACAACACCTTCGCCACGCCGGTGCTGCAGCGCCCCGCCGGACAGGGGGCGCGGCTGGTGCTGCACAGCGCCACCAAGTACCTCGGCGGGCACGGGGACGTGATGGCGGGCGTGGTGGCCTGCGACGAGGAGTTCGCGGGACGGCTGCGGCGGGTGCGGTTCGCCACGGGCGGCGTGCTGCACCCGCTGGCCGGCTATCTGCTGCTGCGCGGCCTGGCGACCCTCCCGGTGCGGGTGCGGGCCGCCTCCGCGAACGCCGCCGAACTCGCCCGCCGGCTCGCGGACGACCCGCGCGTCACCCGCGTCCACTACCCGCGCATCGGCGGTGCGATGGTCTCCTTCGAGGTGCGCGGCGACCCGCACGCGGTCGTCGGCGGCGTCCGGCTGATCACCCCGGCCGTCAGCCTCGGCAGCGTCGACACCCTCATCCAGCACCCGGCGTCGATCAGCCACCGCGTCGTCGACGCCGACGACCGCCGCGGCGCGGGCGTGAGCGACCGGCTGCTGCGCCTGTCGGCCGGCCTGGAGGACGTCGAGGACCTGTGGGCCGACCTGGACCGGGCGCTGGGGGAGCGGCCGGCGCCGACGAGGCGGTGAGGGGGCGGCCGGTACGCCGAACGGCCCGGCGGACGCCGGGCCGTTCCTCCTGGCGGGGCACCGCGCAACCGCGTCTCAGTCCCGCGCGACCCGCTCCCCGTACGGCTCCCGCGCCTCGTCGTACGGCAGCGGCGAGTCGGCCGGGGCCTCCCGCAGCCGGGCCGTGACGACCAGGGTGCCCTCCTCGATCTGGTAGTCGAGGGGCAGCCCGAGCCCCCGCATCGCGGCGACCATGCCGGTGTTGGACGCCTGCGTCACGGCGTACACGCTCTCGCAGCCCGCCTCGGTGGCCATCGCCACCAGCCGGCGCAGCAGTTCGCCGCCGATGCCGCGGCGCTGCCAGGCGTCCTCGACGAGCAGCGCGACCTCCGTCTCGTCCCCGTCCCACAGCAGGTGGCCGAGCCCGACGACGCGGCCCGACGCGGTCTGTACCGCGAGGGTGCGGCCGAACCGCGGGCTGAGCAGGTGGTCCAGGTAACGGTCCGCGTCGCCGACCGGGCCGTGGTAGCGCATCGCCAGCGTCCGCGTCGAGCACCGCTCGTGCATCGCCCGGGCGGCCTCCACGTCGTCCGGGCCGGCCCGGCGCACGGTGATGGCGCCGCCCTCGGGCAGCGTCAGCACGTCCCGGTCGCGCGGGACCCGCGGACCGAGCCGGGCGTCCAGCTCCACCAGCGCCCGCACCCGGGCGAACTCGGTGGGCGTGAACGGCAGGTACGGCCGCTCCACGGTGATCACCCCGCCCTCCGGCGCGCGCAGTCGCATCACGGTGTCCTCCAGGATCCCGTCCGCCGGCACGGCCCGCGCTTCCCGGTCGCCGCCGGCCGGTGCGGCGGGCAGCGACCGGATCGTGCACCGGCCCAGCAGCTGGCGCAGCGCCAGCGGCAGTTCCGCCGGGTCCAGGGCGGTGCGGGCGGCGAGTCCGAGGACCCGGGTCGGCGCGTCCACCAGGTCGTGGGCGTCGGCCCGCTCGATCCAGGTGTCGGCGCCGCCCGCCAGCGACACGGTCCGGGTGAGTTCGGACCCCGCGAGCCCGGCCGGGGCCCGCAGCAGGAATTCGTCCACCGTGCCCGCGGCCAGCGGGTGCGTCTGCAGGCTGAGGATGTCGACCCGTCGCCCGGCGAGGGCCGTGCACAGCGCGGCCAGCGACCCCGGCTGGTCCTTCACCGTCGTCCGCATCCGCCACAGCGCGTACTCCCCGTCCGCGGCTCCGTCCGCCCCGTCGCCCGGGGCGGACGGCCCGGCCTGCCACCCGTCGGACGGCGGCCGGGCACCGGTATCGTCCGCCGGCGGCGCGTGGCCGTGGCGCCGTGCCCACCAGGTGTGGAAGGCCGCCGTGGCGATCAGCACGACCGCCGAGACCACCAGCAGCTCCGGGCCGTCGGGGCCGTGTCCCACCAGGTTCGCCGCCGCGTCCGCGACCGCGACCGCCGTGAACAGGGCGGCGAGTTCGACGAGGTCCCGCCGCCAGTGGTGCGTGGACCGGCCGTGCTTCCCGCGGGGCACATCAGACATTTTTCGACTCATACGGCCACTGTGAAGGAACGGTGTTGCGTGATCACGAACGCTCTGTGACCTACGGGTAAAGCTGCATCTGTACCTTTTGTCGTCCTTTCGGCTGGTGTGGTGTGGCGGAAGGGGGGGCGGAAGGGCCGCCCCTTTTCCGCCACACCGCCCGCAGGGCGCGGTGGGCGTCGGCCCCGGGCGCGGCCCGACGATCGCGCTGGTCACGCCCGGATGGGCGATTCCGAACGCCATGGCGAGGTGGGTCAGCGGCAAGCCCGCCTCCGCGGCGAGCGAGACGAACCGCGCGACGGCGTCGAGGCGGTGCCCGTCGTCGAGGTGCTGGAAGAAGCCGGCGCGGCGCGCTCGCCCTTGCGGACGCGTCCCGTGAGCGGTCCTTGCCCGAGCGGGCCCCACACCGGCGTGCCCACCCCATGGCGCTGCGCGACCGGCAGCACTTCGCGTTCGATGCCGCGGTCGAGCAGCGAGTTCCCGACCGCGGTCAGATCCAGCGCCGTGAGGCGCTCCGCTGATGGGGATCGTCACCCATCGGGCGGCTCGCCTTGGCCGCGAGGACGACCTTCCACTGCTTGCTGACGAGTGGCCGGTCGCGCAGCGTCGGCCGGGCCGGGCATCCGGTCCGACGCCGGACGGTGATCCGGGTGCGAGGCGGGTCCTCGGCTCCGCGCGACCGTTCCCCCGGCGGACGCAGGCGGCGACGGCGGCGGTCCGCTCGTCGTGGGTGCGGCGGCCGGCGCCGTCCGGGGCGGAGCGGCGCGGGGCTGCGAACCCGGACTCGACCCGGTTCAGCCAGGATCCGCGGGCCGGCGGGAGGACCAGCTCGACGTCGTGGCCGGCGACCCGGGTGCGGACTTCGGCGTGCCCGTGCGGGGGGAAGCCGTCCGGTGCCACGTACGGCCTCCCCGTCGGCCGCCGCTCCCGCAGCACCGAACGGGGCGGAAGCGGCGGACGGGCGGCGGCGGGGGAGTCACTGGCCGACCCGGCCCGGCTGCAGCACCTTCGTGAACAGCACGGTGCCGTCCTGCTCGCGCAGCCGCACCGTCATCTCCCCGCTGTCGCCGTCGATGTCGACCTCGCCGAAGAACTGGTAGCCGCCGGCGGGCGAGACGTTCGAGACGGCCGGCGCCTTCACGAACACCCGCTCCGGACCGAAGGTGTCGTCGAGCGCGCTGGCCGGGAAGGCGCCGGCGTTGAGCGGCCCGGAGACGAACTCCCAGAACGGCTCGAAGTCGCCGAACGCGGCCCGGGACGGCTGGTAGTGCTGGGCCGAGGTGTGGTGCACGTCGGCCGTCAGCCACACGGTGCCGGTGATCCGCCGGTGCTTGATGTACCGCAGCAGCTCGGCGATCTGCAGCTCGCGCCCGAGCGGCCGGCCCGGGTCGCCCTGCGCGACGGCCTCGAAGTTCGGCCTGCCCTCGGTGGCGTCGGGCACGACCAGGCCGATCGGCATGTCGGCGGCGATCACCTTCCACACCGCACGCGACCGCGACAGCTCCCGCTTGAGCCACTCCAGCTGCTCCCGGCCGAGGATGCCCTGCGGGTCGACGGTCTGGTCGCCGGCCGAGTTCGCGTTGCGGTACGTCCGCATGTCCAGCACGAACACGTCCAGCAGCGGGCCCTGCCGCAGCACCCGGTACACGCGGCCCTCACGCGCGCCCGGACGCAGCGTGGAGACCGGGTAGTACTCGCTGAACGCGCGCCGGGCCCGGGCGGCCAGGACGTCGACGCTCTTCTCGGTGTAGCGGGTGTCGGTGTCCGCGATGACCTGGCCCGGGTACCAGTTGTTGCGGACCTCGTGGTCGTCCCACTGCACGATGGCCGGGACCTGGGCGTTGAACCGCCTGAGGTTCTCGTCGAGCAGGTTGTAGCGGAAGTTGCCGCGGTACTCGGCCAGGGTCTGGGCGACCGCGGCCTTCTCCTCCGTCATGATGTTCCGCCAGGTGCCGCCGTCGGGCAGCGCGGCGGTCGGCGCGAGCGGGCCGTCGGCGTAGACGGTGTCGCCGCTGAAGAGGAAGAAGTCCGGGTCCAGCCGGGCCATCGCGTCGAAGATGCGGTAGCCGCCGAGGTCCGGGTTGATGCCCCAGCCCTGCCCCGCCAGGTCGCCCGACCACAGGAAGCGCACCCCGTCGCGCCGCCGTACCGGCACCGTGCGGAACGTGCCGGTGACCGGCTCACCGGTGCGGCGCGGGTCGTCGGGGTCCGCGAGCAGCACGCGGTAGTGGATCTGCTCGCCCGGCGGCAGCCCGCGCAGCCGGGTCGTGCCGGTGAAGTCCGTGTCCGCGCCGAGCAGCGGACCGTGCAGGCGGCGCGGGTTGCGGAACGACTCGGTCGCGGACGTCTCGACGATCATCCGGGCCGGACGGTCGGAGCGCACCCACACCAGACCGGAGTCGCAGGTCACGTCACCCGTCTGCACCCCCCAGCCCGCCACGGGCCGTCCGGACCGGGCGAACGCCGGCGCCGCGCCGAGGGCGGTGGGCAGGGTCAGGGCCGCCGAGGCGGCGAGCGAGCCGCGCAGGACGCTGCGACGGCCGGGGAGCGGACGGTCTGACATGGCTGCGCCTCCAGGGACGGGATTCGGCCAGTGTGCGGTGCCACACCTACCGGTGCGCCGCGGCGCGCACGGAAACCGCGGGTGAACAACGGGGCGCGGCAGGGTGGACGGGCCCGTCCCCGGGCGTCCCCCTGCCGGCCGCTCCCTCCCCGCCCCGTCCCCCGCGCGGGCGTCGCGGCAGCGGCCCGCCGGCGCCGGTCCGGCCGCGCCCGGCCCGCGCCCCCGCCTGGACACGGCCGGACCCGTCCGCTGGGATGGGGCCGTGACCGCCGACACCGCCACCGAAGTCTTCGAGGAGCACCGTTCCGTCCTCCTGGGCGTCGCCTACCGCATGCTGGGACGCGTGGCCGACGCGGAGGACGTGGTCCAGGAGGCCTGGCTGCGCTGGTCCGGCGCCGACCGCGGCGAGGTGCGCGAGCCGCGCGGCTACCTGGTGCGCGTCACCACCCGCCTCGCCATCGACCGGCTGCGCCAGATCAAGGCGCGGGGCGAGACGTACGTCGGCCCGTGGCTGCCCGAGCCGTACGTCACCGACTTCGGGAACACCGTCCCGGACGCCGCCGAGCGGGCCGTGCTCGCCGACTCCGTCTCCCTCGCGGTCCTCGTCGTCCTGGAGTCGCTGTCCCCGCTGGAGCGGGCGGTCTTCGTCCTCCGGGAGGCCTTCGGCTACCCGTACGCCGCCATCGCCGCCATGCTCGACCGCACGGAGGCGGCGGTGCGCCAGCTCTCCGGACGCGCCCGCAGGCACGTCGACGAACGGCGGCCCCGCTACGAGGTCGACCCGGTCCAGCGCCGTGCCCTCACCGAGCGGTTCCTCGCGGCGGCGGCCGGGGGCGACCTGGAGGAGCTGATGGCGCTGCTCGCCCCGGACGTCCGGCTGGTGGGCGACAGCGGCGGGAAGGCCAAGGCGCCGCTGCGGGTGCTGGAGAGCGCCGACAAGGTGGCCCGCTTCCTCGTCGGAGCCGCCCGGAAGGGCGTCGCGGAGCTGTCCGTGCGCCTCCTGGAGCTCAACGGCGGCCCCGCCGCGCTGGCCCTGTCCGGGGACGAGCCCGACGCCGTCTTCCAGCTGGACGTCGCGGACGGACGCATCCAGGCGGTGTACATCATCCGCAACCCCGACAAGCTCCGATTCCTGGCCGGGCTCTGAGCGTTGTCCCGTAACCGCTGGCCGCAGTGAGCCGGCACTGCCCACCGGCGTCAGCCGAGGAGGAGGTCGACGTCTTTCCCGATGCGGAGCTGCAAGACGACCACCAGCTGGCGGGCGTCGTCCATGTGCCGTTGGGGACGTGGGTCGGTGCTCCCGCCTTGAGGCTGGTCGACGATCTCCCGCGGGCGGGGCAGGATCGCGGCGCACTGGGCCGGTGTGAGGTCGGGGCCGTCATCATCGGGATGATCGGGGAGGGGTGCCAGGGTGGTGAAGACGTCGTTCCACGGGCGCTGTCCGCCGAAGCCGTGCATCTCGTCCAGGGCGAACCCCTCGGCCTGTGCCAGCCACCGCCGGAACGCTCCGAAGCCGGTGCAGGACCAGGGGACGTCCGGGCTGCTGGTGTCATCGTCTCCTGGGAACAGAACGAGCCCCACATGTCCTCCTCGTTGACCGAGCACACAGGATCGGTCTCGGAGAAGGGCGCCGGCACCTGAAATGATCTCGCTGTGGCTGGTGTGATCACGGCGTCGGAGTCGTCCTGGACAGCCCCGTTCACTGGGCTGAGCCCTCGGCGGCTGGGCAAGCTGATCACCGCGCTGCGGTGTGAGGGCGCCGACCCGGTCCGCGAGGGCCCGCCCTGGAGTCCGCCGCCGGAGGACCGAGTGTTGCTGGTCGCCGCGGTACTGGCGCACGAACCTCACCCTGCGCCAATCGGCGCCGCTGCTCGGAGTGTCGAAGCCGGCGGCCGACGGCATCATCGACGACCTCGGCCCGTCGCCCGCGTTCCAGCCCCGCAGACGCTTCCGCAAGGACACCCTGGTGATCGCGGACGGCGGCCACCGCGGCACCGGCCCGGTCATCCCGCACCGCCGCGAACGCGGTCAGGCCGAACTCCCGCGCCGGAAAGAAGAGCACAACCGTTCGCACCGCAGGGTCCGCGCCCGCATCGAGTACGCCCTCGCCCGCATGAAGACCTGGAAAATCCTCCGCGACTGCCGCCTCAAGGGCGACGGAGTCCACCGTGCCAGAGGTGCGGTCTACGGAAGTCCGGCTGGAGTATCGGGTCAGTGGCCCGGCAGTGACGGGAAGGGGAGCGCCCGCGTCGATACGGCGTTCATGGGTCTCATCTCCTCGGGCGGTGCCACGGGCAACTGCGAGCTGCCGGCCCGATCACCGGCCCTCCAACCCTTTCCCCCGCGACGGGATCACAACTTCGGACAGGCCCCGGTTCGCCGGGCTGCTCTGCAAGACGCCGTTCCGAGCGGGACGGGAGTCAGGTCCGCGACGTGCCCTCTTCGGAGTGAACATGCCGAGCTTCTTCAGTGTTGCGGCTTCGGAGTGGGGACAGCTTTGGCGATTGGCGTCATGCGGTTTGGACCGCGTCGGAATCTGCGGAGGATCCGCCAGGACTTCAGGCGGGCGACGCCGTGTTCGACCGGTGTCCGTGCCGCGGCCAGGGACCGGTTGACGGTCTTCTCGGTGGAGTGAGTTCCTGCAGGGGCCTGCGTTCGATGCCCGTGGTCAGCCAGGGGCTGCCGCCCTGGTAAGCGAGATCGGCCAGGACGGGGACGCCCTGACGCTCGCAGACGCGGATGATCTGGTGGGCGCGGGGCGGTGCCGGGGGAGCGGACCGCCTCCAGGGTGCGGGTGAAGCGGGTGCCCAGGGCGTTGAGGCCGCCGTGGTCGGCCGCGGGGTCGTTCCTCCGCCCTTCGCCCCGCCACGAGGCGGCGGGGCGTGGCACTCCTTCGGGCACCGGCCGGCGAGATCTGCACGGGCGGCACACGCGGGCGGCCGGGAAGGGGCGGTCCGGCGTCACCAGGCGTAGGCCTCCGGTGCGGGTCGATGACCTGGGAAAATCTCGTCGAGTCGGGTCAGGGCCTGCTGGTCCAGCCGCACGTCCAGGGCGCTGACGGCGCTGTGCAGGTGCCCGAGAGTGCGGGGGCCGACGACGGGCGCGGTGACGGCCGGGTTGGCGAGCAGCCACGCCAGGGCGACGTGTCCCGGTTCATGGCCGAGTTCGGCGGCGAAATCCTCGTACTCCTTGATCTGTGCGTGCCGTGTCGCGAGCGCGGCGGCGGCCCGCGCCGTCGCCCGCCTGATCCCTTGGCGCTCCTCACGCAGCACCCCGCCGAGCAGCCCGCTGTGCAGCGGGGACCACGGCAGCAGGCCGATGCCGTAATGCCGAGCGGCCGGGACGACCTCCAGTTCGACGGTCCGTTCCAGGAGGTTGTACAGGGACTGCTCGCTGACCAGGCCGAGGAAGTGGCGGGCGCGTGCCGCTTCCTGGGCCTCGGCGAGATGCCAGCCCGCGAAGTTGCTGGACCCGACGTAGGTGATCTTTCCCTGGGCGACCAGGACCTCCATCGCCTGCCAGATCTCGTCCCAGGGTGTGTGCCGGTCCACGTGGTGCATCTGGTAGAGGTCGATGTGGTCGGTGCGCAGTCGCCGGAGACTGGCGTCGACCGCCCGGCGGATGTGCAGTGCACAGAGCCCGCCCTCGTTGGGCCAGTCACCCATGTCCGAGAACACCTTGGTCGCGAGAACGGTCCGCTCGCGGCGGCCGCCGCCCTGCGCGAACCAGTTTCCGATGATGGTCTCCGTCAGACCGGGCTGGTCGGGCCAGCCGTAGAGGTCGGCGGTGTCGACGAAGTTGATGCCCAGGTCCAGGGCGGCGTCCAGAATGCGGTGGGCCTCGGCCTCCTCGGTGTGGACGCCGAAGTTCATGGTGCCGAGGCAGAGCCGGGAGATCCGCAGACCGCTCCGGCCGAGACAGGTGTACTCCATGACAATCCCTTCGGGCGGCGGTGCGCCGGTCTCAGGCGAAATCGTGAGTGTGGTCACCGGCCCACTGCGCGAAGGTGCGGGCGGGCCTGCCGGTCAGCTCCGCCACCGTCGGCAGGACGGGCAGAGCGGTGGACGGGTCCCTCTCCGTGTCGGACCACTCGCGCAGCAGGTCGCTCACGATGCCCGGCCGCAGGAACCTCTCCGCCTCGGTCCGCCACTGCTCGGCCGGTATCCGTTCGATGCGCAGTGGCCGTCCGATCGCCTCGCCGATCGCCGCGACCTGCTCCGCCTGCGAGATGTGCGCCGGTCCGGTGAGGGTGTAGTGAGCCCCGTGATGCCCGTCGTCGAGGAGCGTGCGCGTCACCGCCGCGGCGAGGTCGGCCTCGTGGATCACCGGGCAGACGGCCTCCGGGTGGGGCAGGCGTACCACGCCGTCGGCCCGGATGGCAGGCGCCCACCACAGCGCGTTGGTGGCGAAGGGCGCTGGCCGCAGCACCGTCCACTCGGCCAGGCCGCTGTCGGACAGCGCGGCCTCGGCGGCCCGGTAGCGCGGGTAGACCCATGAGCCGCGGTCCCGCTCGGTGTGGCCGGCGGCCCAGGCCCCGGTGAACAGGACCACCCTGCGGACCCCGGCACGCCGCGCCGCCTGGGCGAATTCCGGAATGGCGTGCAATACAGGGAACAGGAATGCGCGTTCCACTCCGTCGAGCGCCTTCGAAAGGCTCTCCGGTGCGGTCAGATCGCCTTGTACGACGGTCACCCCGGAGGGGGGGCGTACCTCGTCCGGGCGCCGGGTCAGTATACGTACCTCCTTTTTGGAGGAGAGGAGCTCCCGTACCACATGACGGCCTGTCTTTCCGGTTGCCCCGGTCACCAGAATTGTCATGCGGAAAATGATAGAAAATTCCGTCGGTTTCCACGAGAGTCGCACTTTTCGCGGGGTGCACGTGGCCATGGATCGCCGGCCTGCCACCGCCCGGGAGCGGACCGGCGATTCCGAGGGATGTCTGCTTGTGGCATCGGCGTCCGGCGGGGCGGGCTTCAGACCCGGTCGCCCTCCACCGTCCGGGCCCGTTCCTCCAGTTGCAGTGCCGCCTGCCCCCATGACGCGGCGCACTGCCGGGCCACCGCCGCGACCGCGCCCGCCCAGTGCTGTGGTATCCGGTCGACGAGCTCGTCCCATCTGCTGCTGGCCATCGCGTTGGTGTCCAGCACGCGCAGCAGGAACCGCCCGTGCTCGGTGAGCCTGAGGGACGGATCGCGCTTCAGGATCAGGAGCGCCTTCGCCATGGTGAGGGAGACGCCGGAGGCGGTGGTCCGCTGCGTGGCCGCGGCTTCGCCGGAGGGGGGAGCGTCGTTGCTCCGCTTCGGCAGGGTGGGGCTCACGCCCCTGTGTATTCGTGCCCGCACGTCGCGGGCGGTGGCCAGGGACAGTCCGGTGCTCTGGGCGATCTCTCGCAGTGTCGCGTCGGGGTTGGCCAGGACGTACTCGCCCGCGCGCCGGCGCCGTTCGGAGGTGTCGACGTGACGGGACCGGCCGTCGCGGCCGATGCGGACGTTCAACTGTGGAAGCGCGTCACTTGAACGCCTGCGAAGCGAGCCGACGGTCTTCGGCGACAGGCCGGCGGCTGCGGCGATCATCCGGTCGGACCACTCCGGATGGGAGCCGATGATGCGCAGCGCGGCGGCGTTGCGCTCGGCCCGGGTCAGGGGAAGGCCGTGGTGGGCATTGCGCTTGACGGCCAGCAGGAAAGCTTCGTTCGCATCGCCGTCGAAGTACTGGACGGCGATGTGCGTCCGGCCGTTGAGCCGGGTGGCCCTCAGGCGGTGGACGCCGTCGATGACGCTCAGGGTGCTGCGGTGAACGATGATCGGCGGCAGCGGAGTCACACATTGGGCGAGCTGCCGTATGTGTTCTTCGTTCACGCCGGAAAGGCGGGGCGAGTCGTCGGTGGAAAGCGAGTCGACGGGGACCTGCACGACAGGAATTTTGTCTGCGAGGACTTCCCATAGTTCGGCCGATTCGCAGCTTGCGGGCGCCGGGAGGTGGACCCTTTCGGATCCGGTCACAGCCATCCTCACGTCTCCTTTTTGTCGGTATGCACCGGAGGGATGATGAGACTGACGTGCGGTGCGGTTCGCGACGGGCGGAAGCCGGGGCTCTGAGGGACCGGCAGGAAAAAGTCGTGAGAGAACCGGCCGCCGAGCAAGGCGTGCCGGAACGAGTGGCACCGGACGTTGCGCGGCGGCCACGGCCGGTGGACGTTCCGCGAGAGCCGAACCATCGTGAGTTCCCCCGTTTGGCTCCGAGTCCGCCGTGCAGCATATCCGGCCCGGCCTTGCCGTCAATGTCCGGCCATGAGCGAGCGGCGGAGTGATCGGCTCCGCTCGCCGGGCACGGTGCATTTCGGCCAACTCCTTTTCAACCGTTCCCGCGAGCCCGCGTCAGTGCCCGGCCGGCGATCGAGGACGCCGGGCCGGGCACGGCTTCGGGACGCGCTTTCTCAGTGCGTCGGCGGACGGAACTCCGGCTGGTCGATGATGCGCAGCCAACTGCCGTCGGGCTGCCGCCGGACCACTTGGGCGCGGGCGCCCGAACCGTCCTTCGGCGGGGTCGAGGTGAGGGCGATGTCACCGCAGACGAGCGTCGGAAGCGGCTCCTCCGGCTCGAAGTGCGGCGCGTTGGCGAGAACCTTCTCCCACAGCTGGCGGATGGCTTCACGACCGACCGTGACACTGCCCGGCGGGTAGGCCATCACCGCCTCCTCCTCGTACAGCGCGGCGAGGCCGGCGGCGTCGCCGGCGTTGGCGCGCTCGACGAAGAGGCGTGTGAGATCCTCCGGCCTCATGGCCTTCTCGTTCTCGGACACGACGATCCTTTCCTGTGGGTGGCTGTGTTCCGGTGTGGCTATTTTCAGGCGGTGGCTGATATCAAGTCCAATCAATCGTTGCGATCGCGGCTATAATTCCAAGTTATGGAGTTAAGGCAGTTGAGGTACTTCCTTGCCGTCGCCGAAGAAGCGAACTTCACTCGCGCCGCCGAGCGGGTTCATATCAGCCAGCCGGGTATCAGTGCTCAGATTCGGCAGCTCGAAAGTGATCTCGGGGCGACGCTCCTCGACCGTTCCGGTCGCCATGTCGGCCTGACCGCGGTTGGTGAGGTCGCGCTCGACCACGCACGCTCCGTGCTGGCCGCGGTGGAGGCGCTGCGGCACGCCGTCGACGAGATGAACGGGCTCGTCCGCGGCAAACTCGTCGTGGGCATGGTCACGGCCTGCACGGTCACCCCGCTTTTCGACGCGCTGTCCGGCTTCCATCTCGAACATCCGGGGGTGGAGGTCAGCCTGGTCGAGGACGACTCCGTCAGACTCGTCGAGTACGTTCGTGAGGGCACCGTCGACCTGGCGCTGATCGGCGCGGCCGGCCGGCCGCCGGAGGACCTGGACGGGTGGCCGATCGTCAGCGAGCCGATCGTCGCCGCAGTGCCCGTCGGCCATCCGCTGGCCGAACGGGACGGTGTCACGCTCGCCGAGCTGAGCGCCTACCCGGTCATCTGCCTGCCGCGGGGGACCGGCATCCGCGCGGTGCTCGACGAGGCCTCGGCGGCGCAGGGGCTCACCCCGACCATCGCCCTCCAGGCGAGTGCTCCGGGCGCGGTGCTCAACCTCGCCGAACGCGGGCTCGGGGTGGCCGTGCTCTCGGAGTCCATGATCCCCCGGCACGCCGGACTCCGGACCGTTCCCCTCAACGATGCCGACATCCCCGCCGTCCTGGCGCTGATCTCGGCACCGACCAAGAGCCCGGCGCTGCGTGAACTGCTGGTGCACTGTCGCCAGACCTTCGGCGAGCCGAAGGCTGACGGGCCCGTGCCGGTGGGCGGGATGGCCACCGGGTGACGGCGGTCCCGCCCGGTCGACCGGAACACGAGGTGGGCCGCCGATTCCTCGGCGGCCCACCTGTGTGATGTCCGGGACCCCTGTCCCGAAGAGGGGATCCAGCTTTGATCCACTACCGCAGGAGGCAGCGTCGGCCCGTCGATGAGCGGCGTCCGGCCCGGCCGGTGCGGTGAGTGAGGCACCTCCCGCGCCCCTGAGGGCAGCGGGGACGTGTGCAGGGCGTCGTGACGGGGCGGACGTTGCCTGTCGGGGTGCCGGACTAGCTCTCCGCGGACACCGGCGACTGCGCCTTCGTCTCCGCCGCGGAAGCCTGCGGCTGCTGGGCCGCCTGGAAGTCCGCGGCGCGGATCAGCAGCAGGGAGAGCACCCCGCCGACCAGGGCCAGGGCGGCGGAGATGTTGAGCAGCGTGTTGAGGCCGTCCACGAATCCGTCCGTGGCCAACTGCTCGACCCTGTCGTGGTACTGCTCGGGCGCGAGGCCCACCGCCTGGTCGGTCTCGCCGCCCCGCACCAGCGCGGCGAGCTGGTCGCTGCGGCCCGCCAGCTCGGTGCCGGCGAGCCCGTCGCGCAGCCGGTCGCCGATGACGACGGCGAAGGTGGAGCCGAGGACCGCCACGCCGGTGCTCACGCCGAGCTGGCGGAAGGTGCCGTTCACACCCGATGCCATGCCGGAGCGGGAGAAGTCCACGACACCCACGGCGGTGGACGCGAGCGGCGGGTTGACCAGGCCGGCGCCCACGCCGCCCAGCACCAGGCCGGGGATGAAGTGCTCCCACCCGGTCGACTCCTCCAGCCCGCCCATCAGCAGCAGCGCGGCACCGACCAGAAGCAGACCGACCCCGATGAGGTAACGGGGCTGGACCTTGGCGCTCAGCCGGCCGGCGATCAGGGAGGCCACCAGCATCGACAGGGAGGCCGTGAGCAGCCGGAGGCCGGTCTCGAGCGATGAGTAGTCCAGTACCTCCTGGAAGTAGATCGCCAGGAACAGGAACATCGCGAACAGCGAACCGTTCATCGCGAAGGCGGCGATCGATCCGCCGACGAACGTGGGGATGCGGAACAGCCTGAGGTCGAACATCGGCTGCTCGGCCTTGGCCTGGACCGCGAGGAACGCGAGCAGCAGCACACCGCCGGCGGTGAGGCCGGTCACCGCGCCGGAGTCGCTCCAGGTCGTCTCACCGGCACGGATCAGCCCGTAGATGAGCGTGGCGAGGCCGCCGGTGAGCAGGACGAAGCCGGGCCAGTCCAGACGGCGGGCGAACGGCGACTTCGACTCGTCCACACGCAGCGCGATGATCAGGGCCACGGCGACGCCGATCGGCACGTTGATCAGGAAGATGCCCCGCCAGCTGATACCGCTGGAGATCAGCCCGCCGGCGACCGGACCGATCGCGGAGGCGAGACCGGTGACCATGCCCCACACGCCGAACGCCGTTCCTCGCTCCTTGCCCTGGAAGCTGCCCGCGAGCAGGGCGAGACCGGTCGCGAACATCACCGAACCGCCGATGCCCTGGAGCACCCGGGAAAAGATGAGCATCGTGGGCGACTGCGCCACACCGCACAGCAGGGAGGCGAGGGTGAACAGCGCCACGCCGATCGCGTAGAGGCGCTTGCGGCCGAAACGGTCGGCGACCGCACCGCTGGTCAGCAGCAGGGCGGCGAGGGCCAGTGCGTATCCGTCGATCACCCACTGGAGGTCGGCGAAGCTGGCCTCGAGGTCTCGCTGCACATCGGGCATGACGACGTACACGATGGTGGTGTCCAGCAGGAGCATGAAGGTCCCGCCACACACCCCCAGCAGGGTCCACCATTTCTTTTCCATCGAGCTTCCTTATGAGTCGGATAGGTCGGACAGTCGGTCCCGGGCCGGCTACCGGGCGTCGCCGGTGACGGCGGGTGGGATGTTGTGGTTGAGCCGGAAGAGGTTCGCCGGGTCGTACGACGCCTTGATCCGCCTCAGTCGCGCGTAGTCGTCCCGGGCGTAGGCCATGCGCACCTGCTCGGTCGTGGCGTTGGCGCCGTACAGGAAGTTCAGGGAGCGGCCCGTGGTGAGCGGGGCCAGCGCGTCGGTGAGCCGGGTGTGCGCCGCCCGGACGGTGTCGGCGTCGTCGGGCGTGACCCGGTTGAGCACCGCCAGCAGATAGCGGGCTTCGCGGTTGCCGACGCAGTTCGCGGGCTGCGGCGCGTGTGCGAGGGCGCCGCCGAGGTGGCGCACTTCCACGACGGAAGTGACCGGTGCCTGAGGACCCGTCAGGCCGACCACGGTGCGGACCGTCTCCTCGTCGATCGCCGTCAGCATGGCGTTCGTGCCGGTGTACGCGGCGGGCGGGAGCGGATCGTTGTGGATCGAGCCGGACTCCGTGTACGGCAGGACGCGCACCGAGTCGGCCAGCCGGGGGCCGAGGTCGCGCAGCGGGCCGATCAGGCGCTCCCCGGCCGCGGGGTCTCCGAGGAAGGCGATGCGGATGTGCACCACGTACCGACCGCGCAGGGGCGGGGGGAGCGACGGCAGGTCGGGCAGGGGGACGAGGGCGAGCGAGGAGGTCATCTCCTCCGGCACCGCCTCGGTCCAGCGCACGTAGGCGGCGAGGATCTCGGCGGCGGCGGAGCCGTCGAAGTACAGTCCGCCGCCGTAGATCTCGGTGACCGGCACGAGGCCGATCTCCAGGCCGGTGACGATGCCGAAGTTGTCCCGGCCACCGCGTAGGGCCCAGAACAGCTCGGGCTCACGCTCCGCCGTGATGTCCCGCAGGCGGCCGTCCGCGGTCACCGCCTCGATACGGCGGACGTGGTCGGCGGCGTAGCCGAACTTCCGGGCGAGCAGGCCGAGTCCGCCGCCTAGGGTGTAGGCGACCGCCCCGACGTGCGGGGCGCTGCCGCTGAGCGGGGCCAGGCCGTGCGGTGCGGCGGCCTCGACGACCTGCTGCCAGCTGACGCCCGCGCCCAGGTGCGCGGTCCGGGTCACCGGGTCGATGCGTAACCCGGTCATGCGCCGGGTGCTGACGAGGAGGCCGGTCTCCGCCGGCAGCGCGGGGCAGTGGCCGGTCGCCTGGACTCCCACGGGCAGGTCGTGCGCCGCGCCGAACTCCACGGCGAGCCGGACGTCCTCGGCATCGGTGGCTCCCAGGACGAGGGCCGGGTGGTGCGGTCGGAAGGTCTGGTAGCGGATCCGTTCCTCGTCGTACCCCTCCTCGCCGCGGGTGAGGAGGGGACCGCGGACCCGTGCGGCCAGCTTCTCGGCGGCCGCGCTCAGGTCGTCCCGCGTGTCACGGGGCTCGGTGGCAGGCGTCACGATCCGTTCCTTTCGCTGGTGGGCGACGTGCCGCGCGACGGGGGATTCCGCGGCACGGTCGCCACGGTCTCCATGCTCAGGACCCGGCTACCAGAAGTCCAAGACCTGGTTTTTTGGGTTGCCCAAACCTACGGTTATGGCTCTAGGTCGAGGTCTGCTGCGCGGGGTGAAGCACCGTAGATGCGAACAGTGGTTCCAGTGCCGCGGGGGGCCGGTCGACGCGGACAGCCACCGCGAAGGCGAAGGCCGGTGCGCAGAACTCCCGGACCAGCGCGTACGCGTCCCCCGCACAGGCCCACAGCCGGCCTTCGTGCGAGCGCAGACGGACCCGCCAGAACAGCCCGCCGTGGGTCTGGCGGCAGTCGGTCAGCGCCTTGAAGGCGGCCTCCTTCGCGGCGAACAGCCGTCGCAGGCCCACCCGGTCGCCGTCCGGCCACAGCAGCGCCCGTTCGGTGTCGTCCAGCAGGAAGCGGTGCAACCGTGGGGCCGGGCAGCGGTGTTCGAGGTCGACGCCGACACCACGGGCGCCCGGTGCGACGGCCGCCACCGCGACGGACGCCGTGTGCGTCAGGGAGCCGGCGAAGCCGGCCGGGAACACAGGGGCGCCGCCGGGCCGACGGCCGACGGCCGTCACAGCGCTGCCCGCACGCCTGAGCGCCGCCCGGGCCGCCCGGCGACCGGCGCGGTGCTGCGCGGAGAAGGTACCGGGCGGGTCCACCCGGACCGTCTCCAGCACCACGCGCACGGGATGCTCGGGGCCCCCGAGCATCACTTCGCCCGGGGGCCCCGCCGGAAGCGTCTCGGTCACCCGTCCTGGTCACCCGTCCCGGTCACCCGCCTGACGAACGAGACGACCTCACGCTGGAACCACTCGGGTTCCTCCAGGAACGCCAGGTGTCCACCGCGCGGCACGGTGATGGTCGTGGCGTCCGGGAGCAGCTTGGCGATCTCCTCCACCGCGGTCTCACTCAGGGAGAAGTCGTCACCGCCCACGAACAGCAGCGTCGGCTGCCGCACCCGGGCGATGATCTCCGGGTCGAGCGGAGCCTTCACCGACACCGCGAGTCCGGCCCGCAGGGACTCCACGGTGTGGATGCCGAGGAAGTTCTGCTTGCGGCCCATGAACCCGATGGGCCCCGCGGCCTCCACGGCGTGATCGCCGGACACCAGCGGATAGAGCTGGTCGTACAGGACGCCCAGGCCCGAGGTGTCGAGCGTCTTCAGCCAGGACTTGGTGATCCTGCGCAGGCGCTGCGGTCCGTACGGACTCATGGCCGGCCCGGCGAGCACCAGGCCGTGCACCCGCTCGGGGTACGCCACCGCGAAGTCCCGGCAGACCAGTGTGGAGAACGACGTACCCACCAGGAACGCCTTCTCCAGGCCCAGCGCATCGAACAGGGCCTTGAGGTCGGTGATGTGGTCCGCCCACTCCGGCTCGCCGGCGTGCGGGCTGGATTCGCTTTGGCCGCGCAGGTCGTACGAGGTCAGCCGGGCCACCGAGGCGAGGTTCGCGGTGTACGACCGCCAGGACTTGCGGTCCATGAAGAAGTTGTTGATCAGGACGATGTCGGGGCCGGATCCGCGTCGCTCGTAGGCGAGCTGGATGTCGTCGTTCACCCGGACCGTGCCGGTCTCGATGGCGTCGTCGACGGTCGTGTTGGTCATTGGTTCACCTTCAGCGGAAAGCCAGCGGGGAGAGCCGGCCGGCACGTGCCCGACCAGGCCGGAAGGAGGCCGCGAGCCCGTGCGGCACCGCGGCCGGTGGGGTCACGCCGCGTCGAGCAGCGCCTCGGCGGCGGACCGGGCGTCCCCGAAGCGGGCGGTCAGTGTGTGCACCCAGCGCTCCAGGCCGAAGGCGCAGCAGCTGGTGGACGCGGGTGTGCCGTCCGGGAGGGCGATGCGGCAGCGTTCCCCGAAGAAGTTGCGGTGGTAGTTCACCGAACCGACGGCCAGGCCGTCGACGACGAACTCCTCCTTCACCGGGAACAGCCGCTGCATCTTGGCTCGTGAGCTGTCGCGGTCGAAGAAAGGGTCGGTGGCGACCTGGGTCCGCATGGGCAGGCCGAGGCGGTCGGCCAGGCCGAGCACCAGCTCCTTGGCCCGCTCCAGATGCCGCGTGGCGCCGTCGGCCGAACCGACGAAGACGATCTCGCGCATGGAGAACCCGAGCAGCCGGCGCAGCCCCTCGTAGCGCGTCTCGTTGCGGAAGCAGGTGGCCACGGTGGTGACCCGGTTCTCCGGCCCGGACAGGGTCCGTCCGCGCAGGTCGAAGTAGACCGAGTAGCAGGCGGCGGACGGCAGGCCCAGGACGGCGTCGTTCAGGACCCCGGCCGGCAGCTCCCGCAGCGGGCCGTCGGCGTCGGCGCGCAGCTTTGTCAGCCGCTTCGGGTCGGCCGTCGCCACGGCCAGGCCAAGGTGCGGGAAGTTCTCGTAGTAGTCGATGTCCTCCAGATCCCGCGGCCGCAGCAGGAAGGGGTAGCGGCGCTCCTCGGCGCCCATCTGCTGCGCCCACGTCATGACCAGCGAGTCGAAGGCCCTCAGCAGGCGCAGCTCGTCCGCGCCCAGCACGCCCAGCCCGTTGTCCGTCCTGGTGGCGGTGCCCATCAGCTCCCCGTTCCCGCGAGGAAGCGCTTGTTGATGGCCCGGAGCGTGCGGAAGTCCTCCAGGTCGATCTCCTCCGGGTCGATGGTCTCGCCGCTCAGCTCCTCCAGCAGGTAGAGGAACTCGACGAAGGCGAGCGAGTCGACCGCCCGGCGGTCGATCAGGTCGTCGTCCATGCCCAGCTCCCCCACCTCCGGGTTGCGCTGGTGGATGAAGTCGAGGATCTTGCGGAGCTTGTCGTCGCTCATGCCGTGGCTCCCTGAACCTGAAGGCCGTTGCGGGCGAGGAACTTGCGGGTGCGGTTGAGGATGTTGTCGTGGGCCGCCTTCCGGGCCGGGTGCTCCAGGAGCCGGCGCCGCAGCTCCAGGGGTTCGGGCAGGCCGGCGTCCCGGTAGACGGCGGGGTTGTACAGACTGCGGACGCTGTACTCGAGGTAGGAGTCCAGGTACTTGGCGAGGACGGGGATGTCCTGCGGGCTGGTCTCCCTGACCTGCTCGAGGAGCTGGGCGAACAGGTGCCGTCCGAAGGCGACGTGCCGGCTCTCGTCCTGGTGGTGGACCCGGTTGATCTCGCGTGCGATCTCCGGCAGGGCCTGGTCCGTGGCCATGCGGGCGTTGAAGTAGTCGACGATCTCCTCGAAGATCAGGATGCGGGCGAAGATCACCAGTTCGCTCGCGGCCTCGCACACGCCCTCGATCCGGTTGATGCCGACCTGCGGGACCGGTGGGTACACCTTTCCGCCGTACTTCAGGCAGAAGGTCCCGAAGAACCACATGTGCTCGTTCTCCTCGCCGATGAAGTGGTGGAGGAACTCCGACGCGTCGGCGTACACCTTGGTGTGGATGCGGAGCACGACCTCGCTGAGCAGTTCGCGGATGCCGTGCACGTTGAGGCTGAAGAAGTGCACGGCCTCGTGGCGGGTCAGGGCGAGCTGCTGCTCACGCGTCAGCGCGTGCCACTCCTCGGTCCCGGCCAGGGTGACCAGGTCCTCGCTCATCCACGGCCGGTCCTCCTCCAGCCTGTCCGGCCAGTTGAAGATCGTGTAGGGGTTGTAGTAGTCGGACTCCGCCATCGCTTCGAGCCGGTGCAGATCCAGCTTCACGGGCTTGACGGTCGTCACCATCGGCAGACCTTCTTTCCGAATGGGTGTGGTCGTGCGGGAGGGCGAGGCGGACGCCGGGCAGGCGGTCAGGCACGCTCGGCCAGGACGGACCACACGGGGAGCTGCGTACGCCCCTGAGCGTCGACCTCCACCCGCGTGCCGGTCTTCGCCAGGAACTCCCTGGTGGCCTCCGCCACGCCCCAGTAGACGGCCCGGCTCACCTCCGTCACCCTCCAGCCGGCCTCGGTCAGGATCCGACGCAGCGTCTGCTCGGGCACGGCGAGGGGCTCGGGCATTCCGCCGGGAACCGCGGCGAAGCACAGCATGTCGAGCCAGGCGCCCGGCCGGGTGGCCCGGTGCAGCGCGGCGGCGTACCGCCGGCGGCCGTCGGCGTCCAGGGTGTGAAAGAGCGCGCTGTCCAGCACGGTGTCGAAGCGGCCCTCGAAGCCGGCGAGGCTGGTGGCGTCCGCGACGGCGAACTCGACGTCCGCGCTCCCGGCCCGCTTCCTCGCCTGCTCGATCGCCGTGGACGCCGCGTCGACGGCGGTCACGTGGTAACCGCGGGACGCCAGAAAGACGGCGTTGTCGCCAAGGCCGCATCCGGCGTCCAGCACGGCACCGCGAATCCGTCCGCGCCGCTCGAATTCAATCACACCGGGCTGCGGTTCGCCGATGTCCCAGGGAACTCGGGTGATGCCGGCGTTCTCCAGCAATTCACCGCCCTGGTAGACGGCGTTGAAGTCGGCAGTCGAGAAATCGTAGGGCTGCTCGATGTTTTTGCTCATACGGGTCTCCCGGGGTGAAGGGTCCGGCATCCGGCGCTGCCGAGCCAAAGGAACTACCACGTGCTGTTCCGTGTGTAACAGGTGCGGTCGCTGTTCGACCGCGGCCGTGTTCAAGTGAGGAATCTCCTCGGTTGCACGGGTGGGGGACGTGCTGGTGGCGCCGGAACTCTCCGTCCCGAGGAACGGAATGCTCCATTTCTGGGACGCATTCGTTCGGGGTGGCCCGGGCAACCCGGCCCACGTACGATGCCGTGGCGGTCGGGAAAAGCGGACCGTTCAATAGCCGAGTGACAGCCGTGTCCAGGCATCCGCATCCCGAGAATCCGGAAGGAAATAAATTGCGTGGTTCAGGAGAGAACTCAGGTTCCCGCAATGCAGAACTGGTGAGCCGGGCCGCCGAGCTCCGGGAGGAACTCTGGAAGAGCGCCGTGGAGAGCGACCGGGCGCGCCGCCTGTCCGACGAGGTCATGAGCCGGATCACCGGCGCCGGCCTGACGGGGCTCATGACGCCCGCGCGTCTGGGCGGCCATGAGGTCCCGGTGCGTACCCTGCTGGATGTCTGCGTCGAGCTGGGCCGCGGCTGTGTGTCGGCCTCCTGGGTCACCGGTGTGCTCAACGTGGGGAACTTCGTCGTCTCCCTCTTCCCGGACCGGACCCGGGAGGAGGTGTGGGGGCAGAATCCCGACGCCCGCACAGCGCTGATCCTGGGCGTTCCGGTACGGAACGTGGAGCGGGTGGAGGGCGGCGTCCGGGTCAGCGGCGAGTGGCCGTACGCCTCGGGCTCGCTGCACGCGGAATGGATCGGCGGCCTCGTCCTCGCGGACAGCGGTGACAGCGGCCCCCAGGCGCACTTCGCGCTGATGCCCGCCACCGACGTGCGCATCCGGGACACCTGGCACTTCACCGGTATGCGGGGTACCGGCAGCAACACGGTCGTCGCGGAAGGGGTCTTCGTCCCGGACCACCGACTGCTTCCGTACCGTCCGCTCGTCGACGGCGAGACCGACGGCCTGGTGCCGGCGGACCGCCCGTATCGCAACAGCCTGACCGGGGTGTTCATGGTGGGCCTGATCGGCTCGCTGATCGGCGGCGTCGACGCGGCCCTCCAGTACGCGCTGGAGCAGGCACCGACGCGCCGGGTGGCCGGCTCGACCTACGCGAGTCAGGCGGAGTCGCCCAGCGCCCAGCTCGGTCTGGCCGCGGCCGCCACGAGGCTCGACACCGCGGTGTTGCACGCGCGGCGGCTGGCCGACCGGGTCGACGAGTTGGCCCGCGCGGGCGAGAACGCCTCCCTGCTGACCCGGGCACGGGCCCGCATGGACTCCACCCATGTCGTTCAGCAGTGCCGCGCGGCGGTCGACGAGATCGTCACGGTCTACGGCTCCTCCGCCTTCGACGAGTCCAACCCGCTCCAGCGGATCTGGCGTGACGTCAACGTCGGCAGCAGGCACGCCGGATTCGGCATGGGCATCCCCCAGCAGGTCTACGGCAGCGCCCTGGTCGGCAGGGATCCGCGCACGATCAGCATGCTGGTCTGACCCGCGCGGACGAGTCCCCCGTACCGCCGCCTGGGCCTCCCGCCGCCGCTTCACCGCACCGGGCTCCGCCGGCTCCCCGCCGCCGGATCCGTTCACCGTGCCCATGCGGGCCGTCCCGAACGGCATCAGTCCCGCCTCTCGACGGAAAGCGAGACCACGTATGTCCGACGACAACGAGATACGCGAGCACAACCGCGCCATCGTCGCGCAGTACATGAACACCCGTGGCCAGGACCGCCTGGAGCGGCACCTGCTGTTCACGGAGGACGGCACCGGTGGCCTGTGGACCACGGACACCGGCGAGCCCATCGTCATCCGGGGGCGGGACCGGCTCGCCGAGCACGCCGTCTGGTCGCTGAAGTGCTTCCCGGACTGGGTCTGGACCAACGTAGAGATCTTCGACACCCAGGATCCCAACCGGTTCTGGGTGGAGTGCGACGGCGAGGGCCAGATCCTGTTCCCGGGCTATCCGCCCGGGCACTACCGCAACCACTTCCTGCACTCGTTCCTGTTCGAGAACGGCAAGATCAAACAGCAGCGCGAGTTCATGAACCCCTGTCAGCAGTTCCGGGCCCTGGGCATCGAGGTCCCCGTGGTCCGCCGAGACGGCATCCCCACCTGACGTCCGCCACCGACCGTCGATCCTCGACCTGCAGGGAAGACCGTGCGCACCACAGTCCAGGACATCCACGCGTCACCAGCCCTTCAACAGCCCCGATGGGAGGACGCCGGCGCGGTACGGCGGGTGCGGGAAGCTCTCGGCGCCCGTCCGCCGCTCGTCACCGTCGAGGGCACGGCCCGGCTGCGGCACCTGCTCGCCGACGTGGCCGCGGGCCGGGCGCACCTCCTCCAGGCCGGCGACTGCGCCGAGGACCCCGCGGAGTCGACGTCCTACCACGTCCGGCGCAAGGCCGCGTTGCTGGACGGGCTCGCCGACACCGTGGCCGCGGTCACCGGGAAACCGGTCGTGCGGGTCGGGCGGATTGCCGGGCAGTTCGCCAAGCCCCGCTCCAAGCCGGTGGAGCAGGTCGGAGACCTCACCCTGCCCGTCTTCCGCGGGCACATGGTCAACGGGCCGGAACCCGACCCCGACCGCCGGCGCCCGGATCCCGAGCGCATCCTCACCTGTTACCGGGCCGCACAGGACGTCGTACGGGAGCTCGAGGTGGTCAACTCCGGCCGCCGGGACGCCGAACGGGTGTGGACCAGTCACGAGGCGCTGCTCCTCGACTTCGAGGTGCCGATGCTCAGGCCGGCGGGAGCAGGCCGGACGTTCCTCGGCTCCGCGCACCTGCCGTGGGTCGGCGAGCGGACGCGCCAGCCGGACGGCGCCCACGTCCGCATGCTCGCCGGTGTCGTCAACCCCGTCGCCTGCAAGATCGGTTCGGGTACGACGGCCGAAGACGTTACCGCCCTGGCCGCCCGGCTCGATCCGGCACGGCAGCCCGGCCGGCTCGTCCTCATCGCGCGGATGGGCACCGGATTCGTCTCAAGCCGGCTGCCCGCGCTGGTGGAGGCCGTACGGGCGGCCGGGCACCCGGCGATCTGGCTCTGCGACCCCATGCACGGCAACACCATCACCAGTCCCGACGGCCACAAGACCCGTCTGCTGGACGCGATGCTCGCCGAGGTCCACGGCTTCGGCGAGGTCATGACCCAAGTCGGCGGTCTCAACGGTGGGCTGCACCTGGAGACGACCCCCGACGACGTCACCGAGTGCGCCGCCGACGTCTCCGAGCTCGGCTCGGTGGGCGATCGGCACACCACCTTCTGCGATCCCCGGCTCAACCCCGGGCAGGCCCTGCGCCTCGTATCGGCCTGGGCCGAGGCGCTCTGAGAGCCGCCGTCCGGGCGCCGTCGCCGCGCCCGGACGGCCGCGCGGCCCGGCCCCTCCCGGTCCTCGTCCCTCACGGTCCCTGAAAGGAGCCGACCGGTGGTTGGCATACCCGTCATCGCCCCGTACGCCCTGCCGGCGCCGGACAGCCTGCCGGCCAATGTGGCCGACTGGACGCCGGATCCCCGGCGCGCGGTTCTGGTCGTCCACGACATGCAGCGCTTCTTCCTCCGCTCGCTGCCCGACCCGCTGCGCTCCCAGCTCGTCCACAACGCCGCGCTGCTGCGCAAGCGGGCCGCGAGCCTCGGAGTACCGGTCGCCTACTCGGCACAACCCGGTGGGATGACCCAGCAGGAGCGCGGGCTGCTGAGAGACTTCTGGGGCCCGGGCATGCGCACGGCGCCCGAGGACCGGGAAGTCGTGCCGGAGCTGGCCCCGGCAGAGGGCGACTGGTTGCTGACCAAGCGGCGCTACAGCGCCTTCTTCCGCTCCGGACTGCTGGAGAGGATGCGGTCGCAGGGCCGTGACCAGCTCGTGCTGTGCGGGGTCTACGCCCACATCGGTGTGCTGGCCACGGCGATCGACGCGTTCAGCCACGACATCCAGGTGTTTCTGGCCGCGGACGCCGTCGCCGACTTCTCGGCCGAGTACCACCGCCTCGCGCTGGAGTACGTGGCCCAGCGCTGCGGGGTCGTCACCGTCGGGGCGGAGGTCTTCGGATGAGCGCCCCGCACACCGGGCGGCACCTTCCCGGGCAGGGCGTCGGCGACGCGAGCGCGCCGGGCCGGCGGACCGGGCCCGAGCTGCTCGACCGGGTGCTGGACGGGCCCACGCCGCCCGGCTTCGCGCTGCTGCACCGCCCGGCGAGCGGTACCCCGGGCACGGTCGACATCCTGGTGGGTGAGGTCTCGTACCCCGAATCGCTGACCCGGCTGCCGCTGCCCGACCCGGCCGGCCGGCCTCCCGCCACGCCCCGTCACGAGGTACTGGTCGTGGTGCCCTACCGGCAACTCGCCGAACGGGGCTTCGCGGCTCCGGACGACGGAACACCCCTGGTCGCCCTGACCGTCACGGAGCAGGCCGCGCTGCCCCGCGCGGACGTCGTCTCCCGGCTGCCCGACGGCCCGGTCGCCGTGTCCGGGCAGCGCTTCGACCTGTCCGACGAGGAGTACGCCGAGGTGGTGCGGCGCGTCGTGGCCGAGGAGATCGGCACCGGCGAGGGCGCCAACTTCGTCGTCAAGCGCACGCTCCTGGCCGACCTCGGCGGCGCCTCGGCGCACACCGCGCTGGCCGTCTTCCGGCGGCTGATCGCGCTGGAGCCGAGCGCCTACTGGACGTTCGCCATCCACGTGAACGGCCGGACCCTGGTCGGCGCCACCCCCGAGCGCCACATCTCGCTGCGGGAGACCCACGCCGTGATGAACCCCATCAGCGGCACCTACCGCTACCCGCCCGGCGGCCCGACCCTGGAGGGCCTCACCGCGTTCCTGAGGGACCGCAAGGAGACCGACGAGCTGTACATGGTCCTCGACGAGGAACTGAAGACGATGTCCCGGATCTGCGACAACGGCGTCCGGGTCACCGGCCCCGGCCTCAGGGAGATGGCGCGGCTCGCCCACACCGAGTACTTCATCGAGGGCCGCACCGGCCGGGACGTACGGGAGGTCCTGCGCGAGACGCTGTTCGCGCCGACCGTCACGGGCAGCCCGGTGGAGAGCGCGGCCAGGGTCATCGCACGTCACGAGCCGCAGGGCCGCGGCTACTACAGCGGAGTCGCCGCGCTGATCAGCCATGAGCCGTCGGGCAGCCGGTCGATGGACTCGGCCATCCTGATCCGCACCGCCGACATCGCGCCCGACGGCCGCCTGGCGCTCGCCGTCGGGGCGACCCTGGTGCGCCATTCGTCCCCGGAGGCCGAAGCGGCCGAGACCCGGGCGAAGGCAGCCGGGCTGCTCGACGCCCTGGGCGCCGGTCCGGGCTCGGGTCCGGCACCGGGGCCCGGCGGCAGCCCGGCACCGGCCGCCCCCCGCTTCGCCGACCATCCCGCGGTACGGGACGCCCTGCGCGCCCGCAACACCGGCATCGCCGACTACTGGCTGGCGCCCACGGCCACCCGCCCCGTGACCGTGCCCGAGCTGGAAGGGCTGAAGGCCCTGGTGGTCGATGCCGAGGACGCCTTCACCGCGATGATCGTGCAACAGCTCGAGGCGCTGGGCGCCACGGCGGAGGCCCTGCGCTACGACCAGCCGTACGCCCTCGACGGGTACGACACCGTCGTCATGGGCCCCGGACCCGGCGACCCCCGCGACACCGCCGACCCCAGGATCGCGGCGCTCGACGCCGCCGTGGCGAGGCTCCTGGACGGCCGCCTCCCCTTCCTGGCCGTCTGCCTGAGCCACCAGGTGCTCAGCCTCCGGCTCGGCTTCGCTCTGGTGCGGCGGGCCGAACCCAACCAGGGCGTCCAGCGGACCATCGACCTCTTCGGCCGGCGCGAACGCGTCGGGTTCTACAACACCTTCACCGCCGTCAGCCCCGCCGATCACCGCGACGTGCCCGGGGTGGGGCGGGTCGCGGTCAGCCGGGACCCGGCCACCGGGGAGGTGGACGCGTTGCGCGGCCCGCGCTTCGCCTCCTTCCAGTTCCACGCCGAATCGGTGCTCACCGTCGACGGCCCCCGCTTGTTCGCCGATGCCCTGCGGTGGGTGATCGACCGGTGAGGCTTGAGATCGCCTGGTGGAACCTGGACGGCTCGCCGCAGACCGTCGAGTCGCTGCGCGAGCATCTGCGGGACGGCGTGACCGACGACTGGGCCGACGTACCCGGGCTGCGCCTGAAGTTCTGGGTGGCCGACCGGGCCCACAACCGCTGGGGCGCCGTCATGGTGTGGGAGACCGACCGGCCCACGGGCCGTCCCCTGCCGCCCAACCGGGCCGCCGAGCTCATCGGCCGGCCCCCCGGCCACCGCCTGCGCTTCGACGTCGAAGCCGTCGCCGAGGGCGTGCACACCCTGCCCGTCCTGCACGGACTCGGCGCCGCGCTGACCGATTGACACCCCTCCCCGCCCCTTTCAGGAGCCTCCCTCATGCACGAGTACGTCCTGGTGGACGCCTTCTCGCGAAGGCCGCTGTACGGCAATCCGGTCGCCGTGTTCCTGGAGGCGTCGGATCTGACGGCCGACCTGATGCAGCGCATCGCGCGGGAGATGAACCTCTCCGAGACCACCTTCGTGCTGCCCGCCACGCAGGGCGGCGACGCGCACATCCGGATCTTCACCCCGGTCAACGAGCTTCCGTTCGCCGGCCACCCGCTGCTCGGCACCGCCGTCGCCCTCGGCGAGACCCTCAAGCGGGACCGGCTCCGGCTGGAGACGGCGATGGGCGTCATCCCTATCGAACTCGGCGACGACGACGGCGCGGTGACGGTTCGTATGCGTCAACCGCACCCGGTCTGGGAGCCGTACGAGCACGCGGAGGAGCTGCTGGCCGCACTGGGCGTGGCCGCGTCCATCGCACCGGTCGAGGTGTACCGCAACGGGCCCCGGCACGTCTTCGTAGGCCTGGAGAGCGTGGCCGCGCTCTCGGCGCTGCGGCCGGACCACCGCGCCCTGTCCCGGTTTCCCGACATGGCGGCCAACTGTTTCGCCGGGGAGGGCCGGCACTGGCGCACCCGGATGTTCTCGCCCGCGTACGGCGTGGTGGAGGACGCCGCGACCGGCTCGGCGGCCGGGCCGCTCGCCATCCACCTCGCCCGGCACGGCCTGGCCGCGTACGGGCAGCGGCTGGAGATCCTCCAAGGGGTCGAGATGGGCCGCTCCTCGCTGATGCTGGCCACCGCGGAGGGCGACGGGGAACAGGTCCGATCCGTCCATGTCGGCGGCCACGGGGTTCTGGTGGGCCGCGGCGTCCTGCACCTCTAGGGCTGCCCTGAGGCCCCCGGACACCCGCCGCGAGGAAGGCACGGCATGCACGCAAGCAGGAACGCAAGTACGTACGAGAGCCTCACCGGGAAGACCGACCTCGGCTTCCCGGAATACGAGGACCCCCCGTCCGAACCGATGGGCCTGGTCCAGCGGTGGCTGGCCCGCGCCGTCGAGCTGGGCGTGCGCGAACCACGGGCGCTCGCGCTGGCCACCGCGGACAGGAAGGGCCGGCCGTCCACCCGCGTCGTGGCGTTCACCGCGGTCGACGACCAGGGGGTGCTGTTCACCACCCACGTCACCAGCCGCAAGAGCCGGGAGATCGGCGAGACCGGCTGGGCGTCCGGATTGCTGTACTGGCGGGAGACGGGCCAGCAGATCAGCCTGAACGGGCCGGCGGTGCCGGTCGGCGAGGCCGAGGCGGACGCCCTGTGGTACGCCCGGCCCGTCCCGCTGCACGCCATGTCGGCGGCGTCCCGGCAGAGCGAGCCGCTCACAAACCCGGCGGCCCTGCGTGAGGAGGCCGAACGCCTGGCCTCGACCGGCACGGCCCTCGCCCGCCCGGACCGCTTCGTCGGTTACCGGCTGCGGCCCCACGAGGTGGAGTTCTGGTGCGCTCGGCCGGACCGGCTCCACCACCGCCTCAAATACGAGCGGCACCGGGACGGCTGGCACGTCACCAGGCTCCAGCCCTAGCCCCGGCAGGCGACGTTCGCCCCGTCGCGACGCCCGGCACGCTCCCCCACCGCCCTCAAGGGCTGGAAGGTGCCCCCAGCCGCACCGGCCGAAAGCCCGACGGGCGGCCGAGCAGACCACGACAGCCATCGACCCCAGGAGCCACCCGCCCATGCAGGAGCGCGCGTTTCCCCTGATCTTCGCCGACCGTGTGACCGCGACCGCCGAGTTCTACGAGCGGCTCGGCTTCACCCGGCAGCGCCAGAACCCGCCCGAGGGCGAACCCACCTACATCGCACTGCGGCGGGGCCAGGCGGAGCTGGCCGTGGTGGCGTCGGCCTGGCCCGAGACCCAGTACGGCGCCCCGGCCGGTACTGGGCCGCGGTTCGAGATGTTCGTCCTCGTCGACGACCTGGACACCACGCTGAGGCGACTCGCCGAGGACTCGGTGCCGCTGCTGCGCGCCCCCGTCGACATGCCGTGGGGCGAGCGGATCGCCTATGTCACCGACCCGGACGGCAACCCTGTCGCCGTCGCCTCCGCCACCCACTCCTGACCACGGACTCCTTCTGGGGCGCACCATGACACTGGACATCGCCGAGATCACCGACATCCTCGAACCGCCGCTGGACTCCCGGCCCGACCCGGACGCCTTCGTGCAGGCCGCCATGGCCTGGCACTTCGATCCGGCCACCGGCTCCCCGTTCTGGCTCAGAAAGGCCGAGACCCTCGACTTCGACCCGCGCCGCGACGTCCGCACCCTGGAGGACCTCACCCTCTTCCCGAACGTGGCCGGTGAACTGCGGCACGTCCCGGCCAGGGATCTGATCCCGCGCGGTTACGGCGAACACCCCGACGTGGTGGGCGTCTTCGAGAGCGGGGGCACCACCGGCACCCCGAAACGGGTGGTCCTGCTGCGGGACTGGCTCGAGCGGATGCTGGCCTGGAGCAACACGGCTCTGGACGCACACGGCTTCCCGCGCGGTGTCGACTGGCTGGGCCTCGTGCCGAGCGGGCCGCACATCGTCGGCGAGTTCTTCCGGCGCTCGGCCGCCACCCACGGGCGGTACGGCTTCTCGATCGACCTCGACCCGCGCTGGGTGAAACGCGCCATCGCCGAGGGGCGGGGCGCGGAGGCGTCCGCCTATGCCGAACACGTCATCGACCAGGCCGCGGACCTGCTGCGCACCCAGGACATCGGCGTCATGACCGTCACACCGCCGCTGCTGGAGCGGCTGGCCCGCCGCGACGACCTGGTCGACCTGGTCAACGAGAAGGTGCGCGCCATCCGTTGGGGCGGGACACAGCTCGACCCCGATTCCCGTCATCTGTACCGCACGGAGGTGTTCCCCGGAACGGTGTTCAGCGGCAACTACGGCAGCACGATGATCCTCGGTTTCGCCGGCGAGCGCCCGGGGCTGCCCGGCGACGGCCCCTGCGTCTTCGACCCCCTCAGCCCGTACGTCACCTTCGGCGTCGTCGATCCCGATACCCGCAAGCCCGTCGCCGTGGGGGAGCGTGGGCGGGTGGTGGCCCACCACGTCAGCAAGTCGTTCCTGCTGCCCAACAACCTGGAGCGGGACGTGGCCACTCGTGTCGCACCGCCCGAGGGCGGACTCGGTGACTCCGTGGCCGACATCGCGCCCGTGGACACCTTCGAGGACGAGACGGTCATCGAGGGGGTCTACTGATGTCCGATTCCGCGCCCGGCATCCGGGCGGCAGGCGGCGACGCGGACCTGCTCCAGCTGGACGCTCTCGGCGCCGGGGCTCCCTACCGTGCCCGCAACCGGCTCGCGGTCACCGACGTCAGCGGCGCCGTCACCGCCGAACTCAGCCTGGTGCCCGGCCTGTTCGTGCACCGCACGCTGACCGCGCTGCGCCGTGCCGCCCCGCTCGCCCCGGACGACCGGGCCGCCGCGCTGCGCCGCGCCGCCGACCTGTTCGCCGGTGGCACGGTGGCCGGTCAGTCCGTCGCCGCGTACGAGCACCACGTCAGCAGGGTCGGTGGCGTGCCCATCACCGTCGTACGGGCGGCGACCCGCGCGATCGCCACCCGCCTGGCGGCTGCGTACGACAGTTCCCGACGGGCCCGGCCGCAGGGCGCGGCCGACGACTGGCGCGACCCGCTCACCCGCGCCGGCCGTGCGGTGTGGACCCGGCGCGGCGACGTCTTCGCTGTGAACGCCGCAGGAAACCACCCCGGCACCCACAGCCTGTGGCCCGAGGCGCTGGCGCTCGGCTACCGCGTCGCGGTGCGCCCCTCGCGCCGTGAACCCTTCACCCCGTATCGGCTGATCACCGCCCTGCGCAGCGCCGGCTTCGGCCCCGACCGGGTGGCGCTGCTGCCCACCGGCCACGAGCATGCCGACGACCTGCTGCACGGCGCCGACCTCGGCATGGTCTACGGCGGCGAAGAGGTGGTCCGCCGGTACGCCGGCGATTCCACGGTGCTGACGCAGGGACCGGGCCGCTCCAAGATCCTGCTGACCGCGGATGTCGACTGGCGCGACCATCTCGACACCATCGTCGACTCGGTGAGCCACCACGGCGGCACCGGATGCGTCAACGCCACCGCGGTCTACGTCGAGGGCGATCCGGCGCCGCTGTGCGAGGCGCTCGCCGAGCGCCTCGCCGTGCTGCCGGCCCTCCCGCCGGAGGACGACAAGGCGGTTCTGCCGGTCCAGCCCCTGGCCACCGCCCGGGCGTTCGCGGCCCATCTGGCACAGCGGTCCGTCGGCACCCGGCCATGGCTGGGAGCCGACGGCGTGGTGGCCGAACTCGGCGACGGCAGCGCCGCACTGCGTCCGGCCGTGCACCAGACGGACAGCCCCGACGCGCCCCAACTAGGCGTGGAACTGCCCTTCCCCTGCGTGTGGGTCGCGCCCTGGACCCCCGAGGCCGGGGTGGCCGCCGTGCGGCACAGCCTCGTCGTCACCGTCATCACCCGCCAGGAGGAGCTGATCGACCGGCTGCTGGACGAACCGACCATCAGCAACGTGTACGTCGGTGACGAACCGACGTACCGGATCGAGCCGGGACTGCCGCACGACGGTTTCCTCGGCGAGTTCCTGATGCGCAGCAAGGCGGTCATCCGGAGCTGACCCGCCCGACGCACCAGATCACCGAAGTCCGAGATCCGAGTCTCCCGAGAAAGGGATCACCGCACCCATGCACGCCGTTTCCTACACCGCCCAGTGGATGGCCGCTGCCCGGGCTCTGGAGTCCGAGCGTGAGGACGCCCTGTTCGTCGATCCGCTGGCGCGCGATCTCGCCGAGCCGAAGGGCTTCGAGATGATCGACCGCTACGTGGGCGGCGGACTGCTGCCGTTCATCTCCATCCGCACCCGCTTCCTCGACGACGCGATCCGCGACCTGCTGGCCGACGGCACCCTTCGCCAGGTCGTGCTGATCGCCGCCGGCATGGACACGCGGGCGTTCCGACTGGACTGGCCGGACGGCATCGACCTGTACGAGGTCGATCACGGCCCGCTCATCGAGGAGAAGCGGCGCCGCCTGGACGCGCTCGGCGCGAAGCCCGCCGTGCGCCGCCACGAGGTGTCCGCCGACCTCACCCAGGAGTGGCTGCCCGACCTGGAGAAGGCCGGCTTCGACCGCTCACGGCCCACCCTGTGGATCGCCGAGGCCCTGACCTTCTTCCTCACCGAGGAGCAGGCGGCCGGGCTGCTGCGGCTGCTGGCCTCGGTGTCCGCCCCCGGCAGCCACCTCGCGTTCGACATCCTCGGCAGGACGCTGCTGCGCAGCCCCTTCTCCAAGCCCTTCCTCGACCGCCTCGCCGCCGACGGGACCCCCTGGATCTTCGGCACGGACGAGCCGGAGGAGTTCCTGGTCGCCAACGGCTGGGAGACCGTCCTCCTCAAGGAGCCGGGCCAGCCCGGTGCCGGGGAGGGCCGGTGGCCCTACGAGGTACAGCCGCGCGGCCGCCGCCACGCCAACCGGCTCTGGCTGATCCGCGCCCGCGTGGCCGGGAGGTGACCGCTCCCGGACGCCCGGGGCGGCCTGTGCGGCTGCTCCGGGCGTCCGTGCTGCCCCTGTGCGGTGCGGATCACTCCCGCTGCTCCAGTTGGGCCCGCAGCGCGCGGTTCTCCTCCTCCAGCCGCTCGATCCGCTCGCGCACCGGCCGGAGCGCCCCGGCGAGTTCGGCCTCCGAATAACGGGGCGTGATGTGTTTGTGGCAGTTCCACGATATTCCCTCGACGCGGATCACCGTCAGCTGTTCCAGCTGCCCCGGGGTGCGAATATCGGCCAGCCGGTCGTGCAGTTCCGGGTGATCCCCGGGCGAGTGGAGCTCGGCGCGCCCGAAAATCTTCAGCCGGAGCCGGTGCGGATAATCCATGAAGAAGAGAGATACCCGGTCATCGGACCGGATGTTTCCCGTCGTGATGTACTGGCGGTTTCCCCGCACCTCGAGATAGGCGAGCGTCCCGCTGTCCAGCACGTGCACGAAGCCGGGTGGTCCGCCCCGGAACTGCACGTAGGGCCAGCCGTCCGCGGAGACGCTGGCCAGATAGAAGCCGTCGCGTGCCGCGATGAACGCCGCCTCGTCGGCGCCCAGTCGATCGGACTCCCCGGTGTCTCCGCCGAGCATCCGCTCCATCGCCTCCGCGCTGCCCCGTTCCTGCTGGACGCGCCGGACGCTTTCGGTGAACGCCAGATGGAAGTATCGGCTCATCGATTCCCCTCCCGGCTGGGGCCGGGCGGCCGCCAGCGCCGCAGATTTTACTGACGTGTCCGCAGGGGCAAAAGAAAACAAGTGCCGGGCGGGGCCATTCCCGGTGTTGAGTCTGTGACGATCACTCCTCTAACCTCGGTCTTGCATAAGGGGCCGCCGACGGAGTCGGTGGGTCCGTTCGCTTTCTGGAGCCGATTGAGCGGGTCGCTCGGGGGCCGAGCCGGCGGCGACGGCGGTCAGGAAGGCCAGGGCGAGCCGGCGAGGGTGATGTGCCGGTGCCAGGTGGTGGCGGGCAGGCGTCCGGCGACGGTATCCGCGCGGACGGGGGTGCGGCCGTGGTTGAGCCGCACCCGCGTCGAGCGCGCAGCAGCCATCACATAGCCGGTGCCACGGGCTTTCAGGGCGGCGCGAAGCCGAGGGGCCTGCCCGTGGGCTTCGTCGCCGGTCACCCACCGTGCCTTCACCCCGGCACCCGGCGCGGCGGCGATCACTCCCAGGCCAGGCGGGGCTTGGTCGCGAACGGGAGCCCCTCGGGTATCCCGGCCGCCCGGCGGCGCTCGGCGTCAGCGCACCAGGAGTGCTCGGGCAGATGGAACCTGCGGTCGATCATCGTCCGCCCCCGGCTGGTGGCGTAGGCGAGGAAGACCCCGACCCGGGAGTTCTTGACGCGCCCGGCGGTGCCGGTGTACTGGCGTTGCACTCCCGCCGAGGCGTGGCCCTTCTCCAGGAAGCCGGTCCCGTCCACGATCAGCACCGCCGTCGGTGCCGAGGCGTTCGACGGGCGTAGGCGCGCACGTCGTCACGGACGGCATCGGCGTCCCAACGGGCATGACGCAGCAGCCGCTGCATCGGCCCCGGCCGGGCCGGGGCCGGCTTGTTCGGCCGGCTGCCGGCAGTTCTTCCGCTCCGCCTTCGGCAGCAGCCCGAGCGGACGGGCACGGGCACCCGCCCGGGACTCGAATCGGCCGAAACGGCCCGCGAGCCGGGCCACGGCCTGGTCGGACATCTCCCGCCGGTGGCAGGGTCCACGCCATGGCCCGCGGCCACCGCACGATCTTCGTTCGTCCACACACCAACCGATGACCACGCGGCGGCCGTACCCGTTCCCGACCGGGTACGGCCGCAAGACCGCGAAACCGGACCGGAACACCAGGCCCCCGGCGGGCGGCGCCCGCCCCGTCGCGGCGCCCGGCGGGTTCCGCCGCCGCCTCACGGGCGCGGGGCAGGCGCACCCGTCCGCCGCACCGGCCGGAGAGCTCGGACGCCCCCGGTACGAGGGCTTCCGGGCCCGCCGAGCGGCATGCGCCGGACGCCGCTCCCCCCGCCACGCGGACCCGGCGCGGGAGCCCGGGACCGCCGGGCCGGCCGTCCCGGCCAAGTCCCCGCCCGCGCCGGGGGCTTCGCCGTGGTGCCACGCGGACGACCCGGGGCGAACGCCCCGTGAACCCTTCATGGCGGCGCGCCCGCGCGGCGCGCGGGGCCGAGGATTGGTCTTGACCAAGGGGGAGGGGCGTCCTATGGTCGCAGACAAGTGCAACAACCTTTAATAAACAAGGGCGCCGAAACGCCGCCGGGCCACAGCGAACACGCGGAGGACAGGGTGGGGACCACGCAGCTGGAAACGGTGCCGGAACCGAAGTACTGGCACCTCAAGACCGTGCTCAGCGAAGCGCTGGACTCGGAGTTCTCCGTGGGCGAGATCCTGCCCAACGAACGCGACCTCGCCGCCCGTTTCGGTGTCGCCCGCGCCACGCTCCGCCAGGCCCTGGAACAGCTCGAACTGGAAGGCCGGCTGCAGCGCCGCCGCGGCGTCGGCACGACGGTCGCGCCGCCGCGCGTGGGGGTGGCCGTCGGCACCGAGCAGCACGTCTGGCCGGGAGCGCCCGGCGACGCCTGGCAGCCCGTCGACTGCGCGCGGGCGGCTCCGCCGGCCGCCGTCGCCGACGCCCTGGGGACCGGCCGCGACGAGCCCGTGCACACCGTGCGCCGCTCCCGGACGACACACGGCCGGCCGGTGGCGGCGGAGCTGCTGTACGTCCCCTCCGCGTCGGTGCCCGACCTCTCCGCCATCGACACGCCGTCCGGGCCGGCGCGCGCACGTGCCGTCCTGCGCGAACTGCAGCGCCTGGAGCTGGACGGACGGGAGAGCGCCGTGGAACTGGGCTCGGCGCGCGCCGACGACGCCAGGGAACTGGACCGGCTCCCCGGCGCGCCCGTCCTCGTCGTCACCACCCGGTACATCGCGGACGGCCGCGTCGCGGCACTCTCCGTCGCCACGTACCGCGCGGACACCTGCCGGCTGACCTTCGGCGACTCGGGCGGCGTGGAGATCCACCACGGGCCGCACAGCCGGGCCTCCTGACCGGTCGCGGGGACGGGCGGCGCGCACCGGGTCTCACCGGGGCGTGCGGTGCCGTGCCGTCACCGTGCCCTCCACCGCGAAGAGCTGTTCCTCCACATGGTCGAGGGCGAGCCGCAGGGCGCCCGTCGCGACGGCGGCCTCGCCCAGCCGGGACAGCGCCACCCTCGGCGGGCGCAGACAGTAGCGGGCCAGCTCGCGCCGCAACGGCTCCAGCACGCCGTCCAGCCCGGCCGCCCAGCCGCCGATCACGACCAGCTCCGGGTCGAGGGCGAGGACCAGCGCCGCCACGTCGTGGACCAGCCGCCGGATGAAGCGGTCGACGGCCGCGAGCGCCCGCCGGTCGCCCTCCCGGGCCTGCGCGAAGACCTGGGCGACGGCCTGCTCGTCGAGCGGGTGCAGCGGCTCGTCCGTGGTGGACAGCAGGGTCTCCGGGGGGGCCTCCCGGCCCAGCAGGTGCAGCGCCCCGATCTCCCCGGCGGCCCCGCCGAACCCCCGGTGCAGCCGCCCGCCGATCAGCGAACCGGCGCCGGGGCTCAGCCCGGCCAGGACGAACACCACGTCGTCGGACTCGGCGGCGGCCCCCTTCCAGTGCTCGGCGACCGCCGCCGCGTTGGCGTCGTTCTCGACCAGCACCGGGCACTTGAAGGACCGGTTCAGCCGCTCGCCCAGCCGCAGCCCCGTCCACCCGGGCAGCGCGGTGCTCAGCCGGACCGTGCCGTCCGCCTCGACGATCCCCGGCGTGGCGACCCCCACGGCCCGCAGGGACCCGCGCGCGACCCCGGCCCGGCGCAGCAACTCGGCGACCGCGCCGCGCGACCGTTCCAGGCGCTCCTCGGCGCAGGCCGTCTCGTCGACGTCCTTGGTCTGGGCGCCGATCACCCGGCCGTCCAGGTCGGCGAGGAGCACGGCGATCCGGCGCGCGCCGATCTCCAGGCCCAGCAGGTGCCCCGCCTCGGCCCGGAACCGGAACCGCCGCGCCGGCCGCCCCTGACGCCGCGCCGCGCCCTCCTCGGCCGCCTTCTCGGCGACGAGTCCGGCTTCCATGAGCCCCTCGACGACGCCCTCGACGGTCGGCCGGGACAGCCCCGTCACCCGGGTGATCTCCGTCAGCGTCCCGCAGCCGGCGGCGCGCAGCGCGTGCAGCACCACCGCGGAGTTGATCCTCCGCAGCAGCGAGGGATCCCCGCCGGTCAGCCGTGCCACCGTCCGCCCTCCCCGCTCGTGCGCGTGTTGGCCGGATCGTACTCGGCGCACCGGTCCCCGGCGAGTGCCGGTCCGCCACGAGGCCGCCGGGCGGTCCGGACAGTCCGGACGGTCCGGACGAACCGCCTGATGCTCCGTCAGTCTCCGGAAGGACCGGGCGGGTTCCCGCGGACGTCCCGGACCCCTGCGGCCGTCGTCGGCCGGGAGGAGACGGGCGAGGCCCGGCTCCGGGCCACCGGCACGCGGACGGACCCGCCGTGAACCCTCAGTCCCGCACGGCCTCCGCGGCGGCCCGCAGCCGCGCGAACTCCTGCGCCATCGTCTCCGTGGTCCAGTGCGCGTTCAGCCCGCTCGGATTGGGCAGCACCCACACGCGCGTGTCCCCGATCGTCCGCTGCTGCGGACCCACCCGGGCCTTGCGGTCGTCGAACGCCGCCCGGTACGCCGTGACCCCCACCACGGCCAGCCAGCACGGCCGCAGCCGCGCCACCTTCAGCGCCAGCAGGCGGCCGCCCTCCCGGTACTCCTGCGCCGTCAGCTCGTCCGCCCGCGCGGTGGGCCGCGCGACGACGTTCGTGATGCCCAGCCCGTAGGTCAGCAACTCCTGCTGCTCCGACGGCTTCAGCAGCCTGGGCGTGAACCCGGACCGGTGCAGCACCGGCCAGAAACGGTTGCCGGGACGGGCGAAGTGATGGCCCGTCGCGGCCGTCATCAGACCGGGGTTGATGCCGCAGAACAGCACGCGGAGGCCGTCCGCGACGACGTCCGGCACCAGGCGGTCGCGGGCGGCCTCCAACTCCTCGGCCGTGAAGCGCGGCATGGGGCGCGGCGGGTCAGAGGATCGCCCCGGGCGTGTAGCCCGCGGCTTCCGGATGCTGCTTGACGATCTCCTCGATGCGGCCGACGACGACGCCGACCTGGTCGGCGGCGGCGCCCGTGAAGGACAGCTTGTCGGCCATCAGCGCCTCCAGTCCGGCACGGTCCAGCGGCAGCCGCTCGTCCGCGGCGAGCTTGTCGAGCAGGTCGTTGCGCTCGGCGCCGCGCTCGCGCATCGCGAGCGCGGTGGCGACGGCGTTCTCCTTGATGGCCTCGTGCGCGACCTCCCGGCCGACGCCCGCGCGCACCGCGCCCATCAGCACCTTGGTGGTGGCGAGGAACGGCAGGTAGCGGTCCAGCTCACGAGCCACGACCGCCGGGAACGCGCCGAACTCGTCGAGCACCGTCAGGAACGTCTCCAGCAGGCCGTCCAGCGCGAAGAACGCGTCCGGCAGCGCGACCCGGCGCACCACCGAGCAGGACACGTCGCCCTCGTTCCACTGGTCGCCCGCCAGCTCCCCGGTCATCGAGGCGTAACCGCGCAGGATCACCATCAGGCCGTTGACGCGCTCGCAGGAACGGGTGTTCATCTTGTGCGGCATCGCGGAGGAGCCGACCTGGCCCGGCTTGAAGCCCTCGGTGACCAGCTCGTGCCCGGCCATCAGCCGGATCGTCTTCGCCAGCGACGACGGCGCCGCCGCCAGCTGCACCAGCGCGGTGACGACCTCGTAGTCCAGCGAGCGCGGGTAGACCTGGCCGACCGAGGTGAACGCCTGCGAGAAGCCGAGGTGCGCGGCGATCCGCCGCTCCAGCTCGGCCAGCTTCGCGGCGTCCCCGCCCAGCAGGTCCAGCATGTCCTGCGCGGTGCCGACCGGGCCCTTGATGCCGCGCAGCGGATACCGGGCCAGCAGTTCCTCCAGGCGGCCGTAGGCGACGAGCAGCTCGTCGGCGGCGGTCGCGAACCGCTTGCCGAGGGTGGTGGCCTGCGCGGCCACGTTGTGCGAGCGGCCGGCCATGACCAGCTCGCCGTACTCGCCGGCCAGCCTGCCCAGGCGCGCCAGCACGGCCACCGCGCGGTCGCGCACCAGCTCCAGGGAGAGCCGGATCTGCAGCTGCTCGACGTTCTCCGTCAGGTCGCGGGAGGTCATGCCCTTGTGCACGTGCTCGTGCCCGGCGAGGTCGTTGAACTCCTCGATCCGCGCCTTCACGTCGTGCCGCGTGACCTTCTCGCGCTCGGCGATCGAGGCCAGGTCGACCTGGTCGAGCACCCGCTCGTAGTCGGCGATCGCCGTGTCCGGCACCTCGATGCCCAGGTCCTTCTGGGCCCGCAGCACGGCGAGCCAGAGCTGCCGCTCCAGCCTCACCTTCTGCTCGGGCGACCAGAGCGTGGCGAGTTCGGCGGAGGCGTAGCGTCCGGCGAGGACGTTCGGGATGCGGGGCTTGGCGGGAGCGGAAGTCACGAGTACGGATTCTACTGGCGATTCGTGCAGGCCGGAGCCGTGGGGTGGTTCGTCGGAACCTACGAGAGCGGTGCGGGCGGGCCGGCCGGGGCCGCGGGGGCGACGCGGGCCGGGGTCACGCCGCCGGCCTCGTACGGCAGCAGCTCCGGCCGCTTCGGCGGACGCCCGTCCCCGGACGACCGGCCCGTCAGCCGGCGGCCGATCCACGGCAGCAGGTGGTGCCGGGCGAACCGGACGTCCGCGATTCGCCGCGTGACCCATCCCGGCGGCGCCGAGGCGGGCATCGGCGCGTGCCAGTCGGGGTCCTCGGGCGCGTAGCCCAGTGCCTGCCACACGGCCTCCGCGACCCGGCGGTGCCCCTCGGCGGTCAGGTGCAGCCGGTCCACGTCCCACATCCGCGGGTCGGCCAGCGCGGGCGCCCCGTACAGGTCGACGACCAGGGCGCCGTGCCGTGCGGCGAGGTCGTCGACACAGGCGAACAGCGCCTCCATGCGCGGCCGGAACCGCTCCAGGACCGGGCCCCGGCGGCCGGGGCTGCGCATCAGCACCAGCTGCTTGCAGGAGGGCGCCAGCTTCTCGACGGCCTCCTCCAGCAGACCGCGCACCCGCGCCATGTCGCACTTGGGACGCAGGGTGTCGTTGAGCCCGCCCACCAGCGTGATCACATCGGCCCCCATGGCCGCCGCGGCGTCCACCTGCTCGTCGACGATCTGCCCGATGAGCTTGCCGCGCACCGCGAGGTTGGCGTACCGGAAGCCGGGGGTGCGGGCGGCCATCCGCGCGGCGAGGAGGTCGGCCCAGCCGCGGTAGGTGCCGTCGGGCAGCAGGTCCGACATGCCCTCGGTGAAGGAGTCGCCGACCGCGACCAGGCTGGTGTACGTGGGGTTCGTCTGCATGGCGACGAAGATGGTATCCCGTGCACATACCCGCCGGTCGGTCGGCCCGGACCCGCCGGTCCGCGGCCCCGCCCCCCCGGCCCGGGCGCACCCGCCCGCCGCCGGGGGAGCGGCCGGCCGCACCGTGTCAGGCCCGCTGCCCGAACAGCTCCCGCAGCACGTCCTCCATCGTCACCAGGCCCGCCAGGCGCCCGTCGGAGCCCAGCACGGCCGCCAGGTGCGTCCGGCTGCCCCGCATCGCGGTGAGGACGTCGTCCAGCGGGGTGGTCTCCCGCACCCGCGCGATGGGCCGCATGTCCCGCAGCCGGAACGGCAGGACCCGCGGGGAGGCGTCCAGGGCGTCCTTCACGTGCAGGTAGCCGACGATCCGGCGCCCCTCGTCCACGACCGGGAAGCGGGAGAACCCGGACCGGGCCGACAGCCGCTCCAGTTCCTCCGGGGTGACGCCCACGTGCGCGTAGACGACGCGTTCCAGCGGCAGCACCACGTCGCGCACCGGCCGGCGGCCCAGTTCCAGCGCGTCGTGCAGCCGCTCCTGGGCGCGGGCGTCGATGAGACCGGCCTGGCTGGCGTCCTGCACGATCTCGGCCAGCTCCCGGTCCGTGAAGGTCGCCGAGACCTCGTCCCGCGCCTCGACCCTCAACAGCCTCAGCAGCGCGTTCGCGAAGGCGTTCACCGTGAAGATCACCGGACGCAGCGCCCGGGACAGCGCCACCAGGGGCGGGCCGAGCAGCAGCGCGCTGCGCACCGGCTCGGCGAGCGCGATGTTCTTCGGCACCATCTCGCCGAGCAGCATGTGCAGATACGTCGCCAGGGCCAGCGCGATCACGAAGGACACCGCGTGCCCCGCGCCACTGGGCACGCCCACCGCGTGGAACGCCGGCTCCAGCAGGTGCGCGATGGCCGGCTCCGCGACCACGCCGAGGACCAGGGTGCACAGCGTGATGCCGAGCTGCGCCGCCGCCATCAGCGCGGACACGTGCTCCAGCCCCCACAGCACGCTCCTGGCGCGCCGGTCGTCCTGCTCGGCGTACGACTCGATCTGGCTGCGGCGGACGGAGATCAGCGCGAACTCGGCGCCGACGAAGAAGGCGTTGACGACCAGCGTCGCCAGACCGATCAGCAACTGTACGACGGTCACTTCCCGGCCTCCTGCCGCTCGGTCCGCTCGTCGCCGAGCGGCGCGCGCAGCAGCACGCGGGCCGCCCGGCGGCCGGTGGCGTCCACCACGTCCATCCGCCAGCCGGCGACGTCGACGCCGTCGCCGACGGCGGGGATGCGGCCGAGCGCGGTCGCGACCAGGCCGGCCAGCGTCTCGTACGGCCCCTCCGGCGCGCGCAGCCCGACCTGCGCGAGCTGGTCCAGGCGCGCCGAGCCGTCGGCCGAGTACAGGGCGTGGCCGTCCTCGTCCGTGCCGGCCGGGGCCAGGTCGGGCGTCTCGTGCGGGTCGTGCTCGTCGCGGACCTCGCCGACGACCTCCTCGACGATGTCCTCCAGGGTGGCCACGCCCGCGGTGCCGCCGTACTCGTCGATCACCACGGCCATGGTGTGCTTGCCGGACAGGCGGTCCAGGAGCCGGTCGACGGTGAGCGTCGCCGGGACGAGGAGCGGCTCGCGCATCAGCTGGGAGACGGGCACCAGGCGCCGCTGGTCGGCGGGCACCGCCAGGACGTCCTTGACGTGCGCGGTCCCGACGACGGAGTCCAGGCTGCCGCGGTAGACGGGGAACCGCGACAGCCCGGTCGCCCGGGTCGCGTTCGCCACGTCCTCGCAGGTCGCCTGGGCGTCCAGGGCGACCACCTGGACGCGCGGGGTCATCACGTTCTCCGCGGTCAGGTCGGCGAGGTTCAGGGTCCGTACGAACAGCTCGGCGGTGTCCGGCTCCAGCGCGCCCTGCCGGGCGGAGTGCCGGGCCAGGGCCGCCAGCTCCTGCGGGCCGCGCGCGGAGGCCAGTTCCTCGGCGGGTTCCACGCCCAGGCGGCGCACCACGCGGTTCGCGGTGTTGTTGAGGTGGGTGATGAAGGGCCGGAAGGCGGCGCTGAACCAGCGCTGCGGGGTGCCGACCCGTTTGGCCACGGCCAGCGGCGAGGAGATCGCCCAGTTCTTGGGCACCAGCTCGCCGACGACCATCAGGAACACCGTCGACAGGGCCGTGCCGAGCACCAGCGCGAGCGAGCCGGCCACGGAACGCGAGACGCCGGCGTCCCGCAACGGGCTCGAGATCAGCGCGGCGATCGACGGCTCGGCGAGCATGCCGACCACCAGGTTGGTGACCGTGATGCCGAGCTGGGCCCCGGAGAGCTGGAAGGTCAGGTTCCGTACGGCCTTCAGGGCGCCCGGGGCGCCGCGCTCACCGCGCTCCGCGGCACGCTCCAGCGCGCTCCGCTCGACGGTGGTCAGCGAGAACTCCGCCGCGACGAAGGCGCCGCAGGCGAGGGAGAGCAGGATCGCCACCAGCAGGAGGAGTACTTCGGTCATCGCGTCGTCACCTCCGTCCCATGGTCGGTCGTGACGGGGAGGAACGCGCGGTGTCCGCTCCGGGGCGGCTCGCCCCCGGGCGGACGCTCACAACCTTTCATGGAGGACCGAGTGGCCCTCCGTGCGTAAAGGATGTGCAAAGAAGTGCGCCGGGCGGTCGCGCGGCCTACTCGCCGGGCCCGCCGAGCGGCTTCACCCAGCGCCGCCACTGCTCCTCGGGCGCGTACCCGGCGGCGCGCCACGCGTGGTGCGCGGTCTCGTTGCGCCGCAGCACCATCGCGTCCCCGCGGCGCCCGCCGAGCCGTACGAACCGCTCCTCCGCGGCGGCGAGCAGCGCCGAGGCGATGCCCTGCCGGCGGTGCTCCGGGTGCACCGCCAGCCGGTACAGATGGCAGCGCCAGCCGTCGAAGCCCGCGATCACCGTGCCGACCAGCTCACCGCCCCGCTCGGCCAGGACGAGCGCCTCCGGGTCGCGCGCGACCAGGCGTTCGACGCCGTCGGTGTCGTCGCTGATGCTGGTGCCCTCGGCGGCCGTCCTCCAGAAGGCCAGCACGGTGTCCACGTCCTGGGGGCCGGCGGCCCGTATCCGCAGATCGGTCATGCGGTGATCCCATCACGCGCGGGCCGGCGGGACGCGGAATTCCGGTATGCGGACGGTCAGGCGCCGCGCAGGGCCTCGACGACGGGCGCGAAGACCTCCATGCAGGGCTCCAGGACGGTCAGATAGCTGAAGCCGTAGCGCTCGCGCCGCTCCAGGAGCTGCGCGGTGATCTGCTCCCGGGTGCCGACCAGGACGACGGGCAGGTCCAGCACCTGCTCCGGGGTCAGGTGGGGCACCAGCTCCAGGAACGGCCGGACGGCGGCCTCCCGGTCCTCGGTGACGACCACGATCTGGAGCAGCAGGTTCAGTTCCGCCGGCTCCGCGCGGCCCGCGGCCAGCCGCCGGTAGCGCGCCATCCGCTCGTCGAGCTCCTCGGCCGTGACCGGGGTCAGCTGCCCCGACGCGCTGCCCGGCACGGACCGGGCGCCGGTGAACGCCGCGATGTCGGCGTGCTCGGCGGCCAGGCGGAGCATCCGGTCGCCGTTGCCGCCGATCAGCAGCGGCACCCGGGGCCGCTGCGCCGGCCGCGGCCGGTGCTCCGCGGAGGCGAGCAGCCGGTTCAGCTTCTCGACCGTGTGCCGCAGCCGGTCCACCCGCTCGCGCGGCGAGCCGAAGGGCAGCCCGGCCGTCCCGTGCTCCGCCGGCACGTAACCGGTGCCGAGTCCGAGCTCCAGGCGCCCGCCGGTCAGGGCGTCCGTGGTCGCCACCTCGCGGGCGAGCAGCGCGGGGTTCCAGAACCCCGCGTTGAGCACGAACGTGCCCAGGCGCGGCCGCTCGGTCGCCTCGGCCGCCGCGACCAGCGCCGGGAACGGCGCGACCATGCCGAGATGGTCGGGGACCAGGATCACGTCGTAGCCCAGTTCCTCGGCACGGCGGCACTTGGCGCGCCACTCGCGGGCCGGGGCGGGGACGGTCAGGTTGACACCGAAGCGGAACGGGCGCGGCATGAACTCTCCTCCACGGCAGAGGACTCGAGACCGGGAAGGGAGTCAATCACTCGTGTGCGACGGCCGCCAGCACATTCATGCGGGACGCACGCGACGCGGGCAGCAGCGCCGCCACCACGCCCACCACCACCGAGCCGGCGACCACCGCGACGACCGTGCCCCAGGGGACGGCGAACGCGGTCATGCCCTGCAGCGCCAGCACCTGCTGGGCGCACACGCCCCACAGCAGGCCCAGCGCGAGCCCCAGGACGGCCCCGAACACCGCGATCACCACCGACTCCAGCCGGATCATCCGCCGCAGCTGGCGCCGGGCGAGGCCGATCGCCCGCAGCAGCCCGATCTCCCGGGTGCGCTCCACCACCGACAGGGCGAGCGTGTTGACCACGCCGAGCACCGCGATGACGATCGCCAGCCCGAGCAGGGCGTACACGAGGCGCAGCAGCACGGCGATCTGGTCGTGCACCAGCTCCTTGTAGTCGGCCAGGTCGCGCACCTGCACCTGCGGGTACGGGGCGAGCGCCCGCTCCAGACCGGCCCGCAGCTCGTCGTCGCTCGTGCCGGGGGCGGCGTTGACGTACAGCGCGGACTCCTGGCCGCCCGGCGCGTACCGCTCCAGCGTGCCGAGGCCGAAGTAGATCCCGCCCCGCGGGCCGAACCCCTCGGCGGTCTCCCGGCCGGTGAGCGCGCCCACCGTCAGCCGCGCGGCGCGCCCGCCCTGGAACTCCACGGGGACGGTGTCGCCGAGGCGGACGCCGTGCTCGCGGGCGAAGTCCGCCTCCATCGCCATCCCGCCGGGCGCGAGCGCGGCGGCCGTGTCGCCCCGCGCGTACGTGATGCTGGCGACCTCGTCGAGCCGCGGGTCGTAGCCCGCCGCGGTCGTCTCCACCCGGTCGCCGTCCGGCAGCCGCACCGCGACCGGCGCGAACCGGCCCCGTACGACGAGCCCGGCGCCCGGCGTGTCGCGCACCCGCTCGGTGACCTCCCGCGGGAACGGCACGAAGGTGCCGTTCTGCACGACGAAGTCGGCGCCCAGCGTCCTGTCGATCTGCTCGTCGAAGGACTCGGTCAGCGAGGCGCCCGCCACCGACATCCCGCCGACCAGGGCGATCCCGACCATGAGGGCGGCGGCGGTGGCGCCGGTGCGGCGCGGATTGCGCAGGGCGTTGCGCCGGCTCATCCGGCCGACGGCCCCGAACAGCGCCGGGAAGGCCGCGCCGAGCACCCGGATCACCGGGCGGACCAGCAGCGGGCCCGCGACCACGGTCGCGATCAGCGTCAGCACGACACCGAGGCCCAGCAGGGACACCGCCGGGGCGGTCCGGGTCGCGGCGGCGCACCCCGCGAGCGCGGCGACGCCCACCGCCCCGACGGCGGCGCCGGCCGCTCCCCGGACCCGCAGCGGCCGCCCCGTCCCGGCGGCCTCGGTGTCGCTGAGGGCGGCCATCGGGGAGACGGCCGCCGCGCGGCGGGCCGGCGGATGCGCGGCGACGAGGGTCACGCCGATGCCGACGGCGTACGCGGCGACCGGCGCGGTCCAGCCGACGACCATCTCGGCGGAGCCGATGCTCATGCCGAGCGCGTTCACCAGCCCGATCAGCCCGGCCGCCAGCCCGACGCCGGTGACCAGGCCCAGCGTGGCGCCGGCCACGCCGAGCAGCAGCGCCTCGGCGAGGACCGAGCGGCGGATCTGGCGCCGGTCGGCGCCCAGCGCGCGCAGCAGCCCCAGCTCGCGGGTGCGCTGCGCGATCAGCATCGAGAAGGTGTTGACGATCAGGAAGACGCCGGCGAGGACGGCGACCCCGGCGAAGCCGAGCATCACGTACTTGACGACGTCGAGGACCCCGCCCAGCTGCTCCACGTCCGACTCGGCCTGTTCGGCGGCGGTCCGGTACTCGTACCGGTCCGCGCCCAGGGCCCGGGCGACGCGCCGTTCGAGTTCGGCGTCGCTCACGCCGTCCGCGGCGTCGACGGAGATGCGGGTGGCCGCCCGCGCGTCGCCCAGCAGCCTGGTCTGCGCGGCCGGGGTGTCGAGGAACAGCAGGGCGGTGCCGGGGCTGGCGGTGGTGAACGTGGCGATGCCGACGACCTTCACCTCGAACGAGCCCGGCGCGGCGACGACGGTGAGGGTGTCGCCGATGCGCACGCCGCTGCGGCCGGCGGTCTGCGCGTCGAGCAGCGCCTGCGCCGGCCCCTCGGGCGCGTGGCCCGAGGTGAGCTCCACGGGGCCGCGCGCGGCCGGGTCCCAGTTGGCGCCGGTCGTGGGGGCGCCGGTGGTCGGGCTCACCGGCTCGTTCTCCTCGTCGACGACGGTGATGCGCTCGGCCTCCGCCACGACGCGGGCGGCGGCGACCCCGTCGACCTCGGCCACGCGGCCGGCGAGCGCGGCGGGCAGGGTCGCCGTCCGGCCGGAGGGGACCGCCTCGTCGAGCCCCTCGCGCGGGCTGACGGTGACGTCGGCCGCGGTCGAGGCGAACAGCCGGTCGAAGGTGCGGCCGAGCGTGTCGGAGAAGATCAGGCTGCCCACGACGAACGCCACGGACAGGACGACGGCCAGCGCGGACAGCAGCAGCCGCCCCTTGTGCGCGAGGAAGCTCCTGAGCGTCGCCCTGAGCACGACGTCACCCCCCGCCCGCGGCCGGGTCCCGGCTCTCGCCGAACGGGCCGCGGATCACGTCGAACCGTTTCATCCGCTCCAGCACCGCCTCCGCCGTCGGCCGCGCCATCTCGTCGACGATCCGCCCGTCCGCCAGGAAGAGCACCAGGTCGGAGTGGGCGGCGGCCCCCGGGTCGTGGGTGACCATGACGACCGTCTGCCCCAGCGCGTCGACGGCCTGCCGCAGGAAGCCGAGCACCTCCAGCCCGGTCCGCGAGTCCAGGTTGCCGGTCGGCTCGTCCGCGAAGATCAGTTCGGGCCGGGAGGTCAGCGCCCGCGCGCACGCCACCCGCTGCTGCTGCCCGCCGGACAGCTGGGACGGCCGGTGTGCGAGCCGGTCCCTCAGTCCCAGCGCGTCGATGACCTGGTCGAGCCACTCCCCGTCGGGCTTCCGGCCCGCGATGTCCATCGGCAGGGTGATGTTCTCCAGCGCGTTCAGCGTCGGAACGAGGTTGAACGACTGGAACATGAAGCCGATCCGGTCCCGGCGCAGCCGGGTCAGCTCGCGCTCCCGCAGCCCCGTGATCTCGGTGTCGCCGAGCCACACCCTTCCGGCGGAGACCGTGTCGAGCCCCGCCAGGCAGTGCATCAGGGTGGACTTCCCGGAGCCCGACGGTCCCATCACCGCGGTGAACCGGCCGCGCGCGATGTCCACGTCCACCGAGTCGAGGGCGAGCACGGCCGTCTCGCCCGAACCGTACGCCTTGGTCAGGCCGCGGGCGCGGGCCGCGATCCCGCCGGCCCGCGCGAGGCCCGGCGCGTGCTGCGCAGCAGATGCGGACAAGGGGGCCTCCTTGCTCGGGGAGGGAGGACTTGCTCGGGAGGGGGACTGCCTCGTCCCGGCCGAGCCTAATGTGATCCGGCCCACAGCCGGTATCCGCCCCGGGATCCATTTCGGGTGCCCCCGCCCCCGGCGCCGGTGACGGGGAGCGCCTTCCGTCCGGACCGTCCCTTGCCCGCGCTAGCGGTCCGGCGCTAGCGTCGAGGTATGGCGAAGACCCAGCTGAACGTGCGGGTGGACGAGGGCACCGCCCGAGCCGCCCGGGAGCGTGCCTCGGCCCGCGGCATGAGCGTCAACCGCTACATCGAGGAGCTGGTCAGACAGGACACCGGCGAGGCGGGCCACACGTTCGTGGAGGCCGCCGCCGACTTCATGAAGCGGTACGAGCAGGTGTTCGCCGAGGAGGCCGGCGAGACGCGCCGCTGAACCGTTGGACGACCTGCGCATCGACCTCGCCTGGCTGCTGATGCTCGCCGAGCAGCGGACGCCGGGGGACCCCCGGGTCACCGACTGGGGCGCCCTCGTCGCCGCCGTCGCCCGCCACCGGGCCGAAATCCTCGACGTCCCCGTCTACGACAGCCCGCACGCGCGCGCCGCCGCGCTGCTCCAGCTCCTCGTGCACGTCCCCGCCCTGGAGCGCTCCAACGTCCTGTTCGCCTCCGCCGTCGCCTACGCCTACCTCGTCGCCAGCGGCCTGCGGGTCGTCACCTCCCCCGAGCAGGTCCGCGACCTGGCCCGGCTGGTCAAGAGCGGTGAGGCGTCGGTGCACGACATCGCCGGGGAACTGCGCCGCTGGTGCCGGTGACCGGGCACCGGTGCGGCTCCCGCGCGGCGCCGGGCCCCTCGAGCACGGTGCGACGCGGGCGCCCGACGGTCAGGGGACCGCCTCGGAAGCGGACCGGGCCCGCCGCGCGGTGCCGCGGCCGGCCGGGGCGGAACCGCCGGAACGCGCCGGACGGCCCGCTCCGGGAGCAGGCGGACCCTGCCGCGGCTCCCCGCTCCCGCCCCGTACCGGCCCGGCCGCGGGTGCGCGCCGGGACCGACGCCCCCGGCGGCCGGGGACGCGCGGGGCGGCCTGCTCAGGGCGCGTGCCGCATCCGGAACACCTCCGCGTCCCACGTGCCGTCGAGCCGGGGCGCCAGCCAGTGCGGTGCCGCCGCCTGGAACGCGGCGGGGGCCAGCGCCGCCGCCCCGGCGGGCAGGGCGCCGAGCAGGGGCGCCCCGGCCACGTCCGGCAGGTCGGCCAGATTGCAGCGCGCGGCGAGATCGGGGGCGCCGGGCCAGCTGCCGATCACCACGCCCGGCGACTCAAGGCCGCGGGAGCGCAGCTCGCGAGCGGTCAGCTCGGTCGTGTTCAGCGTGCCCAGGCCCGCCGACGTCACGATCAGCACCGGAGCCCCCAGCAGCCCGGCGACGTCGGCGAGCGTCCCGCCCGCCGCGTCGAACCGTACGAGCAGTCCGCCCGCCCCCTCCACCAGCACCAGGTCGTGCTCGGTGGCCAGCTTGGCGGCGGCCTCGGCCACGTCCCGGGGGTGCACCGGCGCGCGACCGGCCCGGCGCGCGGCCGTCGCCGGAGCCAGCGGGTCGGGATAGCGGGCGACCTCGGCCGCCGCCACCGCCCCGGCGAGCCGCGCGACCTCCCGGGCGTCCCCCGGCTCGTCCGGGCCGACGCCCGTCTGCGCGGCCTTCAGCACGGCCACCGACCGGCCGGCCGCCAGCGCCGCCGCGGCGACGGCGGCGGTGGTGACGGTCTTGCCGACCTCCGTGCCCGTGCCCGTGATCACCAGGATCGGCATGTCATCCCTCCCGCGCGGCCGCGCACACCGCGCGCGCGATCCGCGCCACGTCCTCGTCGCCCGTGACATAGGGCGGCATGGTGTAGATCAGATCGCGGAACGGCCGCAGCCACACGCCCTCGCGCGTCGCCGCCCGGGTGGCCGCCGCCATGTCCACGGGGTGGTCGAGCTGCACCACTCCGATGGCGCCGAGCACCCGCACGTCCGCCACACCGGGCAGCTCGCCGGCGGGGGCCAGCCCGTCCCGCAGGCCCGCCTCGATGCGCTTGACCTCCGCCGCCCAGTCCTGGCCGAGCAGCAGCCCGATCGAGGCGCAGGCGACGGCCGCCGCCAGCGGATTGCCCATGAAGGTCGGGCCGTGCGCGAGCACCGGCACCTCGCCCCGGGAGATGCCGTCGGCCACCCGCGCGGTGCACAGCGTCGCCGCCATCGTCAGATAGCCGCCGGTGAGCGCCTTGCCCACGCACATCACGTCCGGTGCCACCGCCGCGTGCTCCGCCGCGAACAGCGCGCCCGTGCGCCCGAAACCGGTCGCGATCTCGTCGAACACCAGCAGCACGTCGTGCGCGTCGCACGCCTCCCGCAGCACCCGCAGATACGCGGGGGAGTGGAACCGCATCCCGCCCGCGCCCTGCACCACCGGCTCGACGATCACCGCGGCCAGTTCCCCGGCGTGCCGCTCGACCAGCTCACGCAGACGGCCGGCGTACGCCTCCACGTACCGCGCCGGCGGGGGATCGGCGAACACCTGGCGGGGCAGGACCCCGCTCCACAGCCGGTGCATCCCGCCCTCGGGGTCGCACACCGACATCGGCTGCCAGGTGTCGCCGTGGTAGCCGCCGCGCCAGGTCAGCAGCCGCCGCTTGGCGGGCCGGCCCAGCGAACGCCAGTACTGCAGGCACATCTTGACGGCGACCTCGACCGCCACCGAGCCGGAGTCGGCGAGGAACACGTGCTCCAGGCCGTCGGGCGACAGGTCGACCAGGAGCTTCGCGAGGCGGACGGCGGGTTCGTGGGTGAGCCCGCCGAACATCACGTGGCTCATCCGCCCCAACTGCTCGCGGGCGGCCTCGTTCAGCACCGGGTGGTTGTAGCCGTGGATGGCCGACCACCAGGACGACATGCCGTCCACCAGCTCGCCCGAGCCGTCCGCCAGCCGCAGCCGCACCCCGCTCGCCGACTCCACGACGAGCGGTTCCTGCCGGCCGGGCATGGGGCCGTACGGGTGCCAGACATGCCGCCGGTCGAGCTCCAGCAGCTCGGTCACGGACGGCTCAGGCATTGGGCGCGAGGTCCGTCCCGGCGCCCCGGCGGCGCACGGCGACCAGATCCGTACGGGGTTCGCCGGCCCGGGGCGCGGAGCCGCACGGACCGCCGCCCTGCGGGGAGCAGCCGCCCGTCCGGTGCTCCGGCAGCGTCACCTGGTCGGCGCCCTCCACCTCGAACCCGGCGTCCGCGATCATCTCCAGGTCGGCCTTGCCCGCCTGGCCCTCACTGGTGAGGTAGTCGCCGAGGAAGATCGAGTTGGCCAGGTGCAGGGCGAGCGGCTGCATCGTCCGCAGATGGACCTCACGGCCGCCCGCGATGCGCACCTCCACGTCCGGGCAGACGAACCGGACCATCGCCAGGATGCGCAGGCAGCGCTGCGGGGTGAGGTTCCACTCCTTCGCCAGCGGGGTGCCCTCGAACGGGATCAGGAAGTTCACCGGAACCGAGTCCGGGTCCAGCTCGCGCAGCGCGAGGACCACGTCGACCAGGTCCTCGTCGCTCTCGCCCATGCCCGCGATCAGCCCGGAGCAGGCGGACAGGCCCGCCGCGTGCGCCTTGCGCACGGTGTCCACGCGGTCGGCGTAGGTGTGGGTGGTGGTGATGCCGGCGTACGTCGCCTCGGAGGTGTTGAGGTTGTGGTTGTAGGCGTCGGCGCCCGCCGCGCGCAGCCGCTCGGCCTGGCCGTCGGAGAGCAGCCCGAGGCAGGCGCACACCTCGACGTCCTCGTTCCGCTCCTTGATGGTCCTGATGGTCTGTGAGACCCGGTCCACGTCACGGTCGGTGGGGCCGCGTCCGCTGGCCACCAGGCAGACCCGCTTGGCGCCCCCGGCCACGCCCGCGGCGGCGGCCTCGGAGGCCTCGTCGGGCTTGAGCCAGGTGTACTTGAGGATGCCGGCCTCGGAACCGAGCCGCTGGGAGCAGTAGGAGCAGTCCTCGGGACACAGCCCGGACTTCAGGTTGACGAGATAGTTGAGTTTCACCCGCCGGCCGAACCAGTGCCGGCGCACCTTTCCGGCCGCGGCCACCACGTCGAGCAGGTCGTCGTCGGACGTGGCGAGGACGGCCAGCGCCTCCTCGCGGGTCGGCGTCTCGCGCCGAAGCCCCTTGTCCACCAGCGTGTTCAGCAGGTCCATGGGAGCCGATCCTGTCGTAAGGAGCGGCCCCGGGCCAAGGAGACTTTGCACAACGCTGTCACTTCGACGTGTGGGCGTTGCCACATTCTGGGCCGCGGGCGCTGCCGCTAGTGTCTGTTCACTGCCTACAAAGACGCGGAGGACCGATGGCGTTCGGCTGGATCGACGAACAGGCGGAACTGCGCCGCCGCGCCGGGCTCGTGCGGACCCTGCGTCCCCGTCCCGCCGACTCGCCGCTGCTCGACCTGGCCGGCAACGACTACCTGGGCCTCGCCCGCCATCCCGAGGTCGCCGAGGCCGCGGCCCGGGCCGCGCGGACCTGGGGCGGCGGCGCCACCGGCTCCCGGCTGGTCACCGGCAGCACCGAACTGCACCAGGAACTGGAGCGCGAACTGGCCGGATTCTGCGGCTTCGAGGCGGCCCTCGTCTTCTCCTCGGGGTACGCGGCCAACCTCGCGGCGGTCACCGCGCTCGCGCCGCACGGCTCGCTGATCGTCTCCGACGCGGGCAACCACGCCTCGCTGATCGACGGCTGCCGGCTGGCCCGCGGCACCACACAGGTCGTCGCGCACGCCGATCCGGACGCGGTGCGCAAGGCCCTCGGCGCGCACGACGGGCCCGCGATCGCCGTGTCCGACACGGTGTTCTCGGTGGACGGCGACGCGGCCCCGCTCGCCGCGCTCGCCGGGGCGTGCCGCCGGCACGGCGCGGGACTGGTCGTGGACGACGCCCACGGCCTGGGCGTCCTCGGCGACGGCGGCCGCGGCGCCCCGCACGCGGCGGGGCTCGCGGGCGCCGACGACGTCGTCGTCACGGTCACGTTGTCCAAGTCGCTCGGCAGCCAGGGCGGGGCCGTGCTCGGCCCCGCCCGGGTGATCGACCACATGGTCAACGCGGCCCGGACGTTCATCTTCGACACGGGCCTCGCCCCCGCGGCGGCGGGCGCGGCGCTGGCCGCCCTTCGGATCCTGCGCCGCGAGCCGGAGCGCGCGGCGCGGGTGCGCGCGGTGGCGAGCGCGCTGCACGCTCGCCTGACCGCGGCGGGTCTGGCAGCGGTGCGTCCGGACGCCGCGGTGGTCTCCGTGCGCGCGCCCTCCCCGGAGGGGGCCGTGCGGTGGGCGGCCGACTGCCGTGCGGCGGGCCTGTCCGTGGGCTGCTTTCGTCCTCCTTCCGTACCCGACGGCGTCTCACGGCTCAGGCTGACCGCCCGCGCGGACCTCTCCGGGGAGCAGATCGAACGCGCTGTACAGGTGATCGGCGAAACGCGACCATGAGTCGGCGTGACACGGCCGTGTCTCGCACGATACGGAACGTGATTGATTTTGACCGAGATTGATCGGTCTCAATCGATCAACTTCCGTCGTCGATCAGATGCGATGTACTCCGGCCGTGAAGTCCGCCCAGCTGTCGGGGGAGAAGAGCAGCGCGGGCCCGGCCGGGTTCTTGGAGTCGCGCACGGCGAGCAGTCCGGCGAGCGGGCCGGCCCCGGGCCGGGCCGTCTCGACGCAGTTGTTCGCTCCCGTGCTGTAGCTGCTGCGCAGCCACCGCACGCCGTGCAGTTCGGAGGGGAGGGTGATGGTGCGAGGCAGTGCGGACATGGTGCCTCCTTACGCGCCGGCGGCTATCCCGGCGATGTAATCCAACGAGTCCTCGGGGGAAAGGGCGTGGATCCGAAGGGCGTCGAAGGCCTCTGTGTAGGCCTCCAGGTCTTCTTTCCGCTCGAGGTAGAGGCTACTCGTCAAGTGGTCGAGAACAACCACGTCCAGATCAGAAGTGCTCGAAAATGAGAAGATAACGAAAGAGCCGGTGACGCCGATGTGCGCCCCGGCGCCGAACGGCAGGACCTGCAACCGCACGTGGGGCAGGCGCGCCGCCTCCACCAGCCGGGTCAGCTGACGGGCCATCACGCCGGGCCCGCCGACCTCCCGGCGCAGCACCGCCTCGTCGAGGACGGCGCTCAGCCTGAGCGGCGGATCCGCGCGCAGCACGTCCTGCCGGGCCAGCCGCACCTCCACCAGCGTGTCGAGCCGGTCCTCCGACAGCCCGTCCACCGCGGCCCGCGTCACCGCCCGGGCGTACTCCGACGTCTGCAGCAATCCGGGCACGACGGTGGTCTCCAGCGTGCGCATCGCCGCGGCCTGGGACTCCAGGCTGATGAAGTCCCGGTAGGTCGGCGGCAGCACCCCCCGGTACGCGTGCCACCAGTGGTGCCGGCCGCCCCCGGCGTCGGAGCCGGCCAGGACCAGCAGCAGGTCCCGCAACTGGGCGTCCCGCACCTCGTAGGCGTCCAGGAGCAGGCGCACATCGGCCGGTTTCACCCCGCTCGTGCCGGTCTCGATCCGGCTCACCTTCGACTGGTGCCAGCCCACCAGGCGAGCCGCCTCACCACTGGTGAGCCCCGCCGCGGCGCGCAGCGCGCGCAATTCGGCACCCAGTTTCCGGCGGCGCACCGCGGGACCGTGCTGCATGGGCTCCTCCTTACCCCCTCCGCGCCGCCCCCGTACGGTCTCGCGCCGCAGACTTCACCGTATCGGGCGACAGATATATGCATATCTCGATGGATCGCCGTCCTCACCGGCCCGGTGATGGCACTCTGACGGCGAGGCACCAGTCCGGGACCGTACTCGAACCATCCGCTGTCGTGTCGGACCGCGGTCCCGGGGGAAAGGGACGACGCCGTCATGGCAGACCATCTGGAAGCATCCGTCACTCTGCCGAGCGAGCCCGCCTCGGTCTCCGCGGCCCGCGCCCATGTGGCCGGCACGCTCCTGGAGTGGGGTCTGCCGGCGGACGCGGACATGGCCGACACCGTCCGCCTCATCGTCTCCGAACTCGCCACCAACGCCGTTCAGCACACCCTCGGCCGGTCGCCCACCTTCACCGCGGCCCTCGCCCTCGATCCGGACGGCCGGCTGCGCATCGAGGTCACCGACGGTCACCCGCGCTTCCCGAAGCGACTGCCCGCCGCCGTCCAGCAGGACAACGGCCGCGGAATGGTGATCGTCCGCTGGCTGACGGCGGAGCACGGCGGCCGGCTGACCGTCCGGCCGACCCGTGAGGGCGGCAAGACGGTCTCCGTCGAACTGCCGTGGCAGGTTCCGGCCGAGCCCCTCCCGACGGCGGGCCGGCAGGAGCCGTAACGGTCACGCGACCGCCCGGCGCACTCCGCCAGGGGGCCGGGAGGCGCCGCCGGCCGGGGCGCCGGGAGGGTCACCGGTGCCGCGCCGGCGGCACCCGGGGCGGCACCGCTGCGCGAGCCCGGGGAGCCGGCCGGACGACGGCGGGCCCCCGGCCCTGGTCCGGGCCCGCGCGCCGGACCAGCAGGGGCAGCAGCCCCCACAGGCCGAGGCACACCAGGAGGGTCGCCGCGCCGGCGGCCAGCCCGCCGGCCCGGCTCGTCGTCACGTCCACCACGAGCGTCACCGACCCGGTGAACGCGAGCACCAGCACGCCCAGGCCGGCCGTGGCGAGCCGTGAGGACACCTGCACGACACGGGGCTTGGCGCCCTTCTGGAAGAGCGAGCGGTGCAGGGCGGCCGGTGCCGTGAAGAGCGCGGCCGAGAGGACCGCGAGCAGCAGCGTGGCGACGTACACGGCGCGCTGGACGGAGTCGAGGTCCTCGAAGCGCTCGGTGAAGGCCAGCGACAGCAGGAAGGCGAACAGGATCTGCACGCCGGTCTGGGTGACGCGCAGCTCCTGGAGCAGTTCACCGAAGTTGCGGTCCGCGCGTTCCAGCGGCGTCTCGTTGCGTGCGGTGCAGGGACGGTGGTCGGCCATGGCGCCACGGGTAACCACGTGGACCCGCGTCACGCCCCGAGGGGGCGGCGGCGCCCCGACACGCCGCCGCCCCGCCGGGAGGGTCAGCTGACCCGGCCGTACCAGACGCTCTTGGTCCAGATCTTCTGCAGGCGCACCACGTCCCCGGTCTTCGGGGCGTGCCAGATCTTGCCGCTGCCGGCGTAGATGCCGACGTGGTACACGTTCGAACCCGAGTGGAAGAACACCAGGTCCCCGGCCCTGCGGCTCTTGGCGGAGATGTGGCGGGTCTTGTTGTACTGCTGGGCCGCCGTGCGCGGCAGCTTCTTGCCGGCCTTCTTGAACGAGTACAGCGTCAGCCCGGAGCAGTCGAACCGGGACGGCCCGGCGGCGCCCCACTTGTACGGGGAGCCCTTCTTGGAAGCCGCCACCTGGAGCGCCTTCGTCGCCGGACTCGCCGCCGCCGCTTCGGAGGCGACACCCGGGACCGCGATCGAGCCGCCCACGGCGGCGATGGTCAGGGCCGAGGCCGTACCGGCCCGGGCCATGAGCGACGGGACACGATTGAGCGCAGTCATGCGCAACCCTTCGTCAGCCGCCTGTGAAGGATGACCTGTCGGATTCGGGCTGGCGAAGTTGCCCGGCCGCTGACGCGGCTTCACCCCAAGGGCTGCTCGGCCCGGCGTCTCCCGTGCGGGGACGACCGTTCCGGCGACCCGTCGTGCTTGGGTCCTCCACTCCTGCCGATCCACTCCTGTCGACCGGTCGTCCGGGCGGCGGCAGGACTCGGCGTCCGCCCGGACCGCCCCGCCGCGGTGGCGGGGGCTTGTCGTCAGACAGGGATCTTGGCGCATGGATGTCCGAAAATCCCAATGGAACCGGGGATTTGTGTTGTTACTCACCACTCACCCGTTCGGGTGGACAGGTGTGCGTCCGAGTCGCTGTCAAGACCGCCCGCACCCCTCGGACCAGCGAAGAAACCCTCCCATTCCACCCTCGGGACGCGGCTGTTGCGCAACCTCGAAGGCCCCGAAAGAGCAGGAATGCGTACGCCGATAGGAGGTAAGCCGTTCAGCCGGTTCCAACGGCGGTCCGGGACGCTCCGCCGCCGGGCGGGCGGCCCGGCCCGGGCGCGGCGTGCCTCAACTGTCGGAGCGCGGCGGCAGGGTGACGCGCGCCGTGCGGCGCTCGCCGTCCAGCGCCCGAAGCGCCCGCGCCAGCGTGCGGGCGTGCAGTCCGTGCTCGCCGCGGTGGTGCATCAGCGCGAGCGCGTCACGCAGTGCGGCGGCCTTGCCGACCAGCGCCTGGGCGGCGCGCAGTCCGCGGTAGGTGTCGCCGTGGTGCGCCGGGTCGATCCGGCCGAGCGGATCGACCACGTCGAGGTAACGGCCGATCAACTCGGCCTCGGCGCCGGTGAGCGCGGGCAGCGGCGGAGGTTCGGCATCGCGGCGGAACACCGGGGGCCCGCGGCCTCGTAGCGGGCCGCCCGGCGGGAGAGGGCCGCGCACCTCGTCCGCCGCGGCGGGGACGCCTTCCCGCGGCCGGCGGCCCGGACGCGGCCGGGGCCCGCGGCGCCGACGGATCCAGCGGCCGTCCCCCGGGAAGGGGCGCGGCGCGGCCCGGGAGCGCGCCGTCGAGGCCCGTCAGGGGGCCGGGACGGTGCGCGCGGTCGTCCCGCCGGACCGCGGGCCCGCGCGACGACCGCCGCCGTGCCGGACCCCGTGGCCCGGCGGCCCCTCCCCGGCCCCGCCCGGTCGGCGTGCCGCGGGACGGCCCGCGGGCCTCGGCGGGGGAGCCCGCACCGGATCGGGGAACGGGCGGGCCATCACGCGGTTAACGCGCCCGAAACCCGCCCCGATTAGCCTGCCCCCTCATGCCACCAGGGATTTTGCCCCGGGGCTGCGGCGACCGGACCCCGCACGGTCCGGAGCGAGATGGTGAGGTGGGACGTGCAACTGACCCCGCACGAGCAGGAGCGGCTGCTCATCCATGTGGCCGCCGACGTGGCCGAGAAGCGCCGGGCCCGCGGCCTGAGACTGAACCACCCGGAGGCGGTCGCGCTCATCACGTCGCACCTCCTCGAAGGCGCGCGGGACGGCCGCACCGTCGCCGAGCTCATGGCCTCCGGACGCACGCTGCTCACCCGGGACGACGTGATGGAGGGCGTCCCGGAGATGATCCACGACGTGCAGGTCGAGGCGACCTTCCCGGACGGCACCAAGCTCGTCACCGTCCACGAGCCGATCGTCTGACGGGGGCCCGATGATCCCCGGAGAGATCCTGTTCGCCGACGGGCCGATCGCCTGCAACGAGGGCCGCGAGGTCACCCGGCTGACCGTCCTGAACGCGGCCGACCGGCCCGTCCAGGTCGGCTCCCACTACCACTTCGCCGAGGCCAACCCCGGCCTGGAGTTCGACCGCGCCGCCGCACGCGGCAAGCGGCTGAACGTCGCCGCCGGCACCGCCGTGCGCTTCGAGCCCGGGATCCCCGTCGACGTCGAACTCGTCCCGCTCGCCGGCGCCCGCGTGGTGCCGGGGCTGCGCGGGGAGACCGGAGGTGCCCTCGATGCCTGAGATCCCGCGTGCCGCCTACGCCGACCTGTTCGGCCCGACCACCGGCGACCGCATCCGGCTCGCCGACACCGACCTGCTGATCGAGATCGAGGAGGATCGTTCCGGCGGGCCCGGGCGCGCCGGGGACGAGGCCGTTTTCGGCGGCGGCAAGGTCATCCGCGAGTCCATGGGCCAGTCCCGGGCGACGCGCGCGGACGGCACCCCGGACACGGTCGTCACCGGTGCGGTGATCGTCGACCACTGGGGCGTCGTCAAGGCCGACGTCGGCATCCGCGACGGCCGGATCACCGGCATCGGCAAGGCGGGCAACCCCGACACCATGGACGGGGTCCACCCGGACCTGGTCATCGGACCGGAGACGGAGATCATCGCGGGCAACGGGCGGATCCTGACGGCCGGCGCCATCGACGCGCACGTCCACTTCATCTGCCCGCAGATCGCCGACGAGGCGCTCGCCGCCGGCATCACCACCCTGGTCGGCGGCGGCACCGGACCGGCCGAGGGCTCCAAGGCGACCACCGTGACGCCCGGCCCCTGGCACCTGGCCCGGATGCTGGCGGCGATGGAGGCCTACCCGCTCAACGTCGGCTTCCTCGGCAAGGGCAACACCGTCTCCCACGAGGCGATGCTGTCGCAGATCCGGGGCGGCGCGCTCGGTCTGAAACTGCACGAGGACTGGGGCTCCACCCCGGCCGTCATCGACGCCTCGCTGACCGTCGCCGAACGGACCGGCATCCAGGTCGCGATCCACACGGACACGCTGAACGAGGCCGGGTTCGTCGGTGACACACTGGCCGCGATCGCCGGGCGGGGCATCCACGCGTACCACACCGAGGGCGCGGGCGGCGGACACGCGCCGGACATCATGACCGTGGTCTCCGAGCCGCACGTGCTGCCCAGCTCCACCAACCCGACCCGGCCGTTCACCGTCAACACCGCCGAGGAGCACCTCGACATGCTGATGGTGTGCCACCACCTCAATCCGGCCGTGCCCGAGGACCTGGCGTTCGCCGAGTCCCGGATCCGGCCCTCGACGATCGGCGCGGAGGACGTCCTCCACGACCTGGGCGCCATCTCCATCATCTCGTCCGACTCCCAGGCCATGGGCCGGGTGGGCGAGGTCGTGCTGCGGACCTGGCAGACGGCCCACGCGATGAAGCGGCGCCGGGGAGCGCTGCCGGGCGACGGCCGGGCGGACAACCGCCGGGTGCGGCGCTACGTCGCCAAGTACACGATCAACCCCGCCCTCGCGCAGGGCCTCGCCCGGGAGATCGGCTCCGTCGAGACCGGCAAACTCGCCGACCTGGTGCTGTGGGAGCCGGCGTTCTTCGGCGTCAAACCGCACCTCGTCCTCAAGGGCGGGCAGATCGCGTACGCGCAGATGGGCGACGCCAACGCGTCCATCCCGACGCCGCAGCCGGTCCTGCCCCGGCCGATGTACGGGGCGGTCGGCCGGGCGCCGGCCGCGAACTCGGTCAACTTCGTGGCGCCGCTCGCCGTCGAGGACGGGCTGCCGGAGCGGCTGGGCCTGGGCAAGCGGTTCGTGGCCATCGAGTCGACCCGGGGCGTGACGAAGGCCGACATGCGGGAGAACGACGCGCGGCCCGACGTGCGGATCGACCCCGACAGCTTCGCCGTGCACATCGACGGGGAGCTCGTCGAGGCGGTCCCGGCCGCCGAACTGCCCATGGCCCAGCGGTACTTCCTCTTCTGAGGAGCGGCCGGATGACACGCACGGCACTTCTGGTCCTGGCCGACGGCCGCTTTCCGGCCGGGGGCCACGCGCACTCCGGCGGGGCCGAGGCCGCCGTCCGGGCCGGGCGCGTCACCGGGGCGGCGAGTCTGGAGGACTTCTGCCGGGGCCGGTTGCACACGGCCGGGCTGGTCGCGGCCGGGCTGGCCGCGGCGGCCGCGCTGGGAGCCGACCCGGCGGAGCTGGACGCCGCCGCGGACGCGCGGACACCGTCGCCCGCGTTGCGCGTCGCCGCGCGCCGACTGGGGCGGCAGCTGACGCGGGCCGCTCGCGCGACCTGGCCGTCACCGGAACTGGACGCCCTGGCGCGGGCGTTCCCCAAGGGGGCGCACCAGCCGGTGGTGCTCGGGCTCGCGGCCCGGGCGGCCGGACTGGAGGCCGCGGACGCGGCGCACTGCGCGGCGTACGAGAGCGTGAGCGGGCCGGCGGCGGCGACGGTGCGGTTGCTGAGCCTGGACCCCTTCGACGCCACCGCGGTACTGGCCCGGCTGGCGCCGGAGACGGACCGCGTGGCCGACCGGGCGGTGGCGGCGGCACGGCGGGTGGCCGGCGAGGGGACCGACGCGCTGCCCGCGGGATCCGCGCCGCTGCTGGAGATCGGGGCGGAGGCGCACGCGGGATGGCCGGTGCGGCTGTTCGCGTCGTAGCCGGCCCCGGCCCGCCGTTCCCGCCCCGCCCCCACCCGCCCCGGGGCCTCGCCCCGCATCCCCGTGCGGGGCCTCGTCCCGCACCCGCCGGGGGCTTCGCCCCCTGTCCCCCCTCACGGACCGAACGGCCGTGACCGCGAACGCCGGACGGGCCGGAAGGGCCCGGGCCGGCTGTGAAGGAGCCGCCTCATGCACCTCGACCACTCCCACGACGGCCCCGCCGCCGTCAGCGCCGACGCCCGCCGCCCCGACGGCGGCCGCCGGGCGTTGCGGATCGGGCTCGGCGGGCCCGTCGGATCCGGGAAGACCGCCACCGTCGCCGCGCTCTGCCGGGCGCTGCGCGACGAGTTGTCGCTCGCCGTCGTCACCAACGACATCTACACGCGCGAGGACGCCGAGTTCCTGCTGCGCGAGGCCGTGCTGCCGCCCGAGCGGATCACCGCCGTGGAGACGGGGGCCTGCCCGCACACCGCGATCCGGGACGACATCTCCGCCAACCTGGAGGCGGTGGAGGACCTGGAGGACGAGGCCGGACCGCTGGACCTGATCCTCGTCGAGTCCGGCGGGGACAACCTCACCGCCACCTTCTCCAAGGGGCTCGTCGACGCGCAGATCTTCGTGATCGACGTCGCCGGCGGCGACGACATCCCGCGCAAGGGCGGGCCCGGTGTCACCACGGCCGACCTGCTCGTCGTCAACAAGACCGACCTCGCGCCGCACGTCGGCTCCGACCTCGGGCGGATGGCCGCCGACGCCAGGGCGCAGCGGGGCGGGCTGCCGGTCGTGTTCCAGTCGCTCAGGAGCGAAACCGGTGTGCGGGACGTCGCCGACTGGGTGCGGGCGCGGCTTGCCGCGTGGGCCGCGTGACCGGGACCCGGGTACGGGCCACCGCGCGGATCCGCGCGGTGGCCGACGGCCGGGGCGACACCGCCCTGCCCGTGCTGGAGAGCGACGGGCCGCTGGCGCTGCGGCGGACCCGGGGCAGCGGCGCCGGGGCGCGGGTCATGCTGGTCGGGGCCATGAGCGGCCCGCTGGGCGGCGACCGGTTCACGGTGGCGGCGGACGTCGGCGACGGGGCCCGGCTCGACGTCGGCTCGGCCGCCGCCACCCTCGCGCTGCCGGGGCAGACCAGGGGCGAGGCCCGCTACGACGTACGGCTCACCGTCGCCGACGGCGGCGAACTGTACTGGCTGCCGGAGCAGCTGGTCTCCGTACGGGGCAGCGACCTGTACGTCACGACCCGCGCCGACCTCGCCGCGGGCGCCCGGCTCGTGCTGCGCGAGGAGCAGGTGCTCGGGCGGGCCCACGAGGAGCCCGGACGGCTCACCAGCCGGCTCGCCGTGCGGATCGCGGGCCGGTGCGTCCTCGACCAGGAGCTGGCCTGCGGGCCCGGCGCGCCGGGCGGCTGGGACGGTTCCGCCGTGCTGGCCGGGCACCGTGCCGTCGGCCAGCTCGTCGTCGTACGGCCGGAGTTCGCCGGGCGGCCGCCGGCGGCGCGGATGCTGGGGGAGGGCGCGGCGGTCGTCCCGCTGGCCGGGCCCGCCGCCCTGGTGACCGCGGTGGCGCCGGACGCGCTGCGGCTGCGGCGACTGCTCGACGAGGCCCTGGCCCTTCTCTCCCCTGATCCGCCGACCGAACGCTGAACTCCGGTTATCGGATTGGCAAAGAAGTCCGGCCGACTCTGTTCTCAGCCGACGCACAACCGCGAGGATCCCCCGTACTCATGTCAACGACACTCCGGGAGGACCCTCTTGAGAGGGAGCAGACTGAAGCGGCGGGTGACGGCGCTCGGTTCGGCGGGCGCGCTGGTCACCGCCACGCTGATAGCCGGCGCCGTCACGGCACCGTCCGCGAACGCGAGCACGGCCGCCCGGCAGGGCCTGGACCGTGAGGCCCGCGGCGCCGCGATCGCCGCGGCCCGGGCCGCCGAGACCGGGATCGACTGGCAGGACTGCCCCGCCGACTGGGGTCTGCCGAAGCCGATCCAGTGCGGCTGGGTCACCGTGCCGCTCGACTACGCCGAGCCCCACGGCAAGCAGATCAAGCTCGCCGTCGACCGCATCGGCAACACCGGGACGCAGGAGGAGCGCCAGGGCGCGCTCATCTACAACCCGGGCGGCCCGGGCGGCTCCGGGCTGCGCTTCCCGACCCGGGTCACCGGCAAGAACCCCGTCTGGGCCGGCATCGCCGAGGCGTACGACTTCGTGGGCTTCGACCCCCGCGGCGTCGGCCGGTCGACGCCCATCTCCTGCGCCGACCCGCAGGAGTTCGTCAAGGCGCCCAAGCCGGACCCGGTGCCCGACTCCGAGGCCGACAAGCTCGCCCAGCGCAAGCTGGCCCGCGAGTACGCCGAGGGCTGCCACGAGCGCAGCGGCGCGATGCTGCCGCACATGACCACGCCGAACACCGCGCGCGACCTCGACGTCATCCGGGCCGCGCTCGGCGAGAAGAAGCTCAACTACCTCGGCGTCTCCTACGGCACCTACCTCGGCGCCGTCTACGGCACCCTCTTCCCCGGCCACGTCCGCCGCATGGTCCTCGACAGCGTCGTCAACCCCTCCCGCGACAAGATCTGGTACCAGGCCAACCTCGACCAGGACGTCGCCTTCGAGACCCGCTGGCGGGACTGGCAGGACTGGGTCGCCGCGAACGACGCCACCTACCACCTCGGCGACACCCGCGCCGAGGTCCAGCAGAAGTGGCTCCAGCTGCGCGCCGACGCCAAGAAGAACCCCATCGGCGGGGTCGTCGGCCCGGCCGAGCTGATCTCCTTCTTCCAGAGCGCCCCGTACTACGACTCCGCGTGGGCGACGGTCGCCGCGGTCTTCAGCAAGTACGTCGCGGGCGACACCCAGGCCCTCGTCGACGCCGCCGCCCCGGACCTGTCGGACACCGCGGGCAACGCCGCCTCCGAGAACGGCAACGCCGTCTACACGGCCGTCGAGTGCACCGACGCCAAGTGGCCCACCAGCTGGCGGACGTGGGACCGCGACAACACCCGCCTGCACCGCGACTACCCCTTCCTCACCTGGGCCAACGCCTGGATGAACCTGCCGTGCGCCACCTGGCCGGTCAAGCAGCGGACCCCGGTGGACGTCAAGACGGGCAAGGGGCTGCCGGGCGTGCTGATCGTGCAGTCCGAGCGGGACGCCGCCACCCCGTACGGGGGCGCCGTCGAACTGCACCAGCGGTTCAAGGGCTCCCGCCTGATCACCGAGCGGGACGCCGGCTCCCACGGCGTCACCGGCCTGGTCAACCCGTGCGTCAACGACCGGGTGGACGCCTACCTGCTCACCGGGAAGCTGGACGGCGCCGACGTGACCTGCGCGCCGCACGCCACGCCGAAGCCGTAGCCGCACACCACGGCCGGCCGCGAGGGGCGGCGGGGGACGGCCCCCGCCGCCCCTCTGTCACGCTCCGAGCCAGGCGTCCTCGGCCGCGTAGTCGAACAGGTCGCCGTAGGACCGGAACATCTTCGGGTACGCCTCCCGCCAGTCCCGCCCGGCGAGCCGGCCCTCGATCCACGCGACCGTCTCCGGCAGGGTCCGCGCGTACCGGACCACCGGGCGGTAGCCCAGCTCCCGCTCGGCGGCGGACATGTCGCACACCACGTCCGCCGGCACCGACCACGGGGTGTCGCCCACACCGGGCGCGGGCGGCGGGCCGTCCACCAGCACGGTGTCCGTCTCCACGCCCATCACGGCGTCGATCTCCGCCGCGATCTCCGCCACCGTCGGCGCCTCGGGGTCGACCGCGTTGAGGACGCGGCTGCCCGGCCGCGCGGCGGCCAGCCGGATCAGCTCCGCGAGGTTGTGGACGCTCGCCGGATGGAAGCGGCTCCTGCCGCCGAAGGCGAGGACCCGCCGCCTGCGGCCGTCCAGGTTGCGCTTGACGAAGTACAGCTCGCGCGGGGTCCGGCAGTGCGGCCCGTGGACCGCGCCCGCCCGCAGCAGCGTCGTCGGCAGCCGGTCGCCGGCGGCCAGCAGCTCACGCTCCAGGGCCGCCTTGCGGGTGCTGTACGAGGTGTCGCCGGGACGGATCGTGCGCTGCTGCTCCGTGACCGGCACGGGGTAGTGGGGGAAACCGTCCGGTTCGTCCTGCGTGTCGAAGGTGCGTCCCTCCCCGTCCTCGTAGACCGCCACGCTGGAGATCACCACGGCCGAGCCGACGCGGCCGGCCAGCGAGGTCAGCTGCCGCGCGTGCGCCGCCGAGAAGGCGACCACGTCCACCAGCACCTCGCAGCCGTCGCCGACCACGGCGGCGAGCGCCGCGTCGTCCTCCCGGTCGGCCCGCGCCACCCGCACGCCGTCCGGCCAGTCCGCGTCCCGGCCGCCGCCCCGCGAGACGGCCGTGACCTCCCAGCCGTCCCGGGCCAGCGCGCCCACGGCCACCCGCCCGATCTGTCCCGTCGCCCCGATCACCACAGCACGTCCCATGCCGCGACCGTACGGTCACCGGCGCGCCGGTTCCAGGCGGTTCTGCCGAGGGCAGAGGTCAGCTCAGCGGCATCCGGGGGAACCTGCGCTCTTTCGCGGCGGCCTGCTTCTCCTTGACGACGGCCGCGTACTCGTCGACGTACTCCTGCCCCGACAGCGACAGGATCGCGTACATGATCTCGTCGGTGACCGCGCGCAGGACCGCCCTGTCGTCCTCCAGGCCGGCGTGGCGGGAGAAGTCCAGCGGCTCGCCGAAGCGGATCGTCACGGGGCGGACGCGGGGCACGACCCTGCCCGGCGGCTGCGCCTCGAAGGTGCCGATCATCGCGCACGGCACCACCGGCACCCCGGCCTTCAGCGCCATCACCGCGACGCCGACCTTGCCCTTGTAGAGCCGGCCGTCGTGCGAGCGGGTGCCCTCCGGGTAGATGCCGAGCAGCTCGCCCCTGCGCAGCACGCCGAGCCCCGCGCGGATCGCCGCCCGGCCCGCCTCCTTGCCGGAACGGTCGACCGGGATCTGGCCGGCGCCGCGGAAGAAGGCCGCGGTCAGCCGGCCCTTGAGGCCGGGGCCGGTGAAGTACTCGGCCTTCGCGAGGAAGGTGATGCGCCGTCCGAGGACCGCGGGCATCAGGAAGTGGTCCGAGAACGACAGGTGGTTGCCGGCGACGATGGCCGGGCCCGACGACGGGACGTTGTCCAGCCCCTCGATCCGCGGGCGGAAGACCAGTCTCAGCAACGGACCCAGCAGCACGTACTTGAGCAGGTGGTAGAACAAGGCCTCGCTCCTCACTCGAGCGCCGCGTCCGCGCGGCTCACCCCGTGGGCCCGGCGGGGTGCAAGTGTAGGTGCGGGACAGGCCGGCCGGAACCGGGCCGGGTAGGCTCCCGGACATGCGGATCGCCGTTTCCTCGGACATGGACGAACCCGTGGCCCGCCTCCTCGTCGAGGAGTTGCGCGGGCGCGGCCACGACGTGCGGACGCACGGGGCGCTGCGCCCCGGGGCGGACCCCCGGTGGGCCGCGTGCACGGAGACGGCCGCCCGGGAGGTCGCCGCCGGGACGGCCGACCAGGCGGTGGTGTGCTGCTGGACCGGGACGGGCGCGTCGATCGCCGCGAACAAGGTGCCGGGCGTACGGGCGGCGCTGTGCACCGACGCCTACACGGCGGACGGCGCCCGCCGCTGGAACGACGCCAACGTCCTCGCCCTCAGCCTGCGGCTGACCTCCGGGCCGCTGCTGAAGGAGATCCTCGACGCCTGGTTCGCCGGCGGGCCCAGCGACGACGCCGAGGACCGGGGGAACGTCGAGCACGTGGCACGGCTCGACCGGGACCGGGCCGCCGGACGCGCGGGCGGCGCGGCGCAGCCGGACGGGCCGCGGCCGCCCCGCGACCGCCCCGCGGGCTGACGGCCGCGGCCGTTTCGCGCGCCGACGGGCCGGCGCCGGACACCGGACCGTTCCGCGGCTCGCCCGCGGCTCAGGCCCTTTCCGCGAGTCCTTCGGCGAGGACCTTCTCCAGCGTCTCGAGCGCCCCCCGAAGCTCCTCGGCCGTGATCGTCAGCGGCGGGGCCAGGCGGATGGTGGAACCGTGGGTGTCCTTGACGAGGATGCCCTCCCGCATCAGCCGTTCGCTGACCGCGCGGCCGGTGCCGAGCACGGGGTCGACGTCGACGCCCGCCCACAGGCCCCGCGCGCGGAAGCCGACGACGCCCTTGCCGACGAGCGCCGTCAGGCCCTCCCTCAGCACCTCGCCCAGCTCGGCGGCGCGACGCTGGAACGCGCCGGTCTCCAGCAGCTCCACCACCGCCGTGCCGACCGCCGCCGCCAGCGGGTTGCCGCCGAACGTCGAGCCGTGCTCGCCCGGGTGCAGCACCCCGAGCACCTCCCGGCGCGCCACCACCGCCGACACCGGGACGATGCCGCCGCCCAGCGCCTTGCCCAGCAGCACGACGTCCGGGACGACCGACTCGTGCTCCACGGCGAGCGTGCGCCCGGTGCGGCCCAGGCCCGACTGGATCTCGTCCGCCACGAACAGGCAGCCCGCGCGGCGGGTCAGCTCCCGCACCCCGGCCAGGTAGCCGTCGTCCGGGACGACGACGCCCGCCTCGCCCTGGACGGGCTCGATGAGCACGGCCGCCGTCGTGTCGTCGACGGCCGCCTCCAGCGCGGCCAGGTCGTTGTACGGCACGATCCGGAAGCCCGGTGCGAAGGGGCCGAAACCGGCCCGCGCCGTCTCGTCCGTGGAGAAGCCGACGATCGTCGTCGTGCGGCCGTGGAAGTTGTCCGCCGCGACCACGATCGTCGCCCGGTCGGCCGGGACGCCCTTGACGTCGTACGCCCACTTGCGGGCCACCTTGATGCCGCTCTCCACGGCCTCCGCGCCGGTGTTCATGGGCAGCACCATGTCCTGGCCGGTCAGCGCGGCCAGCCGTTCGGCGAACTCGGCGAGCCGGTCGTTGTGGAAGGCGCGCGAGGTGAGGGTGAGCCGGTCCAGCTGGCGGTGGGCCGCCTCGATCAGCGCCGGGTGCCGGTGGCCGAAGTTGAGCGCCGAGTACCCGGCCAGCATGTCCAGGTAGCGGCGGCCCTCCACGTCCTCCACCCAGGCGCCCTCGGCACGGGAGACCACCACGGGCAGCGGATGGTAGTTGTGCGCGAGGACCGGCTCCTCCGCCCGGATCAGCTCGTCGGAGGTACGGGTGCGGGCGGGTGCGGTCATGAGCGGTTCTCCCGGATCTCCTGGGTGCAGCACTTGATGCCGCCGCCGGCCTTGTGGAACTCGGACAGGTCGACGGGGACGGGGACGTAGCCGCGGTCGGCCACCTGTCCGGCCAGGGCCGTCGCCCCCGGCGAGACGAAGACGTGACGTCCGTCGGAGACGGAGTTGAGGCCGAACGCCAGCGCGTCCTCGCGGGTGGCGGTCACCGCGTCCGGGTACAGCCGGGCGAGCACCTCACGGCTGCCGGGCGAGAACGCCCCGGGGTAGTAGGCGACGTTCCCGTCGCCCTCGTCGTCGAGGACGAACAGCGCCGTGTCCAGGTGGTAGAAGTACGGGTCCACCAGCGTCAGGCCGATCACCGGGACGCCGAAGAACTCCTGCGCCTCCCGGTGGGCCTCGGGGGTCGTGCGGAAGCCGGTCCCGGCGAGGATCCAGCGGCCCGCCGGCACCAGGTCGCCCTCGCCCTCGCAGACCGATCCGGGCCGGTGGACCTCGAAGCCCGCCTGCTTGAACCAGGCCTCGTACGGGAGGGACTCGGCGCGGCGCTCGGGCGCGTGGAACAGCGAGCCGAGGACCCGCCCCTCCAGCACGACCGCCGCGTTGGCGGCGAAGACCATGTCCGGCAGCCCGGGCACGGGCGCCACGGTCTCGACGGTGTGGCCGTGGGCGCGGTAGGCGTCGACCAGCGCCTGCCACTGGTCCAGGGCGCGGATGACGTCGACGGACCGGCCGGGATCCATCCAGGGGTTGATCGCGTAGTGCACGGCGAAGTGTCTGGGTTCGCAGACGAGGAAGCGCCGCCGGCGCGGGACACGGGAGTCGGGCACAGAGGGGTTCCTCCGCTTCCTGACGGTGCGTGACGAGGGGTGACACCACGGTAGGAAGCGAGCGAGACGGGCGACAAGCGACGAAAGCTGCGTGTCGGCGCAGGAATGCTGCGTCGTCGACCGGATCAGCGCAGGTCTGCTGCGTCGTCCGGGGCGGCGTGGCTGGCCCCGGCCTCCGGGCTGTCCGGGATCAGATGGGACAGCACCATCACGCTGATCGTCTTGCGGATGAACGGCTCCGCGCGGATCCGCTCCAGCACCTCCTCGAAGTGCTGCACGTCCCGCGCCCGCACGTGCAGCAGCGCGTCGGCGCCGCCGGTCACCGTCATCGCCGCCGTGATCTCCGGATGGTTGCGCACCACCTTCGCCAGCCGCCGGGGCGGGGCCGCCCCCTCGCAGTACACCTCCACGTACGCCTCGGTGCGCCAGCCCAGCGCCGACGGCTTCACCGTGGCCGTGAACCCGGTGATCACCCCGGTCTCCCGCAGCCGGTCCACCCGGCGTTTGACCGCCGTCGCGGACAGCCCGACCTCCGCGCCGATCTCGGCGAAGCTGGTCCTGGCGTTCGCCATCAACGCGGTGACGATCTTCCGGTCGAGCTCGTCGAACGGCGCGGGCCTGCTGTCCATGCGGGCACTGTATCCATCCCGCCCCCGCCACCGTACCCAGCGGAAACGTCCACACCGATCCCGTGTCCAGGCGTACGGATTCCACCTACACTCCACGTTCATGCTGCGCGCCCTGGCTGTCGACGACGAACGCCCCTCCCTGGAGGAACTGCTCTACCTGCTCAACGCCGACCCGCGCATCGGCAGCGCGGAAGGCGCCGGCGACGCGACCGGGGCGCTGCGCCGCATCAACCGCGCGCTGGAGTCCGGGCCGCACGGGCCGGAGGCGATCGACGTGGTCTTCCTCGACATCCAGATGCCCGGCCTCGACGGCCTCGACCTCGCCCGGCTGCTCACCGGGTTCGCCCGGCCGCCGCTGGTCGTGTTCGTCACCGCGCACGAGGACTTCGCCGTGCAGGCCTTCGACCTCAAGGCCGTGGACTACGTCCTCAAGCCGGTCCGCAGGGAACGCCTCGCCGAGGCCGTGCGACGCGCCGCCGAGCTGCGCGGCACCGCCCCGCGCGTCCCCGTGCACGAGCCCGACCCGGACCACATACCCGTCGAGCTCGGCGGCGTGACCCGCTTCGTCGCGGTCGACGACATCACCCACGTCGAGGCGCAGGGCGACTACGCCCGCCTGCACACCGACAAGGGCAGCCACCTCGTCCGCATCCCGCTGTCCACCCTGGAGGAGCGCTGGCGCTCCCGCGGCTTCGTCCGCATCCACCGCCGCCACCTGGTCGCCCTGCGCCACATCGGCGAGCTCCGGCTGGACGCGGGCGCGGTCAGCGTGCTGGTCGGCTCCGAGGAACTCCAGGTCAGCCGCCGCCACGCCCGCGAGCTGCGGGACCTGCTCATGAGGAGGCTCTGACGGTGCCGAACCAGGACCCCGCCGAACGCCGCGTCGTCGTCACCGGCCCGCCCCGCCGCGCCCTTCCCCACGCCCGGCTCCGCTCGCGCGGGCGGTACCCCCACGCCTTCGGCTACTACCGGCCCCGCACCGAGATCGACGAGCAGACCACCCTCGGCCACACCTACGTCCGCTCCCTGATGCGCACCCAGCTGCGCGCCGCCCTCGCCGTCCTCGCGGTCCTCGGACTGCTGGTCGGCCCGCTGCCGCTGCTGTTCGCGGCGCTGCCCGGCGCCCGCCGCCTGGAATGGGCCGTCCTCGGCTTCTGCCTGTACGCCCCGCTCGTCCTCCTCGCCCGCTGGTACGTACGCCGCGCCGAGCGCAACGAACGCGACTTCGTGCGCCTCGTCGAGGACCGCTGAACCCCGGACGGCCACGACCGATGAACTCCAGCTACGCCGTCCCCGCCGTCGCCCTCGTCGTCGTGGCGACCGTCCTCGTCGGCGCGTTCGGCCTGCGCATCTCCCGCACCACCTCCGACTTCTACGTCGCCTCCCGCACCGTCGGCCCCCGCCTGAACGCCGCCGCCATCAGCGGCGAGTACCTCTCCGCCGCCTCCTTCCTCGGCATCGCCGGCCTGGTGCTGGTGCAGGGCCCGGACATGCTCTGGTACCCGGTCGGCTACACCGCCGGCTACCTGGTGCTGCTGCTGTTCGTCGCCGCCCCGCTGCGCCGCTCCGGCGCCTACACCCTGCCCGACTTCGCCGAGGCCCGGCTCGCCTCGCCGGCGGTGCGGCGGCTGGCGGGGGCGTTCGTCGTCGGCGTCGGCTGGCTGTACCTGCTGCCGCAGCTCCAGGGCGCGGGGCTGACCCTGACCGTGCTCACCGGTGCGCCCGCCTGGCTCGGCGGGGTGATCGTCGCCGTCGTGGTCACCGCGATCGTCGCCGCCGGCGGCATGCGCAGCATCACCTTCGTGCAGGCCTTCCAGTACTGGCTGAAACTCACCGCCCTGCTGGTCCCCGCGCTCTTCCTGCTCCTGGCCTGGCAGGGCGACGGAGCCCCCCGGCACGCCTTCGAGGAACCGGCGGCCTTCCGCGAACAGCGGTCCGTCCACGTCGGCGACAGCCTCGACCTGAGGCTGGAGCGGCCCCTGACCGTCACCGTCAGCGGCACGGTCGACGGCCGCGCCCACCAGGACACCCGGCTGAGCCTGCCCGCCGGCACCCACCGCATCGAGGCCGGCACCCGCCTCACCTTCGACCGGGACACCCCGGTCCCGGCAGCCGAACGCACCGGAGGGAACCTGCTGCCCTCACAGGCCGAGAGCCGCGAGGAACGCCCGCTGTACGCCACGTACGGGCTGATCATCGCCACCTTCCTCGGCACCATGGGGCTGCCGCACGTCGTGGTCCGCTTCTACACCAGCCCGCACGGCGTCGCCGCCCGCCGCACCACCGTCGCGGTGCTGGGCCTGACCGGCGCCTTCTACCTCCTGCCGCCCCTGTACGGCGCCCTGGGCCGCCTCTACGCCCCCGAGCTCGCCCTCACCGGCGACGCGGACGCCGCCGTCCTGCTGCTGCCCGACCGCATGATCGGGGGAGTGGGCGGCGACCTGCTCGGCGCGCTGGTCGCCGGCGGCGCCTTCGCCGCGTTCCTGTCCACCGCCTCCGGGCTGACCATGGCCGTGGCGGGCGTCCTCACCCAGGACGTCCTGCCCGCGCGCGGCGTCCGGCACTTCCGGCTCGGCACGGTGCTCGCCATGGCCGTCCCCCTCGCGGCGAGCTTCCTCGTCGGCGGGCTGCCGGTCGCCGACGCCGTCGGGCTCGCCTTCGCGGTGTCCGCGTCGTCGTTCTGCCCGCTGCTCGTCCTCGGCATCTGGTGGCGGCGCCTGACCCCGCCCGGCGCCGCCGCCGGGATGCTGGTGGGCGGCGGCTCCGCGCTGCTGGCCGTCGCCGCGACCATGGCGGGCCTGCCCGGCGGCGGGGCGCTGCACGCGCTGCTCGCCTGGCCCGCGCTGTGGTCGGTGCCGCTGGGCTTCCTCACCATGGCGCTGGTGTCCCTGGCCACCCCGGGCCGGGTGCCGGCCGGGACCGGGGCGATCCTGGCCCGCTTCCACCTGCCGGAGGAACTGCGGACGGAGACGGCGGCATGAGCGGCTTCCTGGCCGGCCTGTGCGTGGCCGCGCTCCCGCTGCTGGCCGCCGGTTTCTGGCTGGGCCGCCGCACGGCCCGGCCCGCCGGCCTCGCCGGGCTCGGCACCCCCGTCGAGCACGCCACCTTCCAGACCCTGCACACCGCCTCCCTGGCCGCGCCCCCGCTCCGGGCGGGCCTGACGGAGGAGACCGCCCGCAAGGCGGCCCGCAAGCTGCGCTCCCTGCTCGGCACCGACGCGCTGTGCCTGACGGACCTCAAGGAGGTCCTGGTCTGGGACGGGGCGGGCGCCCACCACCGTGCGGAGATCATGGAGCGCCTGGCCGGGCCGCTGGAGACCGGCCGCGGCGAGGCGTTCCGGCTCACCTGCGACACCCCCGACTGCGCGGTCCGCTGGGCCGTCGTCACCCCGCTCACCGTCGACGACCGGGTGCACGGCGCCCTCGTGGCCTGCGCGCCCCGCGAGTCCGCCGTCCTGGTCCGGGCCGCCGGCGAGGTGGCCCGCTGGGTCTCCGTCCAGCTCGAGCTCGCCGACCTCGACCAGTCCCGCACCCGCCTCATCGAGGCCGAGATCAAGGCCCTGCGCGCCCAGATCTCCCCGCACTTCATCTTCAACTCGCTCGCGGTGATCGCCTCCTTCGTCCGCACCGACCCCGAGCGCGCCCGCGAGCTGCTGCTGGAGTTCGCCGACTTCACCCGCTACTCGTTCCGCCGGCACGGCGACTTCACCACCCTGGCCGACGAGCTCCACGCCATCGACCACTACCTGGCGCTGGTCCGGGCCCGCTTCGGCGACCGCCTGGCCGTCACCCTGCAGATCGCCCCCGAGGTGCTGCCGGTCGCCCTGCCCTTCCTGTGCCTGCAGCCGCTCGTGGAGAACGCCGTCAAGCACGGCCTGGAGGGCAAGGCCGACACCTGCCGCATCCAGATCACCGCGCAGGACGCGGGCGCCGAGGCCCTGGTCGTCATCGAGGACGACGGCGCCGGGATGGACCCCGTCCTGCTGCGCCGCATCCTCGCCCGCGAGGTCAGCCCCTCGGGCGGCATCGGGCTGTCCAACGTCGACGACCGGCTCCGCCAGGTCTACGGCGACGACTACGGCCTCGTCATCGAGACCGCCGTCGGCGCGGGCATGAGGGTCACCGTCCGGCTGCCGAAGTACCAGCCGGGCGTGCACTCGGCGGGACGGCTCACCCGGGAGTGAGCCGTCGGACGCCGCGGGCGCGCGTCAGGTGCTGCGGGTGGTGGCGATCATGCCGAGGGTGATCAGCCCCAGGACGATCCAGCCGAACCACAGCCAGCCGTTGCTGCCGAGCGCCACCGTGTAGGCGGTCACCACGACGAGTCCGCCGACGGTGAGCACCCCCATCGCCTTCGTGGAGCCGTCCGTAGAACCGGGCATCGCGACACCCTCCTCATGGTCCGTCCCCTCCATGGTGCCCCCGTTCCGCTTCCGCACGGGGTCCATGGCCGGACGAGTGCCGGATTTCCCCGGGCCGCGGCCGGGGCGGGTCCGCGCAACCGCGCCCGCCCGGCCCGCAGGGCGCGCACCGGCGCCCTCCCCGGGCGTCCCGTGGCGCCGCCGTCCCCGCCCCGTCCGGCCGGCGAGGACCCGGCCGCCCCCGGCGACGGCGATCCCGGCCGCCGGCCGCCCGGGGCGGTTCCCCGCCGCGCGGGGCGCCGGCCGGTCCCTCAGCGGCCGCGCGCGTTCAGCGAGGCCAGATAGGCGTTGTACGCCTCCAGCTCCTTGTCGCCGTCGCGGTCGGCGGCCCGGTCCTTGCGCCTGGCCTGCCGCTGGTCCGACGCGTGCCACTGGAACAGCAGCGCGATCAGCACCAGCACCGACGGGATCTCGCTGAACGCCCAGGCGATGCCGCCCGCGGAGTTCTGGTCGGCCAGGGCCTCGATGCCGAGCGAGGCGGGCGGGTTCTCGAACGTCCCGACCATCGGCGTGGACGCCATCATCAGCGCGATGCCGAAGAAGGCGTGGAACGGCATGCCCGCGAACAGCTCCAGCATCCGCATCAGATGGCCGGGCCGGTGCGGACCGGGGTCCACACCCATGATCGGCCAGAAGAACACCAGGCCGACGGCGAGGAAGTGCACCATCATCGCGATGTGCCCCACCCCGGAGCCCATCAGGAAGTCGAACAGCGGGGTGAAGTACAGCCCGTACAGACTCGCGATGAACAGCGGGATGGTGAACACGGGATGCGTGATGATCCGCATGTAGCGGCTGTGCAGCAGCATCAGCAGCAGCTCGCGCGGCCCCCGGCGCCCGCGGCCCGCCGTCGGCAGCGCGCGCAGCGCCAGCGTGATCGGCGCGCCGAGCAGGACCAGGATGGGCGAGACCATGCTGATCACCATGTGCTGCACCATGTGCACGCTGAACATGACCATGCCGTAGTCGTTCAGCCTCGTGCACATCATCAGCCCGATGCTCAGCACACCGGCGACGTAGGCGACGGTCCGTCCGACCGGCCACTTGTCCCCGCGCCGCACGAGCCGTACGACGCCCCATCCGTACAGCGCCAGTCCCAGCAGGCAGGCGACGAGGAAGAAGGGGTCCGTCGACCATCCGAGGCCTCGTCCCAGCGTGAACGGCGGCAGATCCATGGTCGTGCCGTGCCCGCTGTGGTCCATCGACCGGCTCCTGTTTCGTGGGGGAATGTGCCGTGACGTCCCGGCTGTCTGCCGACAGCTGTTTGTCCGCACCAGAGTAGAACCGCCCCCGGCCGCTGCTGCGACCGGGGGCGGCCGGGACCCGCGTACGGCCTACAGCACGCACTCGGCCTCGGCGTACCGCTCCCGCGGCACCGTCTTCAGCGTCTCCACAGCCTCCGCCAGCGACACCATGACGATGTCCGTCCCGCGCAGCGCGGTCATCTTCCCGAACTCCCCGCGGTGCACGGCCTCCACCGCGTGCCACCCGAACCGCGTCGCGAGCACCCGGTCGTACGCCGTCGGGGTCCCGCCGCGCTGGACGTGCCCGAGGATCACCGGCCGGGCCTCCTTGCCGAGGCGCCGCTCCAGCTCCACGGAGAGCTGGCGGGCGATTCCGGCGAACCGCTCGTGCCCGTAGGCGTCCTTGCCGCCCTCGTCGAACTCCATGGTCCCGGGCTTCGGCTTGGCCCCCTCGGCCGCCACGACGATGGCGAACCGCTTGCCCGCCTCGAACCGCTCGCCGACCTTCCCGGCCAGCTCCTCGATGTCGAAGGGCCGCTCCGGCACGACGACGGCGTGCGCGCCGGCCGCCATGCCCGAGTGCAGGGCGATCCAGCCGGTGTGCCGGCCCATGACCTCCACGATCAGCACCCGCTGATGGGACTCGGCGGTGGTCTTCAGCCGGTCCAGGGCCTCGGTCGCGACGGTGACGGCGGTGTCGAAACCGAAGGTGACGTCGGTGACGGCGATGTCGTTGTCGATGGTCTTCGGCACGCCGACGATCGGCAGGCCGCTGTCCGACAGCAGCCGGGCCGCCTTCAGCGTGCCCTCGCCGCCGATCGGGATGATCGCGTCGAGCCCGAGTTCCCCGACGTGGCCCCTGGCCCGCTCGACGCCGTCCCGCAGATGCTCGGGACGGACCCGGGAGGAGCCGAGGATGGTGCCGCCGCGGGCGAGGATGCCGCCCACCGCGTCGAGGTCGAGCTTGAGGTAGTCGCACTCCAGAAGGCCCTTCCAGCCGTCCCGGAAGCCGATGACCTCGTCGCCGTGGTCGGCGACGGCGCGGTGCACGACGGACCGGATGACGGCGTTCAGGCCGGGGCAGTCGCCGCCGGACGTGAGGACACCAATGCGCATAGCCCGAGATACCTTCTCCACGTGGGCACGGGGACCGGACCGCGCTGTCCGGCTCGATCCCCGCCACCCTAGCCGCAGCGGGGGGCGGGGCCGAAGCGTGCGTCCGCCTGCTGGACGATCGCGCTCACCTGTGCGGACGCGCCGTCAGACGGGCCGTCGGCGAGGGGCCGGACGGCCGCGGAGCGCCGGGCGGCGCGCGGCGCTCCGCGGGTCCTAGGCGGGCTGCTGCGCGGCCGCGATGCGCTCGTTGCGGAGCGCCTCGTACCAGTGGTCGTCGACCGGCGGCAGCGCGTTCACGTCGAGGGCCAGCTTCAGCAGCAGGTCCGCGATCTGCGGGTTGCGCGCCAGCACCGGCCCGTGCATGTACGTGCCGAAGACCGTCTCGTTGTACGCGCCCTCGGTGCCGTCGCCGGTGCCGTTGCCGTTGCCGAAGCGCACCTGGGCGAGCGGGCGGGCGGTGGGGCCGATGTGGGTGACGCCCTGGTGGTTCTCGAAGCCGGTCAGCGGGGGCAGGCCGAGGCGCGGGTCGATGTCGGCCAGCACGTCGCCGACGCACCGCTCGCCCTCGCCGCGCACCGAGACCACGTCGAGCAGGCCGAGGCCGGGCTCCCGCTGGCCGAGGTCGTTGATGAACTCGTGGCCGAGGATCTGGTAGCCGGCGCACACCGAGAACACGATCGCGCCGTTCTCCACCGCCCGGTACAGGCCGCCGTCCCGGCGCAGCCGCTCGGCCGCGAGCCGCTGCGGCCGGTCCTCGCCGCCGCCGATCAGGTAGATGTCGCCGGAGGTTGGGATCGGCTGGTCGCTGCGCACGTCGAGCCGGGCCACGTCCAGGCCGCGCTGCCGGGCCCGGCGCTCCATGACCAGGACGTTGCCCTGGTCGCCGTAGGTGCTGAGGAGGTCCGGGTAGATCCAGACGATCCGCAGGCTGTTGTCGCTCACGAAAGTTCCCCTGAGTGCTCGGTGGTCAGTTGCCGACCCGGCGGCGCAGGTCCTGGAACGCGGTGTAGTTCGCGATGACCTCGATCCGGCCCGGCGGGCACAGCTGAACGGCCTGGTCGAGGTTCTCGCAGACCTGGAACTGCTGGTCGGCGACCTCCAGGCGCACCGCGAGGTCCAGCTTCCGGTCACCGATCACGCAGATCGGGTGGCCGGTCAGCCGCGTGTAGTCGACGTCCCACAGCCAGGAGGTGTCGGTGCCGTCGGCGCTGCGCGCGTTCACCGACAGGATCACCGGGGCCGGCGGCGGGTCGATCAGGGAGAACGTCTCCAGCCAGCCGGCCGGGTTCTTCGCCAGCAGCAGCCGCAGGTCGCGGCCCTGGAACTGGACGACGTCGTAGCGCCCGGCCACCGCCTGCACCTGGTACATGCGCTCCAGGGCGACCTGCGGCGGCACGCCGAAGACGGCGGCGACGGCCGCGGAGGTGGCCGCGTTGGCCTTGTTGGCGCGGCCCGGCAGCTGGAGGTGGATCGGCCAGGCGGAGCCGTGCGGGTCGAGGACGTGGTCGCCGGAGAGCGCCCAGGTCGGCGTGGGCCGGCGGAAACCGCACTCGCCGCAGAACCAGTCGTCGCCGGGCCGCTGCATCACGCCGCCGCAGGACGGGCAGGACCAGGCGTCGTCCTTCCACATCTGCCCGGCGGCGACCCAGATCACGTTGGGGGAGGAGGAGGCGGCCCACACCACCAGCGGGTCGTCGCAGTTGGCGACGATGACCGCCTTGGAGCCGGCCAGGCCCTCGCGCCAGTTCTCGGCGAGCATCCGGGTCTCGGCGGCCCGGTCGAGCTGGTCGCGGGAGAGGTTGAGCAGGGCGATGCACTTCGGCTCGGTGTCCCGGGCGACGCCGGCGAGGTACTTCTCGTCGACCTCGATGACGCCGTACCGGGCGTCCGAGCCGCCCGCGAGCGCCGAGGTGATGCCGGCGGGCATGTTGGCGCCGAGCGCGTTGGAGACCACCGGCCCCGCCGCGCGCAGGGCCTCGGCGATGAGCCGGGTGGTCGTGGTCTTGCCGTTGGTCGCCGAGACCAGGACGCAGTCCAGGTTCTGGGCGAGCTTGCCGAGGAGGTCGGGGTCGAGTTTGAGGGCCACCCGGCCGCCGATCACCGAACCGCTGCCGCGTCCCGCGGCACGGGATGCCGCTGCGACCGCCTTGCCCGCGGTCACGGCCAGCTTGGCCCGCGGCGTGAGCGGGTCCGAGTTGCCTGCCATCAGTTCTCGATCCTCCTTGCGTACGCGCCGCGCCCTGAAGCCTGCCGGACACGTGGTGTGGACGTCAGCCTATCGAGATCCGTTCGCACTCCCGAATCCCGGCCTGCCCGCGCGGTGGGCATGATCCGTGGAACCGTACCCTTGCGGTCATGCGACACGGTTCCATCCCGGGCGCCCGCGGGCGCGTCCGCCCCCTGACCCTGCTCGGCGACGCGGTGCTGCGCGAACCGTGCCGGGAGGTCACCGACTTCGGGCCCCGGCTGGCGGCGCTCGTGGAGGACCTGTTCGCCACCATGTACGCGGCGCACGGGGTGGGGCTGGCCGCGAACCAGATCGGCGAACCGCTGCGGGTGTTCGTGTACGACTGCCCGGACGACGAGGACGTGCGTCATCTGGGGCACGTGGTCAACCCCCGGCTCGTCGAGGCCGACGGGGTGGTGGTGCGCGGGCCGGAGGGCTGCCTGTCGCTGCCGGGCCTGGAGGCGGCCACGGAGCGCCACGACCACGCCGTCGTGACGGGCTTCACGGTGACCGGGGAGCCGGTGACGGTGCACGGCACGGGGTTCTTCGCCCGCTGCCTGCAGCACGAGTGCGACCACCTGGAGGGCCGGCTGTACGCCGACCGTCTGACGGGCCGGCGCCACCGCCGCCTCATGCGGCAGGTGGCGCGCGCCCCGTGGAACCGGTGAACGGGGCGGCGGACCCCGGACGGGCGCCGGTGGCCGGGGGAGGTCAGAACCCCGGACCGCCCACCCTGTCCCCGGCCGCCGTGAGCCGCCCCCACAGCAGGTCGGCCAGGCTGCGCACCAGTTCGGCCCGGGAACACGGCCGCTCGCCCAGCCACCAGTCCCCGGCGGCGTGCATCATGCCGACGATCCCGTGTCCCCACACCCGGGCCAGCCGCTGGGTGTCCGGCCCGAGGTCGAGCCGCTCCTCGATCACCTGGGCCAGTTCCTCGCCCATCCTGCGGAGCAGGGGCGCGCTGTGCTTGCCGACGTCGAAGCCCTGGTCGCCCGGCGAGCCCTCCGCCGGATGCATCAGGAAGCGGTAGACCTGGGGCCGCGCCTCGATCGCCGCCAGGTACGTGTCCAGGGTGGACTCCACCCGCTCGCGCCGGTCCGCCGGCGCGTCCAGCGCCGCCCGCAGGGAGTCCAGCAGCGCGTCCGTGTGGCGCTTGGCGAGCGCGGCGTACAGCCCGCCCTTGTCGCCGAAGTGGCGGTAGAGGATCGGCTTGGTGATGCCCGCCTCCGCGGCGATGGCGTTCATCGACGCCTGGGGCCCGTCGCGCAGCACCACCCGGTCGGCTGCCTCCAGCAGCTCGCGCCGGCGTCGGTCGGCGGACCGCTGCTGATCGGCCCGCTGTGTGGTCTCCATGTGCTCTCCCCCACCCGTGCTGTGTCCGGTGACGCCTGCGCAAACTAACACCGAACCCGCCCCGGACATCGAACGAGCTGCCGACGGATGATCGGGAGTTGACTTTCCTACCGGCCGGTAACAGACTGACGTTACCGTAAGTAACATGCAGGTGCGCCGCTGGAGGGGACATGGCCGAGTTCACCATGGAGCTCAACGACGAACAGAAGGAGGTCCGGGACTGGCTCCATGGCTTCGCCGCCGACGTGATCCGCCCCGCGGCCGCCGAATGGGACGAGCGCGAGGAGACTCCCTGGCCGGTCATCCAGGAGGCCGCCAAGGTCGGCATCTACTCCCTCGACTTCTACGCCCGGCAGTACTTCGACGCCACCGGTCTCGGCATCCCGATGACCATGGAGGAGCTGTTCTGGGGCGACGCGGGCATCGCCCTGTCCATCGTCGGCACCGGCCTGGCCGCCGTGGGCGTCCTCGCCAACGGCACCGAGGAGCAGATCGGCACCTGGATCCCCCAGATGTACGGCGACGCCCATGACGTCAAGGTCGCCGCCTTCTGCTCCTCCGAGCCCGACGCCGGCTCCGACGTGGCCTCCATGCGCACGCGCGCGGTGTACGACGAGGCCAAGGACGAGTGGGTGCTCAACGGCACGAAGACCTGGGCGACCAACGGCGGCATCGCCAACGTCCACGTCGTGGTGGCCGTGGTCGACCCGGAGCTCGGCTCCAAGGGCCACGCCTCGTTCATCGTCCCGCCGAACACGCCCGGCCTGTCCCAGGGCCAGAAGTTCAAGAAGCACGGCATCCGCGCCTCGCACACCGCCGAGGTGATCCTCGACGACGTGCGCGTCCCCGGCTCCTGCCTGCTCGGCGGCAAGGAGAAGCTGGACGAGCGGCTCGCCCGCGCACGCGAGAAGGCGAAGAAGGGCGGCGAGCGCGTCAAGAACGCCGCCATGGCCACGTTCGAGGCGTCCCGCCCGGCGGTGGGCGCGATGGCGGTGGGCACCGCGCGGGCCGCGTACGAGGTCGCCCTCGACTACGCGAGGACCCGGGAGCAGTTCGGCCGGCCCGTCATCGACAACCAGGGGGTCGCCTTCCAGCTCGCGGACATGCGCACGCAGATCGACGCCGCCCGCCTGCTGGTGTGGCGGGCGTCCTGGATGGCGGCCAACGGCAGGCCGTTCACGGCGGCCGAGGGGTCCATGTCCAAGCTCTTCGCCAGCGAGACCGCCAAGAAGGTGACCGCCCAGGCCATTCAGATCCTCGGCGGCAACGGCTACACCCGGGAGTACCCGGTGGAGCGCATGCACCGCGATGCCGCCATCTACACGATCTTCGAGGGCACCAGCGAGATCCAGCGGCTGGTGATCGCCCGGACCCTGTCGGGCCTGCCCATCCGCTGACGGTTCCGGTGCGGCGCCGGACGCCCGGCACCGCGCCGGAAGCCGGCTCCCCGACGGCGTGACCGTGCCCCCGGGGCGCCACGAGCCCCGTCGTCGCCGGCCTCTCATCAGGTCACGGGCAGGGCCTGGGGGCCGGGGGCCGGCGCGCCCGCCCCGAACGTCACGTCCTCGAGCGGCACCGCCGGCCTCAGGCCCGGCACGCGGTCGAGGAGGACGCCGACCAGGAGTTCCGCCTCCAGCCGGGCGAGCCGGGCGCCCGGGCAGCGGTGCGGCCCGGAGCCGAAGGCCAGGTGCGGGTTCGGGCTGCGGGAGAAGTCGATCGTGTCCGGGTCCGGGAAGACGTCCGGGTCCCGGTTCGCGGCCGGGTACGACACGTGGACCGCGTCGCCCGCCCGGATCCGCGCGCCCCCGATCCGGACGTCCTCCAGGGCGATCCGCGGCGGGCCGGCCGCGGCGCGGTGCGGGATCCAGCGCAGCAGCTCGTCGACGGCCCGGGGCCGGGTCTTCGGCTCGGAGCGCAGCCGTTCGGCCAGGTCCGGGCGGGTCAGCAGAACGTGGAGGAGCTGCCTGCCGCTGTCCGTCACCGCCTCGCCGCCGGTCTGGAGCAGCACCGCGAGGCCCACGGCCTCCTCCGGTGTCACCTCGCCCCGGCCCACGGCGGCGCCGAGCAGCGAGGTGGCGTCCTCCCCGGTGCCGTCCCTCCGCAGGCCGATCAGGTCGGAGAAGCAGGCGGCCATCTCGTGCCGGGCCCGCGCGCCGGCCCCGGCGCCGGGCGCGCGGGACAGGGCCAGCTGGGTCCAGGTGTGCATGGCGTGCCGGTCGGCGGCGGGAACGCCCATCAGCTCGCAGCCGACCGCGATGGGGAAGGGGCCCAGCACGGCGGCCGTGAGGTCGGCCGGCGGCCCCTGCCGGAGCATCGCGCCGACCAGCTCGTCGAGCAGCTCCCGGGCCCTGTGACGGACCCGCTCCACCCCGCGCGCCGTGAACGCCGCGGCCACCGAGCGGCGCAGCCGGGTGTGGCCGGGCGGGTCGAGGAGGCCGACCGTGCCGCGGGCCGGGACGGCGTGCGGGGCGAGCAGGGCGACCTGCCGGCCCACGACCGCCTCGCGGCTGAACCGGGGGTCGCCGGTGACCATGCGCACCTCGTGGTGGCGGGTCACGAGCCAGGCCCGGCCCGCGCCGCCGGGCAGCCCGACGCGGGCGGCCGGACCCCGGGGCGGCGCGCTCCGCGGGATCGTCTCCTCGCTCATCTCACGGCCTCTCGGTCAGCCGGGCCGGCCGGGGAGGCGAGCGCGCCGGCCCCGGCGTCCGCGCCACCGTGATCACGTCCTCCGGAACGGACGCCGGCGGCTGCGCGAAGTCACCGCGGCCATGCCCGCTCCCGCCGCCCGGGAGGCTCCCGCCCGCCGGCCGCGGGGTGGTCCACCCGGCGCGGGTGCTTCCCCCAGGGTCACCCGTCGGGGCGACGATCTCCCGCCGGACTACTCCGTTCCGGGAACCCCGTGCCAGGGTCGAGGGCAGCATCCGCACCACCGCACACGGAGGCGACGATGACGGGTACGGCCCGGGACCTGCTGGAGACGACCACCGCACGCCTGGCCCCCGACCCCGCGGCCAACCGGCTCGTGCCGCTGATCGCCCGGGGCGCGGCCGGCCGGGACACGCTGGCCCGGCTCGCCCTGGAGCAGCGCTGGGTGATCGCCTCGGACCAGCGCTCGTTCCGGCACCTGGCGGACCGCGCCGCGGGGGAGCCGGAGGCCGCCGCGTTCTTCGCGACGCTGACCGAGGGCGAGGTGCTGGCGGCGCGGCGGCTGGTGGTCTTCGCGCAGGCGTGCGGCGTGGACGAGGCGCAGGCGGCGGCGTACGAACCCCTCCCGGGCTGCCAGGCCTACCCGGCGTACCTGGCCTGGCTGGCCCTGAACGGCGCACCCGCCGACGTCGTCCTGGCCGTGCACGCCAACTTCTCGGCCTGGGGCGGCTACTGCGCCACGATCGCCGAGGCCCTGCGGAACCACTACGGCTTCACCGACGAGGCCTGCGCCTTCTTCGACTTCTTCGCAGAGCCCGCACCCGAGCTGGAACGGAAGGCGACGGCAGCGGTGCAGGCGGGCCTGGACGCCGGCCGCCTCGACGAGGGACTCGCCCACCGGTACGGCCGCCTGCTCCAGGCGTACGAGGCCCTGTTCTGGCGGACGCTGCACGAGCCGGCCTGAGCGGGCGCGGGAACCGCGCGGCCGGCCGCGACGGATCCGCGGCCGCCCCCGGACCACATCCCTTACGGCGCCCCGCTGCTGTGCGCGATGCACGCCACGTCGATCCGGTCGGCCAGCTTCGCGAGCTCAATGGTCAGCGCGGCGACCGTGTCCTCGTCGAGCCCTTCCTCACCGGCCTCCACCAGCCGCAGCCACCGCCCGCCCACCGTGCGGAGCAGTCTGCTCACGTCGGCCGCGGCCACCTGCAAGGTACCGCGGTCGTCAACGATCAGAGGGAGAGTCACTTCGCGGTTCACAGACGGGATGGTAGCCGCGCGGCGCTCACGCACCGTGCCAAACCGTCGTGATGTTGCAGAACTCCCGGATTCCGTGCCCGGACAGCTCACGCCCGTACCCGGACCGCTTCGTCCCGCCGAACGGGAGCGCCGGATGGGAGGCGGTCATCCCGTTGACGTACACGCCGCCCGCCTCCAGATCGCGCACGAAGCGGTCCACCTCGGCCTCGTCGCGCGTCCAGACGTTGGAACTCAGCCCGAACTCGGTGTCGTTGGCGATCAGGACCGCCTCGTCCAGGTCGTCCACGCGGTACAGCGTGGCGACCGGCCCGAAGGTCTCCTCCCGGTGGACGCGCATCGCGCGGGTGATGCCGGCGAGGACGGTCGGCGGGTAGTACCAGCCGGGCCCGTCGGGCCGCTCGCCGCCGCACAGCACGGTGGCGCCGCCGCGCACGGCGTCGTCGACCAGCTCCGCCAGGTCGTCGCGGCCCCGCTCGCTGGACAGCGGGCCGACCTGCGTCTCCTCGTCCATCGGGTCGCCGACCCGCAGTCCCTTCATGCCCGCGGTGAAGCGCTCGGCGAAGGCGTCGTACACCTCCGTGTGCACGATGAACCGCTTGGCGGCGATGCACGACTGCCCGGCGTTCTGCGCCCGCGCGTTCACCGCGACCTCGGCGGCCCGGTCGAGGTCCGCGGACGGCATGACGACGAACGGGTCGCTGCCGCCCAGCTCCAGCACCGTCTTCTTGATCATCTCTCCGGCGGTGGAGGCGACCGCGCGGCCCGCGGGTTCGCTGCCGGTGAGGGTGGCCGCCTTCACGCGCTCGTCGCGCAGGATGTCGTCGACGGCCGCCGAGCCGATCAGCAGGGTCTGGAAGCAGCCCTGGGGGAAGCCCGCCCGGTGGAAGAGGTCCTCCAGGTACAGCGCGGTCTGCGGCACGTTGGAGGCGTGCTTGAGCAGGCCGACGTTGCCCGCCATCAGCGCCGGCGCCGCGAACCGGACCACCTGCCACAGCGGGAAGTTCCACGGCATCACCGCGAGCACCGGGCCCAGCGGCCGGTAGCGCACCAGGACGCGCGCGGCGCCGGAATCGTGCACGTCGGCCTCGGCGGGTTCCTCGTCGGCGAGCAGCCGCGCGGCGTGGTCGGCGTACCAGCGCATCGCCTTGGCGCACTTCGCGGCCTCCGCGCGGGCCTGCCCGATCGGCTTGCCCATCTCGGTGGTGACGATGCGGCCGATCTCCCGCTGGTCCTCCTCCAGCAGGTCGGCGGCCCTCCTCATCAGCCGGGCACGCTCGTCGAAGCCCGTCGTCCGGTACGTGCGGAAGGTGGCCTCGGCGAGCTGGAGCCGGCGCTCGATCTCCTCCTCGCCCATGGCCTCGTACGTCTTGAGCGTCTCGCCGGTCGCCGGGTTCACCGTTGCGATGGGCATGGCTGACCTCCCTCGGAGCGGGCCTGCTTCGACTTTCCCGCGCGGCATCGGGTACCGCATCTCGTCACGCCGAGTGCTCCGCCAGGCGGTCGAGAAACGCGGCCTGCGCCGTGACGATCACCTCCCGGGCGCGCTCCAGGCCGAACCAGGCCACGCGGTCCAGCTCGGGGAAGTCCGCGAACCGCCCGGACCGCGGCGGCCACTCCATCCGGAACGTGCCGGGGTCGATCGTCGCCGGGTCGAGGTCGGCCTCCACCGCCCACGCCGTGACGATCTTGCCGCCGGCCTGCCGGACCTCGCCGAGGGCGACGGCCGCGCCGTCGGGCGGCGGCAGCCCCAGCTCCTCCCGGAACTCGCGGCGGGCCGCCGCCCACGCGGACTCGCCGGGCCCGTACTCGCCCTTGGGCAGCGTCCAGGCCCCGGCGTCCCGGCGGGCGAAGAAGGGGCCGCCCAGGTGGCCGAGGAGCACCTGGAGACCGCCGTCCGCGCGGCGGAACAGCAGCAGGCCCGCGCTGCGTCTCACGGCCGCACCTCCGGGTGGGCGGCCAGCAGCGTCTGCACCGTGTCGGCGTCCTCGGGACGCTTGTCCTCGCGGTAGCGGACCAGGCGGGCGAAGCGGAGGGCGACGCCGGCCGGGTACCGGGTGGAGCGCTGCAGGCCGTCGTAGGCGATCTCGACGACGAGTTCGGGGCGCACGGTGACGACGTGCCCGTCGTCGGCGACGGCCAGCTCGCGCAGCCGCTCGGTCTGCCAGGCCAGCATCGCGTCGGTCATGCCCTTGAAGGTCTTGCCGAGCATGGCGAGGGAGCCGTCGGCGGCGCGGGCGCCCAGGTGCAGGTTGGACAGCCTGCCGGTGCGGCGGCCGTGGCCCCACTCGGCGGCCAGCACCACCAGGTCGAGGGTGTGCACGGGCTTGACCTTCAGCCAGGACGCGCCGCGCCGGCCCGCGCTGTAGGCGGCGTCGAGCGCCTTGACGACGACGCCCTCGTGGCCGCGTTCCAGCGTCCGGGCGAGAAACGCCTCGGCGGCCGGCACGTCCCCGGGCCCGGACACCACCGTGCGCCGCACCCGCATCGGCTCGGGGACCAGCCGGGCCAGCTCCGCGTACCGCTCGGTGAGCGGCAGGTCGAGCAGGTCGCGGCCGTCGACGCAGAGCACGTCGAAGAAGACGGGGGAGACGGGCACGGCCCGCGCGGCCGCGGCCACGTCCACGCGGGAGCCGACGCGCCCGGCGGTCTCCTGGAACGACCGGGGCCGGCCGGTGCCGTCGAAGGAGATCACCTCGCCGTCCAGGACGAACCGCTCGCCCTGCAGCCCCAGCGCCGCCGACGCGACTTCGGGCAGGCGGCCGGTGATGTCGTCGAGGGTGCGGGTGTACACCCGCACGGTGTCGCCGTCCCGGTGCACCTGGACGCGGATGCCGTCCAGTTTCTCCTCCACCGCGCAGGCGCCGAACCTGCCGGCCGCCTCGGCCACCGAGGAGGCGCTGTGCGCCAGCATCGGCAGCACGGGACGGCCGACGGTGAGCCGGAAGCGGTCCAGGGCGGCGGGCCCGTCCGCGAGCAGGGCCTCGGCGACCGCCTGCAGGGAACCCGCGAGCATCACCGCCCGCCGCACGTCCGCCGGGGGCGCCCCGGTCGCCTCGGCCAGTGCCTCGACGGCCACGGCGTCCAGGGCGCCCTGCCGGACCTCGCCGGTGATCAGGCCGAGCAGGAAGCGCTGCTCGGCCTCGGTCGCCGCGCCCATCAACTCGCCCGTCAGCCGGGCGCGTTCGGCCTGCGATCCGGGTCCGGACACCGCGCCGAGCGCGGTGAGCCGGGCGTCGACCTCGCGCACGGTCAGGGAGGGTTCGGCGGCCGGGGGGACGGGCCGCCCGAGCACCTTCCAGCCGACGCCGAGCCGGCCCTGCGGCAGCCGGCCCGCCAGGTACGGGATGACCACCGGCACGTCCGCCGCCTCCGCCTCCCGGAACAGCCCGGCGAGCAGGGCGATCTTCCGGGACCGCGCCGAGGCGGCGGCGACCTCCTGGGACACACGGGCCAGCCGGGACAGCAACATGCAGTCAGGGTGCACCGCGGGCGGCGGCTCTACACCTCCCCGACGGCGGCGTCCAGGTCGGTCGTCAGCAGGTCGCCGACGATCGCGGTCGCCGCGCGGTAGCCGCCGCTCGCCGCGTGGACGACCTGTTCGGCGAAGCCGACCGCGTTGCCCGCGGCCCAGACGCCGGGCACGCTCGTCAGGCCCGTCGGGTCCACCACGGGGTAGGTGCCGAACGGGGTCTCGTGCATCTCGGCGCCCAGCTTCTCCAGCAGGCCGGTCTGCGGGACGGGGCGCGGTCCGACGTACAGCACCGAGCGGCCGTGCACGGTGCCGTCGGCGAGCCGGACGCCGGTGAGCCGGTCGTCCCCGACCACCAGTCCGGCGACCTCGCCGGGCACCACCTTCACCCCGGCCGCGGCGAGCCGGCGCAGGTCCAGGTCCGACAGCTCCTCCTCGGCGACCGTGTGCAGGAAGAACATCACGTCCGCGGACCACTGGGACACCATCAGCGCCTGGTGCACGCTCGCCGGGGAGGAGGCGAGCACGCCGAACGGCTCGTCCCGCACCTCCCAGCCGTGGCAGAACGGGCAGTGCAGCACGTCCCGGCCGAAGCGCTCGGCGACGCCGGGCACGTCCGGCAGCTCGTCCCTCAGCCCGGTGGCCACGACCAGCCGGCGGGCGCGCACGGTCCGCCCGCCGGCCAGCGCCACGGCGAAGTCCCCGTCCCGCGCCACGTCCACCGCCCGGTCCCGCACCAGCTCCACCCCGTACCGGGCGATCTCCTCCCGGCCGGCCGCCAGGAACTCGGCGGGCGGCATGCCGTCCCGGGACAGATAGCCCTGCATGTGGGCCGAGGGCGCGTTGCGCGGCTCGCCCGCGTCGACCACCAGCGCCCGGCGCCGGGCCCGGCCCAGGAGCAGCGCGGCGGACAGGCCCGCCGCGCCCCCGCCGACGATCACGACGTCGTACCTCTCGTTCTCGGTCATGGTGACCACCTCCACCGGAAAGGTCGCCCAGACGCCGCGGCATTGACAAACGGGTTTGCCGAAACTGCAATACGAGCATGACCACGGACGAGGTACTCGCGGGCGTCGGCCCCAGACTGCGGCGGATCCGGAAGGAACGGGAGGTGACCCTCGCGGCGCTCGCCGAGGCCACCGGCATCTCCGTCAGCACCCTGTCGCGGCTGGAGTCCGGCCGCCGCAAGCCCAGCCTGGAGCTGCTGCTGCCGATCGCGCGGGCCCACCAGGTGCCGCTGGACGAACTGGTCGGCGCGCCGCCGGTCGGCGATCCGCGGGTGCGGTCGAAGCCGATCGTGCGGGACGGGCGGACCCTGTTCCCGCTGACCCGGCAGCCGGGCGGCCTGCAGGCCTACAAGATGGTCGAGCCGAAGCGGGCGCCGAAGCCGGAGCCGCGCACCCACGAGGGCTACGAGTGGCTGTACGTGCTGTCCGGGAGGCTGCGGCTGGTCCTCGGCGAGCACGACGTGGTGCTCACCGCCGGGGAGGCCGCCGAGTTCGACACGCGGGTGCCGCACTGGTTCGGGTCGACGGGGGAGGGGCCGGTGGAGTTCCTGAGCCTGTTCGGGCCGCAGGGGGAGCGGATGCACGTACGGGCGCGGCCCAAGCGGTCGTGACGCGCGTACGGGCGCGGCCCGGGCGGTCGTGACGCGCGTGACGGTTCCCCGATCGGCAAGCGACCGCTTAGTATGCGGAGGGTCCCGGTTCGACGACGCAGTCCCTGGAGGCCCCGCATGCAGGCATGGCACGTGCACGAGAACGGTGAGCCGAGCGAGGTGATGCGGCTGCGGGACGTGGCACCGCCCACGCCCGGCGAGGGCCAGGTCCTGCTGAGGGTGCGCGCCGCGAACGTCAACTTCCCCGACGCGCTGCTGTGCCGGGGCCAGTACCAGGTCCGGCCGCCGCTGCCGTTCACACCGGGCGTGGAGGTCTGCGGCGAGACACCGGACGGGCGGCGCGTGATCGCCAACCCCGCCCTGCCGTACGGCGGCTTCGCCGAGTACGCCGTCGCGGACGCCGCCGCCCTGCTGCCCGCGCCCGGCTCGCTGGACGACGCCGAGGCCGCCGCCCTGCACATCGGCTACCAGACCGGCTGGTTCGGCCTGCACCGCCGGGCCGGGCTGCGGGCCGGGGAGACCCTGCTCGTGCACGCCGCCGCCGGCGGGGTCGGCAGCGCGGCCGTACAGCTCGGCAAGGCCGCCGGCGCCACCGTCATCGGGGTCGTCGGCGGCCCCGGGAAGGCGGCCGTCGCCCGGGAACTGGGCTGCGACGTGGTGATCGACCGGCACGGCGAGGACGTCGTCGCCGCGGTGAAGGAGGCCACCGGCGGCCGGGGCGCCGACGTGGTCTACGACCCGGTGGGCGGCGAGGCCTACACCCAGTCCGCCAAGGCCGTCGCCTTCGAGGGCCGGATCGTGGTCGTCGGCTTCGCGAGCGGGACGATCCCCAGCCCGGCGCTCAACCACGCCCTGGTGAAGAACTACGCGATCCTCGGCCTGCACTGGGGCCTGTACAACACCAAGGACCCCGAGCTGGTCCGGCACTGCCACGAGCAGCTCACCGAGCTGGCCGCGCGGGGCGCGATCAGGCCGCTGGTCAGCGAGCGGGTGCCGCTGGACGGGGCCGCGGCGGCCGTGCAGAAGGTCGCCGACGGCCGCACCACCGGCCGGATCGCCGTCGTGATGGAGGGATCGGCATGACCGACGCCGGAGAACTGCTCCGCCGCACCAGGGAGTTGCTGGCCGCGCACCCGCCCGCGCGGACGGACCGCCTCGACTTCCTCCGGGCCCGCTTCGACGCGGGCCTGGCCTGGGTGCACTTCCCCGAGGGCCTCGGCGGCCTCGGCGCCCCGCGCTCCCTGCAGCCCGTCGTGGACGCCGAGCTGGCGGCCGCGGGCGCCCTCGACAACGACCCCCGGCGCATCGGCATCGGCCTCGGCATGGCCGCGCCGACCCTCCTGCAGTACGGCACCGAGGAGCAGAAGCGGCGCTATCTGCGGCCCCTGTGGACCGGCGAGGAGGTGTGGTGCCAGCTGTTCAGCGAGCCCGGCGCCGGCTCCGACCTCGCCGCCCTGGGCACCCGGGCCGTCCGCGAGGGCGACACCTGGGTGGTCGACGGGCAGAAGGTGTGGACGTCCAGCGCGCACCTGGCCCGCTGGGCCATCCTCATCGCCCGCACCGACCCGGACGCGCCCAAGCACCGGGGCATCACCTACTTCGTCTGCGACATGACCGACCCAGGCGTCGAGGTGCGGCCGCTGCGGCAGATCACCGGCGAGGCCGAGTTCAACGAGGTCTTCCTCACCGGCGTCCGCATCCCCGACTCCCGCCGCCTGGGCGAGGTCGGCGACGGCTGGCGGGTCGCGCAGACCACGCTGAACAACGAGCGCGTCGCCATCGGCGGCATGCGGCTGCCCCGCGAGGGCGGCATGATCGGACCCGTCGCGAGGACCTGGCGCGAACGCCCCGAGCTGCGCACCCACGACCTGCACCAGCGCCTGCTGACGCTGTGGGTGGAGGCCGAGGTCGCCCGCCTCACCGGCGAACGGCTGCGCCAGCGGCTCGCCGCCGGCCAGCCCGGCCCCGAGGGCGCCGGCATGAAGCTCGCCTTCGCCCGCCTCAACCAGGAGATCAGCGGCCTGGAGGTGGAACTCCTGGGCGAGGAGGGCCTGCTGTACGACGACTGGACCATGCGCCGCCCGGAGCTGGTCGACTTCACCGGCCGCGAGGCCGGCTACCGCTACCTGCGCGCCAAGGGCAACAGCATCGAGGGCGGAACCAGCGAGATCCTGCTGAACATCGTCGCCGAGCGGGTCCTCGGCCTGCCCGCCGAGCCGCGCACCGACAAGGACGTCGCCTGGAAGGACCTCGCCCGATGACGGACCTGCTGTACTCGGAGGAGGAAGAGGCGCTGCGCGCCGCCGTCCGGGACCTGCTCACCGACCACTGCGACGCGCCGTCGGTGCTCGCCCGCGCCGAGTCCGGCGCCCCGCACGATCCGGCGGCGTGGAAGGCGCTCACCGACGGCATGGGGCTCGCCGGCCTCCTCGTGCCCGAGGCGCGGGGCGGCCAGGGCGCCACGCACCGCGAGGCCGCCGTCGTCCTGGAGGAACTGGGCCGGGCCGTCGCCCCCGTGCCCTACCTGACCAGCGCCGTGGTCGCCACGGAGGCGCTGCTCGTCTGCGCGGCCGACGACCTGCTCGCCGAGCTGGCGTCCGGGCGGACCGTCGGCGCCCTGGCCGTCGGCCTGCACACGGCGCCGGGCGCCGCCGTCAGGACCGCACGCGTGGCGGACGGCGCCCTGCACGGCGAGCTGACCGGCGTCGCGGACGCGGCCGTCGCCGGGCTGCTGCTCGTCCCGGCGGACGACGGCGGCCTGTACGCGGTGCGGGCCGGGGACGCGGCCGTCACGCCGCAGGTGTCCCTGGACCTGACCCGCCCGGTGGCCACGGTCGTCCTCGACGGGGCGCCGGGCCGGCGGATCGGGGACGCCGGACCGGCCGTACGACGCGCCCTGCGGGCCGGGGCCGGGCTGCTCGCCTCCGAGCAGCTGGGCCTGGCCGAGTGGGCGTTGACGCAGACCGTGAGCTACCTCAAGGAGCGCAGGCAGTTCAACCGGCCGGTCGGCGGCTTCCAGGCGCTCAAGCACCGGCTCGCCCAGCTGTGGCTGGAGGTCGTCCACCTGCGCGCCGCCGCCCGCAACGCCGCCGACGCCCTGGCGACCGGGGAGGACACCGACGTGGCGGTCGCCGTCGCCCAGGCCTACGCGGCGCCCGTCGCCGTCCGCGCGGCCGAGGAGGCGCTGCAACTGCACGGCGGCATCGGCATGACCTGGGAGCACCCCGTCCACCTGTACCTGAAGCGGGCGAAGGCCGACTCGATCGCGTACGGCACGGCGGGCGCCCAGCGTGCGGCGCTGGCCGCGCTGGTCGACCTGCGGGCCCCCTGACGTACACCTGGCTGAAGCGCCGGGAAAGCCCGCCCCACCGGGGGCGGGCTTTCCCGTGCGCCCCGCTGCGGCGAAGTGAACGTCCGGCGGCGGTCCGGCCAACTCCCCGTCCGGTTCCGCCTCCCCGGCCCGCACGGGCCGCATACTCCCTGAGGTTCCGTAAGACCCTCAGGGAAGGCAGAGCATGGCCCCCACCACCCGCCGCAGAGCCCTCACCACCCTCGGCGCCGCCCTCGCGGGCTCGGTCGTCCTGCCCGCCGCCGACGCGTTCGCCGGCGAACAGCGGCGCGGCCCGCGCCCGTTGTGGCGCGCCCACGCCCACAACGACTACGAGCACCCCCGCCCGCTCCTCGACGCCCTCGACCACCGCTTCGGCAGCGTCGAGGCCGACATCCACCTGGTCGGCGACCAGCTCCTCGTCGCCCACGACCCGGAGGACCTCGACCCCTCCCGCACCCTCGAATCCCTCTACCTCGACCCGCTCGCCGCCCGGGTGCGGGCCAACCGCGGCTGGGTGTACCGCGGCCATCGCAGGCCCCTGAACCTGCTCGTCGACCTCAAGACCGAGGGCTCCTCGACCTACCTCGAACTCGACCGCCGGCTCAGGCGGTACAAGCACCTGTTCACCACTTACGCCCACGGCCGGGTGCTGCCCGGCCCGGTCACCGTCGTGATCTCCGGTGACCGCGCGGCCCGTGCCCCCATGGAGGCCCAGACCGTGCGCCGGGCCTTCTACGACGGCCGCCTCGCCGATCTCGGCAGCCCGGCTCCGGCCTCCCTCATCGCGCTGATCAGCGACAACTGGACGCTCCACTTCACCTGGCGGGGCGTCGGCGCGTTCCCGGACGCCGAGCGGCACAAGCTGCACACCCTCGTGCGGACGGCGCACGCGCGCGGGCAGCGCGTGCGGTTCTGGGCCACGCCGGACGCGGCCGGGCCCGCCCGGGACGCGGTGTGGACCGAGCTGCTCGCCGCGGGCGTCGACCACCTCAACACCGACGACCTGGCCGGGCTCGAAGCGTTCCTGGACGCGCACCGGCAGGCGTGACACCACTCGTTCGGAGGACAGGCCAGCCGCCCGGACGAACCCTCCGCTACGCCACACTTACGGCCGAACGCCGCGAAGCGGACGTGGCGGAGGAGGCTGACGGTGGCTGTTTCCATCTCTGTGGTGCTGTTGTTCGCGATCCTGGCGGTGATCTTCGTACGCAGCGGCGGGTTGAAGATCTCGCACGCGCTGGTGTGCATGCTGCTGGGCTTCTACCTGGCCAGCACGAGCGTCGCCCCGACCATCCACAGCGGTCTCACGGCCACGGCGGACATCGTCGCCGGCCTGAGGCCGTGACGACCGGGACCGGCGTCACCGGGCGGTGAAGACCCCGATGCCGTTGGGGACGGGCCGTTCCGCGCCGCCGCTGGGGTGGTTGCGCACCGCGGCGCCGGCCGCGCCCGCCTCCCGGACGACCAGCGTCGTCGAGCCGCCGCCGTCCAGGTTGACGGCGTCGGCCGCGCCCAGGTCGCGCAACACGGCGGCGACTTCGGCGAGGGTCAGGCCGGTGCGGTACCCGGGCGCCCCGTCCAGTGCGAGCAGCAGCACGCGCCGCCCGCCGTCCGCGACGCCGACGGCGGTGCGCACGGCCGAGGTCCGGTCGTCGAGGCCGGGCAGCGGCCGGCCGCCCCGCAGGACCGGGAAGCCGCCGAGCGCGAAGCGGTACGGGATGCGGGACGCGGCGGCCACCAGACGGTGCCGCACCCGGACCCGCTCCCCGACGGACAGCTTCCGTAACCACTGCGCGCCCGCCTCCCGGCCGACCAGCACGGTGGTGCCCCGGGCGATCGGGCCGCCGCCGGGCGTGCCGGAGGCGGCCACCACCCGGCCGCCGCGGACCGTCACCTCGTGGGTGTCCGTGCTGCACGGGGCGGCCCGGCTGGTGTCGGTGCCGCAGGTGGCGCGCACCCGTGAGGCGCTGCCCCAGTCGGCGGTGAACGCGCCGACCGAGTCCACCGGCAGCGCGTACTGGTTGTGTCCGCCGAGCGGCAGCCGCTCCCCGGCCGTCGTGACCGACCCGTCGAGGGCCAGGCCGTCCAGCCGGGCCCGGCGGTCGGCGCCCACGCCCACCACGTCCTCGGTGCTCGTGCCGGGCGGCAGCGCGGGGCCGAAGCGCTGACCGTCCGGCACGGCCGCCTTCAGCGCGCGGCCGTGCGCGACGGCCGGTCCCACACTCGCGCCGGTCGCCTCGACGCCCGGGTGCTGGGTCTCGGTGAGGTGGAAGAAGTCCCCGTTGACGCCCGCGACGGCGCCCCGGGCGTCGGCCAGCCCCGACAGGGGAGCCCGCGCGGCCACCGCGCCGGGGTACAGCAGGCCGAGGCGGACGCGCGGGTCGCGCAGGTCGACGCGGAGCAGATGGGCGTGCGCGACGCCCCGGGACGCCGGGACGTCGAACTCCTCGTACCCGACACCCGGCGCGATCTCGACGGCCCGCTGCGCGGCACCGGCCGGCGCCGCCCCCGCCAGGGCCGCCCCCGTCAGCACGCCGAACGCCGCACCGCACGCCAGGACCGCTCTGCCCGCTCTTCCCCGCCCGTGACGACGTGCCACCGGTTCCCCCTGATGCTCGGCCAACTTCCCCTGCCATCGGGGAAATTGCACCAGAGGGCGGTGACCGCCGGGGCGGTTATGCGCCGACCAGGCGGGAACGGATGAGGAAACGCACCCCCTCGGGCGCCTCCAGCGAGAAGCCGCTGCCCCGGCCCTCGACGACGTCCACGATCAGCCGGGTGTGGCTCCACACCTCGTACTGGCCGTGCGACATCCAGAACGGCACGGGCTCGTCGAGCCCCGCGACGTCCAGTTCCGCGAGCAGCACGTCCGCGGCGCCCGTGCGGAACTCGCCCGCCGGGTAGCACATCGGGGCGCTGCCGTCGCAGCACCCGCCGGACTGGTGGAACATCAGCGGGCCGTGCGCGGCCCGCAGCCGGCGCAGCAGACCGGCGGCCGCGGGGGTGAGTTCGACCCGAGGGGTCTCCTCGTGTCCGGCGCGCGCGATGCCGTCGTCTCCGGCGCGCGGGGCGTCCTCGCGCCGGGTGTGCGGGGTGTCCTCGTCCATGCCAACCGTCCCAAGACAAGCCTCGATCCGGGTCACCGGCCGGGGACCAGGGCAGCACGGGGAAGGTTGCGAGAGGGTTGCGCCCGGCGCCGGGCCACCGCCGGGAAGGGGCGGCACCGGATCCGTACGGTGCGAAGCGGGCCGGCGCGTGGTCGACCGGGGCCGGGCTCGTCCGCAGCGCCGCGTCCCACTGAGCCGCGGGGGTGGCGGTGCCGTCCGGCACGCCGTCACCCCCGCGCACGGCTCAGCCGCCGGCCGCGGCGTCGCGCGGGAGCACGGTGACGCGGTGGAAGTTGCATCCGCCGGGGGAGGCCGTGGCGGAGGGCCAGGTCTGATGGGCCTTGAGGGCGATGCTCACCAGGCTCAGCAGCAGGTCGACGTCCGCGTCGCAGTCGAGGTGCACGGTCACCCAGCGGGAGCCGGGGACCAGGTGGATCGCGCTGGAGCCGCCGAGGTCGTAGTGGAAGCGCTGGATGGCCCGGTGGGTCAGGTGGAGGTCCACGTCCCGGTCCGAGTGGAAGTGGACGATCTCGTCGCGGTGCGAACGGAGCGCCTTCCCGATGCCGCAACTGGCCGGGCCCGGAGTGAGGTCGGGCCAGGCCTGCAGTTTCTCCAGGGCGCGCTGGGCCAGAGTCATAATCCCATCGTCGCTCGATTACCGCGCCGCAACCAGGGGTTGAGCGTTTTGTAACCGGTACGTGAGGTCTGTCCGGTCCCTCGGACGCCGCGGGGCGGTCTCGTAGGCTCTGCCCATGGACATCACCGCCGTACGGCTGACGACGGAGGCCGCGCCGGGCGGCCGTGCCCTGCTGCTCCGTCCCTGGGCCCCGTCGGACGCGACCGGCCTGGCCGAGCTGTACCGGGACCCGGCGCTGCGGCGCTGGACGGCCGCGGACGTGGCCGACGAGGCGAGCGCCGCGCGGTGGGTGAGCGAGCAGCGCCTCGGATGGCAGACGGGGAAGCGGTTCGCCTTCGCCGTCGTCGACACCGGGGCGGGCGGCCCCGGAGAGCGGCTGGTGGGCCACGCGGTCCTCAAGAACGCGACGCCCGGCGCCCCCGCGGCCGAGGTCGGCTACTGGACCGCGGCTCACGCACGCGGCCGGGGCGTGGCTCCCCGGGCGCTGCGCGCACTGACGGACTGGGCGTTCGCCGCCTTCGCCGGCCGGGGCCTGGAACGCCTCGAACTGCTCCACCAGGCCGACAACACGGCGTCCTGCCGGGTCGCGGAGAAGAGCCGGTACGCCTTCACCGGTACGCTGCCCGCCGCGCCGCCCGCGTTCCCGCTCGACGGTCACCTGCACGTACGGGAGCGGGCGGCCTGACGAATCGTCACCCGGGACCAGCCGCCTGCCGCGGCGGGGCGTCCGACACGTCAGGGCGGCGGCGGGAGAGGAACCGGGGACGGCCCGGTCCGGTCAGTCCTCGGCCCAGCCGTGGTCCCGGCCGAACTGCAGCAGCCGGCGCCGGACCGCCAGGATCTGCTCCGCGGTCAGGGTCGGCGCCGCGTTGAGCAGGATCTCGGTGATCTCGTGCAGATACTCGTCGGTGGTGAGCACGTCGCACAGCGACTCGTCGCCGTCGGCCTGCCGGCCCGCGCCCGGGGACGCCGCCCGCGCCACGCCGTTCGGCGGCGTCAGCGGCTTGCCGTCGGGCCCTTCGGCCAGCCGTACGGCCGAGGCCTTCAGGCCGCGCTCGCCCTCCTCGACCTCGAACTCCACCGCCAGCCCGGGCCGCACCTGCTGCTCCGGGATGCGCAGATCGTTCACGTGCAGGAAGACGTCCTCCCCGCCGTGGTCCGGAGCGATGAACCCGTAGCCCCGCATGCCGTCGAAACGCACCACACGACCGACAACCACGTCAAAACCCCCAACACAACGGGCGTCCTGCCCGGACAACCACACAATGGGAGCAGCTTACAAGCGCCGGGACCGCGCCGGGGGTCCCCCCTCGTCCCCTTGCCGCAGACGAAGTTGCCGCAGTCGGCCCAGGAGGTCCGGTAGGTGTCGCCGGAGCTCAGGGTCATGCAGACCGATCCGCCGCCGTCGGTCCGGAACGAGTAGTAGAAAACGAGTAGTAGAAGCCGTTGTCGGTGCCGGTCTGGTTCGTGGTGATGGCCGTGTCCGCGTGGGCGGTGCCGGGCAGCACCGGCCCGGACGCGGCGGCCACCGCCAAGACGCCGGTGCCTCCGACGAAACTCCTCCGGCTGATACGAAGGGTGTGGTCTTCGCGTATGCGTCCTCCTCGGAGGTCGTGCGGGGTCTGTCGGCGCCGACAGTGTTGGCGGGGCCCTGGGAATGCCAAAAGTTTCGGTATTGACTGCGAAACCTTCTTCCGGGACCTGCAAGGTAGTTGATGCCATATCCACTGTTAGGAGCTTTGATATGTCGACCTCCTTCGGTTCAGGAACTGGAATCTCTTACTCCAAGATCGATTTGCGTGTCATGAAACTCGAAATATTTCGGACATGGTTCCGATCGTTCTGGGGTTGTCACCGCAGTAACCGGCCGACTGCGAGGGGGTGCGAGTCGCGGGCGCGTCGCGCCCGGCCGAGGTGCGGGCTTCGAGATGCCCGCGAGCCGGGCCGCCCCGTTCCGCGGGGCGGGCGACGATGTGCGTACCGGGCAGTAGGATGGGCACTCCAGAAAGGCGCATAAAGTGCAGATCCGCCCATTCGGCCAAGGGGTGTCCGGGCAGGGAAAGGTCCACGGCGGTGGACGGCTGCCGGGTGGGCGGAGGACCGAGGAGGCGGGACGGCCCATGGCGGAACAGCACCAGGACGAACCCGAGGAGCTGCGCGAGATCGCCCGGGAGCGCGTCGCCCACCTCCCCGCGGAGACAGCGGGAGGCCGGGTGGACCCGGCAGGGGCCGGTACGCGGAGCGAGACGCGGGAGGAGAGCCCGGGTGAAGCGGCCGGGAGCGCCCAGGGCATCGGGGACATGCCGCGCTCCGGCGCGGACCTCGGCGACCGCGGCACCGGAGGCGAGGCGGCCCGGGAGGCGATCGGAGTCGAACCGGCCGGGTCGGGCGGCGAGGTGGGGACCGCGGCACCGGGGAGGCGTCGCGCGATGAGGTGACCGGCGACGACTCCTGATCCGCGTCCGGGACCACGCGTCCCGGACGCGGCGCCGACCCCGTCGAGCAGGCCCTCACCGGCACCCCGGCGGTACGGCGGCGTGCCCGTGGAAACCGCCCGCGGCCAGGTGTGAAGCCGGGCACCGGCCACCCCCATCGCGCGGGCCCGACCGCCGCCCGCGCGGCGGGCCTTTCGGGTGTGCCCGCCGAGCGGACCGCGGGCACACCCGACTTCGGATCCTGCCGAGAACCCTCCCCGCGATATGAGGCACGCAGGTTCGCCAACTCGGACGGCGATTGCTAGAATTCCTCCGCCGCACCGCGAAAAACCCCCCGAACAAAGCCACTTCGTTCGGGTTTCCCGAGGAAGACGACGGGTACTTCGATTTTCTGCCTGCTCAAACAGGCAGACTCGGTGGCCGTCCTCCAAACGGCAGGCGTAGTATCGAAGCGAAGCGCCGACGCAGCGCTTCCTGCGAAAGCCAAGCCCAAGCGATGCTCGCGAAGTGAGCGGCCCTCAAGGCCGGGCGGCCGTCCGCCGGACGGCAGGAATACGGATCGATCCAGCCGCACCAACACGCGGAGCGGTCCGTACAGTGAGAGCGAGGTGTGTTCCATGGACACACTGGTCATGGCGGTTCCCACGATCGAGGACGGGGCTGCGGCATGGCGTATCGCCCGTGACTCCCGGGTACTCGACGCGAACTCCTCCTACAGCTATCTGCTGTGGTTCAGGGACTTCGCGCGGACTTCCGCGGTGGCCTCGGGAACCGACGGCGCGCCAGTCGGGTTCATCACGGGATTCCGCCGCCCCGAACAGCCCGACACCCTCGTCGTCTGGCAGATCGCGGTGGACCGGGAAGAGCGGGGACGCGGCACCGCCAGCGCCATGCTGGACCACCTCACCGCGCGGCTGACGGCAGGCGGCGCCCTGCGCTACCTGGAGACGACCATCAGCCCGGACAACGTCGCGTCACACAGGCTGTTCCGGTCGTTCGCCGTGCGGCACGCGGCGCCGCTCCGGCGAGAGATGCTGTTCCCGGCGGAACTCTTCCCCGACTCCCACGACGCCGAATTCCTGTACCGTATCGGGCCGCTGCGCCGATAGCCGGGCGCCGGCGCCGGGACGGCAAGTCCACTTCGTTTCTTCCTCGTGAGGGGCGAGTCATCATGACGGTTCCACACCCCGATTCCGGCGTCTTCGAGGCAATCGAGTCCGAAGTGCGCAGTTATTGCCGCGGCTGGCCCGCGGTTTTCGACCACGCCCACGGCAGCCGATTGTACGACGAGAACAACCGGTCCTATCTCGACTTCTTCTCGGGCGCCGGCGCCCTGAACTACGGACACAACAACCCGGTGCTCAAGCGCGCGCTTCTCGACTACCTCGAACGGGACGGCATCACCCACGCCCTCGACATGATGACCGCCGCCAAGCGGACTTTCCTGGAGACTTTCCAGGAGATCGTGCTGGCGCCGCGCGAGCTGCCGTACAAGGTGATGTTCCCGGGCCCCGCCGGCACCAACGCCGTCGAAGCCGCCCTGAAACTGGCCCGCAAGGTGAAGAACAGGGAAAACGTCGTCTTCTTCACCAACGCCTTCCACGGCATGTCGCTGGGCTCCCTCGCCGTCACCGGCAACGCCTTCAAACGGGCGGGCGCGGGCATCCCGCTGACACACACCACCCCCATGCCCTTCGACGACCACCCGGACGGCCGGACGCCCGACTTCGTGTGGTTCGAGCGGCTGCTGACGAGCGCGGGCTCCGGCCTGGACACCCCGGCAGCCGTGATCGTGGAAACCGTGCAGGGCGAGGGCGGGATCAACGTGGCGCGGACCGAGTGGCTGCGCGAACTCGCCGGACTGTGCCGGCGCAGGGACATGCTGCTGATCGTCGACGACATCCAGATGGGCTGCGGCCGCACCGGCGCGTTCTTCTCCTTCGAGGAGTCCGGCATCACACCGGACATCGTGACGCTGTCGAAGTCCGTCAGCGGATACGGACTGCCGATGTCGCTGACCCTGTTCCGCCCCGAGCTGGACGTCTGGGAGCCCGGCGAACACAACGGCACGTTCCGCGGCTTCAACCCGGCCTTCGTGACGGCCACCGCCGCGCTGGAGGAGTACTGGCGCGACGGCCGGCTGGAGAAGCAGACCCTGGCCCGCGGGGACCAGGTCAGGCAAGCGCTGGACGACATCGCCGCCGACCGGCCGGGCCCCGCCCCCGCCGTACGCGGGCGCGGTCTCGCGTGGGGCATGGAGTTCGCCGACCCGGCGCGCGCCACCGCCGTGTGCGCCCGCGCCTTCGAACTGGGCCTGCTCCTGGAGACGTCCGGTCCCCGGGACGAGGTCGTCAAGCTGCTCCCACCGCTGACCATCGGCGACGAGGAACTGGAGGAAGGGCTCGCGCTGTTCGGCCGCGCGGTGCGGGAGACCGACGGCCCGGACTCACGGAAGAAAGGTGGGAACGCACCGTGATCGTCCGCTCGTTCGAGGAGATCGAAGGCACCGACCGGCACGTCAAGGGTGCGTCCGGCACCTGGGAGAGCAAGCGCATCGTCCTCGCCAGGGAACAGGCCGGCTTCTCCCTGCACGAGACGACGCTCTACGCCGGCACGCAGACCACGATGTGGTACGCCCACCACGTCGAGGCCGTGCTCTGCGTGGCGGGCGAGGCCGAACTCACCGATGAGGAGACCGGCGAGAAGCACTGGATCACACCGGGGACGATGTACCTGCTGGACGGCCACGAACGGCACACCCTGCGGACCAAGACCGACTTCCGCTGCGTGTGCGTCTTCAACCCGCCCCTGACCGGCCGGGAGGACCACGACGAGAACGGCGCCTACCCGCTGCTGGCGGAGCCCGGGATCGACGAGCCGTGAGGACACCATGACGACGCTGCACCACCACCGCCGGACCACCGACCTGTACCCGACCCGGGGCGCGACCGAGGCGATGATGCCGCGCCGCGACCCCGTGCTGTGGTCCGCGCCCGGCACGCCGGGCCCCCTGACGGGAGCCGGGCTGCTGGACTTCGCGGACACCGGTTTCACGACCGTGGACGCACTGCTGGACCCGGACGAGGTGACCCTCTACCGCGCCGAACTGGACAGACTCGTCCGGGACCCGGCGGTCCGCGCCGACGAGCGCGCCGTCGTCGAGCCCAAGTCGCGAGACATCCGCTCGGTGTTCGAAGTACACCGGATCAGCGAGGTGTTCGCCTCACTCGTACGCGACGAACGCGTGGTGGGAGCGGCCCGCCAGATCCTCGGCTCGGACGTGTACGTCCACCAGTCCCGCGTCAACGTCAAGCCCGGCTTCGGGGCGAGCGGCTTCTACTGGCACTCGGACTTCGAGACCTGGCACGCGGAGGACGGGCTGCCGCGCATGCGGGCCGTGTCGGTGTCGATCGCGCTCACCGACAACCACACCACCAACGGAAGCCTGATGATCATGCCCGGCTCGCACCGGACCTTCCTGAGCTGTGCGGGCGAGACGCCGAGAGACAACTACAAGAAGTCGCTGAGGAGGCAGGAGGCGGGGACCCCCTCGAACGAGGCGATCACCGCGCTGTCCGCTCCGCACGGCATCCGGTTGATCACGGGCCGGGCGGGCTCCGCGACCTGGTTCGACTGCAACTGCATGCACGGCTCGGGGGACAACATCACGCCATACCCGCGCAGCAACGTGTTCATCGTGTTCAACAGCGTGGAGAACACGGCGGTGGAGCCCTTCGCGGCCCCGGCCCGGCGGCCCGCGTTCGTCGGCGCACGCGATTTCACGCCGGTGCGGTGAACCCCGCGCACGCCAGGCACCCGTGGGCGGCCGGCGGATCACCGACGCGGACGACCGCGAGCGCGGGGAAACCGCCCACGACGCGCCGAGGAGGCCGGACCACGGGCCCGGTCCCGGCCGCCCGGCCGGCAGCGCCGAGGCCCCGTGCCCCTGGGACGACGCGCCGGCGCCGCCCCGGGGAAGGCCCGAGCCGGCCGGAGGCACCCATGGCGGACATGCGACGCGGCGACGGCGACGGGCCCGCGCCCGGCGACCACGCGCCGGCCGGCCTGCTGTACGTACCCGTCCGTCCGGTCCGCTGCTGCTACGTGACCTGTTTCTTCCGCACTCCCGGCGGACGCCGCACGGCCGTCGCCTTCACCACCTCCGCGCAACTGCGGGCGACCCTCGGCCAGGACCAGCCCTGGATCAGGCTCTCCGCCGCCGCGCTGCGCTCCCTCGCCGCACCGCTCGGGTGCACCGCTCTCACCGTCGATCCGCGCTCGTCGGTCCCGCCGGGCGGCACCCCCCCTCGGGACGCGTCCGGGCACCGGTGAGAGCCGGCCCGGAACACAGCCGGACCGGCAACGGCCCTCTCGCGCGCGGCGCGCGCCTGGACCGGTGTCCGGGATGCCCCGCGCCTACCAGTGAGCGGGCCGGCTGAGCGTCGGAGGCAGCACGGTGGCCGCGTCGCCCCTGGCCGCGTTCAGCTGCGCCTGGGTGAGGAAGAGCGCGCCGGTGAGGTCCGCGCCGCGCAGGTCGGCGTCGCGCAGGTCGGCCCCGATCAGGTCGGCGTCGCGCAGGTCGGCGCCGGTGAGGTCGGCCGCGACGAGGAGGGCGCCGCGCAGGCTCGCCCCCCTGAGGTCGGCGCCGGACAGCTTCGCGCCCATCAGATCGGCACCGCGGTGGTTCCTCCCACGGCCCGGGACCTGGGCCCGGGCCAGCTCGCTGGCCCGCAGCAGCAGTGCGTTGACCTCGCCGCGCAGCGCGTTCACATCCAGCTCCATGATCGACTCGGCGCTGCCGCGGGTCAGGCCGTCGATGTGGGCCAGCGCCTTCCGCAGCGGCTTGTGGAGGGGGCGGGCCGGTGCGAGGCCGAGGGCCTCGGTGAGGTACCGGAGCAGTTCGTGCAGCTGCCGCATGACGGGGAAGACCTCGAACATGGAGCGTGCCGCCCCCGGCGCCCGACGCCAGTCGACGCCGCCGAAGGTGATCTGGGACACCTTCTGGCCGGCGCCGAAGCAGTCGAACACGGTGCAGCCCTGGTAGCCCTCGTCGCGCAGCCGCGCGTGGATGCCGCAGCGGAAGTCCCGCTGGAGGTTCGAGCACGGCCGGCCGGCGGGCTTGTCGACGGCGAAGTCGGCGGAACGGGCGAAAGGCAGGGCCACGCAGCACAGGCCGAAGCAGTCGGCGCAGTCGGCCCGCAGGTCCGCGCGGTCCCGGAAGGCCTGGCGATGCCGAGACGCCGTGTGACCGGGGGAGGCCCCGCGCTTCCGGGGTGCCTTGCGGTCGTCCCCGGGCGGCCTGGGGTCCTGGCTCCCGGGGGCCGGCCGGTGCCCGCCGGCCGGCCGGTCGGCCCCTGCCTGCCGGCCCGTGCGGTCCTGGCCCGCGCGTTCCCGGTCCCGGTCCGCGGCGCCGCGCTCCCGGCCCTGGCCCGGGGACCGGCGCTCGCGCTCGCCCGCCCGGAACGGGCGCTCCTGCCCGTCGGCGGCGGACGGCCGCCCGCGTCCCCCGGCGGAGGAGGCCTGCTTGCGGACCTCGCCCGCGAAGGGGCGCTTGCGTCTCCCGGGGGAGGCCCCGTGCTGTGGCGACACCGTGCGTGCTCCTGTCAGGCGACGGACACCGCATACCGCGGCGCTCCGAGAACGGCTTCCATCCTCGCAGACGACGCGTGGCGGCCGGCCGGCCGGGCGGCCGGCGGGGCCGCGGCCGCGGGGATCCGGGTCCCGGCCGTGGCCGCTGTGCCGGTGACGGTTGCCTCGCTCGGAACCTCGGTAACGCAGGGCCGGGTGACGGGAATCCGGTCCCGGCGTCCGGACCGCGCCACGGACGGCGCCTGCGGACGCGGGCGCGTCCCGGCCCGCCACCGGTGTGGAGCCACGGACTCGTCCGGGTTCTGTCTCGCTCTGAGGTGGCACCACATTTCCGGTCGCCTGTCTCGCGAACGCGAGCTGGGTTCCGCCGGCTGTCGAGTCGATCAGCCGTGCCCGGACCGGCGGAGCGAGCACGTCGCGAGGACAGGGGCCGCGCAGGCAGCCGTCGATTCCTCAGCCGCCCCCTGGTTCCATGTACACGCGATCACAGGAAATCCGAGGACGACCCGGTGACCGAAGACAACCAGCCAGGCATACGCGGCACCGGTGGCCTGTCCCGTCGGCGGCTGTTCAGGCTCGGCGGGCTCACCGCCGCGGCTGCCGCGGTCGGGACCGTCACTCAGAAGAAGCCCAGCTTCCTCGGCGAGTACGACACCAGAAGATTCTTCGTCTGCTGGTAGTGCTCCAGCATCATCTTGTGCGTCTCCCGGCCGATCCCGGACTGCTTGTACCCGCCGAACGCCGCGTGCGCCGGGTAGGCGTGGTAGCAGTTCGTCCAGACGCGGCCCGCCTGGATCGCGCGGCCCGCGCGGTACGCGGTGTTGATGTCCCGCGTCCACACGCCGGCGCCGAGCCCGTACAGCGTGTCGTTGGCGATCTCGATGGCCTCGTCGAAGTCGGCGAAGGACGTCACGGACACCACCGGCCCGAAGATCTCCTCCTGGAAGATCCGCATTCGGTTGTGGCCCTCGAAGATCGTCGGCTGGACGTAGTAGCCGCCCTTCAGCTCGCCGTCGTACTCGACGCGTTCACCGCCCGTGAGGATCCTCGCGCCCTCCTGCCGGCCGATGTCCAGGTAGGAGAGGATCTTCTCCAGCTGGTCGTTGGAGGCCTGCGCGCCGATCATCGTGTCGGTGTCCAGGGGGTGGCCCGGCTCGATCCGCTCGGTGCGGGCGACCGCGGCCTGCAGGAACTCGGCGTAGTGGCCGCTCTGGACCAGCGCCCGGGACGGGCAGGTGCACACCTCGCCCTGGTTGAGCGCGAACATCGTGAAGCCCTCGAGCGCCTTGTCGCGGAACTCGTCGTCCCGCGCCCACACGTCGTCGAAGAAGATGTTCGGCGACTTGCCGCCGAGCTCCAGGGTGACGGGCCTGATGTTCTCCGAGGCGTACTGCATGATCAGCCGCCCGGTGGTGGTCTCCCCGGTGAACGCCACCTTCGCCACCCGCGGGCTGGACGCCAGCGGCTTTCCGGCCTCCACGCCGAAACCGTTGACGACGTTCAGCACACCCGGCGGCAGCAGGTCCGCGACCAGGCTCAGCCAGTAGTGGACGGAGGCCGGGGTCTGCTCGGCCGGTTTGAGGACCACCGCGTTGCCGGCCGCCAGCGCCGGAGCGAGCTTCCACGCGGCCATCAGCAGGGGGAAGTTCCACGGGATGATCTGCGCGACCACCCCGAGCGGCTCGTGGAAGTGGTACGCCACCGTGTCGTCGTCGAGCTCGCCCAGCGAGCCCTCCTGGGCGCGGACGGCGCCCGCGAAGTAGCGGAAGTGGTCGATGGCGAGCGGGATGTCGGCGGCCAGCGTCTCCCGCACCGGCTTGCCGTTCTCCCAGCTCTCCGCGACCGCCAGCTGCTCCAGGTGCTCCTCCATGCGGTCGGCGATCTTAAGCAGGACGCCGGAGCGCTCGGTGACCGGCGTACGGCCCCAGGCCGGGGCGGCGGCGTGCGCCGCGTCGAGCGCCCGCTCCACGTCCTCCGCCGTGCCGCGCGCCACCTCCGTGAACGGCTGCCCGTTCACGGGGGACGGGTTCTCGAAGTACCGCCCGCGCACCGGCGGCACGTACTCCCCGCCGATGAAGTGGTCGTAGCGCGACTGGTAGGAGACGATCGCGCCCTCGGTGCCGGGCGCCGCGTAACGGGTCATCCTGGTCTGCCTCCCGGTGAAGCGCTGCCCGCCGTCGGGCAGCTCCCGGCGCGAGACTAGGGGCGGGGACGTTGCGACCACGTTGCGCGGCGCGGGCCCGCGGCCCCGTCGGCGGCGTACGGGACGTGAGGCGCCGCCAGCTCGCATTCCAGCGCGGCCAGACGTGACCGCACCGCGGCCGTCGGCCGTACGGCGGCGAGCGCCCGCCAGACGTCCAGGTCGTCCTCGCCCCACGGCGCGTACGCCCAGTCGGCCAGCAGGTCGGGATCGCGGCGGGCGATCAGCGCGGTGCGCAGTCCGTCGGCGAGGCGGGCCCTGAGCCGCGCCACGGCCGGGGCCCGGGAGCCGGGCAGCAGCGGGCCCGCGTACGCCGTCGCGGCCGCCGTCACCGCGCCGGCCCGCAGGCGCCGCTCGACGACGGCGACGTCGGACTCGACCGGCACCGTGAGCCGGTAGGGGCGCGAGGCCAGCAGGCCCGGCCCGAGCACCCGGCGCAGCCGGGCCAGTTCGGCGCGCAGCGTCACCGGCGTCACCGACTCGTCCTCGTACAGCGCGCACAGCAGCTCGTCGCCGGTCAGCCCCTCCGGGCGGCGGGCCAGCAGCACCAGGATCTCGCTGTGCCGGCGGCTCAGCCGGATCCCGCGGCCGCCGGTGACCAGCAGCGCCTCGTCACGGCCCAGCGCGGTCAGCTCGGCCGTGCCGGCGGTGGGCCGCCTCGGCGCCAGCAGCGCCAGCTGGGACTCGGCGGCCCGCGCGACCGCCTGTACGAAACCCAGGCTGTGCGGATGCGCCAGTCCGTCCCCGCCGGTGATGTCGACGGCGCCCAGCACCCGCCCGGTACGCGGATCGTGCACCGGGGCCGCCGCGCACGTCCACGGCTGTACCCGCCGGACGAAGTGCTCGGCCGTGAAGACCTGCACGGGCCGGTCGACGGCGACCGCGGTGCCCGGGGCGTTCGTCCCGACCGCCGTCTCCGCCCACCGCGCGCCCGGCACGAAGTTCATCCGCCCCGCCCGCCGCCGGGTGGCCGGATGCCCCTCGACCCACAGCAGCCTGCCGTGCGCGTCGCACACCGCGAGCAGGTGCCTGCCGTCGTCGGCGAAGGTGCCCATCAGCTCACGGACCAGCGGCATCACCCGGGCCAGCGGATGCTCCGCGCGGTAGGCGCGCAGGTCGCCGTCGGTCAGTTCCACGCTCGCGGTGCCGTCCGGCCCGACGCCCGCCCGCGCCGAACGCCGCCACGATTCGGCCACCACGGCACGCACCGGCCGCTGCACGGTGCCCGCCTCGGTGAACGTCTCGTGCGCGCGCCGCAGCATCCGCGCGCGCTCGGCGGGGTCGGTTCCCGGCTCCAGAGCCACCCATGGATCGGTCAACTCGGCCTCCCGGAGGGCGATGCGGCTGGGGACATCGTCACTCCGGGTACGCGCCTGGACAACCTCTCCGACCGGAGTCCCCCGGCGGCGCGACCGCCGGTGGCCGGCCGGGTCCGGCCGGCCCGGTGCGGCGGGTCCGGCCGGCCCGGGTCCGTGCCGATCGCCGCCCGGTGCTCCGGGGTGCCGGGCGGCGTGCGCCCGGTCCCCGGGACGCCGTCCCGCGCGCGGACCGCAGCGGTGAGCCTCGCCGGCTGCTCGTGACGGGCGCCGGCGAAGTGCGCGGGGGCCGGCCCGCCCGGCTCCCGCACCCGGTGCCGCTGCCGCGCGTGCCGCCGTCCCGGTCCCCGGTGCGCCGGGCGGTGCCGGCCCCGCGGCCGCACCGCGCGACGTGCCCGTCGGCGGAGCGGACGGCGTGGGGCGCGGGCACCGCCTGCCACGGGTTCCGGAAGACGGGCGGGGAACCGCCTTCCGGCGGCGGGGGTCCGGCGCGGGCGCGGGGTCGGCGGTTCGGCCGGGGCGCGGGATCAGCTCCGGAGCGCGGCCGCCGTCTCGCGCAGTCGCGCGTGCGTGCCGCGGTGGGTCTCGCGGGCGGGCAGCCACTGCTTGCGGAGCTTGGCCACGCACGTGTAGTTGGTGTCGCACACATTGGCCAGCGGCGACTCGACGGTCTGGGTGACGAACTGGTACGCGTCCAGCTCACTGAACCCGTAGTCACGCACCAGCCACTGCACCAGGTCGAGCTGGGATATCCGGAACGCGTCCTCCAACGGGCGTGCCGAACCCGTCGAGATGATGTGCGTGTCCGACTCGATGCGCGGCCAGGGCGTGGCCAGCCCTTTCAGCAGCTCGACGATCACCACCGTGTTCATCGCGCACTCGACGGCCACCCCGCAGGTCTCGCCCTCGCCCTGCCGGGCGTGCCCGTCGCCGAGGCTGAGCAGCGCGCCCTCGACGTTCACCCCGAGGTAGCAGGTGACGCCGGCCCGCATCTCGGGCGTGTCCATGTTCCCGCCGTGCGCGTCGGGCACCAGGGCCGAGCGCACCTCCAGGTTGGCGGGGGCCACACCCACGGTGCCGTGCATCGGGTCCAGGGGCAGCTCCGCCTCGATGTCGCTGTCGTGTGCCCGGAACAGGGCCGTGCGGCGGGTCCGGTCGAGCTGCCAGATCCAGACCTTCTCCGGCAGCGGCGGCTGCAGCGTGGCCGTGGTGTGCGTGGAGGTCAGCGCGCCGAACAGGGGGACCGTGGTCGACGCGGCCCAGTCCCGGGCCGGCTCCACCGACACGAAGTGCACGGCGACCGTGTCCCCCGGCTCCGCACCCTCCACGTGGAAGGGGCCCGTCTGCGGGTTGAGGAACGGGAACTCGCACACCTCGGACACCAGGTCCTTCTCGGACCGCACCCGCCCCGCGAAGCAGTCCTCGGTGTACAGGTCGAGGACCGTGCCGGGCGCGATGCGCGCCACGGGCGGCACGCCGCCGAACGTCCAGGCGTACTCGCCCGGTTCGGGACGCACGGTCAGGATCCGCGGGTCGCTCATCGCTGCACAGCTCCGTTCTGCCGGTGACCGGTGGGGGAGGGCCCGCCGAGGCGGGGGCGGGCCGGGGGCGGGGACGAACGCGGGAACGCCTGTCCACGACCGCGTCATGCGTGCATCACGGTACGGGGCGTGCGGGCCGGGCAGAAGAGCAGGGCGTGCTTCCGTGGACGGCCGCGGAACTGTGGACGACTCGCTCACCCGATCGGGTGAGGACCGTGCGGGACGGCCCCGTTCAGGCCCGTCCGGCCACCGACGCCGGATCGTCCAGCACGCCCCGCACCACCGAGTGCGCGGCGCCCAGCAGCGGCCCCTCGGAGCCCAGTTCCGACACGGACACCGGGCAGGCCGGGCCCGCCGTACGCCGGGCCAGTTCGGCCCGCAGCGACGGCAGCAGCCAGGGCGCGAGCCCGGCCAGCGCCCCGCCCAGCACCACGCCGTCCGGGTCCAGCAGGTTCACCGCCCCGGTCAGCGCGATCCCCAGGGCCGTCCCCGCGTCGCGCAGGGCACGCCGTACGGCCTCGTCGCCCTGCGCGGCGCGTCCCGCGAGCAGCCCGACGCGGTCCTCGCCGGGCGCCACACCGGCGGCGCGCAGCACCGCGTCCTCGCCGGCGTACTGCTCCAGGCACCCGCGCCCGCCGCACGCGCACTCCGGTCCGTCCGGACGCACCGGCACGTGTCCCAGCTCGCCCGCGAAGCCGCGCGTCCCGCGCAGCAGCCGCCCGTCCACGACCACGGCCGCGCCGATGCCGATCTCGGCGGAGACGTGCAGGAAGTCGCGCGGCGTGCCGTCGCCGAGCCAGAGCTCGGCGAGCGCGCCGAAGTTGGCCTCGTTGTCCACGGTCAGCGGGAGGTCCCCGGGCAGCAGGGCACCCAGGTCCGTGTCCTGCCAGTCGAGGTTCGGGGCGCGCACGACGGTCCGGGCGTCGCGCGCCACCAGGCCCGGGACGGCCACGGCGAGCCCGGCCGGCCACAGGCCCTGGCCCTCCGCCTCGGCGACCACCCGGCGCACCAGCCCGGCGAGTTCCCCGGCGACCGGCTCGGGCGAGCGCCCGCGGTTCGCGCCGTACCGCACGGCCCGCGCCCGCACCTGCCCGCGCAGGTCGACCGCGCAGACCGCGAGGTGGTCCACGCCGACCTCCGCGCCGACGCCGGCGGGGCCGCGCCCGCTGACGGCGAGCGCCGAACCGGGCCGGCCGACCCGGCCGGGACGCTCGGGGCCCAGCTCCTCCAGCAGCCCCGAGCGGATGAGCTCGTCCACGAGCGACGACACCGCCGCACGGGTCAGCCCGATGCACGAGGCGACGGCGGCGCGCGACAGCGGGCCCCCGGCGCTGACCGTGTGCATCACCCGGGCCAGGTTGCGGCGGCGCATGCCCTGCTGGGTGTCGGGCGTCGCCCGCCCCGGACCGGCCGGGTGGGTCTGGTGCAGCGGTGCGGTCATGCCTGGCGTCAGTCCTCGGTCGGTCCTCGGGCGGTGTCCCTCAGCGCGCTTCGGTGCCGCCCTCCAGCAGCGGGGCCGCGTCGGAGAGTACCCCGGCGATCCTGGCCAGTGTCTCCTCGTCCCGCTCCACGGCGTCGAGCACCGGCCCGGCGGCCGTGTTCCAGCGCCGGGCGACCGCGGCCGGGTCCTCCCCGGTCAGCAGCCCGGCCGCCTGGGCGGCGGCGCCGAGCGCGACCAGCTCCTTGGCCTCGGGGATCTGCACCGGGCGGCCCGACAGCCGCCGTACGGTCTGCTGCCACGCCGTGCCGCGGGCGCCGCCGCCGATCAGCAGCAGGGGCGCGGAGGGGTCCGCGTCCTCGTCGAGGACCAGGTCGAGGGCGCCGAGCAGCGCGTGCACGGCACCGTCGTAGGCGGCCTGGAGCAGCTGGCCGGCGGTCGTGTCGTGCCGCAGCCCGTGCAGCAGCCCGGAGGCGTTCGGGAGGTTCGGGGTGCGTTCGCCGTCCAGGTACGGCAGCAGGGTGACGCCCGTGCCGGGTTCGACGGCCTCCCGGTCCAGGCCGAGCAGGGCGGCGACGCGGTCGACGGCGAGCGTGCAGTTCAGGGTGCACGCCAGCGGCAGCCAGTCGCCGCGCGCGTCGGCGAAGCCCGCCACGGTGCCGGTCGGGTCGGCGGGCCGCCGCCGCGACACGGCGTACACCGTGCCCGAGGTGCCCAGGCTCATCACCGGGGTGCCGGGGCGCACCCCGAGGCCCAGCGCGGCGGCGGCGTTGTCGCCGGTGCCGGGGGCCACCAGGGTGCCCTTGGAGAACGGCAGGTCGTGGCTGTCGCGCACGGTCCCGGCGACCTCGCCGGGCCGGACCACACGGGGCAGCAGCGCGGGGTCCAGACCCACGTGCGCGAGGATCTCCTCGTCGTACGCCTCCGTCCCGGACGCCCACCAGCCCGTGCCCGAGGCGTCGCCGCGGTCGGTCGTGCCCTGGCCCGTCAGGCGCTCGGTGAGGTAGTCGTGGGGCAGGCGCACGGCCCTGGTGGCGCGGACCGCCTCCGGCTCGTGCTCGGCGAGCCAGGCCCACTTCGTGACCGTGAAGGAGGCCGCCGGCACCAGCCCGGTGCGCTCGGCCCAGAACTTCGCGCCGCCCAGCTCCCCGGTCAGCCGGCGGGCCTGCGGCGCCGAGCGCACGTCGTTCCACAGCAGGGCGGGACGGACCGGCTCGCCCCGGTCGTCCAGGGTGACGAGACCGTGCTGCTGTCCGCCGACCGCCACCGCGGCGGCCTCGTGCGCCGCGGCACCGCACTGGCGCAGGGCCTCGCACAGGGCGTCCCACCACTGGCGCGGGTCGCTCTCCCGGCCCGCCCCGGAGGACACCGTGTGCGGCGCCTGCCCACTGGCGACGACCCGGCCGGTGGCCGCGTCGACGACCAGCGCCTTGGTGGACTGGGTGGACGTGTCCACGCCGACGACGAGCGGACCCTCGGCTGCTGACATCGGGCTTCTCCCTCTTCCGCGGCTCAGCGGAATCTGACCTGGGGTTCTGCGCGGTGCCCGGGCCGGGGCGGCCCGGACATCGCTCCTCCGGGACACCGCGTCCCGGCCGGGGGACGTGTCCGAAGGACGCGTCCCAGGAATGCTCCCTTCCCAAGGATGCGTCCGCATACTAATTTGTAAAGCGCCCTGACGAAATAGTCGCAAGCGAGCAAGGAGCCGCGGCATGAACTACCAGCCCACCCCCGAGGACAGGTTCACCTTCGGCCTGTGGACCGTCGGCTGGCAGGGGAGGGACCCGTTCGGCGACGCCACGCGGCGCGCCCTCGACCCGGTCGAGACGGTGCAGCGCCTGGCCGAGCTGGGGGCCTACGGGGTGACCTTCCACGACGACGACCTGATCCCCTTCGGGGCCTCCGACACCGAGCGCGAGTCGCACGTCAAGCGCTTCCGGCAGGCTCTGGACGCGACCGGCATGACCGTGCCGATGGCCACCACGAACCTCTTCACCCACCCCGTCTTCAAGGACGGCGCGTTCACCGCCAACGACCGCGACGTGCGCCGCTACGCGCTGCGCAAGACGATCCGCAACATCGACCTGGCGGTCGAGCTGGGCGCCGAGGTCTACGTCGCCTGGGGCGGCCGCGAGGGCGCCGAGTCGGGCGCCGCCAAGGACGTGCGGGCCGCGCTGGACCGGATGAAGGAGGCGTTCGACCTCCTCGGCGAGTACGTGACCGCCCAGGGCTACGACATCCGCTTCGCGATCGAGCCCAAGCCGAACGAGCCGCGCGGCGACATCCTGCTGCCCACCGTCGGCCACGCCCTGGCGTTCATCGAGCGCCTGGAGCGTCCGGAGCTGTACGGCGTCAACCCCGAGGTCGGCCACGAGCAGATGGCCGGGCTGAACTTCCCGCACGGCATCGCCCAGGCGCTGTGGGCGGGCAAGCTCTTCCACATCGACCTCAACGGCCAGTCCGGCATCAAGTACGACCAGGACCTGCGCTTCGGCGCCGGCGACCTGCGGGCCGCGTTCTGGCTGGTCGACCTGTTGGAGAGCGCCGGTTACGAGGGGCCGCGCCACTTCGACTTCAAGCCGCCGCGGACCGAGGACCTCGACGGCGTGTGGGCCTCGGCCGCGGGCTGCATGCGCAACTACCTCATCCTGAAGGAGCGTTCGGCCGCCTTCCGCGCCGACCCGGAGGTCCAGGAGGCCCTGCGCGCCGCCCGCCTGGACCAGCTGGCGCAGCCCACCGCCGCGGACGGACTGCAGGCGCTGCTCGCGGACCGCACGGCCTTCGAGGACTTCGACCCCGAGGCGGCCGCCGCGCGCGGGATGGCCTTCGAGCGCCTGGACCAGCTGGCGATGGACCACCTGCTGGGCGCACGCGGCTGACCGCACGCGCGCGGGCGCGCCGACGGCCGGCGCCGGCACGTCGTGCGCCGCGCGGGCCCGGGCGGCCCCGCGCGGAACGCTCCGGGAATCATGCGGTCCCCGCCATGAGCCCGTGGCGACCGCCGCGCGGGGGCCGCGCCGTGGGCCGCCCCCCGGCGACTCCGGGCGGCATGTGCCCGTGCCGCCCGTACCGCCCCGGCCGCCCGGCCCACCGGGTGACGGCTTCGGGCCGCCCCCGGGACCGTCGTGTCCCGGGGGCGGCCCTGCCCGGGGAGGGCCGCCCCCGGCGGCCGGCCGCACCGCGCCCTGAGCCGCCGTCGGCTCCTCCCCCGGTGCCTGCCGGCCGTGTCCGGGCCGGAGCGCCTCGGCGAGCAGGCGGCGGGCCTCCGCGGCGGTCCGGGCGGCCAGGACCTCCAGCGCGGCCGGATCGACCCCGGCGCCCGCGGGAACGGCGACCGTCAGGTCGTCGGGGAATCCCGACGCGACCGCCGACAGGGCCCCGGCATCGGGCCGCCGGAAGGCCGCGGAGCCGGTCCGGGCCGGGTCGCCGGGTACGAACACGGCGCAGCGCCGGGCCAGTTCGGAGATCTCCGACGGTGATGCCGCAGGAGGCGTCTGCACGGCGATGACTGACACTTCACATTTGACTAGTTGATTCGGGTCGCCGGGGATACCGGACTTCCGCGCTCGCCCGGTAGGCCTTTCCTGTGATGTGGGTCACCATGCTGAGAGGGCGGTGCTTCTTCGAGGCGGAACCGGCGGCGTCTCGGGGGCACGTCAGGGTCGAGTCTCAGGGGCTCCTCGGGGTCCCGGCCGGAACCGCCGCAGACGCGGGCCCGTTCTCGGAACGGAGCGGCAAGCGCCGCGAAGGAGGCGACACCGATGTCGAACAACGCCAAGATCGCCGCAGGAGGCGTGGCGGCCGGGCTCGTCCTGTGGATCTGGCTGCCCTGGTGGGCCGCCCTCCTGGTGATTCTGGGAGTCCCGGCCGCCGCGTACCTCGCGCTGGACCCGTCCCAGCGGCGCAGGCTGCGCCGTGTCACCCGCAAGGAGCTCGGCCGCTGAGGGGCGCGGGGCGGAGCCACCTGCCCGCCGGGGCCGTGCGGCGGGCGTGCGCGCCGGGCGTCCCGGCGTCGGAAGACCCGTCGGAAGGGCCCTGACGCCCCGGTGCGGCAGGGCGGGAGAGCGCACGGGAGCCGATCACGGCGCCGCCCGGAACCCCGTGTCCGAGCGGGGGAGCCCCGCGGCGCCCGGGGCTCAGCCGGGACGGACGGCCATCCTGCCGAGGGCCTCCAGCAGGCCCGGCAGCTCCGGTCCCCGGCCCACCGGCAGGACCTCGCCGGGCTCCTCGTCGAGCAGCACGAACGCGATGTCGTCGGTCCTGGCCACCAGCGACCAGCCGGGGCCGTCGGCGCGCAGCGTCCGCGCGCCGCCCGGCGCGAAGGACGACCGGACCCGGCCGGGGGGCGGCGGCGTGTCGAGGTAGGCGCGGGCCTGCGCGAGCACACGACGGATCCCGCTGCGGACATCCCCGCCCCCGGCGCCGTCCCCGGCCGCTTCCGTGTCCTCTCCGGCTTCCTCCCGGCCGCCGGCGGCCTCCCCGGCGCCCCGCGGCGCCGAGAAGCCCGCGTCGTCGACCCGGTCCCGCCACAGCGACCAGTGCAGCGCGATCTCGTCGGCGCCCAGGCGCCGCTGGGCAGGCCCCCAGACGGTGGTGTCCGGCGGCGACAGGGCAGGCCGGCCGGCGGGCCCGGAAACGGGGTCGTGCGGCGCGGGAACACCGGGAGCCGCGACGGCGACCGCGAGCGGCCAGCCGGGGAGGGCGGCCACGACCGTACGGTCGTCCGGGGACAGCTCGTACTCCATGCCGCAGTCCCAGGACGCGATGGCGACGGCGACCAGCGAGACGTCGTCGACGACGACCGTCCACCGGGCGCCGTCGTCGTCCTGGCCGAGCACCAGGCCGTACCCGCCGGCGCGCGGCGGGAGACCGAGCGCCGCGCACGCCTGCGGGTAGTCGTCGCCCAGCACGCTCGGAAACTGCGCCGGGGTGAGCAGCACCGCCGTGAGCACGTGGAGCGTGTCGTCCGCGGCGGCGACGGCGTCCTCGTCCGTCCCTGCCATCCCAGCCTCCCCAGGAGTTCGTCCAACGGCGCGCACCCTAGTGCGACCGAACGGCCGTTGTCACGACCCCCTCACCCCGCCCGAAGCTGCGGTTCCCCGGCCGAGCGGGAGCGCCGCGCCGTCCGTGGGGACCGGCCGGCCCGCTCGCCCCGCACGACCGCGTCCGCGGCGGCAGCGGTCCGCGGCCGCTGCTCCGCGGGCGCCCGGTCAGCCCTCGCGGACGGCCAGCGCCAGGAAGCGGCTGTCCTCGTCGGCGTACGACGTCATACGCCACCCCGAGCCGGCCAGCAGCGGACGCAGACGGGGCTCCGCGCGCAGGTCGTCCGGCGTGATCCGGCGGCCCTGGCGGGCCGCGAGCGCCGCCCTGCCGATCGGGTGGAACAGCGCCAGCACGCCTCCCGGGCGCACCACGCGCGCCAACTCCCGCAGGTTCCCGGCGGGATCGGGCAGGTGCGCGATCAGGCCCGCCGCGAACACGGCGTTGAGCGACCGCGACCGCAACGGCAACGCGGCCACGTCGGCCAGCAGCAACCGCCCGTCCCGGTCCCTCCCCGCCCGTACGGCGGCCCGGAGCATGGCCGGGGTCAGATCGACCCCGACGACCACGCCCGAGGGACCCACGGCGGCACGCAGCGGCGGCAGGGCACGTCCGGTGCCGCAGCCCGCGTCGAGCACGCGGTCCCCCTCCCGCAGCCCGAGCCCGGCGACGGCCGCCGCGTAGGCCGGGCCGTCGTCGGGGAAGCGGCTGTCCCAGTCCGCGGCGCGGGCGGTGAAGAACTCCCGGACGTGCGTGTGATCGTCGTTCATGGTTCCGCATGATCCCCCATCCGGTGTCGCGGGAGGCGGAACCACCGCACCGGCGGCCGGGCCGCCGGCCGGCGACGGGCCCGGCACGGGCGGGGCCCGCCCCGGTGGGCGCGGCCGGGGAGACCGGCACCACCGCGCGCGCAGGAACCGCTCGGTGCGGCGGGCCGGTGAACGGAGGGCGCGGACGGCGCGGACCGCGGGACGGCGGACGCCCGCCACTCGGCATCGGTCATCTTCTGCGCCATGCCTCCCCTGCGCCTTGCTCCGCGCCCGCAGGTGGGGAAGGCTGGCGCGGAGAGATCCTCCGGACCAGGAGGAGACATCCACGGGGAGAACACGGGGAGATCATGGCGCAGAACCAGGGACTTGGCTGGCTGCTGGACGACCTGACGGAGCGCGTCGAACACGTGCGGCACGCGCTGGTCCTGTCCAACGACGGCCTGGTGACGGGCGCGAGCACGGGGCTGCGACGCGAGGACGCCGAGCACCTCGCCGCCATCGCGTCCGGACTGCACAGCCTGGCCAAGGGGTCGGGCCGCCACTTCGGCGCCGGCAGAGTGCGCCAGACCATGGTCGAGTTCGACGACGCGGTCCTGTTCGTCACCGCGGCCGGCACCGGCAGCTGTCTGTGCGTGCTCAGCGGCGCCGAGGCCGACATCGGGCAGATAGCCTACGAGATGACGCTGCTCGTCAACCGGGTCGGCGAACACCTCGACGTGCACGCCCGGCAGCCCGATCGGGCCCCGGCCGCGGACTTCTGACCCGGAGATGCGTCACCTCCGTGGAGTTGTCCACAGGCCCGCCACGCGATGCGCCGAAGCGGCTGCGGTCTTCTCCGGGCGGGCGCGCACGGCGTCGGCCGCGCGACTCCACGGGGGAGACGACCATGTCCGGCGACATCACCGCGCACGACGGCGGACGACGCGGACGGGATCGCCCGGCTCCGGGCGGACCCGGCGAAGGCGCCGGCCGAGACGCGCGAACACAGGCCGGCGCCGCCCCCCGCCCCCGGGCCGGCCCCCTCCGGCGCGGACCCGGAACGGAAACCGGCCAGGCGACCGGGCCGGCCGCCCGGCCTGCTGCGCCGCACGGGCTCGTGACCTACAGGGCCCGGAACAGGCCCTCCTGGACGACGGACACCAGCAGGCGTCCCTGCACGTCGTAGATCCGCCCGCGCGCCAGGCCCCGGCCGCCCGTCGCGATCGGCGACTCCTGGTCGTACAGGAACCACTCGTCCGCGCGGAACGGCCGGTGGAACCACATGGCGTGATCCAGCGACGCCATGTCGAAACCCCGCGGACCCCACAGGGGTTCCACCGGAATGCGCACGGCGTCCAGCAGGGTCATGTCGCTGGCGTAGGTCAGCGCGCAGGTGTGCACGAGCGGGTCGTCGCCCAGCGGCCCGACCGCGCGCATCCACACGGCGCTGCGCGGCTCGGCGTCCTTGATCTCCTCGGGCGTCCAGCGCAGCCGGTCCACGTAGCGGATGTCGAAGGGCTGGCGGCGGGCCATCCGTTCCAACTGCTCGGGCAGCGCGCCCAGATGCTCCCGGATCTCGTCCACGACCGACGGCAGGGACTCCGGGTCCGGAACCTCGCGGGCCGGTGGCAACTGGTGCTCGAAGCTCCCCTCCTCGGGCTTGTGGAAGGAGGCGGTGAGATTGAAGATCGTGCGGCCCTGCTGCACGGCGGTGACCCGCCGGGTCGTGAACGACCGTCCGTCCCGGACCCGCTCGACCTGGTACACGATCGGCACGCCCGGCCGGCCCGGGCGCAGGAAGTACGCGTGCAGCGAGTGCACGGGGCGGTCGCCCTCCGTGGTGCGGCCGGCGGCGACCAGGGCCTGGCCCGCCACCTGCCCGCCGAAGACCCGCTGCAGGGACTCCTGCGGGCTGCGGCCACGGAAGATGTTGACCTCGATCTGCTCCAGGTCGAGCAGGTCGACGAGTCTCTCGGCCGGATTCGTCATGGGTGGGATTCTCCTGTGCTCACAGCTGGCCGACATCGGTGACGCGGACGACCGCGCGGCCCTCCGCGTCGGAGGCCGCGAGGTCGACCTCCGCGCTGATGCCCCAGTCGTGATCGCCGTTCGGGTCGTCGAAGATCTGGCGGACGCGCCACCGGCCGTTCTCCGGCTCCTCGTCGATGACCAGCAGCTTCGGGCCGCGGGCGTCGGGACCGGTGCCGAGGTCGTCGTACTCGTCCCAGTACTTGTCCATCGCCTCGCCCCACGCCTCGGCGTCCCAGCCGGAGTCGGCGTCCATCTCGCCCAGTTCCTCCACCTGGTCCAGGGCGGCGAGCTCCACACGGCGGAACATGGCGTTGCGGACGAGGACGCGGAAGGCGCGCGCGTTGGCGGTGACCGGCTTGACCTGGTCGGCCTTCTCCTGCGCCTCCTCCGCGGTCATCTCCTGCGGGTTGGCGAGCTGCTCCCACTCGTCCAGCAGGCTGGAGTCGACCTGGCGCACCGTCTCGCCGAGCCATTCGATCAGGTCCTGCAGGTCCTCCGACTTCAGGTCGTCGGGGATGGTGTGCTCCAGGGCCTTGTAGGCGCCGGCGAGGTAGCGCAGCACGATGCCCTCGGTGCGGGCCAGCTCGTAGAAGGACACCAGCTCCGTGAAGGACAGCGCCCGCTCGTACATGTCGCGGACGACCGACTTCGGCGACAGCGGATGGTCGCCGACCCACGGATGGCTCTTGCGGTAGGTGTTGTACGCGTGGAAGAGCAGCTCCTCCAGCGGCTTCGGGTACGTGATGTCCTGGAGGCGCTCCATGCGCTCCTCGTACTCGACGCCGTCCGCCTTCATCGCGGCCACGGCCTCGCCGCGCGCCTTGTTCTGCTGGGCGGCGAGGATCTGCCGCGGGTCGTCCAGCGTGGACTCCACGACGGACACCATGTCCAGCGCGTACGACGGCGACTCGGGGTCCAGCAGCTCGAACGCGGCCAGCGCGAAGGTGGACAGCGGCTGGTTCAGCGCGAAGTCCTGCTGCAGGTCCACGGTGAGCCGGACGATGCGGCCCTGGGCGTCCGGCTCGTCCAGCTTCTCCACGACACCGCCGTCCAGCAGCGAGCGGTGGATGGCGATCGCCCGCCGGATGTGCCGCAGTTGCTGCTTGCGCGGCTCGTGGTTGTCCTCCAGCAGCCGGCGCATCGCCTCGAAGGCGTTGCCGGGCCGGGCGATCACCGACAGCAGCATGGTGTGCGTGACCCGGAAGCGGGAGGTGAGCGGCTCCGGTTCGGACTCGATGAGCTTCTCGAAGGTCTTCTCCGTCCACCCGACGAACCCTTCGGGCGCCTTCTTGCGGACGACCTTCCGCCGCTTCTTCGGGTCGTCGCCGGCCTTGGCGAGGGCCTTCTCGTTCTCGATGACGTGCTCGGGGGCCTGCGCGACGACGAAGCCCTCCGTGTCGAAGCCCGCGCGTCCGGCCCGGCCGGCGATCTGGTGGAACTCACGGGCGCGCAGCGTGCGCACCCGGCTGCCGTCGTACTTGGTGAGGGCGGTGAACAGCACCGTGCGGATCGGCACGTTGACGCCCACGCCGAGGGTGTCCGTACCGCAGATGACCTTCAGCAGACCGGCCTGGGCGAGTTTCTCCACCAGACGCCGGTACTTGGGCAGCATGCCGGCGTGGTGGACGCCGATGCCGTGCCGGACGTAACGGGAGAGGTTGCGGCCGAACTTCGTGGTGAAGCGGAAGTTGCCGATCAGCTCGGCGATCCGGTCCTTCTCCTCGCGCGAGCACATGTTGATGCTCATCAGCGCCTGCGCCCGCTCCACGGCCTGCGCCTGCGTGAAGTGCACGATGTAGACGGGGGCCTGCCGCGCCTCCAGCAGGTCGGTGAGGGTCTCGGTGAGCGGGGTGTAGCGGTACTCGTAGGAGAGCGGCACCGGCCGGGTCGCCGAGCGGACCACCGCCGTGGGGCGGCCCGTGCGGCGGGTGAGGTCCTTCTCGAAGAAGGAGACGTCGCCGAGCGTGGCCGACATCAGGACGAACTGCGCCTGCGGCAGCTCCAGCAGCGGAATCTGCCAGGCCCAGCCGCGGTCCGGCTCCGCGTAGAAGTGGAACTCGTCCATGACGACCTGGCCGACGTCCGCGTCCCTGCCGTCGCGCAGCGCGATCGACGCCAGCACCTCGGCGGTGCAGCAGATGACGGGCGCGTCGGCGTTGACGGACGCGTCGCCGGTGAGCATGCCGACGTTCTCGGTGCCGAAGAGCTTGCACAGTTCGAAGAACTTCTCCGACACCAGCGCCTTGATCGGGGCCGTGTAGAAGGTGACCTCGTCCCGGGCCAGCGCGGCGAAGTGGGCTCCCGCGGCGATCATGCTCTTGCCGGAGCCGGTGGGCGTCGACACGATCACGTTCGCCCCGGAGACCACCTCGATCAGCGCCTCCTCCTGGTGGGGGTAGAGCGTGAGGCCGCGCTCCTCGGCCCACGACTCGAAGGCTTCGTACAGGGCGTCGGGGTCGGCGGTCGGCGGGAGCTGATCGATGAGGGTCACGCCCCCATCTTGCCTGGCCTCCTCCCCGATACGGCAATCGGCTGCCCGTTCGAAGATCGCGAACGCTACGCTGTGTCGCCGGCGGAGCGTCGACGCGCCCGGCCGGCCGGGCAGCGGCACACGAGGAATGGGGCGGGCAACGGCGATGATGGGACCAGCACACTCACTGTCGGGTGCCGCGGCCTGGCTCGGCGTCGGGGCGGCGACCGCAGCGGCCGGGCACCCGATGCCCTGGCCGGTCCTCCTGTGCGGCGCCCTGATCTGCGCCGGAGCCGCGCTCGCACCCGACCTGGACCACAAGGCGGCCACCATCTCGCGGGCCTTCGGACCGCTGTCGCGCCGACTGTGCGAGATCGTGGACAAGCTCTCCTACGCCGTCTACAAGGCCACGAGGAAGCAGGGCGACCCGCGCCGCTCCGGCGGGCACCGCACGCTCACGCACACCTGGCTGTGGGCGGTCCTGATCGGCGCGGGCTGCTCCGCCCTGGCGATCACCGGGGGCCGCTGGGCGGTGCTGGCGATCCTCTTCGTGCACATGGTGCTCGCCATCGAGGGCCTGCTGTGGCGGGCGACCCGGGGCTCCAGCAGCGACGTGCTGGTCTGGCTGCTGGCCGCGACCAGCGCGTGGATCCTGGTGGGGACCCTCGACCAGCCGGGCAACGGGTCGGACTGGCTGTTCACGGAGCCCGGCCAGGAGTACCTGTGGCTGGGCCTGCCGATAGTGCTGGGCGCACTGGTGCACGACATCGGGGACGCGCTGACCGTCTCGGGCTGCCCGATACTGTGGCCCATCCCGGTCGGCCGGAAGCGCTGGTACCCGGTCGGGCCGCCGAAGGCCATGCGGTTCCGGGCGGGCAGCTGGGTCGAGCTGAAAGTGCTGATGCCGGCGTTCATGGTGCTCGGCGGAGTGGGCTGCGCGGCGGCGCTCAACGTCATCTGAGACCCGGGGCCGGCTCCGCGGCTTGGACCGGGCCGGCCCGCGAGCACCCGCCCGGGCCCGCTCGCGAACCCCTGCCCGGGCTTCTCCCCGGCGGCTCAGCCCGTGCCGCCGCCGGTGCCCCGGCCCTCGCCGCCGTAGCGCCGTTCGAACCGGGCGATGCGGCCCTCGGAGTCCACGGTGCGGGCCTTGCCGGTGTAGAAGGGGTGGCTCTCCGAGGAGATCTCCACGTCCACGACCGGGTAGGTCTCCCCGTCGTCCCAGGCGATGGTCTGGTCGCTGGTCGCCGTGGACCGGGTCAGGAAGGCGTAGCCGGCGGCGCGGTCGCGGAAGACGACGGGGTGGTAGTCGGGGTGCGTGTCCTGGCGCATGGCTGCTCCTTGCTCGGCGCGGGTCGGGGCGGCGCGGGGACGGCGGAGCCGGCCGCGAGGTCAGCCGGGCAGGGCGTCCTCGTCGACGATGTGTACCGCGGCCTCCTCCGCGGAGGCGGCGGCGCCGTCGATGCCGACGTCCGTGGCGATCAGCGCGGGCTCGTCGTCCTCGTGCGTGCCCTCGTCGGGTGCCACGAGCCGGCCGGAGCGAACCGCGCCGACCTCGTTGTCCAGGAGTTCGCCGTCGGTGCCCTCGCAGTCGCCGAGTCCGTCGCCGCCGGGTGCGACGGGATCCGGCACCTCCTCGGCGAGCCGCTGCTCCAGCGTCTCGCCGCGCAGGCGCTCCGCGGCCGTCACGCCGATGTGCTCCACGGCCCAGGGCCGCTCCGGGGGCGACCAGCCCGGATCGAGGGGATCGTCGACGCCCTCGTAAGCCAGGGTGTCCTGTGTGTCGAGCAACCCCGCGTCATCCACCTGCTCGGATCCGTCGGGCTGGTAGACGTCGTCTCCCCATCCGTCGGCGCTGTTCACGGGTACCTCCAGGGGGTGGGACGGGCGCCTTCTCACTGCGGATCGCGGTCGGCCGCCGCCGCGCGGGGCACTGGCGTCGCCCGTCGCCGGACCGAGAGGTTCCCGGGCGCCCCCGAACCGGTGCCTCTCCCCAGCCTTCCACCCGGGTTCGGCACCGCGCAACGGCACGGGCCCGGGCCGGGGAGCGAGCGTTCCGGGTGCGCGCCGCACCGCCCCCGGCCCGCTCCGGTCCGGGCCCGTGCCGCTCCGGTCCGGCCCCGGTCCACCCGGCCCGGCACTTCGGCCGGTCCCGTCACCCGTGCCAGGACCGCCACAGCGCCGCGTAGGCGCCGTCCGCCGCCACCAGCTCGTCATGGCTGCCGAGCTCGCTGATGCGGCCGTTCTCGACGACGGCGATGACGTCCGCGTCGTGGGCGGTGTGCAGGCGGTGGGCGATGGCGACGACGGTGCGGCCGTCCAGGACGCGGGCCAGGGACCGTTCCAGGTGGCGTGCCGCCCGGGGATCGAGCAGGGAGGTCGCCTCGTCCAGGACCAGGGTGTGCGGATCGGCCAGCACCAGGCGGGCCAGCGCGATCTGCTGGGCCTGGGCCGGGGTGAGCGCCATACCGCCCGAGCCGACCTCGGTGTCCAGGCCGTCGCCGAGTGCCCGGGCCCAGCCGTCCGCGTCGACCGCGCCCAGCGCCGCCCACAGCTCGGCGTCGGTGGCGCCGGTGCGGGCGAGCCGGAGGTTGTCCCGCAGGGAGCCCACGAAGACGTGGTGCTCCTGGTTGACCAGGGCGACGTGGGAGCGGACCCGTTCCGCGGTCATCCGGGACAGTTCGGCGCCCCCGAGGGTGACCCGGCCGGCCCGCGGCCCGTAGACGCCGGCGAGCAGCCTGCCCAGGGTGGACTTGCCCGCGCCCGAGGGGCCGACCAGCGCCAGCCTGGTGCCGGGAGCGACCCTCAGGGACACCTCGCGCAGGACGTCGACGCCCTCCCGGTAGCCGAAGCGCACCCGGTCGGCGTGCACGTGGCGGCCGTCGGGGACCAGTTCCGGGTCGCCGGCGTCCGGCTCGATGTCCCGGACCCCGACCAGCCGGGCCAGCGACACCTGCGCCACCTGCAGCTCGTCGTACCAGCGCAGGATCAGCCCCACGGGATCGACGAGCATCTGGGCGATCAGCGCGCCCGTGGTCAGCTGCCCGATCCCGATCCAGCCCCGCAGCACGAACACCCCGCCGACCATGAGGACGGAGGCGAGCACCGTCACATGCGTGACGTTGACGACCGGGAAGAGCACCGAACGCAGCCAGAGCGTGTAACGCTCCCAGGCCGTCCACTCCTTGATCCGGCGCTCCGACAGCTCGACGCGGCGCGGACCGAGCCGGTGGGCCTCGACGGTGCGCCCGGCGTCCACGGTCTCGGCGAGCGCGGCGGCCACGGCGGCGTACCCGGCGGCCTCCGAGCGGTACGCGGAGGGAGCCCGCCGGAAGTACCAGCGGCAGCCGGCCACCAGCAGCGGCACGGCGATCAGCACGGCCGGCGCCAGCGGCGGAGCCGTCACCACGAGCCCGCCCAGCAGCAGCGCCGCCCACACCACGCCGATCACCAGCTGGGGCACGGCCTCGCGCATGGCGTTGGCGAGCCGGTCGATGTCGGTGGTGATCCGGGACAGCAGGTCGCCCGTCCCGGCCCGCTCCAGGACGCCCGGCGGCAGCCCGACCGACCGGACGAGGAAGTCCTCGCGCAGGTCGGCCAGCATCCGCTCGCCGAGCATCGCGCCGCGCAACCGCACCTGCCGTACGAACGCGGCCTGGAGCGCCAGCGCCACCACGAACAGCGTGGCGGTCAGCCCGAGGCGCAGCTCCCGGGCGCCGTCCGACACCCGCTCCACCAGCCCGCCCAGCAGGTAGGGGCCCGCCATGGAGGCGGCCACGGCGACGGTGTTGACGGTAACGAGGACCAGGAACGCCCGGCGGTGCCGGCGCAGCAGCTCGGCCACGTAGGCGCGTACGGTCGCGGGGGCGCCGACGGGCAGGGTGTGCGCCGTGGTCGGGGCCGCCGGGTCGTACGCCGGGGGCGCCACGCCGATCATGCTGTCTCCTCGATCTCTTCCAGCTCTTCCAGTTCCCGCAGTTCCTCGAGCGCGTCGTGCAGGGCGTCCCCGTCGGCGCGGGAGGCGTCGCCGGCGCCCGCCCGGCGGGCGGTCTCCTCGTCGGTCTCGCGGGTCACCACGGCCCGGTACCGGGGCTCGGTGCGCACGAGCTCGCGGTGGGTGCCGGCCGCCGCGACCGCGCCCCCGTGCAGGAACACGACCCGGTCGGCGCGGTCCAGCAGCAGCGGCGAGGAGGTGAACACCACGGTCGTGCGCCCCGCCCGCAGGCTGCGCACGCCCTGAGCGACACGCGCCTCGGTGTGCGAGTCGACGGCGGAGGTCGGCTCGTCCAGGACCAGCACCTCCGGGTCCGCGACCAGCGACCGGGCCAGCGCGAGCCGCTGGCGCTGGCCGCCCGACAGGGACCGGCCGCGTTCGGTGATCCGGGCGTCCATCGGGTCCTCGGCGCCGAGCGACCCCTGCGCCAGCGCCGCCAGCACGTCCTCGCACTGCGCGGCCGCCAGCGCCTGCCGGGCGCTCACCTGGCCCGAGGCGGGCACGTCGAGCAGCTCGCGCAGGGACCCGGAGAGCAGCACCGGGTCCTTGTCCTGCACCAGGACGGCCGTACGGGCGGAGTCGAGCGGCAGCTCGTCCAGCGGCACGTCGCCGAGCAGCACCGAGGCGCCCTCCTCCGCGGGGTGCCCGCCGAGCCGTTCGGCCAGCCGGCCGGCCGCGTCGGGATCGCCGCACACCACGGCGGTGAGCCGGCCGGCGGGCGCGAGCAGACCGGTGGCCGGGTCGTACAGGTCGCCGGCCGGGACGCCGGCCGCGCGGGAGCCCGCGGTGTCCGTGGCCCGCTCCAGTGCCAGCACGCGCGCGGCCCGCTTGGCCGAGGGCCGCGAGAAGGAGTAGGCCATCGCGATCTCCTCGAAGTGCCGCAGCGGATAGGTGAGGATCATGACCGAGCTGTAGGCGGTGACCAGTTCGCCGACGGTGATCCGGCCCTCGCGGGCCAGCTGGACGCCGTACCAGACGACCGCGATCAGCAGCAGTCCCGGCAGCAGCACCTGGATCGCGGCGATCAGGGACCACATGCGGGCGCTGCGCACGGCCGCGTGACGGACCTCCTGGGAGGCGCGGCGGTAGCGGTCGAGGAACAGTTCCTCACCGCCGATGCCGCGCAGCACCCGCAGGCCGGCGACGGTGTCCGAGGCCAGTTCGGTGGCGCGGCCCGCCTTCTCCCGCTGGACGTCGGCGCGCCGGGTCGCCCGGGGCAGCAGCGGCAGTACCGCGACGGCCAGCACGGGCAGGCCCACGGCGACGACCACGCCGAGCGCCGGCTGGTAGACGAGCAGGCCCGCGCAGACCAGGACGACGGTGAGCGCGGCCGCGGTGAACCGGGAGGTGGCCTCCACGAACCAGCCGATCTTCTCGACGTCGCCGGTGGACACGGACACGACCTCACCGGCCGCGACGCGCCGGGTCAGCGCCGAGCCCAGCCGGGCGGCCTTGCGGGCCAGCAGCTGCTGGACCCGGGCCGCGGCCGTGATCCAGTTGGTGACGGCGGCGCGGTGCAGGAAGGTGTCCCCGAGCGCGGTGGCCACGCCGCACAGGGCGAGCAGCCCGCCCGCGAGGGCGAGCCGTGCGCCGGAGCGGTCCACGACGGCCTGGACGGCGATCCCGACGCAGAACGGCAGCGCGGAGACGGCCCCGAAGTGCAGCAGGCCCCAGGCCAGCGACCGGAGCTGACCGCCCAGCTGGTTGCGGAAGAGCCACCACAGGAACCGGGGGCCCGAGCGCGCGTCCGGCACGCCCGGGTCGGGGTACGGAAGATCTTGAATCTGCATGACGTCCCAGTGGCTCGTGTCAGGGGTGGCGGAAGCCGCGGGGCGCGGCATCGGACGGGCAGGGCGAGCGGCGGCTGCCGGCGGCAGCAAACTGTGACAGGTTCGCGTCGCGGCGTGGTCGAAATCAAACGGTTTTCCAGACGCGTGCGCGGATCCGGCTGCCGGGGGACGCCGGACTCCCGTTCCTGCCGCCGCGCGTGCCGCCGGCGACGGCGAGCGCGCCCGCTCCGCCACTCACGCGCCCGGTCCCGAGCACCGCGTCGGCACGCGGGGCGGCCGCCGGCCGGCCGTCGCCGGATACGGCGGCGCCTTCCGCGGCCGTGCGACGACCACCCTCGGCCGCTCACCCGCCCACACCGCCGGACCGGCGGCGGGACCGCGGCCGCCGAGCGCCCGGGGGCGGGACGGTCCGCGCACCGGTGCGGGCCGCCGCCGCGGTGGCGGCGGCCCGTCGCGTCATGCGGGCGCGTCCCCGCAGCGCTCGGCCGCCGGTCCGTCGACCAGTGTGTCCAGCAGCCCTCCGAGCAGCGCCCGCTGTCCGTCCGTCAGCGGCGCCAGGATCTCCTCCGCGGCCGACCTGCGCGCGGCGTGCAGCTCCCGCAGGGTCGCGCGGCCGTCGTCCGTGAGCTCTATCCGGATCACGCGGCGGTTGGCCGGGTCCGGGACGCGGCGTACCTTTCCGGCCGTCTCCAGCGCGTCGACCAGCGTCGTCACGGCCCGCGGCACCACCTCCAGGCGTGCGGCCAGGTCCGCCATCCGGGGCGGCGAGCCGTAGTGCGCCAGGGTGCGCAGCAGCCGGGACTGGGCCGGGGTGACGCCGAGGCCGCGCTGCTCCAGGTGCCGTTTCTGGATGCGGTGCACCCGGCGGGTGAGCCGCAGCAACTGCTCGGCGAGCAGGCCGTCGGAATCGGGGCTGGTCATGCGGGAACAATATCAGGACGGTGTTCATTGTGAGTGTAGGTAACAATGAGCTACGATCCGTCGGTCGGCGACGTGCGGCCGGCCGACGGCGCGACGCCGGTCGCCGACGTGTCCCTCCTCCGGCGCCCCCGCCGCCCGATCCCCGTAGGAGCCCATGCATCCCGACCGCGAACCCGTCTGGACCCCGCCCGCCGACCCGCCGGACCAGCCCCGGCAGATGCGCCGCATCCTGCGGCTCTTCCGCCCCTACCGCGGCCGGCTCGCGGTCGTCGGCCTGCTGGTCGGCGCCTCGTCGCTGGTCACGGTCGCCTCGCCGTTCCTGCTGAAGGCGATCCTCGACGTCGCGATCCCCGAGGGCCGCACCGGCCTGCTCACGCTGCTCGCCCTCGGCATGATCCTCGGCGCCGTCCTCACCAGCGTCTTCGGCGTACTGCAGACCCTGATCTCCACGACGGTCGGCCAGCGCGTCATGCACGATCTGCGCACCGCCGTCTACGGCCGGCTGCAGCGCATGTCGCTCGCCTTCTTCACCCGCACCCGCACCGGCGAGGTCCAGTCCCGCATCGCCAACGACATCGGCGGCATGCAGGCCACCGTCACCTCCACCGCCACCTCCCTGGTCTCCAACGCGACCAGCGTGGTCGCCACGATCGCCGCGATGGTCGCCCTCGACTGGCGGCTGACCGTCGTCTCGCTGCTGCTGCTCCCCGTCTTCGTGTGGATCAGCCGCCGCGTCGGCGACGAGCGCCGGAAGATCACCACCCGGCGGCAGAAGCAGATGGCCGCGATGGCCGCCACGGTCACCGAGTCGCTCTCGGTCAGCGGCATCCTGCTCGGCCGCACCATGGGCCGCTCCGACTCGCTCACCCGGTCCTTCGCCGAGGAGTCCGAGCGCCTGGTCGACCTGGAGGTCCGGTCGAACATGGCGGGCCGCTGGCGGATGGCCGTCATCACGATCGTCATGGCCGCGATGCCCGCCGTCATCTACTGGACCGCCGGCCTGGCCCTGCACTTCGGCGGCCCGGAGGTCTCCATCGGCACCATCGTCGCCTTCGTCTCGCTGCAGCAGGGGCTGTTCCGCCCGGCCGTCAGCCTGCTCGGCACCGGCGTCCAGATCCAGGCCTCGCTCGCGCTCTTCCAGCGGATCTTCGAGTACCTGGACCTGCCCGTCGACATCACCGAGCGCGAACAGCCGGTCCGCCTGGACCGGATCAGGGGCGAGGTCCGCTTCGAGAACGTGGAGTTCCGCTACGGCGACGACAGCGGCCCGGTCCTCGACGGCATCGACCTGACCGTCCCCGCGGGCGGCAGCCTCGCCGTCGTCGGCCCCACCGGCGCCGGCAAGTCCACGCTCGGCTACCTGGTGCCGCGGCTGTACGACGTGACGGGCGGCCGGGTCACCCTCGACGGGACCGACGTGCGCGACCTGGACTTCGACACCCTGGCCCGCGCGGTCGGCGTCGTCTCGCAGGAGACGTACCTCTTCCACGCCTCGGTCGCCGAGAACCTGCGCTTCGCCAAGCCGGACGCCACCGACGAGGAACTGGTCGCGGCGGCGCGGGCGGCCCAGATCCACGACCACATCGCGTCCCTGCCCGACGGCTACGACACGGTCGTCGGCGAGCGCGGCCACCGCTTCTCCGGCGGCGAGAAACAGCGCCTGGCCATCGCCCGCACCATCCTGCGCGACCCGCCCGTCCTCATCCTCGACGAGGCGACCAGCGCCCTGGACACCCGCACGGAGGCCGCCGTCCAGGAGGCCATCGACGCCCTGTCGGCCGACCGCACCACGCTCACCATCGCGCACCGCCTGTCCACCGTCCGCGGCGCCGACCAGATCGTGGTCCTCGACTCCGGGCGCGTGGTCGAACGCGGCACGCACGAGGAGCTGCTGGAACGGAACGGGCGCTATGCGGAACTGGTCCGCAGGGACGCCCGACTGGAGCCGACAAGATGAAAATATGCCAGGTTTGTCGTTATTCGGGGGTTACCGTGCCCGCATGCAGACGAACACTCCGCCACGGAGCACGAGGAGCACGGTCCGACTGACGCGCCGGGGCCGTATCGTCCTGATCGCGACCGGAGCCGTCGTGGCCGGCACCGCCGTGGCGGTGCCGCTGCTGTCCCCGGCGGACGAGGGCGACAGCCGTCCCAGGACCCTGGCCGTCCCGGCGGGCCGGCGGGCGAGCCAGGTCTACGCGGCCGTCGACAAGGCGCTCGCCCTGCCCGCCGGCACCACCGGGAAGTCCCTCGCGAAGGCCCGGCTGAGACTGCCGGACGAAGCCGGGGGCAACCCCGAGGGCTACCTCTTCCCGGGAACGTATCCGCTCGACGGGAAGACGACGCCGGAGCGGCTGCTGTCGGCCATGGCCGACACCGCCGGCAAGAAGTTCAACGGCGCCCCGATCGCCGCCGGCGCGCAGCGCAACGCGATGAACGTCTACCAGGCGGTCATCATCGCGAGCATCGTGCAGGCCGAGGCCGCCACCGAGGCCGACATGGGCAAGGTGGCCCGGGTGATCTTCAACCGCCTGGAGCGGGGCATGCCGCTGCAGATGGACTCCACCGTCAATTACGCGCTGGGCCGCGCCCCCCGCGGGACGCCCCGGGGCGACACCCGCGTCGAGAGCCCGTACAACACCTACCAGCGCATGGGACTGCCGCCCACGCCCATCGCCAACCCCGGCGAGGAGGCGCTGCGCGCCGTGATCAACCCGACGCCGGGCGACTGGCTGTACTTCGTCACGGTCAGGCCGGGCGACACCCGCTTCACCGCCGACCACGCCGAGCACCGGCGCAACCTCGCCGAGTCCGACCACGGCCGCCGGAGTTCGCCCGCCCCCCGCTGACCCGGCGGGACCTCACGCGGCGGCGGGCTCCCCGGCCAGCAGCCTCCTGATGTCCCGCACGGCCGCGCGGCCCGCCCGGTTGGCGCCGACGGTGCTGGCCGAGGGGCCGTATCCGACGAGGTGGATCCGCGGGTCGGCGGCCACCCGCGTCCCCTCCATGCGGATGCCGCCGCCCGGCTCGCGCAGCCCGAGCGGGGCCAGGTGGGCGAGGGCGGGCCGGAACCCGGTCGCCCACAGGATGACGTCGGCGGACACGTGCCCGCCGCCCTCCCACGCGACCCCGTCGGGCGTGATCCGGTCGAACATGGGCTGCCGGTCGAGCACTCCGTCCGCGATGCCCTGCCGGATCGCGTCGTTCAGCGGCAGCCCGGTCACCGACACCACACTCCTCGGCGGCAGCCCCCGCCGCACCCGGTCCGCCACGAGCGCGACCGCCGCCCGGCCCGCGTCCTCGTCGAAGGGCCCCTCGCGGAACACCGGCGGCCGCCTGGTCACCCAGGTGGTGGCGGCCGCGTACGGCGCGATCTCCAGCAGGTGCTGGGTGCCGGACGCGCCCCCGCCCACCACGACCACCCGCAGCCCGGCGAACTCCTCGGGCCCGGTGTACTGCGCGGTGTGCAGCTGCCGCCCGCGGAAGGTCTCCTGGCCCGGGTAGCGCGGCCGGAACGGCCGGTCCCAGGTGCCGGTCGCGTTGATCAGCGCCCGCGCCGCCCAGTCCCCGGCCGAGGTCTCCACGACCAGCCGCCCGCCGGTCCCCTCGCGCACGGCGCGCACGTCGACGGGGCGCCGTACCCGCAGGTCGAAGGTCTGCTCGTAGGCCGCGAAGTACTCGGCGACGACCTCGGAGGACGGGCGCGCGGGATCGGCGCCGGTCAGTTCCATGCCCGGCAGGGAGTGCACGCCGTGCACCTTGCCGTAGGTCAGCGACGGCCAGCGGAACTGCCAGGCGCCGCCCGGTCCGGGGGAGTGGTCCAGCACCACGAAGCCGCGCCCCGGCTCGAACCCGGAGCGCCGCAGGTGATAGGCGCCGGCCAGACCGGCCTGGCCGGCGCCTATGACGACGACCTCGGTGTTGTTCACATGTCCGCCAACCCCGCCGGGGCCGTGGATCTTCCCGCGGGGTCGGCGTCCGCCCGCGGCCGGCAGCGGAACACCGGCCCGGACGGGTCGTGCCCCGGGCGGTCCCGAACCGGCCGCCTCGGCCCCCGGCGGAGGCGCGCGGTCGTGTCAGGAGCCCTCCGAAGGGCGGGCCGGGGTGGTCGACGGCGGCAGGTCGCCGTTGAACCGGGTGTCGGTGAAGTCGCCGAAGTCGACCTTGCGCGGGATGAGCTCCAGCTCGGCGAACGTGTCCGCGATCTCCTGCTCGGAGGCGATGAGCGGCTCGTCGACCGCGACCGCGATCCGGGTGGCGTAGGTCCGCTTCACCGCGGCCAGCGCCACGTCCTCGGGCAGCCCGGTGTCCTCCGCCCAGACCTTCGCCCACTCCTCCTGGTGGCCGTACACCCACGCGTAGGCGCGCCGCAGCCGTTCCAGGTAGTCCTCGACGGCGGCGGCCTTCTTCTCGTCCCGCAGCGCGCTCGGCGCCGCCACCTGGAAGGTGAGCCCGTTGGTCACCCCCTCGCCGGTGGTCAGGACCCGGCCCTGCTTCGCCTTCAGCACCTGCGAGGTGTACGGGTCCCACACCGCCCAGGCGTCGACCTTGCCGGAGGTGAACGCGGCGAGCGCGTCGGCGGGCTGGAGGTACTCGACCTCGACGTCGCCGAGGCCCAGCCCGGCCTTCTCCAGGGACGCCACCAGCTGGTAGTGCGCGGAGGAGCCCTGCGCCACGGCGACCGACCTGCCCTTCAGCTCGGCGGGCTCCCGCAGCGGCGAACCGTTCGGCACGAGGACGGCGTCGCCCGCGGACGTGCCGTGCCACGCGGCCACCACCGAGATCCTCGAGCCGGCGCCGGCCGCGAAGACCGGCGGCGTGTTGCCCACGCCGCCGATGTCGACGGCCCCGGCGTTGACGGCCTCCAGCAGCGGCGGACCGGAGGTGAACGTGGACCACTCGATCCTGTAGTCGAGGTCCTTCAGCTCCCCGGCGGCCCGCAGGACGGCCTCCGAACCGCCCTTCTGGTCACCGACGGTGAGCGTGACGGAGCCCCGGCCGTCGGTCCCGTCGCCCGGGGAGGCGGTGGCGGCCGGGTTCCCGCCGCAGGCGGTGAGCAGGAGGGCGAGGGGCAGGAGCAGGGCGGCGGGGACGAGGCGTCGTCGCATGGCGGATCCGTTCGGGTAGGGGGAACCGGAGGTCGGACGGGGCGCGGGGAGTTCAGGCGGCTTCGGCGGCGGTCTCGACGCCGAGGCGTTCGAGGAGCCCGGCGCGCAGGCCGGCGAAGCGGGGGTCGGTGATGTCGCGGGGGCGGTCGAGGCCGACGCGCTGCTCGTGCGCGATGACCCCGCCGTCCATGACGAGGACGCGGTCGGCGAGCAGCACGGCCTCCTCCACGTCGTGGGTGACGAGGAGGACGGCGCATCCGCGGCGCTGCCACACCTCGCCCACCAGCCGCTGGGCTCTGATCCGGGTGAGCGCGTCGAGCGCGCCGAACGGCTCGTCGAGCAGCAGCAGATCGGGCTCGCGCACCAGGGCGCGGGCCAGGGAGGCGCGCTGGGCCTCGCCGCCGGACAGCGTCTTGGGCCAGGCGTCCGAGCGGTGGGCGAGGCCCACCTCGGAGAGCGCCTGCTCGGCGACGGCCCGTTCGGGTCTGCCGGGCAGGCCCAGCAGGACGTTGCGCCACACCTTCTTCCACGGCATCAGCCGCGGCGCCTGGAAGGCGACGGCCCTGCGGCGGGGCACCAGGACGGTGCCCTCGATGTCGCGGTCGAGGCCGGCGAGGACGCGCAGCAGGGTGGACTTGCCGCAGCCGCTGCGGCCGAGCAGGGCCACGAACTCGCCCGCCCGGATGTCGAGTTCCAGCCGGTCGATGACGGCGCGGCCGTCGAAGGAGCGGGTGAGCCCCTCGACGTGCACCGCCTGCGGGATCACCGGCCGGTGAACGTCGGTCGCCATTGCAGCAGCAGCCTTTCGAGGGAGCGGACGACGAAGTCGGCCAGCAGGCCGAGGAAGGCGTAGACGATCAGGCAGACCACGATCACGTCGGTGCGCAGGAAGTCCCGTGCCTGCACCATGAGGAACCCGATGCCGGAGTCGGCGTTGACCTGCTCGGCGAAGACGAGCGCGAGCCAGGCGATGCCGAGCGAGTAGCGCAGCCCGGTCATCGCGCCGGGCAGCGCGCCCGGCAGGACGACGTGCCGCACGAGTCCCCACCGCGACAGCCCGAGGGACTCCCCGGCCTCGATCAACTGGGCGTCCACGCCGCGGATCCCGGCGTAGACGTTGAGGTAGAGCGGGAAGGTCACGCCGAGCGTGATGATGGCGACCTTCGGGGCCTCCCCGATGCCGAACCAGATGATGAACAGCGGGATGAGACCCACGAACGGCACGGTCCGCAGCATCTGCAGCGGTGCGTCCACCAGGTCCTCGCCGACCCTGAACAGGCCGGAGAGCAGGGCGAGTCCGGTGCCGACGACCAGGCCCAGCAGCAGCCCGGCCGCGACCCGCCGGAGCGAGGTGCCCATGGCGGACGGCAGGGACCCGTCGGCGATCAGGTCCCCGGCGACCTGCGCGATCCGCCCCGGCGAGGCGAGCACGTCGGCGGTCAGCACACCGGTGCCGCTGAGGAGTTGCCACAGCGCCAGCAGCAGCACCGGGCCGGTGGTGCGGCGCAGCCAGCGGGGCACGCGGGCGCGGCGGGAGGAGGCGGGGTCGAGGGGCTGGAGGCCGGGGGAGGAGCCGTCCTCGGGGACGGGGGGCGCACCAAAGGCGCCGGATGCGCCTATGGGTGAGATGTCCGGCTCGGGGGAGCCGGGCGGGGCATGGCCGATGCTCATGAGTGCTCCACGAGGGGGTGGGCGGCACAGGGGGACCGCGCCTCGCCGCCGCGGCCGCCCGTCCGGCCGGAAGCGGCCGGCGGGCGCGCGGGGCGGCGGGCCGGAGGCGGGGAAGGAAGCGGGAGAACGGGTGGGAGAAGGCGTCAGCGGCCGCGGCGACACGCGGCGGAGGCCACCCGCAGCAGGTCGATGTGACCGCGCGTGGTGAGCAGGGCTGAACGCGACATGCCGCCGAACGTAGCCAGCTGACAGGTGCACGGTCAACGGGTGTCTCGTGAAGTGGAACGCCGTGTCACATCCCGGACGGCCCCTTCCGGCCGGAACCCGGCGCGTACGTCACCATGGGAGCATGTCAGACGCCTTCACCACGCGAGTCCTGGACATCACGACCGGTTCGACCGAGACCGTCTTCGACCTCACCCGCGACTGCGAGTCCTTCCTGCGGGAGGTGGCGGCCGGCCGCGACGGACTCCTCAACGTCTTCGTCCCGCACGCCACGGCGGGCATCGCGATCATCGAGACGGGCGCCGGCAGCGACGACGACCTCCTGGCCGCCCTGCACACCCTCCTGCCCGCCGACGACCGCTGGCAGCACCGCCACGGCAGCCCCGGCCACGGCCGCGACCACGTCCTGCCGGCCCTCGTCCCGCCGCACGCGACGCTCCCGGTGCTCGGCGGCCGGCTGGAACTCGGCACCTGGCAGTCGGTGTGCCTGGTGGACACGAACGTCGACAACGCCGACCGTCAGGTCCGGTTGTCGTTCCTCGGATAGGGCTCCGTCCGCCGCCACCGCGGGAGCGGCCCCGGGCCGCGGCGGCGCGTGATCAGTGGTGGCGCTCCGCGCCCGGTGCCTCGGGCGGGCCGGGAGCGGCGACGGCGCGCAGGGCGTCGAGCAGGCCGCGCAGGGCGGGCTGCGCCAGGGCGACCCGCCGTACCACGGCGGAGATCACCCTGAGCGGCGTGGGGTTGCGGACCTCGCGCACGACGACACCCGGATGGGTGTTCCGCAGCCCCAGCAGGGGCATCAGGCCGATGCCCAGACCGGCCGCCACGAAGCCCTGCGCGGTGGCGTAGTCCTCGCTCTGGAGGGCGAACTCGGGGCTGAACCCCGCCGTGGCACAGGCGTCGAGCACCGGGGCGAGGCAGGGGCCGGGCGGCTCGCTGCCCACCCACCGCTCGCCGGAGAGCCGCGCGAGGTCGAGGACCGGCTCGGCGGCGAGCGGATGGGACGCGGGCAGCACGGCGGCGTAGGGGTCCTCCAGGAGGCGTACCAGACGGACGGCGGGGTCGGCCGGGTCGCGGTCCTGGACGACCACGGCCAGGTCCGCCGAGCCGCGCACGACCGCCTCCACGGACTCCTCCCGGTCGGCCAGTCGGAGCTCGACCCGGACGTCGGGATGCGTGTCCCGGAGCCGGGCGAGCGCGGGGGCCATCAGCGGGGAGCCGACCGTGGCGAAATAGCGGACCGACAGCCGACCGGTGCGCCCGGCCCGCAGGTCGGCCAGCGCGCTCTCGGCCCGGGCGACCGCCGCGCCGATCAGTTCGGCGTGCTCGGTGAGCAGCAGGCCCGCGGCCGTGGGCCGCACGCCCCGGCCGACCCGCTCCAGCAGTTTCGCCCCGGCTTCCCGCTCCAGGGCCGCCACCTGCTGGCTCACGGCCGACGGCGTGTACCCCAGGTGCGCCGCGGCGGCCGTCACCGTGCCGCTGGTGACCACGGCGCGGAGCACTTGCAGACGTCTCACATCAAGCATGCAGCAGAGCTTAACGATCCGTGCAAAATCTTTTGCTTGTCCTCAAGAGGCGCTCGATGCACCGTCATAGGGCCGAGCAGGGAACCGAGCAGGGGAGAAGCGTGTGAGCGGCCGGGTGCGGAGTCTGCTGGGATGGGGACGGCTGGGGCTGCTGGCCCTGCTGTGGGGGTCGACCTTCCTGTGGATCGAGCTGGCTCTCACGGGCCTGTCCCCCCTCCAGGTGACCGCCGCGCGCTGCGCGCTGGGGGCGCTCGTCCTCACGGCCGCCTGCTACGGCACGGGGCGGCGCCTGCCACGGGGCCGCGGGGTCTGGGGCCGTCTCGTCGTGGCCGCGTTCTTCTGCAACGCCCTGCCGTTCGCCCTCTTCGGCCTGGGCCAGCAGACCGTCGACTCGGGGCAGGCCGGTGTGCTGAACGCGACGACCCCGCTGTGGTCCCTCGCCCTCGGCCTCGGCACGGGCGCGGAGCGCCCGCTGCGTCCGGTCCGCCTGGCCGGGCTCCTGCTCGGCTTCGGCGGAACGGTGGTGATCTTCGCCCCGTGGCAGCGGTCGGGCTCCCTCGGCTGGGGCGCCCTCGCCGTCCTCGCCGCCGCGGCCAGCTACGCCGTCGCGTTCGGCTACATGGGCCGCACCCTCGCCGGCAAGGGGATCCCCACCCTCTCCCTCTCCGCCGCCCAGCTCGTCTGCGCGACCGGACTCGCCGCCCTGGCCCTGCCGGCCGACGGCCTGCCACCGGTCCGGGCGGATCGCACCGCCCTGATCGCGGTCGTCGTCCTGGGCGTCCTGGCCACCGGCCTCACCTTCCACCTCACCTACCGGATCATCGCGGACGAGGGCGCCACCGACGCCGCCGCGGTCGGATACCTGCTGCCGGTGGTCTCCCTGGCCCTGGGCGCGATCGTGCTCGGGGAGGACGTCGGCCTCCGGGTCGGCGCGGGGATGGCCGTCGTCCTGGCCGGTGTCGGCATGACGCGCCGCGGCAGCGGCCGGCCGCCGGGCCCTGCCGCCGGGAGCGCCGGGGCCGGCTCCGCCACGGCTGTGGGGGCCCGGTGACGCGCCCCGACTCCCCGTGGCGGGAGCCCGACTTCCGCACGCTGTTCACCGCGTCCGCCCTCAGCCAGCTCGGCGCCAACGTCAATTACGTCGCCGTGCCCCTGGTCGCGGTGGCGGCGCTGGACGCCGGGCCCGGCCAGGTCGGAGCCCTGTCCACCCTGAGCACGGTGGCCTTCCTGCTCATCGGGCTGCCGGCCGGGGCCTGGGTGGACCGGCTCAGCCACCGGCGGGTACTGATCACGGCGGACCTGGTCAGGGCCCTGCTGTTCGCCTCCGTCCCGGTGGCCTGGTGGCTCGGCGTGCTCTCCCTGGGGCAGCTGTACGCCGTGGTGCTGGTCACCGGCTGCGCCACCGTGTTCTTCGACGTGGGAGCGCAGAGCGCGCTGCCCCGGATCGTCGACAGGAGCGGGCTGGTGCGGGCGAACGCGGACATCGGCACGCTGGTCGCGGCCGGGAACGTGGTGGGGCGCAGCGCCGGCGGCGCCCTCGTCGCGCTGCTCACCGCCCCGGGGGCCGTCCTCGTCGCCGCGGGCGCCCATCTGGCCTCCGGCCTGGGCCTGACCGCCGTCCGGCGCACCCGCCCGGCGGCCGGACCGCCGTCCGGGCCGGCCGGCCGGTTGCGCACCCGGATCGCCGAGGGGGTGCGGCACGTGGCCGGCGACGAGGAGCTGCGGGCGCTCGCCCTGACCGCGGCGCTGGCCAATCTCGGCTCGGCCGTCGTCAACACGATGCTGCCGATCCGGTTCGTGCGCGGGCTCGGCCTCTCCACCACCGCGCTGGGACTGTTCTGGGGCGCGGGCGGTGTCGGGCTGCTGGTCGGCGCGCGGTGCGCGCGCTTCGTCGCCGCCCGGCTCGGACACGGCCGCACGCTGGGTGTCGCCGGGCTGTGCCTGGCGCCGTCCGGACTGCTCGTCCCGCTGGTCGACCGCGGTCCCTGGCTGTTCGTGGCCGGTGCGGGGTGGTGCCTGGCCATGTTCAAAGTGGGAATGGACAACGTGGTGGGTGTCAGCCTGCGTCAGCACATGACCCCCGACGCGCTGCTCGGCCGCATGAACGCCACGTTCCGGTTCCTGCTGACGGGTGCCCTGGCGGTCGGCGCCGCGGTGTCCGGCGCGCTCGGCGAGCTGATCGGTGTCCGGGCCACGCTGTGGGCGGGCGGTGCGATCATGGCGGTGGCCTTCCTGCCCGTCTTCCTCTCGCCGCTTCGCGCACGGCGCTCCCTGCCGGAAGCGCCGGCCCGGGGCGCCCGGGAGGAGGAGCGGAAGCCGCTCTGAAGCGATGACCGCCCCGTTCGCGCCCCGGCCCGGTGCGGGGCCGGGGCGCCGGGCGTCAGCTCACGGTGCAGGCGGCGCCGTTGAGGGTGAACGCGGTGGGGCTGGGATTCGCGCTGCCCCGGGAAGCCGTGAAACCGAGGGTGACGGAACCCGCCGCGGGGACGGCCGCGGTGTACGGGGCGGAGGTGACGGTGACCTCCGCGCCGTCCTGCGTCGCCGTGCCGCCCCACAGGCTGGTGACGCGCTGGCCGTCGGGGAAGGTCCAGCGCAGGGTCCAGCCGTTGATCGCCGACGTGCCGGTGTTGCGGAGGACGATCTCGCCCTGGAAGCCGCCGGGCCACTGGCCCGTCACCTTGTAGCCGACCGCGCAGGCGGCCTGGGAACCGCCGGAGGACGTGGTCACCGCCACCGTGCCGGACCGCTGCGAGCGGTTGCCGGCGGCGTCGCGGGCGTAGACGGCGAAGGTGTACGGGGTGGCCGGGGCCAGGCCGGTGACGGTGGCGGAGGTGCCCGTCGTGCTGGTGACGACGGTCTCCTCCCCGCCGCTCACCCGGACCACGTCGTAGCCCGTGACGCCGGTCGCGTCGGTGGCGGCGGCCCAGCTCAGGGTGACGGACGAGGACGTCACCGCCGAGGCGGCGGGGGTGCCGGGGGCGGTCGGGGCGGTGGTGTCGCCGCCGGAGGCGGAGTAGACGGCCGCTTCCCTGGCCGTGGCGGCGATGCCGTTCGGGCCGTTGAAGATCCGCTGCCCCCACGAGGTGAGCCGGTCCGGGTCGAAGTTCGTGACCATGTCCAGGTACTCGACCCCGCCGCCGTTGCCGCTCCAGGACCAGCCGAGGTAGCCGAGGCCGAGCTGCTGCGTCACCGCGAGGATCGCGTCCTCGTCGGGGTTGCCGTCCGAGTGGTCGTGCCCGAACTCGCCCACCACGATCGGGAGTTTCGCGGCGACGAAGCGGTTCAGGTAGTCGCCGACCTCGGCTGCGGTGTCGAAGACGCCGTACATGTGGATGGAGAAGACGGTGTTGCGGTCCGGGTCGGCGGCGAACACCGAGGCGGCGTTGTCGCGCATGGTGAACGCCCAGTCCTGGCCCCAGTTGGGCGCGTCCGCCATGATCGTGTGGTCGAACCCGGCGTCCCGCAGCTTCCGGATCGCCGCCTTGGTGTCGGCGGTCCAGGCCGTGTGGTTCGTGTTGCCGTACGGCTCGTTGCCGATGTTGACGATGACGTAGTCCTCCTGGCCCGCCAGGGCGCTGCGCACGCTGATCCAGTAGTCGGCGGCGCGGGACAGCGTGACGGCTCCGCTCTGCTCGCCGTAGCCCGTGGTGTCGTGCACCTCCAGGACGCAGATCAGCCGGTTCTGCTTGCACTGGGCCACGACGTTCGCCACGTCGGCGGTGTCGTTGCGGGTCCAGCGGTCGCCGCTGGAGAGGACCACGCGGACCGTGTTGGCGCCCTTGGCCTTGATGTGGGCGAGGGAGCTGATCCGGTCCGGATACCAGGTGTGCGCGTGGTTGACGCCGCGCATCACGAAGTCGTTCCCGGACGCCTCCAGCAGCCGGCCGTTCTCGACGCGGAAGCCGGTGGGCGCCGCGTGGGCCGGGGCGCCCAGGGCCAGCAGGGGCAGGAGCAAGCCCAGCAGACCGGCCGTGACGGCGGCCAGGCGGGGGAGGACGACGGTGGGGGATCTCATGGCGGCTCCAGGGGAAGAAGCGGAAACGGTCTCAGGAAGCGGCGGCCCGCGCCGTGCAGCCGACGGCCGCCGCCGGGGTGCCGGCCGTGCTCGATGTGGTGGCGACGAATCCGAAGACGGCGCTCGCTCCCGGCGCGAGGGAGCCGTTCCACGGCGCGTTGACGACCGTGGCCGTCCCGTCGGCGGCCGTGCCGAGGCCGCCGTTCCAGACCTGCGTCACCCGTGCGCCGCCGGCGGGTACGACGGTGGCGGTCCAGCCGGAGACGGGTGCGGCGGACGCGTTGGTCACCGTCACCTCGCCCTGGTAGCCGCCCTGCCAGGCGGCGACGGCCCGGAACGTCGCGGAGCAGGCGGGTTCGCCGCCGCCCGGGTCACCGGGGCCGCCCGGCGACCCCGCGTCGAGCAGCGCGGCCAGGGCCGGGTACCAGCGGGCGGCTATCTTGTCGTCGCCGGAGGCGTCGGGGTGCACGCCGTCGTAGGTGTCGGCGGCCGTGCTGAAGCCCGTCCACTGGTCGACGACGGTCACCGGGGAGCGGCCGGTGCTCGTCGCCCGCGCCCAGCCGGGAATCCGCGCGTTGAGGTCGACCACGCGCTGGGCGCACGCCGCGCAGGTGGCGGGGTTCATGGGGATGAGCTGCGCGACGAGGACCTTCATGTCGGGGTTGGAGTCCCGCATCTGCTGCACCAGCCTGGTGTAGGCGGCGAGGATGCGGTCCGGGGCGACGTCGCTCCAGACGTCGTTCGTCCCGAAGTGCATGACAACGATGTCCGGCCGGGTCGCGGCCAGCCGTGCCGGAAGCAGATTCCGGTCGGCCACGTGGGTCACCAGCTCGCCGCCGTGACCTTCGTGGTCGCCGTCGTACTCCTGGCCGCAGCCCTGGGGGCCGAGGGTGCCGACGAAGTCGACGTCCGTGTACCCGGCGTTCCGCAGCCGGTTCCACAGCACCGCTCGCCAGCAGCCCGGCGAGCCGGTGATCGAGTCGCCCAGCGGCATGACGCGCACCGCCTCCGCCGCCGTCCCCGTCGCCGGCGCGGCCGCGGCGTGCGGGGCGAGCGTCGTCCAGAGCGGCAGGAGGAGGGTGGCCAGCAGGCCGAGGACCGGGAGGGTCCGTGAACGTGTGGGGCGGGTGCTGCGCATGGTGGTCCCTTCTCCGAACGAGATATGGGAGCGCTCCCACAAGACATCAAGCCATCGTTGTCATTTACGCGTCAAGACTGCTGCGGCGGGCAGTGTGCCGGGACGGGGGAACGAGGAGCGGACGCGGCCGGGGCGCGCGGACGGCGCCGGCGTCCGCGGCGGGCACGCCGTCCGTCGCCGTCCGGTTCCACGCCGGCCCGCCGCGCCGCTCCCCGACCCGCCCGGCGGCCCGCGCCCCCCGCGCGGGAAGGACGCCGCCGGCGGACGAGGAGCCGCGGTGGGCGGGGAGCCCGGCTTCCCCGCACCTCCCACCAGAGGGTTTGCCCGAGCGGAGCGGACTGTGCAAGCCTCTTCCGTCATCTCTCCGAAAGGACTGGTCGTGACGCTCGGCATGGTTCTCGGCGACTCCTCCTCCCGCGCTTCGACGCGGGAGCGGCCGCCCCGTCTGCCCTGACCCGCGCACCCGTGCCCGGCACGGGCCGTTCCTCCCGCTCCTCGTCGAAGTGCTCTTCGTGCCCCCCGCACGTTCGATCACGAGGAGTACGTGGTGTCCACGATCCACTGGACCGAGGCGAACACCCCCCGTTCCGCCCGCTGGCATTCCGAGAACGCGACGCCGCCTCCCCGCCGGGTCGCCGGCGCGGACGACCGGACGAGAGCCGACGTCGCCCACCGCCTGGCCTGCGAGGGCACCGCCCTGCTGTGGCGGGGCGACTTCCACGGCGCACGCCTGCTCCTGCGGGCGATGGGCCGCCGCATCGACCGGAAGCCTCCCCGGCGGGGCGACGGCCCGGCGGAGTCCTTCCACCTGTACCGCCGGGCCCGCGGCCACCGTGCCCGCGTGCTGGGCAGGCTCCTCGTCCTGCTGGACGAGAACCACCGCCTGGACCTGCGCAGAGCCCCCGATGTGCGCCAGGCGTGCACCGAGGCGTACGGGCCGCCGTCCGAGCCGAAGGCGGTCTCGCTCACGGAACTGCTGGGCGTGATCGGAGCGCACCAATGGCGCATGAAGGGCGTGGAGATCCCGGCCCTCGACGCCCGTGTCATCCGCACTACGGCGTGTTCTCCCCGGTCAGGGGCGAATACGTCGACCTCGTCGCACAGGCGCCGCTTCCCGCGCCGGCGGGCCGCCGCACCGCGTTCGACCTCGGGACGGGCACGGGGGTGCTCGCCGCCGTCCTGGCCCGCCGGGGGATCGACCACGTCGTGGCCACCGACATCAGTCCGCGTGCCCTGGCCTGCGCGCGTGACAACGTCCGCCGGCTGCGCCTCGCCGGGCGCGTCGACGTCGTGGGGCCCGGCCTGTTTCCCGACGGGCGCGCGGACCTCGTCGTCTGCAACCCGCCCTGGATCCCGGCCCGGCCCACCTCCACCCTGGAGCAGGGCGTCTACGACCCGGGCGGCAGCATGCTCCGCGACTTCCTGGCCGGACTCGCCGCCCACCTCGCACCGGGAGGCGAGGGGTGGCTGGTCCTGTCGGACCTGGCCGAGCGCCTCGGACTCAGGACGCGTGGCGAGCTGACGGCCGGCATCGAGGCGGCGGGCCTGCGCGTGGTGGACAGGATCGACACCAGGCCGCGGCATCCACGAGCGGGAGACACCGCCGATCCCCTGCACGCCGCCCGCGCCGCGGAAGTCACGTCGCTCTGGCGTCTCGCCGGCGGATGACGTCCGGCGCCGCCCGGCCGCCGGTCAGCGGCCGGGCGCTCCCGCGCGCAGGCCGTCCATGACCAGGTCCAACAGCCGGGCGGCGCGCGGCTGCCAGTCGCCGCGGGGGTCGATCTGCCACAGGCCGCCGATGGCGAGCAGGAAGTCGTCCCCGCTCACGCCCGGGCGGATGGTGCCGGCCTCCTCCGCGGCCCGGAGCAGGAGTTCGGCCGCGTCGAGCAGCGGGGTGTGCCCCGGCTTCGCCGGGCTGCCCGGTCCGCTGGTGGCCTGGCGGATCGCGTCCGCGAGACCGGCCTTGGCCATGGCGAACCGGGCCAGGTGGTCCATCCACGCGCGCAGGGCCTGGTCCGGTGCCCGAGTGCCGAGCAACTGGGTGGCGCTTTCGGCCACTTGCTGCATCTCGTGACGGTAGATCTCCAGGACGAGCGCCTCGCGGTTGGGGAAATTGCGGTAGAACGTGCCCTGTCCGACGCCCGCCTTCCTGGCGATCGCGCTCAACGGCGCGTCGGCGCAACGGGTCAGTTCGGTCAGCGCCACTTCCAGGATGCGTTCGCGGTTGCGCTGCGCGTCCGAGCGCACGGGCGCGGCCTTCCTCTGCTGCACTCGTCCTCCTCGCGGGCTCTGGCCGAATCCCGTGCTTGATAACCGGACAACTGTCCGTTACGTTTCCGGTGAGCGGACAGCTGTCCGGTTGCGTCCACGATAGCGGTGGACGCGCCCGGCGCCGGCCGCCGATGGCCCTCGTCACCGGCGTTCTCCCCGCATCTTTCTGCTTCCGGGCCGAGACCGCCACGCACAGCCCCCTTCGCCCACCGAGCCGTCCCGCCGAATGGTTTCCCGACCTGGCCGATGCGCCCGACTCGTCCGACCCGCACGGCACTTCCGACACCTGACGATTCCCCGACTCGTTCGACTCCTTACGAATCCCGTGACGCTTGAGACTCCTGCGACCTGTGCGACTTCTGCGACCTGTGCGACTCCTGCGACCTGTGCGACTCCTGCGGCTCTCCTGAGCCCTCCGTCCCGTCGCCCCGACCCGTCTGCCCGCCGGACCGTCCCTCCGGCGCCCTCCGGCCACGCGAAAGAAGGCTGACCATGGCCCCAGCCCCCACCTCGACGTCCAGCGCCGTCACCCTCCACGTCAACGGCGAGAAGTACCCGCTCTCCGTGGACCACCGCACCACCCTGCTCGACGCCCTGCGCGAGCGGCTCGACCTGACCGGCACCAAGAAGGGCTGCGACCAGGGGCAGTGCGGCGCCTGCACCGTCCTGGTCGACGGCCGCCGGACCGTGGCCTGCCTGCAACTCGCGGTGGCCGCCGAGGGACGGGAGATCACCACCGTCGAGGGCCTGGCCGAGGGCGAACGGCTGCACCCGGTGCAGCAGGCCTTCCTCGACCTCGACGGCTACCAGTGCGGCTACTGCACGCCCGGCCAGATCTGTTCGGCCGTCGCGGTGATCGAGGAACACGCGGCCGGCTGGCCGAGCGCCGCCACCGGCGACGTCCGGCCCGAGGCGGGAGTGCCGCCGCTGACCGCCGAGGAGATCCGGGAGCGGATGAGCGGCAACCTGTGCCGCTGCGGCGCCTACGTGAACATCGTCGAGGCGGTCGCCCGCGCGGCCGGGGCGCAGGCGGCACGGACCGGGGAGACCGCGGCATGAGGGAGTTCGCCTACCAGCGCGCCCACGACACCGCCGACGCGGTCGCCCTGCTCGGCGCCGACCCGCAGGCCCGGTTCCTCGGCGGCGGCACCAACCTCGTCGACCTGATGAAGACGGGCGTGGAACGGCCCGCCCGGCTCGTCGACGTCCGCGCGCTGCCGCTGGACCGCATCGAGCCGACGCGGGACGGAGGCCTGCGCATCGGCGCCACCGTCACCAACGGCGACCTCGCGGCCCACCCCGAAGTCCGGCGCCGTTACCCGGCGTTGGCGCAGGCCGTCCTGGCCGGTGCCTCCGGGCAGCTGCGCAACATGGCCACCGTCGGCGGGAACCTGCTCCAGCGCACGCGCTGCGGCTACTTCACCGACGTGACCCAGCCGTGCAACAAGCGCGTCCCCGGCAGCGGCTGTCCCGCGATCGAGGGCGAGCACCACAACCACGCCATCCTCGGCGCCTCCGGCCACTGCGTGGCCGTCCACCCCTCGGACATGGGCGTCGCGCTGGCGGCCTTCGACGCCGTCGTGGCGTACGAAACGACCGACGGGCCGGGGGAGTTGCCGCTCGCGGACCTCTACCTCCCGGTGGGCGACACCCCGCACCTGGAGACCGCCCTGCCCGCCGGGGCGCTGATCACCGGCGTCACCCTGCCGCCCGCCCCGGTCGCCGCCGTCTCGCGCTACCGCAAGGTGCGCGAGCGCGCCAGTTACGCGTTCGCGATCGGCTCGGTCGCCGCCGCGCTCGACGTGCGGGACGGCGCCGTGCACGACGTACGCCTGGCCCTCGGGGCGGTCGCGTCCCGGCCGTGGCGGGCCCGCGCGGCCGAACGCGTCCTGAGGGGGGCGCCGGCCGACGCCGGGACCTTCGCCGCCGCCGCGGACGCCGAACTCGCGGCCGCCGAGCCGCTGCCGCACAACGGATACAAGGTGACCCTGATGCGCAACCTGGTGGTGGCCGTGCTGACCGAACTCACCGAGGAGGCCGCCCGATGACCACGCTCGCCACACCGGCGGTGAAGGGCTCCGTCGGCACCGCGCACACCCGCGTGGAGGGCCGGGACAAGGTCACCGGAGCGGCCCGCTACGCCGGCGAGATCCCCTTCGCCGACCTCGCCCACGGCTGGCTGGTGCTGTCCACCGTCGCCCGCGGCCGGATCCGCTCGGTGGCGGACGCCGACGTGCTCGCCATGCCGGGCGTGCTCGCCGTCCTGCACCACGGGAACGCCCCGCGCGTCAGCACCGACTACGCCGGCATCCTGGGCGGGCCGCCGGACCCGACCGCGGCGGTCTTCCAGCACGACCGGGTGCCGCACCACGGCTGGCCGGTGGCGCTCGTCGTCGCCGAGACGCCCGAACAGGCCAGGGAGGCCGCCGAGGCGCTCGTGGTGACCTACGCGCGCGAACCGCACGACACCGAGCTCTCCGGCGACCGCCCGGACGCCTACGCGGTGGAGTCCGGGCCCGGGCCGGCGGTGGCGGAGAAGGGCGACCTGGAGGCCGAACTCGCCGCCTCCGCCGTCGTCGTGGACGCCGAGTACACCACCCCCGAGGAGCACCACAACCCGATGGAGCCGCACGCGGCGACCGCCCGGTGGGACGGCGGCCGGCTGGAGGTCGTCGACTCCAACCAGGGCACCGGCTGGGTCGCGACCGAGCTGGCGCGGATGTTCTCCCTGGACCCGTCGGCGGTGCGGGTGCGCTCCGAGCACGTCGGCGGCGGCTTCGGCAGCAAGGGCCTGCGCGCGCACCAGGTGGCCGCCGTGATGGCCGCGACCGTGCTCCAGCGGCCGGTCCGCGTGGTCATGACCCGCCGTCAGATGTTCTCGCTGGCCGGACACCGCAGCCCGACCGTGCAGCGGGTCAGGCTCGGCGCCGACCCCGACGGGCGGCTGCGCGCCCTGGAGCACCGCTCCGTGAGCCGCACCTCGACCGTGTACGAGTTCCTCGAACCGGCCGCCGGACCGGCCCGGGTGATGTACGACGCCGCCGCCCACCGCACGGCCAACCTGGTCGTACGGCTCGACGCGCCGTCCCCGACCTGGATGCGGGCGCCCGGCGAGGCGCCGGGGTCGTTCGCGCTGGAGTCGGCGCTCGACGAGCTCGCCGAGAAGACCGGCGTGGACCCGATCGAGCTGCGCGTCCGCAACGAGCCCGAGCGCGGCCCGGTCTCCGGGCTGCCCTTCGGCGGCCGCAACCTGATCGCCTGCTTCCGGGAGGGCGCGCGCCGGTTCGGCTGGGCGGAGCGGGACCCGCGCCCCGGCCTGCGCCGGGACGGGCGCTGGCTGCTCGGCACCGGCACGGCGGCGGCCTCCTTCCCGGCGCTGGCCCTGCCGTCCACCGCGGCCGTGACGGCGGAGGCGGACGGCACCTTCACCGTGCGGATCAACGCGGCGGACATCGGCACCGGCGCCCGGACCGCGCTCACCCTGATCGCCGCCGACGCGCTGCACACGGCACCGGACCGGGTCCGGGTCCGGATCGGGGACAGCGACTTCGGCCAGGCGTGGATCGCCGGCGGCTCGGGCGGCACCCGCTCCTGGGGGTGGGCGGTGACGGCCGCGGCCGAGGAACTGCGGCAGCGGCTCGTGCCCGGCGCCGGCATCCCCCCGGAGGGCATCACCGTACGGTCCGACACCACCGAGGCCGTCGGCGCCCTCGCGCAGAAGGAACGGCACTCCTTCGGCGCGCAGTTCGCCGAGGTCGCCGTGGACACCGCCACCGGCGAGGTGCGGGTGCGGCGCATGCTGGGCATCTTCGCCGCGGGCCGGATCGTCAACCCGCTCACCGCCCGCAACCAGTTCGTCGGCGGGATGGTGTGGGGCATCTCCATGGCCCTGCACGAGGAAGCGGTCCGGGACCGCGCCTCGGGCGGCCACTACGGCGCCGACCTCGCGGGCTACCACGTCGCCACGCACGCCGACGTGCCGCGCGTCGAGGCCGACTGGATCGACGACGCCGACCCGGACGACCCGGTCGGCATCAAGGGCATCGGCGAGATCGGCGTCGTGGGCGCCGCGGCGGCCGTCGCCAACGCCGTGTGGCACGCCACCGGGGTCCGCCACCGCAGCCTGCCGATCCGTCCCGACCGCGTCCTGCAGGCGGGGGCCCCGCGTGCTTGACATCGCCCGGGACCTGAGCCGCTGGATCGAGGAGGGCCGGGAGTTCGCCGTCGCCACCGTCGTGGCGGTCGGCGGCAGCGCGCCGCGCGGCCCGGGCGCCGCCCTCGCCGTGGACGGCGCGGGCACGGCCGTCGGCTCGGTCTCCGGCGGCTGCGTGGAAGGCGCGGTGTACGACCTGTGCGTCCAGGCGCTGCGGGACGGCGAGACGGTCGTCGAGCGGTTCGGCTACAGCGACGAGGACGCCTTCGCGGTCGGGCTGACCTGCGGCGGGGTCGTCGAGGTCATGGTCACGCCGGTCCGCGCGCACGCGCCGCTGCGGGCGGTGCTCGGCCCGGCGCTGTCGGCCGCCGCACGCGGCGGGCCGGCGGCCCTGGCCCGGGTCGTCCGCGGCCCGGCCGGACTCCTCGGCCGCGCGCTGCGGGTGCGCCCCGACGGCTCGTACGAGGGCGGCCTGGGCGGCCCGGCGGAGCTGGACCGGACGGCGGCGGCCGAGGCCCGGGCCCTGCTGGAGGCCGGCCGGACCGGCACCGTCGGCCTCTCGGAGGACGGATCGCGCTGTCCCGGCGGCGTCACCCTGCTCGTCGAGTGCAGCGTGCCGCCGCCCCGCATGATCGTCTTCGGTGCGATCGACTTCGCGGCGGCGCTGGTGCGCGCGGGCAAGTTCCTCGGCTACCACGTCACGGTGTGCGACGCCCGCCCCGTCTTCACCACGCGGGCCCGCTTCCCCGAGGCCGACGACGTCGTCGTGGACTGGCCGCACCGCTACCTGCGGCGGACGGCGACCGACGCCCGCACGGTGCTGTGCGTGCTGACCCACGACGCCAAGTTCGACGTCCCCCTGCTGACGGAGGCCCTCCGGATGCCGGTGGCGTACGTCGGAGCGATGGGCTCGCGCCGCACCCACGCCGACCGCGAGCGGCGGCTGCGGGAGGCCGGACTGACGGACCGGGAGCTGTCCCGGCTCAGGTCGCCGATCGGCCTCGACCTCGGGGCCGGTACGCCCGAGGAGACGGCCCTGTCGATCGCGGCGGAGATCGTCGCGGTCCGGCGGGGCGGGACGGGCGCTCCGCTGACCGGCTCGGGGACGCCGATCCACCGGCGGGGGCAGGAGCAGAGCACCGTGGCGGCGTGACCCCGGATGCGGACCCCGCACGTCCGACCACCTGCGGATCCGAGGGCACCGGCTCCGGTGAAAGGCGCGCGACGGGGTACGCGCAGGGACGGCCGCCGTCATGGTCGGCGATGGCGGCGGCCACCCGCGTCCGGCGGCACGACCCCCCCCGGGCGGGCCGGGTCCGCGTGCCGGCGGGGGCCGGTCCCGCCGTCCGGCCCGGGCACGGGCGGCCCGCTCCCGCGCCCCCTCCTCCCCGCCTTTTTCCGGCGGATTTCCCGGTGCGACCGTTTCCCCCGCCCGGGGGACGGGCACCCGGGAATCCCCCGTCGAAGGAGGATGCCGTGAGGATCGACGAGTTCCTGGCCCGGGTGCGCGACAACGGGGAGTACCACAGCCAGGAGGAGGCCGAACAGGTCAGCACGGCGGTCCTGCGGGTGCTCGCCTCCCGGATCACTCCGGAGGAGGCCGCCGATCTGGCGGCTCAGCTGCCCGCTCCCCTGGACGACGTGCTGCGCCCGGAACGCGGGCACCCCGAGACCTTCGGCCGCGAGGAGTTCCTGCGGCGCGTGGCCGAACGGACCGGGGCCCGGCCGCGCACCGCCGAGTGGGACGCCTGCGCGGTGCTGGCCACCGTCGCCGAGGCGGTCTCCGCCGGGCAGGTCGACCATCTCCTGGAGCAGCTGCCCCCGGACTTCGCCGAACTGTTCGGCCGGCTGCAACCGAGCTGACCACCGCGTATGGCACCGGCCGATCAGGGCACTCGGCCCCCGACCAGGACGGACGGTCCCGAGGGAGGCTGCCATGACGGACGGCGACCAGAGCTATGACGAGGGGAGCGAGGAGCCCCGCGGCGGATACGCCACGCTCGCGACGACCTTCGCGGCGGGCGCAGTCCTGTTCGCCGCGGTGGCGCGGCACCGGGGGCTGCGGCTGCCCGACCGGGTGCCGCCCTGGGACGTCGCCCTGCTGGGGACGGCCACGTTCAAGGCGTCCCGGCTGCTGACCAAGGCCAAGGTCACCAGCTTCCTGCGGGCGCCCTTCACCCGCCGCGAGGGCTTCGGAGAGGGCGGCGAGGTGATGGACACCTCCCGGGGCAGCGGCCTGCGCCGCGCCGTCGGCGACCTGCTGTCCTGCCCCTTCTGCACCTCCGCCTGGGTGGCCGGCGCCCTCGTCGGCGGCTACGCGTCCGCACCGAGGGCCGCCCGGCTGGTCTGCGCGGGCCTGACCGCGGTCACCGTCGCGGACTGGCTGCAGTACGCGTGGAGCTGGACCGGGCAGAAGGCCGAGGGCTGAACCCGGTGACCGAGGTGGCCGTCCTGGTCGGGCTGCAGGCGTCGGGCAAGACGACCTTCTACGAGCGGTGCCTGAAGGGCCGCTACGCCCTGGTCAGCAAGGACCTGTTCCCGCGCGGCGCCCGCAACAAGCAGGCCCGCCAGATGCGGCTGGTCGAGGAGGCGCTGGCCGCCGCGAGACCGGTGGCCGTCGACAACACCAACCCGTCCCCCGAGGAGTGGCGCCCCCTGGTGGAGGCCGGGCACGCCCACGGCGCGACCGTCGTCGCGTACTGGTTTCCCCCCGACCTCGCCGGCTCCCTGCGGCGCAACGCCCGGCGGACCGGCCGCGACCGCGTCCCCGACGTCGGCGTCCACGCCACGTTCGGACGACTGCGCCGCCCCTCGCCGGACGACGGCTTCGACGCCGTGCGCGACGTCCGCTTCGACGGACACGGAGGCTTCGACGTCCGCGCGCCGGCGCCCGGGGACGCCCCGGACTCCGCCGGGTGAGCGGCTCCGGGACGGCCGGCCGCCGGACGGCTCAGGACTCGGTCCCCACGGCGCGGCCCGTGGGGAGCAGTTCCCGGATGTCCGCGGGCAGCGTGCTCGCGAGCTTGGTCATCTGCTCGGGCGAGACGAAGGCGTCCAGCACGTTCAGCACCACGGCGGAGCGCTGGAGCGCCGCCTCCTCGGTGATGCCGGCGCGCCAGGCGATCCGGCCCGCGAACGCGGTGAGGTCGAAACGCTCGCCGGAACCGCGCGGCTGCTCGGCCCCGGCCGTGTCCGCCGGCCGCGCCACCCCGGCCAGTTCGTGCGGCAGCTGCGCGGCCAGATGGTCCGCCAGCCCTTCCGGGAGGCGCTCCGCCAGGGTGCGCAGCACGGCCGACACCGTCCGCTCGGCCTCGTCCCGGCCGATCGGACGGCTCTGCTCCTGAACGGTGCGGATCAGGTCGTCGTACTTCATGCGCGTCCACTCCCGTCGCCGGAACCGGTGCTCCACCGCCCCGGGTGTCCCGCCGGGGCACGGTGACACCGTCCGGGGCCCCGCGGGGGCCCCGGGAGCCTCAGACGGACGCCTGGTCGCTGTCCTTCAGCGCGCCCCAGCCGTGCCAGCGCTCGACCTCGATCCGGGCGCTGACCCGGGCGCGGACCCGGTCGGGGTAGGGCTCGGAGGTGTAACGCCGGGAGATGCGGTCGATGTCGGCCAGGTCCTCGTCGTCGTAGATCTCCACGGCCCGGCCGATCAGCGTGACGTGCGTGTACCAGTCGTCCTTGTCGAGGACGGTGAGCGTCACGCGCGGATCGCGGCGCAGGTGCTTCAGGCGCACCCGGCCCTCGTCGAAGTTGATGAGCACCCGGCCGTCGGCCCACTCGTACCAGGTGGGGGTGGAGACCGGTGTGCCGTCCGCCCGCAGGGTGGCCATGACGCAGGGATTGGGGCGCCGCAGCAGCGCGTCGGCCTCGGGCGGCAGGGGCGGCTTGGACATGGGGATCCTCCGTGTTCGGGAAAGCGGGACCGGGGCGGCGGGCCCCGGTGGACAGGGCCTCGGGGCAGGGCGCCGAGGGCCGGGGAACGGGGTCTTCAGGACGCGGGGGGCTCGTCGAAGCTGGCGAAGTAGGCGGCGGCCATGTCCTCGTCGCCGTGGCCCCGGGCGGCGGCCCGCGCCAGCCGCTGCGCGCCCGCGGCGGCCAGGTCCAGGCGGACGCCGTTGCGCTCGCCGGCCTCCACGATCAGCCGGGCGTCCTTGGCCGCGGTGGCCACCGCGAACTGGGCCGGCGACAGCCGGCCGTCCAGGACGAGTCCGGCCTTGGCCCGCAGGTAGCCCATGTCGAGGGGGCCGCCGGCGATGAGGTCGAAGAAGCCGTCCGGGTCCACGCCGAGGGCCTTCGCCAGGGCGAGGACCTCGCCGGCCGCGTTGGTGGCGGCGATGACCCAGCTGTTGGCCACCAGCTTCAGCCGGGTGGCGCTGCCCGCCGCCGCGTCCTCGCCGGTCCACACGGTCCGGGCGCCGACGGCGTCGAGGACGGGCACGACGGCGGACCGGTGCTCCTCGGGGCCGGCGGCGAGCACGGTCAGCTGTCCGGCCTCGGCGGGCCGGCGGGTGCCCAGGACCGGGGCGTCGAAGAAGACGAGCTGCCGCTCGCGGGCGAAGGCGGCCAGCTCGCCCACCGCCTCGACGCCCGCGGTCGTGGACTGCACCCAGGCGGCGCCGGGGCGCAGCGAGGCGGCGGCCTGCCGCATGACCTCCAGGGTGGCGGGACCGTCGTAGAGCATGGTGAGCACCACGTCGGCGCCCTCGACCGCCTCGGCGGGGGTGGCGGCGACGTGCGCGCCGTCGGCGGCCAGGGGCTCGGCCTTGTCGCGGGTGCGGTTCCAGGCCCGGACGGCGTGGCCGGCGCGGGCGATGTTGCGGGCCATCGCGGCGCCCATGATGCCGGTGCCCAGGACGCTCACGGTGAGCTTGTCGGTCATGACGTCGGCTTTCTGTTCCACGGCTTCCCGGTTTCCCGATCTCTCGGCTTCGTGCCTTCTCGGCGCGCGGTCGTGCTGTCGATCAGCCTGCCACCCGCTCGCGGGCGGCGCGCACCGGGCCCGCCGGCCGCGCCCGGTGGCCGGGGTCCGCCGGGCCGGCTCCGCCGCGGGCCGCCCGATCCGGGGTCTTCCGGGTGCGGATCCGCGCCCGGGAGCCGGGCAGGCCCGCACCGGCCGGGCGTGCAGCACGTCGAGCCGCTCCCCGGGCACCCGTCCCGCCGGGCCGTCCGGGACAGCCGCCCCGGCACGCCCTCGGCCGGGGCCCGGACCTCGGCGACGTGCCACGCCGGTGCATCCGGCCGGGCCCCCGCGACCGCGGTGCGTCCGCGTCCCGCCCGCGCTCGCGCCGCGGGTGGCCGCCGGGGTGCGGCCGCGCGTCGCGGGTCAGGCGTCCCGGTCGCGCTCGGCGTGGAGCTTCTTGATCCGGGCGGCCTCCTTGCGGACCTCGGCCTGGGTGGCGCGCTCCCGCTCCAGCCACTCGGGGCGCTCCCGCTTCAGCGCCTCGATCTGCTCCGTGGTGAGGGGTTCGGTCACGCCGCCCCGCGCCAGCCCCGAGATGGAGACGCCCAGCTTCGCCGCGACCACCGGCCGGGGGTGCGGGCCGTCGCGCCGCAGCTCCCGCAGCCACTCGGGCGGGTCCGCCTGCAGCGCGTCCAGCTCGGCGCGTGAGACGACACCCTCCCGGAACTCGGCGGGTGTGGCCTCGAGGTACACACCCAGCTTCTTCGCCGCGGTCGCGGGCTTCATCGTCTGGGTGCTCTGGTGCGACGTCATGCCGTCCAGGGTATCGAGCGGGTGCGCGACCCCCGACCGCGGCCGGTAACCTGGCCGGGTGACAGCCTCGGAAGAACCCCCCTCGTTCCGGCTCGCCTACGTCCCGGGGGTGACGCCCGACAAGTGGGTGCGCGTCTGGAACGAGCGGCTGCCCGACGTCCCGCTGGCCCTGGCCCAGGTGCCCGCCGCCGAGGCGGGCGGGCTGCTGCTGGACGAGGGCGCCGACGCCGGCTTCGTCCGGCTGCCCGTCGACCGGACCGTGCTCAGCGCGATCCCCCTCTACACCGAGACGACGGTCGTGGTCGTCCCCAAGGACCACCTGGTGACGGCGGCCGACGAGGTGTCCGTCGAGGACCTCGCCGACGAGATCGTGCTGCACCCCCTCGACGACGTCCTCGACTGGGAGCGCCTGCCGGGACGGCCCGCCCTGGAACGCCCCGCCACCACGGCCGACGCCGTCGAACTGGTGGCGGCCGGGATCGGCGTCCTGGTCGTACCGCTGTCCCTCGCCCGGCTGCACCACCGCAAGGACCTCACCCACCGGCCCGTCCGGGACGCCCCGCAGTCGAGCGTGGCGCTGGCCTGGCCCCAGGACGCGACGACGGACCTCGTGGAGGACTTCATCGGGATCGTCCGCGGGCGGACCGTCAACAGCACCCGGGGCCGCAGGCCGGCCCCGTCCGAGGAGAAGCCGAAGGGCGCCGGCCGGGACACCGGCCGGCGCAAGCCGGCGGGCAGGTCGGCGGCAGGCAAGCCGGCCGGCGGAGCCCGGCGGACGGGCGCCGGCGGCGCCCCCCGGGGCGGGAAGCGCGGCCGGCCCCGCCGCCGCTCGTAGTCCCGCCGGGGCCGCGCGGCCCCGGCCCGCGGACGGAGCCCGGCGGTCAGGGGGCGTACGAGGCGGCCCGCGCGGTCCTCACCACCTGCTCCGCCTCGGCCCGCCCCAGCAGCCCGGCCGCCGCCCACGCGTCCACCGTGGCCCGCACCCGCGCCACCAGCGCGCCCTTGCCGCCGAACGGCGCCCCGGCCCAGATCTCGTCCAGCAGCGTGGTGCCGTCCTCCTTCACCGGGTTGGCGACGCCGGAGTCGGTGCCGCCGAGGACCACCGCCGGTTCGGTCCGCCGGAAGTAGGCGTGCGCCGGCTCCTCCGTGCCCTCCAGGAACGGCGCCAGCTCGATGCCGTCGAGGGTGTGGTGGAGCGGTCTGCCGGGCACGGGAGCGAGCGTCGGCAGCAGGTCGCCGGACAGGCCGGCGTTGCGGTACAGGCCGAACTCCAGCAGACGCGTGGCCGGGTCGCGGGCGACCAGGTTGACCGGGCCGAGGAACAGGGTCTGCAGGGACGGGTCGTCCAGCGCCTTCTCCACCCGCAGCCGGAAGGGCAGGGACACGCGCACGGTGTCCCCCGCGCGCCAGGTCCGGGACACGGTGAAGTACGTGCCCGGCTTCGGCGTGCCCGGCACCGCGCGCCCGTTGACGGTCACCCGGAATCCGGCGGTCGCCCACGCCGGCACCCGCAGCCGCAGCGCGAACCGGGCCCGGGCGCCCCCGAAGGCGAGCGTGCTGCCCTGCTCCCTCGGATAGTCCGTGGTCTGCGTGACGGTGACGCCCTTCTCGGCCCAGGTCAGCGTGGACGGGCTGTAGAGGTTGACGTACAGGGCGCTGCCGTCGGCCTGCGCGAAGTACACCGAGTCCTGGTACTTGGTGGCGCTCTCCAGGCCGGTGCCCTCGCAGCAGGTCGTGCCCTGCTTGGGCGTGTAGTCGCGCACATGGCCGGGCGCCAGCCCGATGAAGTACGTGACCAGCGGCCTCTCCGCGTCCGGCCGGTCCTGCTTGGAGCCGAGCACCTGGTTGTACAGGGCCCGCTCGTAGTAGTCCATGTACGCCGGGTCCTGCTCGTGGAAGAACAGCGTCCGGCTCAGCTTCAGCAGGTTGTACGCGCAGCAGGTCTCGGCGGTCGTGGCGCCGATCGTGCCCGCGATCACGCCCCGGGCCCGCCAGAACTCGCCGGTGCTGGTGCCGCCGATGCCGTACATGCGGTGCGGTACGACCATGCCCCAGAAGTTCTTCGCGGCGGTGAGGTAGCGCTCCTCGCCCGTCGCGTCGTACAGCCGGACCAGGCCGGTGAAGATCGGTATGTGCTGGTTGGCGTGCAGGCCGTCGAGGACGTCGGTGTCCGCGGCGCAGGCGTCGATGAGCCGGTCCAGGTCGAACAGACGGGCCAGCGCGAGGTGCTCGGCCCTGCCGGTGAGGGCGTGCAGGTCGACGATCGCCTCGACGATGCCGCCGAACTCACCGCTGGAGAAGATCCCCCACATCCGCTGCAGGGTGGCCGCGGGCAGCTTCGACAGCCGGGAGTGCATCCAGTCGCACATGCCGGACGCGAGGTCCAGCGCCCGGTCGTCGCCGAGGGCGAGGTGGGCGTCCAGCAGGCCGCGCAGGATCTTGTGCGCGGTGTAGTAGGGCGCCCACACCTTGGTGTAGTCGGGGCTGGTCCGCGACTCCAGGTCGATGAACTGCGTCTCCGGGTACGCCGCGAGGAAGCCGGGGTGGCTGGGCCCGCCCCAGGTGCGGCGCAGGGTGGCGGTCAGGCCCCGGCCGGAGGCGTCGGCGAAGGTCCCGCCGGACGTCTCGTCGAAGGCGTACGACGCGAGGTCGCCGCGCCCCGCCGGGGTGTCGGCGGGACGGCGCTCCTGCAGGCGCGCCACCTCCGCGGCCGTCAGGACGCGCGACCAGACGTCGAACCCCCCGAAGGCGCCCGCGAAGACCGGGTCGGCGGAGTAGCCGGACCGGCCCAGCCAGTGGTGGGTGAGCGTGCCGAGGGCCGCCGGGGTCAGGGTCATCGCCTCGTTCCGCGCGACGGCGGTGCCGTCGACGTAGAGGGTGCCGGTGCCGCCCCCGATCGTCACGGCCAGATGACTCCACCGGTCCAGCGGCAGCGCGGCCGTGCCGTCCAGGCCCTGCTCGCCGCCCGCGCCCGAGGCGGTGACGGCGAAGCGCGGCGCGCCGTTCGCGCCCCGGGCGGCCAGGTACAGGTACCGGGTGGTGCCGTCGCCGAAGTCGAAGACACGGGCCCAGGCGCCGTCGTGGGCGGGTCTGACCCAGGCGGCCAGCGTGATCGCGGCGGCTCCGCCCGGCACGGCGGCCGGCAGGTCGACGTACCGGTGGGAGCCGCGCACGTTCTCCACGGCCGTGGAGAACCTCCCGGCGACGTTCAGGACGGCCGGATCGTGCCGCAGCGCCTCGCGCACCTCGGCCAGCGCGCCGACCATCGTGCGGATCTTCTCCGCGAAGACCCGCTCCCCCGTGCTGCGGTACGCCTGCGCCAGCATCGTCAGGAAGTGCCCGGTGTAGTGCCCGCGGAGGTTGCCGTTGGCCTCGCCGTCCAGCCCCTCCCAGCCGCCGGGGGCGACCGCGCCGAGCGTGGGGAGACCGGCGTTGGCGCGGAAGACCTGCAGCAGCCGGTCGACGTCGTAGCCGCGGGCGTGGTCGAGCATCAGCCGCCGTTTGTCGGCGAAGACGCCCCGGCCGAGCGTCACGTCCTCCAGCCGGAAGGGGCGCACGGTCCAGGCGGGCGGCGCCTCGGGCGCGGCGGCGCGGGCGCGCCCGGCCGCCGCCGGGGGGAGGGCGGGCGCGGCGGACGCGAGCGCCGCCGCGCGGAGGAGGAGTCGTCTGGAGAGGGGCGGTGCCATGGGTGCTCCTCTGCTGTTCGATATAGCGAACAACGTACGAATTAGCGACCAGACGATAGGGAGGGGGCCGGGGGGCGTCAACGGGTCGGGAGCGGCCGGTTCCGGCCGCTCGGTCCACCGGCCCCCGCCGGAGGGCGCCGCCGGCGGGCACCGCCCCTGGTGGCCGGCGGTGCCCGCGTCCCCGTCGCCGGCCGGCGGCCCGGGCCGGATCAGGCGGAGCGCAGCAGCCAGTCGTGGGCGGCCCGGGCCGTGAACTCCCGCTGGCCGCCGCGCAGCAGCAGGCCGGCGGTCGCGAACTCCGGTGCGTCGGCCTGCTCGGCGACGTACGGGATCGCGATGCAGCGCATCCCGGCGGCGTGCGCGGCGACGGCGCCCGGAGCGGCGTCCTCCAGCACCACGCAGTCGGCCGGGCGCGCGCCCAGCCGGCGGGCGGCCTCCAGGAAGACGTCGGGGGCGGGCTTGCCGTGCGCGACCTCGTCGGCCGAGACGACCGTGGTGAGATACGCGTCCAGGCCCGTGCCGGCCAGGACCGCCCCGATGGCCTCGGGCGACGAACCCGAGGCCACGGCCATCGGCACCCCCTCGGTCGCCAGCAGCTCGACGAACTTGCGCATCTCGGGATAGGCCGGGGTGGAGGCGCGGGCCAGCTCCAGATAGCGGCGGTTCTTGGCGGTGAACAGCTCCTCCACCGAGGCCCGCAGCCCGTACCGCTCCTTCCAGTCGGCGACCGTCTCCCGGGTGCTGATGCCGACGTACCGCTGGTGCTCCGTCCAGGAGAAGTCCGGGACGCCGTGCTCGGCGAGGACCTGCCGACTCGCTTCGTAGTAGTTCGGCTCGCTGTCCACGAGTGTTCCGTCAAGATCGAAAAGGACCGAGAGGGTGCCGAGTTCGCTCATGACCTCAGCATGTCAAAGGCACGCGCGGTCAGGTGCCGCATCCGGGACCCGGGCGCCGGGGACGTCACTTCCGGACGGTGCGGCCGATCGACTCCACCAGCGGCAGCAGCCGGTGCGGGACGCGCTCGCGCAGGGCCACCTCGGTGCGGGTGCGGACCACGCCGGGCAGGCTGATCAGCTTCTGGATGACGTCCTCGAGGTGGGCGTTGTCGCGCGCCACGACCCGGGTGAGCAGGTCCCCGCCGCCCGTGATGGAGAACGCCTCGACGATCTCCGGGACCTCGGCGAGCGCGTCCCCCACGTCGTCCAGGTGCCCCTGGGTGACCTCGATGTGCACGAACGCGAGCACCGGGTGGCCGAGCGCGGCGGGGGAGAGGGCGGGACCCGTGCCGGTGATCACCCCGTCGCGTTCCAGGCGGTCCAGGCGGGCCTGCACCGTGCCGCGGGCGACGCCGAGGATGCGGGCGTACTCGCGCACGCTGGTGCGCGGCTGCTCCAGCAGCAGCCGCAGGATGCGGGTGTCCAGCTCGTCCACGGCCACGGCGGCCCGGCCTCCTCGCCTCTCGACGATCACCGGCGACTGTACCAACGGCTCACCGGGGCGGGAGCGGTCCGGCCGTCCGCCGTGAGCCGTTGGCTCGCCCGTGGCCCTCCTGGAAAGGAATTCACTGTGCCAATGGCTCATTGAAAAAGAGAGCCCTTGAGCCACTGGCGGCAGGAATGCTGATATGGACGCGTCGATGGCGCTGCGGATCCCGCGGCGCCTTTCTCATGCCGGATCCATGTCAGAGCCGGGCCGGGCCGTACCGGTGCCCGGCCGGCGCCCGAAGGGGGCGGTAAGCAGTGCTGAAAAGGGTGTTCACGGCTCCGGACCCGGGGCGGACGCGGCTGCGCTTCGCCGCGCGGGCCGTCCTCGGCATCGGGCTGGCCGTCGTCGTCTGCGGCCTGGCCGGACACTCCCTCGCCGGTGTCGTCACCGGCGGGCTCGCCGCGCTGCTCGCCCTGTTCACCGTCACCGACGCGACGGTCCGCGGCCAGGCGGTCACCACCGCCCTGCTCCCGGCCGTCGGCCTGCCCGTGCTGGCCGCCGCGGCCGGACTGCACGACCACCCGGTCGCCCGCGACCTCGTCTTCCTCGCCGTGGTCGGCGCCGGCGTGTACGCGCGGCGCTGGGGCCCGCGCGGGCACAGCCTCGGCGTCTTCGCGTTCATGACCTTCTTCGTGGCGCAGTTCCTGCACGCGACCACGGACCGGCTGCCCGAGCTGTACGCCTCCGTCCTCCTGTCCGTGCTCGCCGCCGCCGCGGTGCGCTTCGGACTGTGGTGCTACGAGCGCCGGCTGCCGCCGCCCGCCGTGCCCGCCTCGCCGCCCGGCGGCACCGGCCTCGCCCGGGTGACCACCCGCCAGGCGGTCCAGGCGACCGCCGGCGCGGGCTTCGCCCTGGTGGTGGGCCAGCTCGTGTCCGGACAGCGCTGGTACTGGGCCGTCGGCGCCACCTGGTGGATCTTCGTCAACACCACCTCGCGCGGCGAGACCCTGGTCCGCGGCTTCCGCCGGGTCCTCGGCACCGTCCTCGGCATCGGTCTCGGCCTGGTCGTCGCCCTGCCCGTGCAGGGGGCGGCCGTGCCGACCGCCGTGCTCGCCGCCCTGTGCGTCTTCGGCATCTTCTACACGGCCGCCGTGTCCTACACCTGGATGATGCTCTGCGTGACCCTGCTCGCCGAGCTGCTCTACGGGTTGCTCGGCGTGCTCGACCCCGGCCTGCTCGCCGTCCGGCTCGCCGAGACCGGCGTGGGGGCGCTCGGCGCCGCGCTGGCCGTGCTCTTCGTGCTGCCCGTCACCACCCACGCCGTCACGGACGCCTGGATCCGGCGGGCCCTGCGCTGCGTCCGCGCCTGCGCCGCCGAGACCGCCGCCCGCCTGGCGGGCTCCCCGACCGCCGACCCGGCGACGCGCCTGGCGGAGCTGGAGCAGCTGCTCGGCCGGGTACGGCTCTCCGTCGCCCCGCTGGTGCACCCGCTGAACCCGATGCGGGAGCGCAAGCGGCGCGCCCGCCGGGTGCTCGCCCTGCTCGACGACTGCGCCCGGGAGATCCGGGACCTGGTCGAGATCGCCGAGGGCCGCGGGGCGGCGGCCGAAGAGGGGCAGGGCCGGACCGGCGGACGCCGCCACGACCGCGTCCCGGTGGCCTCGGGCGCGTCCGGACCCGCCTGACCGCGCCCGGCACGGGCCAGGGCTGCGGTCCCCGCGCGGCACCGGTCCCCGGGCAGTCCTGTACGGGGGCCGGAAGGCCGTACGGGGTGGTGGAGGGCATCGCCCGGCCGGGGCGCGCGTCCGTGGCGCCGCACGGCTCGCCGGGACGGCTGCCGCCGGAGGCGATGCCGCTGCCGCCCTGGCCGAACCCGTGCCGGACCGCCCGCGCGGCCCCCGGACGCGCCCCGTGGGCCTCCTCGGGCCCCGTCGGCCGGCGCCCGGGAATCCCGCCGGAAGGACCGTCTCCCCAGCCTGGTCTAGACCTAACTGCTACCGTCGGCCCCACAGCACCGGACGAGAGGGGACAGCGGTGGCGAACGGCGGCAGGCGGCGACGGGCGTTCGTCGGATCGTTCACGGCGGCCGGCGGCCCCGGGATCGTGACGGCGGCCGTCGCCCCCGACAGCGGGGCGCTGACCGTCCTGAGCAGCGTGAACGGCGTGCCCGACCCCTCGTACCTGGCCCTCGCGCCCGACGGGGACACGCTCTACGCGGTCAGCGAGACGGCCGAGGGCGCGGTGGCCGCGTACCGTGTGCCCGGCGACCGGCCCGAGCCGGCCGGACCGCCCGTGTCCGTCCACGGCAGCGGGCCCACGCACCTCAGCCTCTTCGCCGGACACGTCCTGACCGCCAACTACGGCTCCGGCAGCGTCACCGCCGTCCCCGTCCGCGCCGACGGCACCCTCGCCCGGACCGCCTCCGGGGTCCTCCGGCACACCGGTTCCGGCCCGCACACCTCGCGCCAGCGGGGCCCGCACGCCCACCAGGTGCAGCCCGACCCGAGCGGACGCTGGGCCGTCAGCGTGGACCTCGGCACCGACTCGGTACGGGTGTGCACGCTGGCCGACGGCACCCTCCGCGTGCACCGGGAGATCGCGCTGCGGCCCGGCTCCGGCCCCCGGCACCTGGCCTTCCATCCGGGCGGCGGGGCCGCGTACGTGCTCAACGAACTCGCTCCGACCGTCACCGTCTGCCGCTGGGACGCCGCCGACGGCTCGCTGCGGCCGCTCACCGAGACACCGGTGCTGCCGGGCGCCCCGGCCGGCGACGCCTATCCGTCGGGCATCGCCGTCTCGCCCGACGGCCGCTTCGTGTGGACCGCGACCCGCGGCGAGGACGTCCTGTCCGTGTTCGCCGCCGAGGGGGACGGGCTGCGGCTGCTCGCCACGGTGCCCTGCGGCGGCCACTGGCCCCGGGCGATCACCGTGGCGGACGGCTTCCTGTACGCGGCGAACGAGCGCTCCGGGAACGTCACCTGGTTCGCGCTCGACCCCGCGACCGGCACACCGCGGCGCGGCGGCTCGGTCGAGGTGCCCGCGGCCTCCTGCGTGGTCCTCGGCTGAACCGGCCCGCACCGTCCCGGCCCGCTCGGCGGCGGACGCCTCCTGCGGAGAACCCGCGCACGGCGAGGAACTCCTGCACGGCGGAGAACTCGCGCACGACGAAGGGCCCGCTCCCGGAGCGGGCCCTTTCGGGTCGTGCGGCGGTCGCGCCCGCGCGCGTTCAGCGGGCCGGCACGCCCTGCGGCTGCTGCGGGGTGATGCCCAGCGCCGTCGTGTACTTGGCCAGGGCGAGCTTGCCGATGGCCGGGTACGGACCGAGCGCCTCGGACGCGGGGCAGTCCGCCTCCTTGGCCGCCTCCTCGATCAGGGACGCGTCGATCTCGGGGCCGATCAGGTACGGCGCCAGCGCCAGCTGCTGCGAGCCCGCCGAGCGCAGCTGCTCGGCCACGGAGGCGATCGAACCCTCCTGGTCCAGGGCCGCCGCCATCACCGGCACGGCGAGGCGAGCGGCGAGCAGCATGCCGGTGATCCCGGCCGCCTGCACGGCCTCCTCGCCGCCCACGGAGGCCAGGATGATGCCGTCCGCGGCGGTCGCCACGGTGAACAGGCGGGCCCGGTCGGCGCGCGCCAGCCCGGCCTCCGACAGGCGCACGTGCAGGGCCTCGGCGAGCAGCGGGTGCGGGCCCAGCACATCGGTCAGCTCGGCCGCGACCCGGCTGTCCATCACGGCCTGGCGGACCTGGCGCAGGAGCGCGCTGTCCGGGCCGGCCAGCAGCGGCACGACGACGGCGACGGGACCCTCGGGCTCCTTCGCCTCCAGCCCGGCGGCGAGCGCCTGCTCGTAGCGGGCGGTGCGCTCGTCGGCGGCGCGCGCGAGCACGGACTGCAGGGTGGGGAAGTCGGCGCCGTCCCCGTCGAGGTACCCGATGCGGGCGTCCAGGCCGGGCAGCTCGGAGCGGGCGATGCTCACGACCTCCTCGGCGAGGCTGCGCGTGGCGCTGCTGGGCGTGCCCGGTACGGCGAGGACGAGCGCGGGCGCGCCCTCGGGAGCCACCAGGGGTTCGGGACGGCGGTGCCGTCCGGGCTGGCGGGGGCGCGGCATTCGTACTGGCAGGCCGGACGCGGGCCCAGTGGGGGAGCTCATGGCGCCGCATGTTACTGGCTTCCTGGGCTCTCTTGTTCGGGGAGGGTGCAGGTGAGCGGTATCCGTCCGGTTTTGTCTGATGAGGTACGTCCGGATTGGGCGATGTGCGGGCCGTGAGCGGTCATCGGGAGGAATCACCCCGGGGAGCGGGGGAGGGGCGGGTGGGACCGGCGGGTGGCCGACGAGCGGATCGGGCGCGGGACGGGACGAGCGGAGGCCGACCGGGGGCGGGCCGGGGACCGCCCGAGGCCGGCGGGGGATCAGGGGGGCCGGTCGCCGGGCGCGGTGACCACGTGCAGCATCGCCGGGTCGTCCGGCAGGGTGAGCGCACCGGACGCCAGATCCGTCGCGATCCGTACGGCGCCGTGCAGCGGGTCGCCGGCGGCCGCCACCCGCCGCGCGTGCGGCAGCCGCCTCGCCAGCTCCTCGTCCAGCGGTGCGGCCAGAGGGGCGCCCATCCGCAGCAGGCCGCCGGTGACCGCGATGCGGGGCTCGTCCCCGGCCGGGCAGACGGCGGCCATCGAGTCGGCCATGTGCCGGGCGGCCTGCCGCAGGATGTCCGCGGCGACCGGGTCGTCCCCGGCGCAGGCGGCCACCTCGGGCGCGAAGGACGCGAGGACGGCGGGGCGGTCCGGGCGCGGGTACAGCAGGGCGGGCAGCCCCGGGACCGGCCCGAACCGCTCCTCGGCGCGGGCCAGCAGCCGGGCCGAACCGCCCTGCCGTCCGTCGTGGGCGCGCAGCGCGGCCTCCAGTCCGGCCCGCCCGATCCAGGCGCCGCCCCCGCAGTCGCCCAGCAGATGCCCCCAGCCGTCCGCGCGGCGCCAGCGGACCAGGTCGGTGCCGATCGCGATCAGCCCCGTGCCGGCGGCGACCACGGCACCGGGCCGTGCCCCGAGAGCCCCGGCGTACGCGGTGACGGCGTCGGCGGCGAGCGCGACGGTCCGCACCCCCAGCTCCCGCGCCAGGGCCCCCGGCAGCTCGGCGCGCAGGGCGTCGCCCAGGGTGGCGAACCCGGCGGCCCCCACGACGACCGCCGCCGGCCGCACCACCCCGGTCTCGGCCGCCAGCGCCCGTGCCAGGGGCAGCAGCCGTTCCCTCAGGTGCCCGGGATCGATCCCCCGCGCACCCGTGCGGACGGGCTCCGGGGACGCGCGCCGGGCCAGGGGGCCCCGCCCGAGGGTCCCGGCGACGACCCGCAGACCGGAGCCGCCCGAGTCCACGGCGAGGTAGCCGGAGCCGTCCCCGGCCCCCGCCCCGGTCACGGCAGGCGCCAGTCCACGGGCCGGCCGCCCTGCCGGACCAGCAGGTCGTTGGCGCGGCTGAACGGGCGGGAGCCGAAGAAACCGCGGTCGGCGGACATGGGGGAGGGGTGGGCGGACTCCACGGCGGGCAGGTCGCCGAGCAGCGGACGCAGATTGCGGGCGTCGCGGCCCCACAGGATGGACACCAGCGGCTTGCCGCGCGCGGCCAGGGCGCGGATGGCCTGCTCGGTGACCTCCTCCCAGCCCTTGCCGCGGTGGGCGCCGGGGCTGCGCGGGGCCGTGGTGAGCGCCCGGTTGAGCAGCAGCACGCCCTGCTCGGTCCACGGCGTCAGATCACCGTTGGACGGCTGGGGCACGCCCAGGTCGGCGGTCAGCTCCCGGAAGATGTTGACGAGGCTGCCGGGCAGCGGACGCACGTCGGGCGCGACCGAGAACGACAATCCCACCGCGTGCCCCGGGGTCGGGTAGGGGTCCTGTCCGACGATCAGGACGCGGACGTCGTCGAAGGGCTGCTGGAAGGCCCGCAGGACGTTCGGGCCGGCCGGGAGGTAGGTGCGTCCCGCGGCGATCTCCGCGCGCAGGAAGTCCCCCATCGCGGCGATCCGCCCGGCCACCGGTTCCAGGGCCTTCGCCCAGCCCGCTTCGACGATCTCATGCAACGGTCGTGGTGCCACGGGCGTCACCCTACTGCCGTCCGGGCGGCGGTGATCGACCGGTGGCCGGGGCCGGTCCGCGCACCCGCCCGGCGATGCGCCCGGCGAGCGGCCGGCCGGCCCGTCCGGGGACGTGCCGGGCGGCTCATGCGACGACCGCGGCCCGCACGCACAGCACGTCCGGCAGGTGCGACACGAGCAGGTGCCAGCTGTCGCCGTCGTCGGCCGACGCGAACACCTCGCCGTTGCGGTTGCCGAAGTACACGCCGGCCGGGTCCGCGTCGTCGGTGCACAGGGCGTCGCGCAGCACCGTGCCGTAGTGGTCCTCCCGGGGCAGGCCCGCCGACAGCGGCTCCCAGCTGCCGCCCGCGTCCGCCGTCCGGTAGACCCGGCACCGCCGGCCGGCCGGCACCCGGTCCGAGTCGGCGTTGATCGGGAACACGTACGCGGTGCCGCCGCGGTGCGGATGGGCCGCCGCCGCGAAGCCGAACGTGGACGGCAGGCCCTCGCCGATGTCGGTCCAGTGCGCGCCCGCGTCGTCGCTGCGGTACACCCCCCAGTGGTTCTGCAGGTACAGCCGGTCGGGGTCGGCCGCGTCCCGGACGACCTTGTGCACGCACTGGCCGAACTCCGGGTGCGGATCCGGCAGGAACACCGCCGAGACGCCGGAGTTGGAGGGCGCCCAGCTCGCGCCGCCGTCGGTGGTGCGGAACACGCCCGCGGTCGAGACGGCGACCGTCACGGCCTTCGGGTCGCGCCGGTCGGTGAGCACGGTGTGCAGGCCCTCCCCGCCGCCGCCCGGCATCCACCGGGACCGCGTGGGGTGCTCCCACAGGGGGCGGACGAGCGCGAAGCTCTCCCCGCGGTCCTCGGAGCGGTACAGCGCGGCCGGTTCCGTGCCCGCGTAGACCACGTCCGGCTCCGCGGCGGCCGGGTGCAGCTGCCACACCCGCTCCAGCGACGCCCCCGTGTCCTCGGGGAACCTGACGGCCGGCCGGGGCGGTTCGGTCCAGGTCCGCCCCAGGTCGTCGGAGTGGAACACCGACGGGCCCCAGTGCGAGCTGTCGCCGCCGGCCAGCAGCCGCGGGGTGTCGCCGCGGGTGTCGACGGCGACCGAGTACACGGCCTGCGCGGTGAAGCAGGGACTCTCGTCGAACGTCCAGGCGCCGTCCCGCCGGCGCCCGATGAAGAGGCCTTTGCGCGTGCCCACGGCGAGCAGTACCTCGGTCATGCCGATCACCTCCGCGACGTCCTCGTCGACGTCTTCGTCCCGGACACCGGCCAGTCTGCACCCCGGCACTGACAGTCACCTCCGGACGGAGCGTCGGGGCAGGTCACAGCGGTGCCGGCACCCGGTCACCGGGCGGCGCGGTCCGCGGGGCCGTCCGGCGGCCGTACGGAGCGCCGTGCGGGGACGCTCGGTACGGCCGCCTTCACCGTGGGGGGATCACTCGCGGGTCCCCGGGGGGATCACTTGTAGGTGATGTCGGAGGAGGCGTACTTGCAGTAGGTGCCGTCGGGACCGCTGCCGTTCGTCGTCGGCTCGTCGCCGTCGTCGTTGCCGATGTACTTCTGGCAGGGGACGATCTTCCTGCCGCTGTCCCCGACGATGGTGACGGCCCGCAGGGTCGCGCTGTCGCCGTAGTTGGTGTTGATGCCGACGAGCCGGCTGCCCTTGTACGTCGCCTCGATCGTGTTGAGGTTGATCGTCCGCTTGTACTGCGTGGAGCAGTTGCCGCACGAGCGGACGAAGGTGCCGAAGTTCTGCACCGCGAAGTTCGACACGTTGAGCGTGCCGGCGCCGTTGAACTGGAACACCTTGTCGCTGGCCTCCTTCGCGCCGCCGCCGGAGACGGTGTAGACGTTGGACGACGAGGAGCCCTTGAAGGTCGCCGCGTCCTCGCCGACGTCCTCCCACCAGACGTTCTGCAGCGTGCAGCTGCCCTCGCAGTGGATGCCGTCCGCGGCGGGGGAGCCGATGATGACGTTCTTCAGGACGGTGCCGGCCGCCAGCTTCAGGATGGGGCCCTGGTCCTCGTCCTGGCCGCCGCTGCCCAGGTCGCCGGTGCCGTAGAGACGGGTCATCCCGTAGTCCTTGGTGCCGGACAGGGAGATGGTGGAGGAGACCGCCTGGCTGCCCTTCGCGGTCGGCCAGGTGGCGGCGCTCGCCGGGGAGGCGTTTGTGGTCATGATCATGCCAACGGAGAGGCCGAGGGTGGCCAGTGCTCCGGTCAGCGCGCGCCTGCGGGCGCGCGGGGGAGTCGCAGAAGTCATGTCCCGATTCCTTCTGTCCTTGTCGAGCTGTCGGGGGTGTCGTGGCTTTCCGGCGCCCGCGTCCCGCGTCACCGGGGCGACGGCGGAGGGGGCGGGCCGGCCGGGTGGCCGTGGGGCGGGCCGGCGGGAGCGCCGGCCCGCGGGGATCCCGGTCACGGCTCCGCCGGGATCCCCGCCGCGCGGGCCGGCGTGTCCGCCGACGGCGCCGCCGCGGTGCGCGGCGGCCGCGGCCCTCGTCGGGCGGAAGGCGTTCCGAAGGCGTCCGGCGGGGAGCTTCGCGCGTGTGTACGTGGGGGGTGGGCGCGCATGCGGGTGGGTCCCTCCGGGATCGCCTACGGGTCATGTACGTGAACTTCGTACGCCATGGTGCTTGCCGCGCGGAGCAGGGTGACCGGGATGGAGCCCTCTCGGATCCGAAGAGTGCACTTCTTCGGGGTGAGAAGGGTCCAACGGGCGTCGGCGCCAAGCGTTCGACGGCCCCGACGGGTCACGCTGCTGAACGGACGGTAGAGGGCAAGCGCTTTCTAGTCAACGCCTCGCGCAACGGGTCCCCGATCGCCCCCGGTCGGCGCGGCCGACCGGGTTCGCGGGGTGGGAGCGCTTCCATGACGGCCGTGTCCATGTCACGATGCTCGCCCGGGCGTTTCCCTTCCGTCGCCCGGTCGCCGCACCACGTCCCGGAGCCGCGACCAGAAAGGGACAGGACGTGCACCCCACCCCCCACACCCCCGCCCGCGGACCGCTGCGCCCCCTGCTCGCGGCGCTCCTCGCGGCACTGGCCCCGCTGCTCGCCGCGGCGGCCCTGGCCGCGCCCCCGGCCGCCGCCCGCGCCCAGGCGCCCGCCGCGGCGCTCACCGAGGTCACGGACTTCGGCGCCAACCCCAGCAACCTGCGGATGCACCTGTACGTGCCGGACAGCGTCACCGAGAACCCGGCGGTCCTGGTGGCCGTGCACTACTGCACGGGCTCCGGCCCGGCGATGTACTCTGGCACCGAGTACGCCTCCCTGGCCGACCGCTACGGCTTCATCGTCGTCTACCCCTCGGCCACCCGGGCCGGCAAGTGCTTCGACGTCTCCTCGCCCCAGGCGCTGCGCCGGGGCGGCGGCAGCGACCCGGTCGGCATCAGGTCGATGGTCGACTGGGTCGTGCGCGCCCACGGCGCGGACACCGGCAGGATCTTCGCCACCGGCATCTCCTCCGGCGCGATGATGACCAACGTGCTGCTGGGCAACTACCCGGACGTGTTCGCCGCCGGGGCCGCCTTCGCGGGCGTCCCGTTCGGCTGCTTCGCCACGACCGACGGCTCGGAATGGAACAGCGCCTGCGCCGGCGGCACCGTGACGCGCACCCCGCAGCAGTGGGGCGACCTGGTCCGGGGCTCCTACCCGGGCTACAGCGGCCCCCGGCCCCGGATGCAGCTGTGGCACGGCACCCAGGACGACGTGCTGCGCTACCCCAACTTCGGGGAGGAGATCGAGCAGTGGACGAACGTCCACGGCGTCGGCCAGGTCCCGGCCGCCACCGACACCCCGCAGCCCGGCTGGACCCGCACCCGCTACGGCGGCACCGGTGACCGCGCCCCCGTCGAGGCGATCAGCCTCCAGGGCGTCGGCCACAACCTCTACGCCCCCGGCATGGGCGCCCGCGTGCTCGCCTTCTTCGGCCTGGACGCCCCGGGCCCCGCGCCCCAGCCGCCGGCCGGCGCCTGCAGGGTGACCGTGGCGACCAACGCCTGGAGCACGGGCCTGACCGCCTCCGTGACGATCACCAACACCGGCACGGCCACGGTGAACGGCTGGAAACTCGGCTTCACCCTCCCCGCCGGGCAGATTGTCACCGGCGGCTGGGGCGCCACCTACACCCCGGCCTCCGGCGCGGTGACGGCCACGAACGCCGCCTACAACGGCACGCTCGCCCCGAACGCGAGCGTCACCGTCGGCTACCAGGCGAGCCACACCGGCGACAGCACGGCGCCGCGCGCCTTCACGCTCAACGGAACGGCCTGCACGACCGGTTGACGGCCCGCGCGCCCCCTCCGGCGCACGGCCGGAGGGGGCGCCCGGGGTCAGACGGACCGGTGGTACTGGTCCGGCACGTGCACCTCGCCGCCCAGCTCGCGCGCCACGTGCCGCGCCCACGAGGGGTTGCGCAGCAGCTCGCGCCCGAGGAGCACCGCGTCGGCCTCCCCGTTGACCAGGATCTTCTCGGCCTGCTCGGCCTCGGTGATCAGGCCGACGGCGGCGACCGGCAGCGTGGTCCCGGCCTTCACCCGCGCGGCGAAGGGCACCTGGTAGCCCGGGCCGGTGGGGATGCGGACACCGGAGACGTTGCCGCCGGTGGAGACGTCGAGGAGGTCGACGCCGTGCGCCTGGAGGTCGCGGGCGAAGCGGACGGTGTCGTCGGGCGTCCAGCCGCCCTCGTCCAGCCAGTCGGTCGCCGAGATCCGGAAGAACAGCGGCTTGTCGTCCGGCCACACCTCCCGCACCGCGTCGACGACTTCGAGGGCGAAGCGGGTGCGGTTCTCGTAGGAGCCGCCGTAGGCGTCGGTGCGGTGGTTGGAGTGCGGGGAGAGGAAGTTGTTGATCAGGTAGCCGTGGGCGCCGTGGATCTCGGCGACCTCGAAGCCGGCGGCGAGGGCCCGGCGGGCCGCGTCCGCGAACTGACCGACGATCTCCTGGATCTGGCCGGCCGTCAGCTCGGCGGGCACCGGGTGGCGCTCGTCGAACGCGAGCGCGCTGGGCGCCAGCGGCTGCCAGCCCAGCGCGTCCGGGCCGAGCGGCGCGCCGCCCGTCCAGGTCCGGTCGGTCGACGCCTTGCGTCCGGCGTGCGCCAGCTGGATCGCCGGCACCGTGCCCTGGCTCACGAGGAAGCGCGTGATCCGGCGGAACGCCTCGACCTGGGCGTCGTTCCAGATGCCGAGGTCGTAGGGGGAGATCCGGCCCTCCGGCGAGACCCCGGTGGCCTCGACGATGATCAGGCCGGTGCCGCCGGCCGCGCGGGCCCCGTAGTGCGTGAGGTGCCAGTCGCCGGGGACGCCGGTCGTGGGACCTTCCGGGTCGGCGGAGTACTGGCACATCGGGGGCATCCACACCCGGTTCGGAATGGTCAGCTCACGCAGGGTGAGGGGCTCGAAGAGGGCGGTCACGGCGGTGCTCCGTTCGTCGCGGGCCGGGAAACTCCTCGTACGGTAATCCTCGTAGTACGGGAGATGTCAAACTACGATACCTCTCGTACGATGGAGTGCCCCCGGACGAACTGGAGCCACCGTGACCCCCGCCACCTCCGCGATCAGCAGCCGTGACCTGCCGCACCCGGCGCGCGAGGAGATCCGGCTGGAGGCCGTGCTGCACGCGCTCGCCGATCCGATGCGGCTGCGGATCGTGCGCGAGCTCGCCGCCGACGGCGACGAGCTCTCCTGCTCGCACTTCGCTCTGCCGGTCACCAAGTCCACCACCACGCACCACTTCCGGGTGCTGCGCGAGGCCGGGGTGATCCGGCAGGTCTACCGGGGCACGGCCAAGATGAACGGCCTGCGCCGGGACGACCTAGACGACCTCTTCCCGGGGCTTCTGGACAGCGTGCTCGTCTCCGCCGCCCGTCAGGCCGCCCGGCTCGGCACCGGCTGAACCGGCCCTCGCCGGCAGGTGGTTGAAGAGCAGGTTCAGCACGATCGCCGTCACGCAGCCCGCGCTGATGCCGCTGTTCATCACCGTCTGGAACCAGTCCGGGAACTTCTCGTAGACCGTCGGCACCCCGACCGGCAGCACGCCCACCGCGACCGAGACGGCCACCACCGTCAGGTTGTGGTTGCCCCGGAAGTCGACCCGGGCCAGGGTGCGCAGCCCGCTCGCGGCCACCGTCCCGAACATCACCAGGCCCGCCCCGCCCAGCACCGGCGCCGGGATCGCCGCGACCACCGCGCCCAGCTTGGGCAGCAGCCCGAGCAGGACGAGGATGCCGCCCGCGGCGGCGACCACCCAGCGGCTGCGCACCCGGGTCATGCCGACCAGGCCGACGTTCTGCGCGTACGCGGTGTACGGGAAGGTGTTGAAGACGCCGCCGAGAACGGTCGACAGGCCGTCGGCGCGCAGGCCGTCCGCCAGCGACCGCGGCTCGGCCTTCCGCCCCGTCAGCTCGCCGACCGCGATGAAGTCGCCGGTCGTCTCGGTCATGGACACCAGGGCCACCACCAGCATCGAGACGACCGCCGACGCCTCGAACACGGGTGCGCCGAAGTGGAACGGCGTGCTGATCCCGACCCAGCCGGCGTCCGCGACCCCGCCGAAGTCCGTGAACCCGAACGGCACCGCGACCGCCAGCCCGGCGGCGATGCCGATCAGCACCGCGATCCGGCTCAGGAACACCGGCGCGAACCGCTGCACGCCCACCACCACGACCAGGACGAAGGCCGCGAGCGCCAGGTTCCCCGGCTCGCCGAAGTCCGCCGCGCCGGCTCCGCCCGCGACCCAGTCGCCCGCCACCGGCAGCAGCGAGACGCCGATGATCAGGATCACCGTGCCCGTGACCAGCGGCGGGAAGAAGCGCAGCAGCCTGCCGAAGACCGGCGCCAGCAGCACGATCGCGAGCCCGGCGACGATCACCGAGCCGTAGATCGCGGGCAGTCCGCCGCCCGTCGTCCCGATCAGCACCATCGGCGACACGGCCGCGAACGTGCACCCCTGCATGACCGGCAGCCGCACGCCGAAGCGCCAGAAGCCCACGCACTGGACGAGCGTGGCGATGCCGCACACCAGCAGGTCGGCGGTGATGAGGTACGCCAGGTCCGCGGCGGACAGCTTCATCGCCCCGCCCACGATCAGCGGAACGGCCACCGCGCCCGCGTACATCGCGAGCACGTGCTGCAGACCGAAGGCGGCGAGCTGCCGTACGGGCGGGACCTCGTCGACGGGATGGGCGACGGGAGGCACGGGTGCGGTCGTTGCCATGGGCGCTCCAGAGCGGGGGCGGGCGGGGAGATCCGGACAGCACGAGACCGTAAGCGGTTTAAACAGTTTGTTGATTTCCGGGTCGTTGCCGCTGTGTGTCCGGTCCGCCGGACGCCCGCCGGTCCCGCTACGGGGCGGCCGCCCGCGCCGCCGCCAGCAGGGAGTCCCAGTCCGGCAGCTTCACCACGCCCCGCCCGAGCGAGGCGCCGAGTTCCGCCTCGGCCCGCTCGATCGCCCGCCACCCGGCCCACTCCACCGGTTCGATCCCCTCGGCCCGCAGCGCAGCGAGCGGGTCCCCGGGCACGTCCCCGCGCACCAGCACGGGGGCGTCCTCCAGCAGCGACAGCACCGTCTCCTTGGCGCACGGCCGGTTGGTGCCGATGACCCCCGTCGGACCGCGCTTGATCCAGCCGGCCACGTACTCGCCAGGCGCCACGACCCCCGCGCGCAGCACCCGCCCGGCCAGGTGCGGCACGGTGCCGCGGTCCGCGTCGAACGGCAGCCCCTCCAGCGGCACCCCGCGATAGCCCACCGACCGCAGCACCAGCTGGGCCTCGATCTCCTCGTACCGCCCGGTGCCCGTCACCCCGCCGCGCCCGTCCGGTGCCGTCCGCTCGAAACGCACGGCGCCGACGCGGCCCCCGTCGGCCAGCAGCTCGACGGGGCGCAGGAAGAAGCGCAGCCGGATCCGGCGGGCGGCGCCGGACGCGGGCGCCCCGGCCCAGCCGCGCAGCACCTCGACGTTGCGGCGCTGGGTGCCGGGCAGCGCCGCGGGGTCGGCGCAGTCCGGGTCCAGGGCCAGCTCCGCCGGGTCCACCACCACGTCCGTGTCCGGCAGCGTGCCCAGCTCCCGCAGCTCCTTGGTGGTGAAGCGGGCCTGGGAGGGGCCGCGCCGGCCGACCATGTGGATGTCGGCCACCCGGCTGGCGGCGAGCGCGGTGAGCGCCGCCTGGGGTATGTCGGTGCGGCTCAGCTCGGCCGGGCCGCGCGCCAGCATCCGGGTGACGTCCACGGCGACGTTGCCCACGCCGACGACCACCGCCTGCCGCGCGTCCCGGACGAAACCGTCGTCGGCGGCGTCCGGATGCGCGCTGTACCAGGACACGAACTCGGTCGCCGACCAGCTGCCCGGCAGGTCCTCGCCGGGGATGCCCAGATGCCGGTCGGTGGCGGCGCCCACGCAGTACACCACCGCGTGGTACAGCTCCCGCAGCCGGGCCGGCGGCACCCCCCGGGAACCGATCGGCACACCGCCGAGGAACCGCACCCGCTCGTGCTCCAGGACCGCGCGCAGGCTGTCCTGCAAGGACTTGATCTTCTCGTGGTCCGGCGCCACGCCGTACCGGACCAGGCCGTACGGGCACGGCAGCCGGTCCAGGACGTCGACGTACGCCTCGGGTTCCCGCTGGACCAGGCTCTGGGCGGTGTAGCACCCGCTGGGCCCGGAGCCGACGACGGCGACACGCAGCACGGCGGAACTCCTTCCGGGGAGCGCCCGCGGACCGCCCGGAGGTGCCCGGGCGGTCCGCAGGAGACCGCTGGTGCTTCCAGGATCGCACCGCTCCGGCTCCGTCGGCAGGGCCGCTCCGCTGACAGGGTGCTGTGCGCGCCGGGGAACGCGTGTGTCGTTCGTATGGAATGTGATCATGCGGATACGTTCCGCGTGTGCTGGAAGCATCCTTTCTCGATCTTTCCGATCGCTGCCCGGCGGACGGCGAGGTGTCCGTGCGGCCCGCGTGGACAGTGCGGGAGGGCGGCGCCACCACGACGTGGTTCGACGTGCGGCTGGCGTTCGCCGACGGCGCCCGGGTCGACGCGCTCGCCGTGGTGTCCGCCGGGTGCCTGACCGTCGAGGACGTCCGGGCGCGGCCGGCGCTCTGCCTCGACGACCTGGCGGTGCTCGCCGAGTGGATCGAGGGGCCGCTGGCCGAGGCGTGCGGGGCCGGCCCGCCCGCCGCCTCGCGGCATGCCCGGCCCGCCGCGCGGCCGCGCGGCGGCCAGGAGCGGTGGCTCGTCGCGCAGGAGTACCGCGCGGCCCAGCAGCGGGGCGCCGACCCCGTGCTCGCGGTGATGTGCGCGACCGGGCGCAGCCGCCGCGGGGCGTTCAGGCTGATCGGCCGGGCGCGTGACGCGGGCCTGCTGGCGCCCCGTCACGCACGGCGCTGAGGCCGCGCCGTCACAGCAGGCCGCGCATGCGGGTGATCTCGCTCGTCTGCTGGGCGACCACGTCGTCGGCCATCTCCTCGATCCGCACGTTGTTGCCCTGCGCCTTGACGTCCGTGGCCATCGTGACGGCGCCCTCGTGGTGCGTGATCATCAGCGTCAGGAAGAGCTGGTCGAACGCCTTCCCGCGCGCGGCGCGCAGCTTCTTCAGCTGGGCCTCGGTCGCCATCCCGGGCATCGCGGCGTGCGTGTGCCCGCCGCCGGACTCCTTCTCGCCGTACGTCTTCAGCCAGCTCCTCATGGCCTTGATCTCGGGCCCCTGTGCGGCGGCGATGCGCTCGGCGAGCCGCTTGACCCCGGTCGACCCGGCGTGCTCCAGGGCCAGTTCCGTCATCTCCAGGGCCTGGGAGTGATGCTCGATCATCATCCGCGCGTAGGCGACGTCCGCCGAGTTGGGGGAGTCGTCGTCGGCGCGCCGCCGTTCGGCGTCATCGGCCGACAGGGTGCGGTTCGCCTCGCCGGGACGGCCCGGCACGAGCACCGAGGGCCCGCTCTTCCCGGCCGTGTCGGGGTCCGGCCCGGAGTCGCAGGCCCCGAGCCCCAGCACGGCCAGGACGGCCAGTGAGGCCGCGGCGAAGCGGGCGCGGGACGTGCGGCGGAAGAGCACGGAAGCCTCCTGTGGCAGGCGGATCGGGAGGGCACCTCGTGAGTGCCGTGACTGTTTCTGTCCGTTCGGGTGCCGGAATCAATCATCGAAAAACTTGATTGCAGCTGTGTTGCCTCCTGTTGGTATGTGCATGTCCAAGACCATACTTCGTGGGTGCCTACACCGTTCCCGAGCGAACGGAACCAGGGAGGAAGCAGTGATCCTGTTGAACGATCCCCGCACACGGCGCAGACGCCTGGGAGCCGGCGCGGCCGTGGCCGGGCTGCTGGCCGCACTGCTGACGGCCGGACCGGCGGTCGCCACCCCCGACCCCGGGGACGCCCCGGCCACGTCGAAGGAGGTGTCCCCGAAGACGCGGGCCCAGGTGCGGGAGGCCGTCGCCGAGGGCGGGATACCGGGACAGGACGAGATCGTCCACTCCGCCAACATCGAGCACCTCGCCAACATCCCCAAGGACGCGCTGCCCGGCACCAACACGGACCTGGCCTTCCAGGGGAAGTACGCCTTCGCGGGCAACTACGACGGCTTCCGCATCTTCGACATCGCCAACCCGAAGGCGCCGAAGACGGTCGCCCAGGTGCTGTGCCCCGGCTCGCAGAACGACATCTCCGTCTCCGGGAACCTGCTGTTCCTGTCCACCGACTCCTCGCGCAGCGACAGCAGTTGCAACAGCACCACCCAGCCGGCGACCGAGAAGTCCTCGTGGGAGGGCATGAAGGTCTTCGACATCAGCGACAAGAGGAACCCCAGGTACGTCGCCGCCGTCGAGACCGCCTGCGGCTCGCACACCCACACCCTGGTGCCCGAACGCCGCAACGTCTACGTCTACGTCTCCTCGTACGCGCCGAGCGCCGCCTACCCCGACTGCCAGCCTCCCCACGACGGCATCTCCATCATCAAGGTGCCGCGCAACGCCCCCGAGAAGGCCGCGGTCATCGACTTCCCGGTGCTGTTCCCCGGTGAGGGACCGGACGGCGGCGGCAACCCGGGCGCGCCCGTCAACCCCGGTGTCTCCAAGACCACCGGCTGCCACGACATCACGGTCCTGCCCTCGAAGGACCTGGCCGCGGGCGCCTGCATGGGTGACGGCATCCTGTTCTCCATCAAGGACCCGGAGCGCCCGAAGGTCATCGACCAGGTGCAGGACAACGTGAACTTCGCGTTCTGGCACTCGGCGACCTTCAACCAGAAGGCGGACAAGGTCGTCTTCACCGACGAGCTGGGCGGCGGCGGAGCGGCCACCTGCGACGCGGCGGTCGGCCCGAACCGCGGCGCCGACGGCATCTACGACATCGTCGGCAAGGGCGACGCGCGCAAGCTGGTCTTCCGCAGCTACTACAAGATCCCGCGCCACCAGGCGGCCACCGAGAACTGCGTGGCCCACAACGGGTCGCTGATCCCGGTCAAGGGCCGCGACCTGATGGTCCAGTCCTGGTACCAGGGCGGCGTCTCCGTCTGGGAGTTCACCGACTCCGAGCACCCGAAGGAGATCGCCTACTTCGAGCGCGGCCCGCTGAGCACCGACCGGATCACCGTCGCCGGTTCCTGGTCGGCGTACTACTACAACGGCTACGTCTACTCCAACGACATGGCCAAGGGCCTCGACGTCCTGAAGATCGACGACCGGCGCACGGCCCCGGCCGAGCGGGTCCGGCTGAGCGAGCTCAACGTGCAGACGCAGCCGGACTACTTCGACTGACGGTCCGGCGGACACTCGGCCGCCGCCCCCGTCGCGAAGAAGCGCGACAGATCCGTGTCGCAGGTCCCGCCGGGCGCCTCGGCGTCCGGCGGGACGCCCATCTCCCAGTCGAGCCGGTAGCGCTTGAACAGCTCGGCGCGCAGCGCCGGCACGGGCATCGGCACCCCGGGCACCAGCGCGGCGTAGACGGCGCCCATCAGCAGGGCGCGCAGCATCGGGTAGTCGTGGTCGACGTCGCGGGAGCCGTGCCGGGCGACCGTGTCCCGCAGCAGCTCGGCCAGGCGGCGCTGCTCCGGGCACTGCAGGAAGCCCTGCTCCTGCAGCAGCCCGGCCATGTGCTGGCGCATCAGCACCGGCTCGTCCCGTGCGAGTCCCAGGATGGCGTCGATGGCCCGCGCCAGCCGCTCCGGGCCGTCCCCGGTGCGCGGCTCGCGTTCCAGGGCCTCCTCCAGGGTGCGGTGCATCAGACGGTGCACGGCGGACTGCAGGAGCTGGCGCTTGCCGGGGAAGTAGTACGACACCAGGCCGCGCGCGGAGCCCGCCCGGTCGGCGATGTCGCCGAGCGTCGTCGCCTCGTAGCCGCGCTCGCGGACCAGCTCGACCGCGGCCTGCAGGAGCCGCTCCTTCGAACGCCTCCGCAACTCTTCATTGACCGAGGCGCTACGAGGGGACATGCTGTAACTCCTGCGTTGACTGGCTGCCAGCCAACTATACTCAGCGCTCCACGGGCCCTCCGGGTCCGACTCGGAACTGCCGTCCGCCCTGGGCGACGCGGGGGATCGTCCAGGGCGGACGGTCATGCCCGTCAGCGGTGTCCGCGAACCGCTTCCCGCCGCGGCCGCCCCCGTGCCCCCGTCGACGGATCCGGGCTCTTCGGCCGGGTGGCGGCCACCGCGCCCCCGGAGCGGGCGGCCGATCCGGGCCGGGGGGCGTACGGGCGGGGGCGCGCCCGGCGGATCCCGCACGGGACACCGGGGCCGACCGGCGGCCGCGGGCTCAGCCCACCAGGTCCAGCACCGGCCGCAGCCCGTCCGGCCGCTCGGCCACGGGCAGGTGGTCGACGAAGTGCACCCCGCAGCCCAGCGCCGCGGCGCCCCCGTCGGCCCGCCGGCTGTCACCCACCATCAGCGTGTCGCGCGGCTCGGCGCCGAGGGCCGCGCAGGCGGTCGCGAACAGCCGCGGGTCCGGCTTCTGGACGCCGTGTTCGTACGACAGGACGTACGTGTCGACGTACCGGTCCAGGCCGTGCTCGCGGAAGACCGGGCGCAGGTCCCAGCCGATGTTGCTGACGATCCCGACGGCGACCCCGCGCCCGCGCAGCGTGCGCAGCACCTCGGCGGCGTCGGGGTAGGGGGTCCACGCGGCCGGCGTCATGTGCCGGTCGTACAGCGCGTCGTGCAGCCGCGGCGAGGGCAGCGGCACCTGGCGGGACAGGCCGGTGTACGCGGCCCGGTGCAGTTCACGGCTGCGGTCCCGGTCCTCCCAGACGGCGGCGAGGTGGTCCGGGATCCGGGCGGGAGCCGCGCCGCCGGGCAGCGCGCCCGCCGCCTCCAGGGCCCGCGCGGTCCGGACCAGTTCCGGCTCGTCGAGCGTCGTACCGGTCCCGGCCAGCGCCGCGCGCAGCCAGGACTCGGCGGACTCGACGCGGAAGAGGGTGCCGGAGAAGTCGAACAGAACGGCGGGCATGGGGGGATCCTACGGGGCCGTGCGCCGCCCCGGGGGCGGATCGCCGCCGTGCTCACGCCCGCCGGCGCCGGTGGACCAGTACCGCCAGCGTCACCACCAGCGCGCCCAGCAGCCAGCCACCGACGACGTCCGAGGGCCAGTGCACGCCGAGCCACACCCGGGTCAGCCCGACCCCGGCCACCGAGACCGCGGCCACGGCCAGCGCCGCGCGGAACACGGCGCGACCGGCGCCGTAGTGGTGCAGCAGCCACAGCAGCAGGCCGCACACGACCGCGGCGGTCATGGCGTGGCCCGAGGGGAAGGCCGCGTAGTGCGCGGTGTCCACGGGGTCGGGCCAGACCGGGCGGGGGCGGTCGACGGCCGCCTTGAGGCCCTGCTGCAGCAGGGTGCCGAGCGCGCACGTCACCGCCAGCCACCCGGCCGTCCAGCGGGCCGCGGGCCGCCGGGCCAGCCACAGCACGACGCCGGCGCACAGCAGGCGCATCGTCCACGGGTCCCAGACCCAGTCCGTCAGGATGCGGCACGCCTGGGTGACGCCGCGTTCGCCGACCGCCCAGCGGTGGGTGGTGCGGGAGATGCCGCCGTCCAGGGCGAGCAGCGGACGCCACTCGGCCGCGACCAGGACGAGCAGCAGGCCCGAGCCCAGCGCCAGGGCCCAGGCGGAACGGACGGCGGCGCGCCGCCGGGGCGCGCGGGGCGGTGACTCGACGGGCTGGGTGTGCATGGTGCGATCCTCACCGACTGAGAGGGACTGGGGCCACCACCCGTCTACCCCGGTGCCCGCCGCCCCGGTACGGAATTCGGCGGACCGGCGTACGGCGCCGGCCGGGCCGGGGCGCCGCGGACGCGGCGGTGCGCGGCGCTTTCGCCGTCTCAGAGGGTCAGCAGCATGGTGACCATGGCGATCCCCATGGACAGCCGGCACGCCCGGGCCAGCTCCGGCCGGTCCGCCCATCCGGCCGCCGCCGTACCGCCGCCCGGCACGGCGGCGGCCGGCACCAGCCGCACGCCGGTCAGCAGCACGTACCCGGCGAAGTAGAGCAGCAGCGTCCCGGTGACCAGGGGGATCCCCGAGCCGCCGTGGCGGTGCGCCCCCGCGGGGGAGGACGCCATCACCACCGCCATGTAGACCATGGCCGCGGCGCCCGCCAGGTGGTGCAGGTGGTGCGGGCGGGTCCGCGCCGCCCACACGGCGTGCAGCCCGGCCGCGCCGAACACGACGGCGTAGCCGGGCCAGGCCCACGACGGCGGGGTGAACACCGTGCCGGGCACCGCCATCGCGGCCATGCCGAAGCCCATCAGCGCCTCGCCGCCCGCGGCGTGGCGCTCCTCCCCGGCGCTGCCGCGCATCCGCAGCAGGCAGTAGGCGCCGGCCGCCGCGCACAGCGCCACCAGCAGCCAGCCCGACGAAGCCGGTCCGTGCATCCGCGCCTCCCCGCTCGGCGTTCGGTCAAGGGATGCCCGGACCGTGCGGGGGACACGCGAGCGCAAGGGGGTGCGCGGGGAGCGTTCGGCGGAGCGCGTGCACCGGGGTACCCGTCCGGGCCGCCGGACGCGACATTTCTTTCACATGTAAAACACTTGCTAAGGTAATGCTCATGAGCAGTGCGACCCCCACCCCGGACACCCCGCTCGTCCGACGCCTCCCGCTCGCCGGCGTGCTGCGTCCGGGCCGCCCCTCCGACATCTGGTTCAAACCCGCCCTGAGCTCGGTCGCCGCGGTCGCCCCGCCCAACCTGACCCTGCTGGCGCTCGGCCGCCTCGACCTGGCCATGTACACGATGGCCGGGTCCCTGTGCGCCCTCTACGCCCACAACCGCCCCTACGCCGCCCGGGCCCGCGCCCTCGCCTGGGTCGTGCTCGGCATGCTCGGCGGCGTCGCCGTCGCACTGGTCGCGGCGTCGCTGACCCGCGACGCCGTCGTCCTCGTCACCGTCGGCGCCCTGCTGGCCGCCGCGCAGAAGGCGCTGTGCGACGCCACCCGCATCGGACCGCCGGGCAACGTGGTCCTCACCTTCATCAGCTCCGCCACCCTGTTCGCACCGCAGACCCTCGCCCAGGTCCCCGGTCACCTCGCGCTGGGCGCCGCGGCGGGCGCATGGGCCTGGCTCGTCGGCATGGCGCCCGGACTGGTCCGCCCCCACGGCCCGGAGCGCCGCGCCACCGCCCACGCCCTGAACGCCACCGCCGCCTGCGCCGAGGCCCACCGAACCGGGGACGACGGCCGTGCCCGGGCAGCCCGCGCCGCCGCCTACGCCGCCGTGCACGCCGCCTGGCAGGCGCTGCTGTCGGTGCCGCCGGCCCGGGGGCGCGCCGCGACCCGGCGCGCCCTGGAACGCCTCGTCGTCCGCGCCGAGGTCGCCCTCGCCGCCCCCGCGGACACCGATCCGGAGCGGCTGCGCGCCTGGGCGCGCGCCCTGCGCGGCACCGGCCCGGTCCCCGAGGCCGACGACCTGCGGGCCGACGACGACCCGCGGGCCGCCGACGAACTCCTCGGCATGGACGCCGAACGCGCCACCGGACGGCAGCCGCTGTGGCAGCGGCTCGGCCCGCTGACCCCGATCGCCGCGCGCACCGCCCTCGGCTGCGCCCTGGCCGGGTACGCCTCCCTCGCGCTCGGCATCGGACGCCCCTACTGGGCCCTGGTCACCGCCGCCTCCCTCTACCAGGCCAACATCACCCTCACCTGGAACCGGGCCGTCCAGCGCGTCGTCGGCAACCTCGTCGGCGTCCTCCTCTTCGCCGCCGTCACCCCGCTCGCCCACCTCGGACCGGCCGCCCTCGTGCTGTGCTGTCTCGCCTTCAACTTCGGCGCCGAGGCCCTCATCAGCCGCAACTACTGGCTCGGCAGCGTGTGCGTGACCCCGATGGCGCTGCTCATCACCGAGTTCGCCGGATACCAGGAGCCCGGGCGGCTGATCACCGAGCGGATCGCGGACACCCTCGTCGGCGCCCTGGTCGGCTTCGCCGCCGCCCTCGCCGTCACCAACCGGCGCGCGGCCGACCGGGTCGAGCGGGCGCTGGCCGCCGCCGACCGCGCCCGGGAGCACGCCGCCCGCCTGCTGGCCCGGCCGGACCCGGCGCCCGGCGCCCTGGAGTCCGCCCGCCGCGCCCTCGCCGCCGCCCTGGTCGACCTGCGGGCCACCGCCGACGCCGCGGCCGGGGAGTGGTGGCAGCGGGCCCTGCCCCAGGAGAGGGTCGTGCGCGCCGAGCAGTCCGGACACCGTACGCTCGCCGCGACGGTACGCCGCCAGGGACACCGCCCGCGCGCGGGCACGACAGCGCAGAAGACGGAGGACGTACAGCCATGACGGCACCCCACGGACGGGCAGGGACCCCGGCGGACGCGACGCCCGGCGACACCGTCGCCAAGGTCGTGCGGCAGTGGCGGGCCGTCCACCCCGACCTGGACACCGGCCCCATGGAGATCATCGGCCGCATCAACCGCTGCGCGGCCCTCCTCCAGCAGGCCGAGGACGCCCCGCTGCGCCGCGCCGGGCTCAGCCGCCCGGAGTTCGACCTGCTCGGCGCGCTGCGCCGCACCGGACACGAACTGACCCCCGGAGAGCTGGCCCGCGAGACCTTCTCCTCGGGCGCCGCCGTCACCAAGCGCCTCAAGCAGCTCACCGAGCGCGGCCTGGTGGAGCGCCGCGGCGACACCCGCGACCGCCGCGTCGCCCACGTCCGCCTCACCGACACCGGCCGCGCCCTGGTCGACGGCGTCCTGCCCGAACAGCTCGCCTACGAGACCGCCGTCCTGTCCGGCCTGGACGCCTCCGACCAGGGGGAACTCGCCGCCCTGCTCGGCCGGCTCCTGACCCTGCTGGAGGGCCGCCCGGGCGTGCTGGGCTGAGGCCGCGGCCCCCGCCCGGAGCGCGTCACGGACCGAGCGGCGGCGGGGGGAGCGGCGGTCGTCGACGCCGGACCAGCGGTCGCCGCGGACCCTGCGGGCCCGCCCCCGGCCCCGGTCGCCGCCGGCGGCGCGGCGCGGGCCCGCCCCCGGCGGCCTCAGATCCCCGGCCGGTACCGCAGCGGGTGGTCGGCGGGCACCTCCACCAGCACGATCGGCGTGCCGTCCGGGTCCGCGATCCACATCTCCACCAGCCCCCACGGCTCCCGCACCGGCTCCCGGACGATCTCGACGCCCTTCGCGCGCAGTTCCTCGTGCGCCGCGGCCACGTCCTCGACCTGCAGCCACAGCCGCACGGGCGGGGACGGCGGGCCGGCGGAGGGATCGGCTCGGCCCGAGACCTCCAGGAAGCCGCCGCCGAGGAAGTAGACGACGCCCCGCTCCGGCCCCGTGCCGAACTCGCGGTAGACGGCGAGGCCCAACTGCTCGCCGTAGAAGGCCCGGGAGCGTTCGGGATCGGTGGGGCGGAGCAGGATCCGGCCGCTGAGCACATGCACCATGCCCCCGGAGCCTAGCGGCAGGGTTACCCTCTTTTCCGGCCGAGCCGCGCCCAGGAACCCCCAGGAGTTCGGAGACACCCCATGAGCACCTCCACCGCCGGACTGACGTTCCGCGACGCCACCGACGCCGACGTGGACGAACTGGTCGCGCTGATCGAGTCGGCGTACCGCGGGGAGTCCAGCCGGGCCGGGTGGACCACCGAGGCGGACATCCTGGAAGGACGGCGGACCGATCGCGAGGGCGTGCTGGAGGTCGTCGAGTCGCCCGGCAGCCGGCTGCTGACGGTCGAGCGGGAGGGCCGGATCGTCGCCTGCTGCCAGCTCGAACACCGCGGTGACCACGCCTACTTCGGGATGTTCGCGGTCAGCCCGCGGCTCCAGGGCGGCGGCCTCGGCAAGACGGTCCTCGCGGAGGCGGAGCGGCAGGCCCGCGAGACGTGGGGCGTCGAGGAGATGCACATGACCGTGATCTCCGTACGCGAGGAGCTCATCGCCTGGTACGAGCGGCGCGGCTACCGGCGTACGGGACGGATGACCCCGTTCCCGTACGGCGACGAGCGCTTCGGCGTTCCGCAGCGCGCCGACCTGCGGTTCGAGCTGCTGGTCAAGGAGCTGGCCTAGGCGTATCGCCCCGCCGGACCGGAACGCGCCCGGCGGGTGGGCGGCCTGCGGGCGCGGTGCGTCCGCGGCGGTGACCGCGGGCGCGCGGCCGGCCGGGCGACGCCCCGCGTCGTCCGGCGCCCGGCCGGGCCGCGCGCAGCGGCACGACGGCCCCCGGCGCCCGGACCACGGCCCTCACCGGCGCGGGACGCGGGAACCCGCCGGAGCGCCCGGGCCCGCCGTCAGGCCGCGGAGCGGCCGGCGCGTTCGATCCCCGGATAGTCGGTGGTCGCGCCGTCCAGCTCCAGGGCCCGGACCAGACGCAGGTGGTCCTGGGTGTTCACCACCCAGCCGATGACCCCCAGGCCCGCCTTGCGCGCGTACTCCACGACCTCCAGGGTGAGCCGGCGGACGTTCAGGCAGACGGTCCGGGCGCCGGCCTCGACCGCGCGGTCCACGACCTCGGGGCCGTAGCGGCCGGCGACGAGCGCGGTCCGTACGCCCGGTACCAGACGGGCGATCTCGGCGATCGCCGCGTCGTGGAACGAGGACACCTCCACCCGGTCCGCCAGGTTCCGCGCGTGCATCACCTCGGCCAGGGCCCGGGCCGCCGCCACGTCCTTGATCTCGGCCTGCAGCGGCACCGACACGGCGTCCAGCACCTCCTCGAAGACCGGGATCCGCTCCCCCTTCCCCGCGTCCAGGGCGCGCAGCTGCGCGAGCGTCTTCTCGGCGATCGCGCCGGTGCCGTCGGTCGTCCGGTCCACCTCGGCGTCGTGCATGACGACGAGCGCGCCGTCCTTGCTCAGATGCAGATCGAGTTCGACGGCGTCGAGACCGGCCCGCTCGGCGGCGACGAAGGACCGCAGGGTGTTCTCGGGCTCCACACCCATGACTCCGCGGTGACCGATGATGAGGAGGTTCACAGCTCAACTCGCTTCCGTCGACGGCTGCGGTGGCGGATCCGCAGCCTAACGGCCCCGCCCGGGCCCGTCCCGGGTGTACACGCGGATCCGGTCGCCAGGGGGTGCCGGGCGCCGTAGCCACCGTCACACCGGCAAGCGGCAGGAAAAAGTGCGGTGAAAGGCGGGGTTGGACAGGATGATTTCCCGATGTTCCTCTTGCTGGGGGAAACCCCGTGTGTATACGGTCTCCTTACGAGAGGTTCTCCTGTGGAAGGTGGGACATGACGGAAATTCTTGTGCAGGTGGGCGCGGAGGTGGAGGTTCCTCCGGCAGTCAGGGTGGTGGAGCACCCGGCATGGCCCGTGCTCAAGGATGCCGTGGAGCGGATCCGGCCCTGGCAGTCCAAGGACGGATCGATCGACTTCGACGCCGAGGACGCCCCGGACCCCGCCGACGCCGAACTCGCCGTCCGGCAGGTCGCCGACGCCGTCCGGGAGCTGTCCCCGCTGCTGCCGCACGACCGCGCCTACCACGAGGCCCTGGTGGAGGACCTGCGCCGCTGGTCCGACGGCGGCTTCCGGGTGCCCGACTTCCTCGACTCGCTGCTGGCCTTCCAGCCCGCCGCGAACCGCCGGGACGGCCTGCAGCACCTGGTCGTCTTCCCGATGTACACCCAGAACGGCAACCCGGACCGCAACCTGGAGGCGGTCGTGCTGCGCATGGTCTGGCCCGACTGGCTGGCCGAGCTGGAGCGCACCCGCTACGACAACCCGCTGTTCTGCGGCATCGCGTTCGAGGACTTCACGGCCGGTTACGACACCAACTCCGCCGTCCTGTTCCCCGAGACCATCGCCGTGCGCGAGGCCCCCGAGCGGTTCACCTGGGGCGGCATCTTCTGCGACCGCGAGGCCGCCCGCTTCCGCCGCGTGACCGCCGCCGCCGTCGACGTCCTCGGCCTGGAGCTGCCCCGGGACGTCGCCGCGATGGTCCACGACCAGAAGCGCTGCCAGGAGGCCTTCGTGCTGTGGGACATGATCCACGACCGCACCCACAGCCACGGCGACCTGCCGTTCGACCCGTTCATGATCAAGCAGCGCCAGCCGTTCTGGATGTACGGCCTGGAGGAGCTGCGCTGCGACCTCACCGCCTTCAAGGAGGCGGTGAAGCTGGCCGGGGAAGGCGTCCCGCAGGCCCGTGACGTCCAGGTCGCGGTGCTCTTCGACCGCATGTTCCGCTTCCCGGTCACCGGCGAACGCGTCCGCAACTACGACGGCCTCGGCGGCCAGCTGCTCTTCGCCTACCTGCACCGGCACGACGTGGTCCGCTGGACCGACAACAAGCTCTCCCTCGACTGGGAACGCGCCCCGCAGGTCACCAACCAGCTGTGCGCCGAGATCGAGAAGCTGTACCGCGACGGCATCGACCGCCCCAAGCTCGTCCACTGGTTCGCCGGGTACGAGCTGGTCTCCACCTACCTCGCCCCGCACCCCGGCTCGAAGTGGGCCAAGGGCCCCGACGCCCTGGACCTGACGCAGCCGCCGCGCAGACTCGTCGACGACGTGCTTCCGGACGAGTTTCCGCTGAGCATGTTCTACGAGGCCCTGTCCAAGAAGCTGAAGAACGTGATCGCCTCCACCCGGGGGATCACGGCGGACGGCGCCGAGCGGGCCGCCGCGTGAGCGGCGGCACCGACCACACTGCCCGGGAGGCGAGGAACATGGCGGGGAACGGGGCGCTCAGCGGCGCGGTGATCGCGGTGGCCGGTGCGGGAGGGCCCGCCGGACGCGCGACGCTGCTCAGGCTCGCCGAGGCGGGGGCGACCGTCGTCGGCGCGGACAACGACCCGGAGCGGCTGGCCGAGGCCGTGGACGCGGCGAGCTACGCGCACGGCGGGGCGACCGTCACCGGTGACACCGTCGACCTGCTCGACCCGACGTCGGCCCGCGAGTGGGCGGCCCGGGTCGAGAAGGACTTCGGCCGGGTGGACGGCCTGGTCCACCTCGTCGGCGGCTGGCGGGGCAGCGAGACCTTCACCAAGACCAGCCTCGACGACTGGGACCTGCTGGAACTGCTGCTGGTGCGCACCGTGCAGCACACCTCCCTCGCCTTCCACGAGGCGCTGCAGCGCAGCGACCGCGGCCGCTACGTCCTGATCAGCGCCGCCGCCGCCGGCAAACCCGCCGCGGGCAACGCCGCCTACGCCGCCGCCAAGGCCGCCGCCGAGGCGTGGACGCTCGCCCTGGCCGACTACTTCCGCAAGGCCGGGATCGCGGAGGGCGCCGAGGGGCCGACCTCCGCGGCTGTCATCCTGGTGGTGAAGGCGTTGGTGCACGACGCGATGCGCGCCGACCGCCCCAACGCGAAGTTCGCGGGCTTCACGGACGTCAGGGACCTGGCCGAGGCCATCGCCGGAGTCTGGGAGAGGCCCGCCGCGGAAGTGAACGGAAACCGTCTGTGGCTGACCGAGAAGCCGTGAACCCCCCGAAGACCGACGCCCGGCGCCGCCACGACCCGGACGTCCGTGGCTTCGCCAGCGACAACTACGCCGGGGCCCACCCGGAGGTGCTCGCCGCCCTGGCCCTCGCCAACGGCGGGCACCAGGTCTCGTACGGCGAGGACGTGTACACGGAACACCTCCAGGGCGTCGTGCGCAGCCACTTCGGCGCCACCGCCGAGGCGTTCCCGGTCTTCAACGGCACCGGCGCCAACGTCGTCGCGCTCCAGGCGGTCACCGACCGCTGGGGCGCGGTGATCTGCGCCGAGAGCGCGCACATCAACGTCGACGAGTGCGGCGCGCCGGAGCGCGTCGGCGGTCTGAAGCTGCTCACCGTCCCCACACCCGACGGCAAGCTCACCCCCGAGCTGATCGACCGGGAGGCGTACGGCTGGGACGACGAGCACCGCGCGATGCCGCAGGTCGTCTCGATCGCCCAGACCACCGAACTGGGCACGGTCTACACGCCGGAGGAGATCCGGGCCCTGTGCGAGCACGCCCACGCGCACGGCATGAGGGTGCACCTGGACGGCTCCCGGCTGGCCAACGCCGCCGCCTTCCTGGACGTCCCGATGCGGGCGTTCACCAACGCGGCCGGCGTCGACATCCTCTCCCTGGGCGGCACGAAGAACGGCGCCCTGTTCGGCGAGGCCGTCGTGGTGATCGACCAGGACGCCGTCCGCCACATGAAGCACCTGCGCAAGCTGTCGATGCAGCTCGCCTCCAAGATGCGCTTCGTGTCGGTGCAGTTGGAGGCGCTGTTCGCCAAGGACCTGTGGCTGCGCAACGCCCGGCACGCCAACGGGATGGCCCAGCGCCTCGCCGAGGGCGTGCGCGCGGTGCACGGGGTGGAGATCCTGCACCCCGTGCAGTCCAACGCGGTCTTCGCCCGCCTGCCGCACGACGTGGCCGAGCGCCTGCGCAAGCGGTTCCGCTTCTACTTCTGGGACGAGGCCGCGGGCGTCGTGCGGTGGATGTGCGCCTTCGACACGACCGAGGAGGACGTCGACGCCTTCGTGGCGGCCCTCAAGGAGGAGGCGGCCCGCTGAGCCGTCGGCAATAACTGCATAAGTATGCGACCGATCGAAAATTCATTGACCCTTGATCGGTCCCATGCCTATGCTCTGCCGACATGCAGCTGATCCAGGAAACCCCCGACCTGTCCGCCTACTTGGCCGCCGACGAGGCGATCGACCATCACCATCCGCGCGTGCGGGAGACGGCCGCCGGGCTCGCCGGGGAGGTGGCGGACTCGTATGAGTATGCGCGTGTGGCGTTCGAGTTCGTCCGCGACGCCATCGCGCACTCGCAGGACTCCGGCGACCACCGCGTCACCTGGCGGGCCTCCGACGTCCTGGAGCAGGGCACCGGCATCTGCCACGCCAAGGCCCACGCGCTGGCCGCGCTGCTGCGGGCCGAGGACATCCCGACAGCGCTGTGCTACCAGCGGCTGGCCCACGACGACGGCTCGGGGCACGCCGTCCACGGCCTGGTCGCCGTACGGTTCAACGGCGCCTGGCACCGGCAGGACCCGCGCGGCAACAAACCCGGAGTGGACGCCCGGTTCTCCCTCGACGGCGAGCGGCTGGCCTGGACCCCCGATCCGGAGGCGGACGAGACGGACTACCCGGTCCTGTACGCCGAACCGCACCCGGCCGTGCTCGGCGCCCTCAGGGCCGCCCCCGACCGGCCGTCCCTGTGGCGGGCGCTGCCGGCCGCGCTCTGAGGCGGGGACCGCGCCCGCCCTGCCCGACGGTGCGCGCCCTCCCGATGCCCGGCTTCGTCCGCATCGCCGCCGAGGCGCGCGGCCCCGTCGACGGTCCCGCCGACGGCGCGGGTCCGGCACTCCCCGGCGATGCGGCGCGCCGGCCGGCCGCACGTCCGGACGGGCGCGCTCCGCACGGAATCCGCACCCGGCCGCCCGGCGCGCGGCCGGCCCGCCGCTCCGGCCGGGCGCGGGAGTCAGTGCGCCTCGGCGGCGCGGATCTCCTCGGGCGTGGGCGCCGTACCGCCGAGATGGGCCGGCATCCACCACATGTCGTCCGGGCCCTTGGGCCGTGCCGGGTAGGCGCGCTGGGCGTTCTCCAGCAGCTCCTGCACCCGCTCGCGCAGCCGCCGGGTGATCGCGCCCGCGTACTGGTCGCGGGTGGCCTCCACCGCCTCGCCGACCCGGATCGTGATCGGGATGTGGCTGCGCCTGAAGTTGCGCGGGTGTCCCTTGGTCCACAGCCGCTGCGTGCCCCACAGCGCCATCGGGACCAGCGGGACGCCCGCCTCCTGGGCCAGGCGCGCGGCACCCGACTTGAAGCTCTTCAGGGTGAACGACTGCGAGATCGTCGCCTCGGGGAAGACCCCGACGATCTCACCCGACCTCAGCGAGTGCAGCGCCTGCTCGTACGCCGCCTCGCCCTGCTCGCGGTCCACGGGGATGTGCTTCATCCCGCGCATCAGCGGACCGGAGATCCGATGGCGGAAGACCGACTCCTTGGCCATGAAGCGCACGAGGCGTCTCTGCGGCAGCGCCGCCAGCCCGTTGAAGACGAAGTCCAGGTAACTGATGTGATTGCTCACCAGCACTGCGCCGCCCGAGCGCGGGATGTTCTCCGATCCCCGGCAGTCGACCCTCAGGTCCCACACCTTGAACAGCGTGCGGGCGAGACCGATGACCGGGCGGTAGACGAGTTCTGCCATGGGCGGGGTGGACCCTTCCTTGCTCTGCCTGGGAAGGGGGCTCCCAGTTGGAAAGTTACGCAGCCGTAGGTTTACGGCTTGCCGCAGATGGTGCCCCATCGGCGGCCGTGTAGCCAGCCTGAGCGCCGGTGAACCGCGAGATTCTCGTCACGTCGCCCTACAACCCTTATGTCCCCCTTACTCCGTACGGGTCGTCACCTGCCGCGCGAACACCCGTACTTCGCACCCGGGCCGCGTCCGGACGCGGAGCCGGGGAAGGCGGCGGCGGGCGCGGCCCCGGCACGGCGGGTCCCGGCCGGGTCCGGGCGTGTGGCCGGCGGGACCCCGGCCCGCACCCCGGCGTCCGCGGGGATCGGGCATCCCGCGGGAGGTCCCTCGGGGAGCCGGGAATCTCCGCGGTCCCGTGAACGCTGAACCGGACGATGACGGGACTGGTGGCGTGCGCGCCGGTGCTCGCGACGGCGGGCGCCCGCGGGACGCCGCGGCGGCGGAACGGGAGAACGCGGGTGCGCGGACAGGACGACGGCAAGCGGCTCGGTGCGGCCGAACTGGGCGCGGAGCTCGGCGAGCGCGCCACGCTCGTGCAGTTCTCCAGCGCCTTCTGCGCCCCCTGCCGGGCGACCCGGCGGGTCCTCGGCGAGGTGGCCGGCATGGTCCCGGGCGTCACCCACGTCGAGATCGACGCCGAGGCCCACCTCGACCTGGTGCGCCGGCTCGACATCCTCAGGACGCCGACCGTGCTGGTCCTCGACGCCGACGGCCGGATCGTGCGGCGCGCCGCCGGCCGGCCGCGCAGGGCCGACGTGATCGCCGCGCTCGGGGAGGCCGTGTGACGCCGGTCATGCGGACCGGGGGGCGCCTTTCGGATACCGGGACGAACTTGACTGCGCGTGCCACCTGTCGTCAGCTTGAGTCCATGTCCTCGCACCTCCTTCTCCCCGGGCGGGCGCGCACCGGCCCCGCCCGCGCCGTGAGCGCGTGCTGTCCGGACCGCTGAGCAGCCGCGGCCCCGACGGCCACCCCTGGAAGGAGGACGACCCCATGACGGCCACGCCCGGCCTCGACGCCGCCCCGCCGACCGGCCCCGACCTGCTGCGCTCCGTCTTCCGGCGGCATGCCGCCGGGGTCGCCGTGATCACCGCCCGCGGTGACGCCGGGCCGGTCGGCTTCACCGCCACCTCCCTCACCTCCGTCTCCGCCGAGCCCCCGCTGCTCTCCTTCGGTATCGGCACCGGCGCCTCCAGCTGGCCCGCCGTCTCCACGGCCGACCATGTCGGTGTCCACATACTCGGCGAGCACCAGCGGGAGCTGGCCGCCACCTTCGCCCGCAGCGGCGCCGACCGCTTCGGCGCGCCCACCGTCTGGCGCGAGGGTCCCGAGGGCGTGCCCGTCCTCGGCGGCGTCCTCGCCTGGCTGGTCTGCCGCGTCGTCGGCCGCGTCCCCGCCGGGGACCACCGGATCGTGCTGGCCGAGGTCCGCCTCGGCGACCCCAGCGGCACCGGCCGCCCCCTCCTGTACCACCAGGGACGCTTCCACGGCCTGCGCGACTGATCCCCGTTCGTCCCCCGCTGCGGAACCGTCCGGTTCCGATTACGCTGCGTTGCACAGGTCACAGTTCAAAGCGCTTGCTTAGCGGGAACGAACTGGGTGTACTGGCGAGTAATATCTCGGCTGGAGCAGGGGTCGCCCCGACCGGGATCGGCCGCTTGAGGCGCCTATGCTGCTTGCAAGAGGCAGCACCGAAATGACGATGCAGTAGGAGAGCCGGCGTGAGCTTGAGGATCGTTGTCACCGTGAAGTACGTGCCCGACGCCACTGGCGACCGGCACTTCGCCGATGACCTGACCGTCGACCGGGACGACGTGGACGGTCTGCTCTCCGAACTGGACGAGTACGCCGTCGAGCAGGCGCTGCAGATCTCGGAGAACTCCGACGACGACGTGGAGATCACCGTCCTGACGGTGGGCCCGGAGGACGCCAAGGACGCCCTGCGCAAGGCGCTGTCCATGGGCGCGGACAAGGCCGTCCACGTCGAGGACGACGACCTGCACGGCACCGACGCCATCGGCACCTCCCTGGTGCTGGCCAAGGCGATCGAGAAGGCCGGCTACGACCTGGTGATCTCCGGCATGGCCTCCACCGACGGCACCATGGGCGTGGTGCCCGCGCTGCTCGCCGAGCGTCTGGGCGTCCCGCAGGTCACCCTGCTCTCCGAGGTGTCGGTCGAGGACGGCGTCGTCAAGGGCCGCCGGGACGGCGACGCCGCCTCCGAGCAGCTCCAGGCCTCCCTGCCGGCGGTCGTGTCGGTCACCGACCAGTCGGGCGAGGCCCGGTACCCGTCCTTCAAGGGCATCATGGCGGCCAAGAAGAAGCCGGTTCAGTCCTGGGACCTGGAGGACCTGGAGATCGAGGCCGAGGAGGTCGGCCTGGAGGGCGCCCGGACCGCGGTCGACTCCGCGACGGAGCGTCCGGCCCGCACCGCGGGCACGATCGTCAAGGACGAGGGCGAGGGCGGCAAGCAGCTCGCCGAGTTCCTCGCGAGCCAGAAGTTCATCTGAGCCCGCACCCGCCGACCGCCCCCGAAGTCATCGAGCAGGAGAGCAATCCCATGGCTGAAGTCCTCGTCTACGTCGATCACGTGGACGGCGCCGTCCGCAAGCCCACCCTGGAGCTGCTGACCCTGGCCCGCCGCATCGGCGAGCCGGTCGCCGTCGCCCTCGGCGGCGGCGCCGCCGACACCGCCGCCGCCCTCGCCGAGCACGGCGCGGTGAAGGTCCTCACCCACGACGCCGCCGAGTACGCCGAGTACCTGGTCGTCCCCAAGGTGGACGCCCTGCAGGCCGCGTACGAGGCCGTCTCCCCGGCGGCCGTGCTGGTCCCGTCCTCCGCCGAGGGCAAGGAGATCGCCGCCCGCCTGGCGCTGCGCATCGGCTCCGGCATCATCACCGACGCCGTCGACCTGGAGGCGTCCGACGAGGGCCCGGTGGCCACCCAGTCGGTCTTCGCCGCCGCGTACACCACCAAGTCCCGCGTCATCAAGGGCACCCCGGTCATCACGGTCAAGCCCAACAGCGCGGCCGTGGAGGCCGCCCCGGCCGCGGGCGCGGTCGAGGCGCTGGAGGTGACCTTCTCCGCGCAGGCGACCGGCACGAGGATCACCGGCCGTACCCCGCGCGAGTCGACCGGGCGTCCGGAGCTGACCGAGGCCGCGATCGTGGTCTCCGGCGGCCGGGGCGTCAACGGCGCGGAGAACTTCGCGGTCATCGAGGCCCTCGCCGACTCCCTCGGCGCGGCCGTCGGCGCCTCGCGCGCCGCCGTCGACGCCGGCTGGTACCCGCACACCAACCAGGTCGGCCAGACCGGCAAGTCCGTCTCGCCGCAGCTGTACATCGCCTCCGGCATCTCCGGCGCGATCCAGCACCGGGCCGGCATGCAGACCTCGAAGACCATCGTGGCCATCAACAAGGACCCCGAGGCCCCGATCTTCGACCTGGTCGACTACGGCGTCGTCGGCGACCTGTTCGACGTCGTCCCGCAGCTCACCGAGGAGATCAAGGCCCGCAAGGGCTGATCCCCGTGCGACGGCACGAGGCCCCCGCGACCGTCCGTGGTCGCGGGGGCCTCGTGCCGTCGGTGGTCACCCCAGGGTCAGCGAGGCCTGCACGGGCAGGTGGTCGCTCGGGAACTGCCCGTCGCGCGAGAAGGTGTTGACCGACGCCCGGTGCACGGTGACGCCCGGCGTGGTGAGGATCCAGTCGATGCGGTCGCCGCCGGGGGTGAGCGGCCGGTAGCCGTGGAAGGTGCCGTACAGCGCGCCGCGCTCGGCCGCCGCGTCCCAGGTGTCGACGAGGCCGGCGCCCAGCAGGGTGTCGTGGACCGGGTCCTTGTGGGCCGCGACGTTGAAGTCGCCGGTCACCACCAGCGGGAGCGAGCGGCCGAGTCCGGCGATCCGCTCGGCGACGAGGGCGGCGGCCCGCGTGCGTGCGTACGGGCTCGCGTTGTCCAGGTGCGTGTCGAGGACGTGGAACTCCCGGTCGCCGTCGCGCCGGTCGCGGAAGCGGACCCGGGTGACCATGCGGACGGAGCCGCCGCCCCAGGTGTTGGAGCCGATCACGTCCGGCGTGTCGGAGAGCCAGAAGTGGTCGTACTCCAGCGGGGCGAGGCGGCGGGTGTCGTAGAAGACCGCCATGAACTCGTCGCGGCTGCCGCCCGCGCGTCCGGTGCCGATCCAGTCGTAGTGCGGTCCGAGGTCGGCCTCGATGTCGCGCAGCTGCTGGTAGAGGCCCTCCTGGGTGCCGATGACGTGCGGGCGCTCACGGCGCAGCAGTTCACGCATCACCGGTCTGCGGACGGCCCAGCTGTGGGGCTCGGCGGTGCTCGCGAAGCGCAGGTTGAACGACATGACCCGCAGGCGGCTGCCGCGGTCCGCCGGAGCGGACGCGGACGCCGGCGCTGTGCCGGAGAGCGGCAGGGCGACCGCGCCGGCCAGGGCGGTCTTCAGGCTCAGGCGGCGTGTGACTCGGCTGTGGTCGGGCACGGGTGCTCCTTCTGCGGCGGCTTCCGGGCGGGTGGTGCGGTGCTGCGGCACGCGGGGTGCCGGCTGCGCGGCACGGCGGGAAAAGGTGCCAGGTGGGCGTGAACATGCCGAGATGGTGGAGTGGCCCGCGGCGTAAGACGGTGTTGACCGGCGGGAAGACCGCCCGATAGCTTCGCTCTACGGATTGTTGATTCCGTAAAGCGGAAAATGGGAGGGTGTGGGATGGGGCAGCAGGAGAAGGTGACGACGAGCCTCGCGGACGCCGTCGGCGCGGAGATCGACGCCGCCCTCGCGCCGGTCGACGCCGACCTGGAGCGCCGCTACCCCGGGGACCCCGGCACCCGCCGGCCCGTCCACACCGTCTACGTCCCCGGCGACGTCTTCGCCGCCGACACGGTCCGCTCCTGGGGCGAGCGGGCCCTGGCCGCCCTCGACGAACACGCCCCGGACGCCGCGTCGTTCGCCGCCGTCCTGGGACTCGACGACGAACTCGCCGAGCCGGTGTACGCGCGCGTGCGCGCCAAACTGGAGCGCGAGCCGGTCGAGGACCTGCGGATCGACTTCGAGGACGGCTACGGCAACCGCCCCGGCGCCGAGGAGGACGAGGCCGCCGCCCGCGCGGCCCGGCTGGTCGCCGAGGCGTACCGGACGGGGACGGCGCCCCCGTACACGGGCATCCGCGCGAAGGGCATGGAGGCGGCGGTGCGCGCCCGGGGCATCCGCACCCTCGACGTCTTCCTCACCGGCCTGATGGAGGCCGGCGGCCTGCCCGGCGGGCTCGTCCTCACCCTGCCGAAGGTGACCTACGCCGAGCAGGTCACCGCCATGGCGAAACTGCTGGCGGCCTTCGAGGAGACGCACGGCCTGGAGCCGGGCCGCCTCGGCTTCGAGATCCAGATCGAGACCAGCCAGGCCGTCCTCGCCGCCGACGGCACCGCCACCGTGGCCCGCATGATCCAGGCCGCCGGGGGCCGTGTCACCGGCCTGCACTACGGCACCTTCGACTACAGCGCCTGCCTCGGCGTCTCCGCCGCCCACCAGGCCGCCGACCACCCGGCCGCCGACCACGCCAAGGCCGTCATGCAGGTCGCCGCCGCGGGGACGGGGGTACGGGTGTCGGACGGCTCGACCAACGTCCTGCCCGTCGGCCCCACCGAGAAGGTGCACGCCGCCTGGCGCCTGCACTACGGCCTCACCCGCCGGGCCCTGGCCCGCGCCTACTACCAGGGCTGGGACATGCACCCGGGGCACCTCCCGACCCGCTACGCGGCCGTCTTCGCCTTCTACCGCGAGGGCTTCGAGCAGGCCGCCGACCGCCTCGCCCGCTACACGAGCCGCGCCGGCGGCGATGTGATGGACGAGCCCGCCACCGCCCAGGCCCTCGGCGGCTACCTGCTGCGGGGACTGGACTGCGGTGCGCTCGACATCGCCGAGGTGGCCCGGCTGACCGGACTGACCCGCGCCGACCTGGAGGAGTTCGCGGCGCCCCGGCGCGGCGGCACCGCCGCGCCGGCCCCGGGGGCCGGGTAGCGGGCCCGCCGCGGCGGCCGGCCCGGGGCCGGCGCGCCCGCCCCGTGGGCCGCGCGGCGACCTGCCCGAGCTCGCAGGAACGGGGCGGCGGTGCCGTCCGGGGGCGTGGACAGGCGGGCCCGGCACCCGCCCCGGGCGGCGGCCCCGTACCGCCCGCTCAGTCCGCCGGCGGCAGCTCGCCCGAGCCACGGGTGATCAGCCGGGTGGGCAGTTCGATGCGCTCGGGCGTGACCAGGCCGCCGTCCAGCTGCCGGAACAGGCGCTCGGCGGCGGTGCGGCCGAGCGCCGCCGCGTCCTGGGCGACGACCGTGACCCCCGGCTGCAGCAGGTCGGCGAGCTCGATGTCGTCGAAGCCGACCAGGGCGACGGGGCGGGCGTGCGCGGCGAGCACCCGGATCACGGTGACCGTCACCCGGTTGTTGCCCGCGAAGACCGCGGTGACCGGATCGGCGTCGGACAGCATCTCCTCGGCCGCCCGGCGCACCCGCTCCGGGTCGGTGGCGCCCAGGGAGATCCAGGAGTCCTTCACCGGTATGCCCGCGTCCTCCATGGCCGCCCGGTAGCCGCGCAGCCGCTCGGCGGAGGTGTGGATGCGGGGCATGTCGCCGATGAACCCGACCCGGCGGTGCCCGTGCGCGATGAGGTGGGCCACGCCGTCACGGGCGCCGCCGTAGTTGTCGGACAGGACCACGTCCGCGTCGATCCCGCCCGCCGGACGGTCCACGAACACCGTCGCGACGCCCGCCCTCAGCTCCGGCTCCAGGTACCGGTGGTCGTCCCCGGCCGGGATCACCACCAGCCCGTCCACCCGCCGCGCGCACAGCGCCAGCACCAGCTCCCGCTCGCGGTCCGGGTCCTCGGCGCTGGAGCCGTTGATGAGCAGGGCGCCGTGGGCGCGGGCCACCTCCTCGACCGACCGGCTGAGCGGCCCGTAGAACGGGTCCGCCAGGTCCTCCAGGACCAGCCCGATGCTCGCCGTGCGGCCCTTGCGCAGCACCCGGGCGCTGTCGTTGCGGCGGAAGCCCAGCGCCTCGATGGCCTCCTGGACGCGGCGCTCCGTCTCGGGCGTGACGCCCGGTTCCCCGTTGACCACGCGTGAGACGGTCTTGAGCCCGACCCCGGCGCGGGCGGCCACGTCCTTCATGGTCGGACGGTTGCCGTAACGGGTCGCGGGGAGACGGTCGGCTCGGCGGGGCGTGTCGGGCACGGTGCGGTGTCCTGTCCTGTCGTCCACGGGGACGCGTCCGGCCATCGGGACGCGTCCGCCCATCGGGATGTCGGCCCACGGGGACGCGCCGCTCGACGGGGTGCGCCGCCGCACGGGATGCGCCGCCCGTGGGCTTGTATGAGGATGTGGCGTCGAGCATAGAGCCTGGACAACGTTGTCAGAAGCGGGGACACTGTCCACCGCAATCTCCGGCCTGCGTCATCACCGCGAGACAGGCCTGCTGTTCCCTCTTGGTTTCTCATGGTTGACGGGGAGATCCGACACTGATGCACACCGACCTCGTGGCCGCGCTGGACATCGGCGGCACCAAGATCGCCGGAGCACTGGTGGACGGCCACGGCCGGATCCTGGTGCGCGCGCAGCGTGCCACGCCCGCGCGGGAGGACGGCGAGACCGTGATGCGGGCCGTCGAGGAGGTGCTCGGTGAGCTGGCCGCCTCCCCGCTGTGGGGCCGTGCCGCGGCCGTCGGCATCGGCAGCGCGGGCCCGGTGGACGCCTCCGCGGGCACGGTGAGCCCGGTGAACGTGCCCGGCTGGCGCGACTACCCGCTCGTCGCACGGGTCCGGGCCGCGGCCGGCGACCTGCCGGTCGAGCTGATCGGCGACGGCGTGGCGATCACGGCGGCCGAGCACTGGCAGGGCGCGGCCCGGGGCCACGACAACGCGCTGTGCATGGTGGTCTCCACCGGTGTGGGCGGCGGCCTGGTCCTCGGCGGCCGGCTGCATCCCGGCCCGACCGGCAACGCCGGCCACATCGGCCACATCAGCGTCGACCTCGACGGCGATCCGTGCCCGTGCGGGTCGCGCGGCTGCGTGGAGCGGATCGCGAGCGGCCCCAACATCGCCCGGCGCGCCCTGGACGACGGCTGGCGGCCCGGCCCGGACGGCGACACCTCCGCCGCCGCGGTGGCCGCCGCCGCCCGGGCCGGCGACCCGGTCGCCGTGGCCTCCTTCGAGCGGGCCGCCCGGGCGCTGGCCGCCGGCATCGCGGCCACCGCGACCCTGGTCGAGATCGACATCGCGGTGATCGGCGGGGGAGTGGGCAAGGCGGGCGAGGTGCTCTTCGGCCCGCTGCGCAGGGCCCTGGCCGACTACGCCACCCTCTCCTTCGTCCAGCGCCTGACGGTGGCGCCGGCGCGGATGGGCACGGACGCGGGTCTGGTGGGGGCGGCCTCGGCCGCGCTGGCGAGGACGCCGGGCGTGACCGCGGCCGGCGTCTGAGACCCCTCGGCCGGAACGGTCCCCGGGCTCCGGGCTCCGGGCCGTGGGGCTCGCGGGGCGGTGGGCCGGCAGGACGCTCGCGCGGCCGCCCGGGCCGCGGAGGGCGAGGCGACGGCGCGCGGTGCCCTGGCGCGCCAGCACGGCAGGACGGGGCCGGCCGTGGTGGAGGAGCCCGGGCGGTCCCGGAGATCCGGGAGGACTCCGTGAGTTCTCGGAGGTACCGGGAGATCCCGGGAGATTCGCCCCGCGGCGGCAGGGCCGGCGGGCCGGACGGCCGCCGTGCGGGTGCCAGGCCGTGACTCCCGGCCGCTCGCGCAGTTGAACCCAGCATGAAGAAGCGCAGCATGCTCGCCATCGCCTCCCTCGCCACCGGCTTCGTCGTCGCGGCGGTCACCCCCTCCCACGCCCTGACCGGGCCCCTGGGCGGCGTCGATGTCGACAGGACCGTCGGCGACCTCGGACGCACCGTGGCCGCCGACGGCCTGCCCCTGGACCACAGCGCCCCCGACGGGCAGCGGAGCGGGCAGGGGGACTGACCCGCCCACGGGTTCGGGACACACGGCGCCGGCGCCCCGCGGTCGGGGGCGCCGGCGCCGTGTGTCCGCGCTCTCAACTGGGGCTGGTTTCCGTGGCAGGGTGGAGCGGGCAAGCCACAGGGGGCCAAGAGAAGAGGGGGAACCGTGACCGTCGTTTGGATCAACGGCGCGTTCGGTGCGGGAAAGACGACCACCGCACGGGAACTGATCGAGCTGATCCCGAACAGCACGCTCTTCGACCCCGAGGTCATCGGAGGAGCGCTCACCCACCTGCTGCCGCCCAAGCACCTCGCCGAGGTCGGTGACTTCCAGGACCTCCCGATCTGGCGCCGCCTCGTGATCGACACGGCGGCGGCGATGCTCGCCGAACTGGGCGGGACCCTCGTGGTTCCCATGACCCTGCTGCGCCAGGAGTACCGCGACGAGATCTTCGGCGGACTCGCCGCCCGCCGGATCGCCGTCCGGCACATTCTCCTCGCACCGGCCGAAACGATACTGCGGGAGCGAATAGCCGGCCGGGAGGTCCCGCCGGACCTGCCCGACGGCGAACTGCGCGTACGGCAGTGGTCCTACGACCACATCGAGCCGTACCGGACCGCCCTCGCCTCCTGGCTCACCGCCGACGCCCACCCGATCGACACCAGCTCCCTCACCCCGTACCAGACCGCCGCCCGGATCGCCGAGGCGGTCGGCGACGGATCCGCGCCCGCCTGCGAGATCGTGCAGACGCCCGAGCCCACCGCCGAGACGCTCGCGGCCGGCGTCCTCCTCTTCGACGAGCGGGACCGGGTGCTGCTCGTCGACCCCACCTACAAGGCCGGCTGGGAGTTCCCCGGCGGCGTCGTGGAACCCGGCGAGGCGCCCGCCCGCGCCGGGATGCGCGAGGTCGTCGAGGAGACCGGGATCCGGCTCCAGGACGTGCCGAGCCTGCTCGTCGTCGACTGGGAGCCGCCCGCGCCGCCCGGCTTCGGCGGACTGCGCCTGCTGTTCGACGGCGGCCGCCTGGACTCCGCGGAGGCCGGCCGGCTGCTGCTGCCCGGCCCGGAGCTGCGCGACTGGCGCTTCGTCACCGAGGAGGAGGCCGCCGACCTCCTGCCGCCCGTCCGCTACGAGCGCCTGCGCTGGGCCCTGCGGGCCCGGGAACGCGGCGCGGCGCTGTATCTGGAGGCGGGCGTTCCGGTCGGGTGACGTCTTCGGCGGGCCGGGTCCGGCGGGCTCAGGGGGCGACGCCGTACCGGGCCGCCGCCGCGCGCAGCGCCGCGGACGCGCCGCCGGTCACCGGGTCGCCGTGGCCGAAGCAGGCCACGTCCGGGTCGAGTTCCGTCAGCCGGCGGAAGGAGGCGACGGCCCGGTCCCGGTCGAGACGGAACACGCCCGGCAGGACGCCGCCGTCGGCCGGCGACGCGGCGACGGCGTCCCCCGTGAACAGCACCCCGTGGCGCGGGAGACGGAGCGCGATGCTGCCGGGTGTGTGGCCGGGCACATGGACGACGTGCGCTCCGCCGCCGAAGTCGAGCACGTCGCCGCCGGACAGCTCCGTGACGCGGGCAGGCCGGGGGAAGCCGCCCGCGGGCAGGAGCGCGAGCGCCGCCTCGTGGATCGGGCGCTCCCGGTCCTCCAGCACCGGCGGCGGGCCGGGGACCTCGCCCCGCACGACGGGGGCGTCCAGGCGGTGGACCAGCACCTCGGCGCCGCTGCGGGCCGCGCACTCGCCCGCCCCGCCCACGTGGTCCTCGTGGAAGTGGGTGAGCACGACCCGCCGCACCGGCCCGGCCCCGCGGACCGCCTCGGCGATCGCGGCGGCGGAGCCCGCCGGACCGGCGTCGATCAGCGTCAGCGCCTCGCCGTCGCGCCACAGGTAGGCCTGGCCGACCGGGAAGCGCAGCAGACGGCGGCGGGGGAGGAGTGCGACGACGTCCATGGGACGACCGTAGAAGGCCCCCACCCGCGCGGGCGAGGAGCCTCGGCGGAGAGCAGAGCGGAACTCAGCTCGCCGCGTAGTTGCGCAGGAACAGCGCCTCCGCCACCGACAGCCGCTCCAGTTCCTCGGGGGAGACGCTCTCGTCCACGGCGTGGATCCGCGCCTCCGGCTCGCTCAGGCCGATGAGCAGGATCTCCGCCCGCGGATAGAGCGCGGCGAGGGTGTTGCACAGCGGGATCGAGCCGCCCTGGCCGGCGTACTGCATCCGCTGCCCGGGGTACGCCACCGCCATCGCGTCCGCCATGGCCCGGTACGCCGGGCTGGTCGTGTCGGCGCGGAACGCCTGGCCCTGGCCGATCTGCTCCACCTGCACCCGCGCCCCCCACGGCGTGTGCGCCTCCAGGTGCGCCTGGAGCAGCTTGGTCGCCTCGGCCGCGTCCACGCCCGGCGGCACCCGCAGGCTGATCAGCGCGCGGGCGCCGGCCTGCACCGACGGCGTGGCGCCGACGACCGGCGGGCAGTCGATGCCGAGCACCGTGACGGCCGGACGCGCCCAGATGCGGTCCGCGACCGTCCCGGAGCCGATCAGCCCGACCCCGTCGAGCACCTTGGCGTCCTTGCGGAACTGCTCCTCCTCGTACCCCAGCCCCTCCCACACGGCGTCCGCGGCCAGCCCGTCGATCGCCGTGGAACCGTCCTCGTCGCGCAGCGAGTCCAGTACGCGGATCAGCGCGGCCAGCGCGTCGGGGGCCGCGCCGCCGAACTGGCCCGAGTGCAGGTTGCCCTCGAGCGTGTCGATCCGGACGCGCACCAGGGTCATGCCGCGCAGGGTGGAGGTGACCGTCGGCAGGCCGGCCCGGAAGTTGCCCGCGTCGCCGATCACGATGGCGTCGGCCTCCAGCAGCTCGGGGTGCTCCTCCGCGTACCGCTCCAGACCGCCCGTGCCCTGCTCCTCCGAGCCCTCGACGATCACCTTGACGTGCACCGGCACGCCGCCGTCGGCCTTCAGCGCGCGCAGCGCCAGCAGATGCATGATCACGCCGCCCTTGCAGTCGGCGGCGCCGCGCCCGTACCAGCGCCCGTCGCGTTCGGTCAGCTCGAAGGGCGGGGTGGTCCAGGCGGCCTCGTCCAGCGGCGGCTGCACGTCGTAGTGGGCGTAGAGCAGGACCGTCCTCGCGCCCTCGGGGCCGGGCAGGTAGCCGTAGACCGACTGTGTGCCGTCCGGGGTGTCGAGCAGGGCCACGTCCGTGAAGCCCTCGGCGGTGAGCGCGTCCGCGATCCACCGCGCGGCGCCCTCGCTCCCGCTCCTGGGGAACTGGTCGAAGTCCGCCACCGACGGGAAGGCCACCAGCTCGGTGAGCTCCGCCCGTGCCCTGGGCATCAGCGAGGCGACGGTTTCGGCGACCGGATTCGACGACATGGGCACGCTCCTCGTGGGTGCGACGTTGTACCGATGAGTTACTTCCGTGAGTAACTTCTGTCCGTATGTGATCGTGCGGGGCGGGCGCGTGCCGATGGGCAGGCAGCCGCGCTGCCGATCCTCCCACAGCGGTCTGTGACGACGGCCGCCGTAGGATGCGGGTGACAGATGGGGTGCCCCCTGCTCGGGCGATGCCGGGAGCTTGGGGGAGGCATGCGGTTGGATCGGAGCAGTAGACCATCGTGAGCAGCGAGAACTCTTCGGCGGACGACGCGCGGCAGGTGTGGGACGTCGTCGTGGTCGGCGCGGGACCCGCGGGGGCCTCGGCCGCCTACGCGGCGGCGGTCGCGGGACGGCGCGTGCTGTTGCTGGAGAAGGCCGAGCTGCCCCGCTACAAGACGTGCGGCGGCGGCATCATCGGCCCCTCGCGCGATGCGCTGCCGCCCGGCTTCGAACTGCCGCTGAAGGACCGCGTGCACGCGGTGACGTTCTCCCACAACGGCCGCTTCACCCGCACCCGGCGCTCCAAGCAGATGCTGTTCGGGCTGGTCAACCGGCCCGAGTTCGACCAGCGGCTCGTCGAGCACGCGCAGAAGGCGGGCGCCGAGCTGCGCACCGGCGTGACGGTCTCGCGGGTCGAGCAGCACGGGTCGGCGGTGCCGGACCGGCGCACGGTCGCCGTCGTGCTGCAGGGCGGCGAGGTCGTGCTCGCGCGGGCCGTCGTCGGCGCGGACGGCAGCGCCAGCCGGATAGGAGCGCACGTCGGGGTCAAGCTCGACCAGGTGGACCTGGGCCTGGAGGCGGAGATCCCGGTGCCGGACACCGTCGCCGAGGACTGGAAGGGGCGGATCCTCATCGACTGGGGTCCGATGCCCGGCAGTTACGGCTGGGTCTTCCCCAAGGGGGACACGCTGACCGTCGGTGTGATCTCGGCGCGCGGCGAGGGCGCGGCGACCAAGCGGTACCTGGAGGACTTCATCGGGCGGCTCGGCCTCGCCGGCTTCGAACCGAGCATCTCCTCCGGGCACCTGACCCGGTGCCGTGCCGACGACTCGCCGCTGTCGCGCGGCCGGGTCCTGGTGTGCGGCGACGCGGCGGGGCTGCTGGAGCCGTGGACGCGCGAGGGGATCTCGTTCGCGCTGCGGTCGGGCCGGCTCGCGGGCGAGTGGGCCGTCCGGGTCGCCGAGGCGCACGACGCCGTGGACGCGCGCCGGCAGACCCTCAACTACGCGTTCGCCGTCAAGGCGGGGCTCGGCGTGGAGATGAGCGTCGGCAAGCGGATGCTGACCGTGTTCGAACGACGGCCCGGTCTCTTCCACGCCGTGCTGACCGGCTTCCGGCCGGCGTGGAAGGCGTTCAAGGACATCACGCAGGGCTCGACGTCGCTGGGCGAGCTCGTCCGCAGCCATCCGCTGGCCCAGCGTGCCCTGACCGCGCTGGACCGCCGCCCCGCGGACGAACGCGTCACCTCCTGACCGTGACCCGGAAGACCGGGTGGTCGGGCGCGATCCGGCGCAGCTCGGCGTCGGAGGAGTCCGGGCCGACGCCGTTGAAGAACACCCCGACCTCCGCCTTCCAGCGCCTGAGGTAGGCCCGCAGGAGCGGCGGCTTGTCGTCGTCGGCGACCTCGGTCGCGGTGAACGTGTCCACGCGCTTGCCGAGGCGCAGCTCGCCGCCGCCCGCCGCGCGCATGTTGTGCGTCCACTGGACGTGGCCGCGCGGGGCGACGAGGTACTGCCGCCCGTCCACCGTCAGCAGGTTCACGGGGGTGGTCCGCCACTGGCCGCTCCTGCGGCCGCGGACGGCCAGGATCCGGGAGCCCCAGACGCTGATGCCGCGGCGGCTCAGCCAGGCGACGGCGCGGTTGAGGACCTTGACGGTGAACCAGCCGGGCTTTCGGACGTGGGTGGACATGGGGCTCCTTGATCGGGTGAGCGCTGGTCTGGTGGGTGAGCGCTGCTCTGATGGGTGAGCCGTGCTCTGGAGAGCGGTGTTCCGTGGGGCGTGCGGTGCTCCGGGGGGCGAGCGGTGCTCCGGGGGAGCGCCGGTGCTCTCCCGGGTGGGCGGCGTTCTCTCGTTCGGCGTGCCCGCTGCTCGTGAGCACCGCTCCCTTCCGCGGGTGTCGCCCTCCCCGTGAGCGGCGCTCCTTTGCTCGAACGGCGATCCCTTACGCAATCAACGCTCTTTTGCGTGAGCAGCGGTCTCTTCTGTGAGCAGTGCTCTCTTCCTCCTCCAGTCTGCGGCAAGCGGACGCCTCGGTGCAAGAGCAGCGCTCACTTTCGCGTTGACCGCTCTCCTTTGCGTACGCTGCTCCGGCTCCGTGGCACACTGCCTCACATGACCAGCACCGCACACGGCGTGCGCGCCCGCGCCAGGATCGAAGTCACCGCGGCCATCAAGGAGGAGGCGCGCAGACAGCTCGCGGCGGAAGGCGCCACCAAGCTGTCGCTGCGGGCCGTGGCCCGGGAACTCGGCATGGCCTCCTCCGCGCTGTACCGCTACTTCCCCAGCCGGGACGACCTGCTGACCGCGCTCATCGTCGACGCCTACGACTCGCTCGGCGAGGCCGCGGAGGCGGCGCACGACGCGGTGGCCGACGCGGGCCCCGCCGAGCGGTGGGTCGCCGTGTGCGAGGCGGTGCGGGGCTGGGCGCTCGGCCATCCGCACGAGTACACGCTGATCTACGGGTCGCCGGTGCCCGGTTACAACGCGCCCCGCACCACCGTCCCCGCCGCCTCCCGGGTCGGCCTCCTCCTCATCGGCATCGTCCGCGACGCGCATCGGGGCCTCGGCTTGGCCAAGCCGCCGCTGCCCGCCGAACTGCGCCCGGAGGCGGAGCGGATGGCGGTGGAACTCGCGCCCGACCTGCCGCCCGAGGTGGTGACGGCGCTCGTCGCGGCGTGGGCCCAGCTGTACGGGCTGGTCGGGTTCGAGCTGTTCGGCCAGTTCAACCGGATCGTGGAGGAGCGGGAGGCGTTCTTCCGGCACGCCGTGGCCCAGCTCGCGCACGGCGTGGGGCTGGTGTACCCGCAGAAGGGCCGGGCCGCGAAGGGCGCCGCCCCGTGAGGCATCGGACCCGTCGGTCCCCGCTCCCGTCACCCCACCGCAACCGGAACCGCAACCCGAGTCGTCACCCCACCGCCACCGGCGGCGTCGGCAGCAACGCCGGGTCCTGGCGCAGGATCCGGGCGTGCAGGGACCGCAGCGCGGGCCCCGGGTCCGCGCCCATCGCCTCGGCGAGGCGCCGGCGTGCCGCCTCGTAGGCGGTGAGGGCGTCGGCCGGGCGGCCGGCGCGGCACAGCGCGAGCATCAGCAGCTCCACCAGGCGTTCCCGCAGCGGGTGCGCCGCCACGAGCCGGACGAGCTCGTGGACGTACTCGAAGGACCGGCCCAGCTCGATCTCACCGGCCAGCCGGGCTTCGAGGACGGTGAGCCGTTTCTCGGCCCAGCGCAGCCGCTCCGCCGCCAGGTAGGGGGCCTGCAGCCCCTCGGCGAACTCGCCGCGCCACAACGCCTCCGCCCGCCGGGCGAGTTCGCCCGCCCGGCGCAGGTCCCCGGCGTCCCGCGCGGCCCGCGCCTCGTCCACCAGGGCCCGGCGCCGCAGCAGGTCGTCGGCCCGGACGCCGGTGAGCCGGTAACCGCTGCCCGTCCACGCCAGCTCCGCGCCGTCACCGAGCGCGCGACGCAGCCCGGAGACGTACTTCTGCACGAGGTTGCGCACGTGCACCGGCGGCGCGCCGCCCCACACGGCCTCGACCAGGCCGTCGTACGAGATCGAGCGGCCCTCCTGGAGCAGCAGCACGGCGAGCACCGCACGCTGTTTCGGCGGACCGAGCGGGATCTCGACGCCGTCGCGCAACGCGCGCAGCGGGCCGAGCAGTTCGCAGCGCAGGCCGCGCGCCGTGCCGTCCGCCCCCGTGCCGTCCGCCCCCGTTCCGGCCGTCTCCGCTCCCGTCGTTCCCGTCCCCGTCGTCCCCTCGCCCATGCGTCGAGCGTATCCCGGGCGCCGCGTTCCAGTGGCTCTTCCGGCGGGCCTTCCAGCGGCCGGGCCGACGGTGTGCGGACACCGGGCCCAGCCTTCGAAGACCTGAGGAAGTCCCCGAACAAGGCCCGGAAGAGGTCCTGAGGAAGGCCCCGGCGAAAGGCCCCCGCCGTGCTCACCCGGCTCGGTCGTCCGGCCGTGCACCACAGTCGTGCCGTGCACCACAGCCGTGCCGTGCTGGTCGGCTTCCTGATCGCCTTCCTGGGGCTCGGCGCGTACGGCGCCGGCGCCCAGGACGCCCTCGACCTCTCGCGCTGGGGCGCCCCCGGCACGGAATCGGTGCGCGCCGGCGAGCGGCTGCGCGAGGACTTCCGCACCGGCAACCCCGACCTCGCCCTGCCCGTCACGGCCCGCGACGGTGACCTGGACAGCCCGCGCACCGAGCGGGTCGCTGTGTGCGCTGGCGGTGTTCCCGTTCTTCGCTGCCGCAGGCCGCCGAGGAGGACGACCGGTGATCCGTCTGCGCCGCGGGCGCTCGGCTCGGGGGCGCGGACCGGGGAGTGGGCGGTCAGCCCGTCGCCGCCCGCCGGGTCGCGAAACCGATGGCGGCGGCCACGGCCGCGAGCACGGCCACGCTGGTGAGCGCGGCCGGCAGGGAGAACCAGTCCGCCATGAACCCGATGGCGGGCGGCCCGAGCAGCATGCCGCCGTACCCGAGCGTGGAGGCGGTGGCGACTCCGCTCGGGCCGGCGAGGCTGCCCGCGCGTTCGACGGCGACGGGGAAGAGGTTGGCCAGGCCGAGCCCCGCGACCGCGAATCCGAGCAGGGCCGCCCAGAGGGAAGGGGCGAGTGCGCCGAGCAGCATCCCGGCCGCCGCCGTGGCGCCGCCCGCGACGACGGTCCGGGTCCGGCCGAGCCGTTCGAGGAGCACCGTCCCGCTGAGCCGGCCCAGTGTCATGGCCAGGGCGAAGCAGGAGTAGCCGACGGCGGCGGCTCCCGGAGAGGCGCCCAGGTCCTGTTCGAGGTGCAGGGCGCCCCAGTCGGCGAGCGCCCCCTCGCCGTACGCGGTGCACAGGGCGATCAGGCCGAAGACGGCCACCAGGACACGGGTGCGGGCGTCCGGGCGGCGCGGCCGGTCCTTCCCGGGCGGCGTGCGCTCCGCGGGCACCGGGGGTTCGACGCGCAGGAGGGTGCGTCCCGCGACCGCGGTGACGAGCAGACCGACGACGGTGAGGCCCAGCAGGTGGCGGGCGGGGGACAGGGAGCCCGCGACCAGGCCGCCCAGTCCCGCGCCGATCATGCCGCCCAGGCTGAAGGCCGCGTGGAAGCTGGGCATGACCGGCCGCCGCAGCGCGGTCACCAGGTCGACGGCGGCGCTGTTGAACGCGACGTTGATCCCGCCGTAGGCGGCGCCGAACAGCAGCAGGACGAGGCCGAGGGCGAGAGCGGAGTGGGTGAGCGGGGGCAGGGCGACGCTGAGCGAGAGCAGGACGGCGCAGACGACGGTGACGGAGTGGCTGCCGTAGCGGCGGCAGAGGCGTCCGGCGAGCGTCATGGTGACGACGGCTCCGGCGGAGACGCCGAGGAGGGCGAGGCCGAGGGTGCTGGCGGAGGCGCCCGTCTGTTCCTTGACGGCGGGGATGCGGACGACCCAGCCGGCGAAGACGAAGCCGTCGAGGGCGAAGAAGACGGTGAGAGCGATACGGAGCCGGGTGAGGTGGTCCGTGCCCGGCACGACGTTGTGCGAACAGGCTTTGTTTATTGGCGGCACAAAATCAGGCTAGGAGAGGCGCCGGGGCGGGGCAAGAGAGGGCGAGGGCGGCCGGGCCGGGCGCGCCCGGCCCGGCCGCCCGGGGGCCCCCCCCCCCCCCCCCGGCCCCCCCCCCCCCCCCCCCCCCCCCGCGCGCCCCCCCCCCCCCCCCGCGGCG
>NZ_JBITFM010000003.1:244048-443478 GCF_044456065.1 Streptomyces sp. NPDC051041
CCCGGGTATTTGGGCGCCCAAAAAGCGGGATCGTCGCCGCCCGGGGGGGGGCCATCGGGGGGCGCGGCGGCCGGGGCGGGGCGCCCCCGCCCCGGCCGCCGTGCTCCCGCCGCCGACGGCGGGAGCACGGCGGAACCCGTGCCCGGGCCGGAGCGCCCGGTCAGGCCGCCGGGGCCGGGTACGTCGGGTACTCCACCCCGGAGACGTACTGGACGACGCGGATGACCTGGCAGGAGTAGCCGAACTCGTTGTCGTACCACAGGTAGAGGATCGCGTTGTCGCCCTCGACCTTGGTGGCGCCGGCGTCGACGATCGAGGCGTGGCGCGAGCCGATGAAGTCGCTGGAGACCGCGTCGGGGGCGCTGATGAAGTCGATCTGGCGCTTGAGCGGCGAGGTCAGCGACACGTTGCGCAGGTGGTCGAGGACCTCCTCGCGGGTGGTCTCGCGCGCGAGCTGCAGGTTGAGGATCGCGATCGAGACGTCCGGCACCGGTACGCGGATCGAGCTGCCGGTGATCTTCGCCTTGAGGTCGGGCAGCGCCTTGGCGACGGCCGAGGCGGCGCCGGTCTCGGTGATGACCATGTTGAGCGGCGCGGAGCGGCCTCGGCGGTCGGCCTTGTGGTAGTTGTCCAGCAGGTTCTGGTCGTTGGTGAACGAGTGGACGGTCTCCACGTGGCCGCGCAGCACGCCGTACTCGTCCGCCATCGCCTTCAGCGGCGGGACGATCGCGTTGGTGGTGCACGAGGCGCAGGACAGGATCCGCTCGTCCGGCTTGATCGTCTCGTGGTTGACGCCGTGCACGATGTTCGGGACGTCGCCCTTGCCCGGCGCGGTCAGGACGACCTTGGCGATGCCGGGGCGCAGGTGCTTCGACAGGCCCTCGCGGTCGCGCCACTTGCCGGTGTTGTCGATGAGGATGGCGTCCTTGATGCCGTACGCCGTGTAGTCCACCGACGCCGGGTCGTCGGAGTAGATCACCTTGATCTCGTTGCCGTTGGCGACGATCGTGCCGTTCGCCTCGTCGACGGTGATGGTGCCCTGGAACTGGCCGTGGATGGAGTCGCGGCGCAGCAGCGAGGCGCGTTTGACGAGGTCCTCGGCGACCCGGCCGCCGCTGTCGCGGACGACGACGGCCCGCAGCCTGAGCCCGTTGCCGGAGCCGGACTTCTCGATCAGCAGGCGGGCGAGCAGACGGCCGATGCGGCCGAATCCGTAGAGCACGACGTCCCGCGGCGCACGGCGCTCGATCTTGTTGGCGCCCGTGGCGCCCGCGACGGCCTCGGCGGTGAACTCCGCCACCGACAGGCCGCGGCCGTCGGTCTTGTACGTCGCGGCGAGCATGCCGATGTCGATCTGCGAGGGGCCGAGATCGAGCGTGGTGAGCGCCTGCAGGAACGGCAGGGTCTCGGTGACCGAGAGCTCCTCGCCGGCGATCTGCCGGGCGAACCGGTGGGCCTTGAGGATGCTGATCACCGATTTGTTCACCAAGGAACGGCTGTGGAGGAGGACGGTGACGTCCCGCTCCCGGTGCAGCTTCCCGATGATCGGGATCATCGACTCCGCGATCTCCTCGCGGTACTTCCAGTGGGTGAACGAGTCCTCGTTGACAGTCACAGGCTTATCTTTCGAGCTAGGCGGCGCTCATATGCTAACCACATGATCGATCGCCCCTTCGTGCAGGGGTCCGCTCACCTGTGATCAGCCGTTCGGATGCCGTCCTGCTCCCGTTCTCCGCGGCGGCACCCCGCGTTCTTCCGGGCGTCACCCGTCCGGCGCCCCGGAACGGGCCGGCCGGAGAGGCGGGCGCGGCGCCTCCGTCCGGCGAGCCGGGGCCGGATCCGTCCAGCCCCGTGCGCCGGCGTGCGGGGCGGGGGCGTCTTCACCCGTGTGCCGGTGTCCGGGGGCGGGCCGGGCGGGCGCGCGGCCGCGGAATCCGGCACGGGTCCCGCGCCCCGCCGGACCGCGGGTGTAACCCGACTGCGCGCCTCGAATGGTGGGCGAGCCCGGAATGACTGACGGTGGATCAAGCCAAGGCCTCGGGTCACACCAGCTGATGTGGCTTCAGCTGCCCGTGCGCCACGGAAGGAACTCTCAGATGCGTTCTGCCCGCATGCTGCTCGCCACCGCGACGGCCACGGCCGCCCTGGTGATCACCGGATCCGCCGCCTATGCCCAGGTGGCGGGTGACCAGGACCGCGAGGACACCTCCTACAGCCAGAAGCACGAGGACACCTCCGGCGAGAAGAAGGAGGACACCTCCTCCGGCGAGAAGCACGAGGACACGTCGTCCGACGAGAAGTACGAGGACACCTCCGACAAGAAGTACGAGGACACCTCCGACGAGAAGTACGAGGACACGTCCGACAAGAAGTACGAGGACACGTCCGACAAGAAGTACGAGGACACGTCCTCCGGCGAGAAGCACGAAGACGGCTCCTCCAGCGAGAAGCACGAAGACACTTCCTACAGCAAGAAGGACGACAAGGACGACAAGTACGACAAGCCCCGCGGTGGGGTCCACACGGGCGGCGGAGCACTGGCGGCGGTGAACAGCGACGACTGGGACGCCGACAAGTACGAGAAGCACGACGAGGAGGGCTACAAGGACAAGGAGGAGGGCTACAAGGACAAGGAGGAGGGCTACAAGGACAAGGAGCACGAGAACGGCGAGGACTCCTGGAACGGCAACCACGAGAAGGACTACGACAAGGGGCACGAGAAGAGCTCCGACCACGACAAGCCGCGAGGCGGGGTGCACGCCGGTGGCGGCGCGCTCTCCCAGCAGGACGTCACCACCAGCGGGCTGGCCGCCCTGGCGGTGGCCGGCACCGGCCTGTACGCGCTGAGGCGCAAGAAGGCGGCTCAGAACGCCGCGTGACATCGACGCCCGACGCCCTGACGACCGGGTCCGCCGCACGCGCACGTCGCGTCGCGGCGGGCCCGGCCCGTCCTCCCGCGTGTCGTGTCCCCTGTCGTGCCCGAGTGAGATGGTGACCGATGGCAGCCCTTCCCTCCGCTCCTCCTTCCTCCGCCGACGGCGATCCGGCGCCGCCGCAGCAGAAATCCCGCACCGGCACGACGCTGCTCTGGGGCGCGGCCGCCCTGGTGCTGGCGATGGGCCTGCTCGGTGGTGAGGACAGGTCGCCCGACTCCGGCCGGGCGCCGCACGCGCCGCCGCCCGTCGCGGCGGCCTCGCCCGCCGCGACGGACTCGCCCACCGCGCGCCCGGCGGGGAAGCAGCTGCCCCGGTCCAGACCGACCCGACTGCTCATCCCCAAGATCTCGGTCGACGCGCCCTTCATCCGCCTGGGCATCGGCCGCTCGGGCGAGCTCGAAGCCCCTCCGGCAGACGACGTCAACCTCGTCGGCTGGTACGCCGGGGGAGCCTCCCCCGGCGAGGCGGGCACGTCGATCATCGCCGGGCACGTGGACACGGCCACGTCGGCCGCCGTGTTCGTCGACCTGCACAGGCTCAGGAGGGGCGACCGGTTCCACGTGGAGCGGGCGGACGGGCGCCGGGCGTCCTTCGTGGTGGACAGCGTGGAGTCGTTCGACAAGGACCGCTTCCCCAACGAGCGGGTGTACGCCGACACCCCCCAGGCGCAGGTCCGGCTCATCACCTGCGCGGGGGACTACGACCGCGCGGCCAAGGACTACACCGAGAACCTGGTGGTCTTCGCCCACCTGGTCTGACGAGCCCGCCCGCCCTCCCCGGCCGGGGCGGCGTCCGCCAGGATCCGGGTGCGGGGTGCGGGGTGCGGGGTGCGGGGTGCGGGGTGCGGGTGCGGGATGTACCGCCGTTCGGTCCGCCGTGGCGGCGCAGGGTCGCAGGAGTCGCAGGAGTCGCGGGGATCGCGGAGTCGCGGGGATCGCGGAGCCGCGGAGTGCGCAGGGCCGCGGGAGCCGTGGGAGTCCTTCCGGGAGCCGCCGGAGTCCGGGGAGAGTGCCGAAGACCGGCATTTCCCCCTGACCGGGTGTCTTACAGTGACAACCACCTGTTCCGGAGACCCAGTGATCTGTGAGGTAATCGCGAACCATGGCGACCGAAACGTTTGAGTTCCAAGTCGAGGCCCGTCAGCTGCTCCAGCTGATGATCCACTCGGTCTACTCGAACAAGGATGTCTTCCTGCGCGAACTCGTCTCGAACGCCTCCGACGCGCTGGACAAGCTGCGCCTGGAGAAGCTGCGCGACGACAGCCTCGACGCCGACGTGTCCGACCTGCACGTCGAGATCGAGGTCGACAAGGACGCCCGCACCCTCACCGTGCGGGACAACGGCATCGGGATGTCGTACGACGAGGTCGGACAGCTCATCGGCACGATCGCCAACTCGGGCACGGCCAAGTTCCTCCAGGAACTGAAGGAGGCCAGGGACGACAAGGACGGCGCCGGGGCCGATGGCCTCATCGGCCAGTTCGGCGTCGGCTTCTACTCCGCCTTCATGGTGGCGGACGAGGTGACCCTGCTGACCCGGCGCGCCGGCGAGAGCCGGGGCACCCGCTGGTCGTCCCGCGGCGAGGGCACGTACACGCTGGAGACGGTCGACGAGGCGCCGCAGGGCACCTCGGTCACCCTGCACCTGAAGCCGGCCGACCCCGACAACCAGCTCCACGACTACACCTCCACCTGGAAGATCAGGGAGATCGTCAAGCGGTACTCGGACTTCATCACCTGGCCGGTCAGGCTGGTCCCGGAGAAGACCGACGGGGACGCCGACGGGGACGAGGCGCCCGAGCCGGAGACGCTGAACTCGCAGAAGGCCCTGTGGGCGCGCTCGCGCGACGAGGTGTCCGACGACGAGTACCACGAGCTGTACAAGCACATCAGCCACGACTGGCGCGACCCGCTGGAGACCATCCGGCTCCAGGCCGAGGGCACCTTCGAGTACCAGGCGCTGCTGTTCCTCCCGTCGCACGCCCCGCACGACCTGTTCACGCAGGGCTTCAAGCGCGGCGTGCAGCTGTACGTCAAGCGCGTCTTCATCATGGACGACTGCGAGGAGCTGCTGCCGCCGTACCTGCGCTTCGTCAAGGGCGTCGTCGACGCGGCGGACCTCTCCCTCAACGTGTCCCGGGAGATCCTCCAGCAGGACCGGCACATCCAGGCGATGCGGCGCCGCCTGACGAAGAAGGTCCTGTCCACCGTCAAGGACATGATGGCCAAGGACCCGGAGCGCTACGCCACGTTCTGGCGGGAGTTCGGCGCCGTCCTGAAGGAGGGACTGGTCACCGACTCCGAGAACCGCGACGCCCTGCTCGCCGTCGCGTCGTTCGCGACCACCCGCTCCGAGGACGAGCCGACCACGCTCCAGCAGTACGTGGAGCGGATGAAGGACGGCCAGGAGGACATCTACTACATCACCGGCGACAGCCGGCAGAGCATCGAGAACTCCCCGCACATGGAGGCGTTCCGGGCCAAGGGCATCGAGGTGCTGCTGCTCACCGACCCCGTCGACGAGGTCTGGGCCGACACCGTCGGCGAGTACGAGGGCAAGCGGCTGCGGTCCGTCGCCAAGGGCGAGATCGACCTCGACGCCGAGGGCGGCGAGAAGGACGGCGGCGAGCGGGAGAAGCAGAACGAGGAGTACGCCGGTCTGCTCGGCTGGATGAAGGAGCAGCTGGCGGAGGACGTCAAGGAGGTGCGTCTGTCGTCGCGCCTGACCGTCTCCCCGGCCTGCGTCGTCTCCGACGCGCACGACCTCACCCCGGCGCTGGAGAACATGTACCGGGCGATGGGCCAGGAGGTGCCGAAGGCCAAGCGGATCCTCGAACTCAACCCCGACCACCTGCTGGTGAAGGGGCTGAACGAGGCGTACAAGGAGCGCGAGGACCGGTCGGGCCTGGTCGAGACCGCCGAGCTGCTGCACGGCCTCGCGGTGCTCGCCGAGGGCGGGCAGCCGAAGGAACCCGCCCGCTTCGTCAAGCTGGTCGCGGACCGGCTGGAGCGCACCCTGTGAACACCCGGGGCGCGGCCCGCACCGGGCCGCGCCCCCGCACCGGGCGAGCGGGTCAGGCCCCGGACCGCCCGCGCGTCACGGCCCGCCGCAGCGCCGGCCAGGCCAGCAGGACGACGATCGTCCCGTACACCGTCACCGCGAACGGCGTGTCGACCAGCCCGGTGACGCTGCCGTCGCTGATCTGCAGGGCGCGCCGCAGCTGCTGCTCGGCGCCCGGCCCGAGGACGACGCCCAGGACGGCGGGCAGCACCGGCAGGCCGTAGCGCCGCATGCCGAACCCGATCAGGCCGATCACCAGCAGGATCACCAGGTCGATCACCTCGCCGCCGACCGCGTACGCGCCGACCGCCGCGAAGAACAGGATCCCCGCGTACAGGTACGGCCGCGGGATGCGCAGCAGCCGCGCCCACACCGGCGCCAGCGGCAGGTTGAGCGCGAGCAGCAGCACCATGCCGACGAAGAGCGACGCGATCAGGCCCCACACCAGATCGGCCTCCCGCTCGAACAGCAGCGGGCCGGGCTGGATGCCGTACTGCTGGAACGCGGCCAGCATCACCGCCGTGACCGCCGTGGTGGGCAGGCCGAGGGTCAGCATGGACACCAGCGTGCCCGCCGCGGAGGCCGACGCCGCCGACTCCGGGCCCGCGACGCCCTCGATCGCGCCCCTGCCCCACTCGTCGGGACGCTTCGACAGCCGTTTCTCCGCGACGTACGACAGGAAGGTGGGGATCTCCGCGCCGCCCGCCGGGATCGCGCCGAACGGGAAGCCGATGAACGGGCCGCGCAGCCACGCCTTCCAGGTCCGGCGCACGTCGCCGCGGCTCAGCCAGGGACGGCCCACCGGGATCGGCTCGCCCGGGCCGCGCCGCAGGTGCGCCGCCACCCACAGGGCCTCGCCGACGGCGAACAGGCCCACCGCGACGATCACCACGTCGATGCCGTCGGCGAGTTGCAGCGAGCCGAACGTCAGCCGCTGCTGACCCGTCAGCCCGTCCAGGCCCACCAGGCCCAGTGTCAGCCCGATCAGCAGGGACGCCAGTCCCCTGACCCGGGACGCGCCCAGCACCGACGTCACCGCGACGAACGCCAGCACCATCAGGGCGAAGTAGTCCGGCGCGCCGATGTCCACCGCCAGGCCGGCGACCGTCGGGGCGAGCGCGACCAGCAGGACGGTGCCGATCGTGCCGCCCGCGAAGTGGCCGATCGCGGCGGCCGCGAGCGCCTGCGCGCCCCGCCCCGACCGCGCCATCGGGTTGCCCTCCAGGGCGGCGACCACGGCGGCGCTCTCACCGGGCGTGTTCAGCAGGATCGAGGTGGTGGAGCCGCCGAACATCGCGCCGTAGTAGATGCCCGCGAACATGATGAACGCGCCGACCGGGTCGAGCCCGTACGTCACCGGCAGCAGCAGCGCGACCGCCATCGCCGGGCCGATGCCGGGCAGCACGCCGATCGCCGTGCCGAGCAGCACGCCGATCGCCGCCCACAGCAGGTTGAGCGGGGTGAGGGCGGTGCCGAAGCCGTCCAGCAGGGAGGTGAGGGCGTCCATGTCACAGCACTCCCATCAGCGGGCCGCCGGGCAGCGGAACCCCGAGCAGCTTGTCGAAGACCGCGTAGGTGACCAGGGAGAGGACGGCCGCGACGAGGGGGTCCCGGTCGGTCCGGCGGCTGCCGAGCGCGAAGGCGGCGCCCCAGAACAGCAGCGCGCCCGCGGCCGGGAAACCGAGCGGCTCGATGAGGACCGCCGCGCCGAGGAACACCCCGGTCAGCAGCAGCACCGTGCGCCGGTCGGCGGGCTCCGACAGGTCGACGTCCTCGCCGGTCTCCGCCCGGCCCCGGCCGCCGCGCAGCACGTCGACGGCGAGCAGGGCGGCGACGGCGAGCAGCCCGGCGCCGACGGCGACCGGGACGGTCCGCGGCCCGACCGGGCCGCGCCGGGCGACGTCGACGTCCATGGCGAGCGCGTCGGTCAGCACCAGCACGCCGAGCGCCAGCAGCAGGACGCACACGCCCAGTTCGGAGTTCTCGCGCAGCCAGGAGCGGCGGCCGGTTCGCGTCGTCACAGCCCCAGCTCCTTCAGCACCGACACCACGCGCCCGTCCTGGGCGTCCAGGAAGGCCCCGAACTCCTCACCGGTGAGGAAGGCGTCGTCCCAGCCGTTCCGCCGCATCGACCCCTGCCACTCCGGCGAGCGGTGCAGCTCCTCGAACAGGCGGACCAGCTTGCTCCGCTCGGCGTCGGACAGGCCGGGCGGGGCGACCACGCCGCGCCAGTTGGTGAAGTCCACGTCGTAGCCCGCCTCCCGGAGGGTGGGCGCGTCGAGACCGCGGGCGCGCCGCGGGCCGGTGACCGCGAGCAGGCGCAGTTCACCCGCCCTGATCTGGTCGAGGCACTCGCCGACGCCGGAGACGCCGAAGGCGACCTTGCTGCCGAGGACCGAGGCGAGCAGTTCGCCGCCGCCGTCGAACGGTACGTAGTTGACCCGCTTCGGGGCGATCCCGGCGGCCCGCGCCGTCAGCATCGACGCGAGGTGGTCGGGCCCGCCGGGCGAGGACCCGCCGCCCACCGGGAGCCCGCCGGGGTCCTCGCGCCAGGCGCCGACCAGCTCGTCGATCGTCCGGTACGGGGAGTCCGCGGCGACCACCACGACGTTCTGCTCCTCGGTGAGCCGGGCGATCGGGGTGGTGTCGGCGAGGGTCTTCGGCGCGTCGTTGGAACGGACGGCGCCCACGACGCCGAGGCCCATCGACATCGCCAGCTTCCCGTTGCCGTGCTCGCTCACCAGCCGGCTCAGCCCCACGGTCCCGCCGGCGCCGGGCAGGTTGAACACCTCGATCGAGTGGGTCAGCCCGGCGTCCTCGGCGTTCTTCGCGGCCGTACGGGCCGTCACGTCGTAGCCGCCGCCGGGCGTGTTGGGGACCATGAAGCGCAGGCCCGGGATCCGCGTGCCGGTGTCGGCGTCCTCGCCCGCCGTCAGCAGCGGCGGCCCCACGAACACGAGCACGGCGGCCCCGAGCAGGGCGAGGGGGGTACGCAGGCGCACGAGTGCCACCACCTGTCGGTCCGGGGGTCGAGGGGTACGGGGGTCCTGCGGGGAGGGGGACGAGGGCCACATGGTGCCCGCGCGCCGGCGAGGTGTCGCGCTTGTGGAACCAACGGTCGTTGTGGTCGTTGTGGTCGCCGCGCGGGCGTCCGTCGCCCCTTCTCGCCGGGCGGGTCCGGCGGCGGCCTGGCGCTCGCCCGGCCGGTCTGCGAACGTCACGGTGGGGAAGATCCCGGCGGCCGGCGCCCCGACGGGCCGCGGCCGCCGCACGCACGACCGTCAGCCGCCTCGTCGGCGAGGCGGCGGAAGGAGCGCCACGATGAGCGACACGTCCCGCGGCGGCACGCCGGGCGGCGACACGTACGGTGCCGGCGCGATCGACGTGCTCGTGGTCGACGACGACTTCATGGTGGCCCGGGTCCACCGCGCCTTCGTCGACCGCGTCGAGCCGTTCCGGGTCGTCGGCGTCGCCCACACCGGCGAGGAGGCGGCCCGCGCCGCCGACGCCCTCCACCCGGACCTGGTCCTGCTCGACCTGTACCTGCCGGACGTCTTCGGCCTGGACGTCATCCCCCGGCTGCGCACCGCCGGGCACGACTGCGACGTCATGGTCGTCAGCGCCGCGCGGGAGGCCGACGCGGTCCGCGGCGCCGTCCGCCGCGGGGTCGTCGACTACCTCCTCAAGCCGTTCGAGTTCGCGGACCTGCGGACCCGGCTGGAGCGCTACGCCGTGCGGCGGGGCCGGCTGCTCGCCGCCGTCGTGCGCAGCCAGGCCGACGTCGACCGGGTCCTGGCCGAGGCGGCCGGGCCGGCGGTCCCCGACGCGCTGCCCAAGGGCATGAGCGTGGAGACCGCCGAGCTGGTCGAGCGCGCGCTGCGCGCCGCGGACGGCACCCTGTCCGCCGCCGAGTGCGCGGCCCTGACCGGCGTCTCCCGGGTCAGCGCCCGCCGCTACCTGGAGCACTTCCACGCCGTCGGCAGCGCCGAGGTGTCCCTGCGCTACGGCACGACGGGCCGGCCCGAGCGCCGCTACCGGTTCCGCGAACCCGACGCGGGACGCCGGACCGGCGACGGGGCGCGGGCCGGCAGCGGTTCCTGAACCGCCCGGGGTCAGCCGGAGGCGGTCCAGGTGTGGGCCACGTCCACCACGACACGCCCGTCCAGCGGCGTCACGCGGAACGGCAGCCGGGCCCGGACGCCGAGTCCGAACTTGGTCTCGCCCTCGAAGCTGCCGGCGAACCGGGCGTCCCGGAACGTGCGGTATCCGGTGAGGTCGACGCCCGGCAGGGGGTGGCCCACCTGCGCGGGGTACGTCGGCGCGCCGGTGCCGGGGTCGTAGGCGGGCGCCGCCACCCGCACCTCCAGGACGGCTCCGCCGTCGACGGGGACCGGCCGGCCCGATCCGTCCTGCTGGATGCGGTCGACGTACTGGACGGAGTAGCCCAGGTCGTCGCGGGCCGCGCCGGGGACGTCGATGACGAACCGGTCGTAGCAGGCGTGCCGGCCGGTCCTGACCTGGGTGACCGGCTCGGCCGTGGCGGAGGTGTCCGTCTCGAGGAGGCTGCCCCAGCCGGTGGGGCAGACGGCCGTCGTGGCGGGGGCGGCGTGGGCCGGGAGGGCGGCTGCTCCCAGCGCGGTGCCCGCCAGGACGAGAGCCGCCCAGGCCGTTCTGGTTCGTGTCACGATGTCCCCCGAAGAGTGTGTGGTTCCGTTGTGCGTCTGTTGTCGGGTGAGACATCCGGGTCGGCCGGAGGGTTGCACCGGGCGGCCGGCGATTTCCGGACGGCGGCCGCGGGCCGGGGCGCGGAGCCCCGGCGTGCCGCACGCCCGGCCCGGGTGGGGGCCGCGCGCGTGCCGGGCCGGACCGCCGGCCGGCCCCGAGGGCGCCGGCGTCCCGGAATCGCCGTAGGGGGGTTGTTCCGGCCATCGCCCGGCACCTAGGGTCACCTCCGTATGCAAGCGCTTTCTACATCTGATGTCCGCCGGACGTCCGAGGAGGACCGCATGTCCCCGCTCCCCGCCCGCCGCCGCGTCGCCGTCGTCGGCACCGGCGCCATCGTCAGCGGCAGCCACCTGTCCGCGCTCAGAGCCCACTCCGGCCGGGTGGAGCTGGTGGCCGCCGTCGACGTGGACCCGGGGCGGCTCGACGCCTTCCGCGAGCTGGCGGGCGGCGAGGTCGCCGGGTACACGTCGACGAGCGCGATGCTGGACGCCGTGCGGCCCGACCTGGTGCTCATCGGCACGCCGCCGGCGCTGCACCGGGAGCAGACCGTCGCGGCGCTGAAGGCGGGCGCCTGGGTGCTGTGCGAGAAGCCGCTGTGCCTGTCGCTCGCCGAGTACGACGAGATCGCGGCGGCCGAGGAGGCGTCGGGGGCGTACGCGTCCGTGGTGTTCCAGCACCGCTACGGCTCCGGCGCCGTGCACGCCCGTGAGCTGATCGCGCGCGGCGAGCTGGGCGCCCCGCTGGTCGCGCACTGCCAGACCACCTGGCACCGGGACGCCGCGTACTACGCGGTGCCGTGGCGCGGGCGGTGGTCCACCGAGGGCGGCGGCCCGACGATGGGGCACGGGATCCACCAGTACGACCTGCTGCTCCACCTGCTGGGGGAGTGGACGGAGGTGCGGGCCATGGCGGCGCGCCTGGTGCACGACACCGAGAGCGAGGACGTCTCCACCGCCCTCGTGCGGTTCGCGAACGGCGCCCTCGCCACCGTCGTCAACAGCGTGCTGTCCCCGGACGAGGTGAGCCGCATCCGGATCGACTGCGCCGACGCCACGGTCGAGCTCACCCACCTGTACGGCCACCGCAACGACGACTGGAGGTACACCCCGGCGCCGCACGTGGCCTCCGAGCGCGTCGCGGCCTGGCGCGCCCCCGCCGCCGACGTGCCCAGCTCGCACACGGCGCAGCTCGGCGCCCTGCTGGACGCGTACGACGACGGCCGCCGGCCGCCGGGCAGCGGGCCGGAGGCCCGCGCCACCCTGGAGTTCGCCGCCGCCCTCTACAAGGCGGCGTTCACCGGGCACCCCGTCCACGCGGGCGAGATCGGGCCCGGCGACCCCTTCTACCCGGCGATGCACGGCGGGCACCCCGACTGGGCCCCCGAGGAGCGCGCATGAGCACCCTGCGGATCAGCCACGTCCACGGCGAGCACATCGCGGTGGCGGCGGGCGGGACCGAGATCCTGCGCTACGTCTACCGCCCCGACCCCGAGCCGTTCGAGTCGCGCAAGCCCTACGCCCACCCGGTGCGCACCCTCGCCGGGCACACGGTGACCGGCTACCGCCCGAACGACCACCGCTGGCACAAGGGCCTGCAGATGACGGCCAGCCACCTGTCCGGGCAGAACTTCTGGGGCGGCAACTCCTACGTGCACGGCCGGGGTTACCTGGCCCTGCCCGAGCGGGTCGGCTCGATGCGGCACGACGGCTTCCCCGTGTTCGAGGCGGAGGACGACCGGCTCACCCTCGCCGAGGACCTCACCTGGGTGGAGAACGGCGGCCGGGAGTGGGCGCGCGAGGAACGCGGGATCGTGCTCCACTCGGTCGACGAACGGGCCGGCGCCTGGGCGCTGGACTGGTCGATCCGCCTGACCAACATCCGCGACGAGCCGCTGGTGTTCGGCTCCCCGACCACCGCGGGGCGGGAGATGGCCGGCTACACCGGGCTGCAGTGGCGCGGCCCGCGGGACTTCACCGGCGGGAAGGTGTTCGCCCCGGACGGCGCCGGCGCGGAGGAGCTGATGGGGCGTCAGGGGCCGTGGCTGGCGTTCACCGCCGAGCACGACGGGACCGACGGGCACTCCACGCTCGTCTTCGCGCACGCGCCCGAGAACCTCGACGCGGGCGGCGCGATCCACCCGTCGCACTGGTTCGTGCGGTCCGAGCCGTTCCCGACGGTCGCGTTCTCCTGGGCGTTCTTCGAGGAGTTCGCGCTGCCGCCCGGCGAGTCCTTCGCCTACCGCTACCGGATCGTCGTCGCCGACGGCGCCTGGGACCCCTACCGGGTGGCCGCCCACCTGGAGGGGCTGCCGTGGTGAGCGCCGCCCGGCCCGCGCCGCCGCACCCGCTGCCGGGCGCCGTCGGCCTGTCCCACCTGAGCGCCTACGACTGGGCCGCCGCCGACGGCGTGTGCGGCGGCAGCCCGCACCTGCACCTGGTGTGCGCCGAGGCGTACGTCGTCACCGGCGGCCGGGGCGCGGTGCAGACGCTGAGCCCCGACGGCTACCGGGACATCCCGCTCCGGCCGGGCTCGGTCGCCTGGTTCACGCCGGGCACCGTGCACCGCATGGTGCAGGGCGGCGGCCTGCGCGTCACCGTGCTGATGCAGAACAGCGGGCTGCCCGAGGCCGGGGACGCCGTCTTCACCTTCCCGCCCGACGTGCTCGCCGACCCGGAGCGCTACGCGGCGGCCGCCACGCTGCCGCCGGGCGCGGGACCGGGGACGGAGGCCGCCGCCCGGCGCCGCCGGGACCTCGCCGTCGAGGGCTACCTCGCCCTGCGCGCGGCCCTGACGGCGGGCGACGACGGCCCCTACCGGGAGTTCCAGCGTGCCGCCGCCCGGCTCGTCCGCGACCGGGTGCCGGCCTGGCGCGAGCTGTGGCGGACCGGCGCGCTGGCCGCCGCCGAGCGCACCGGCGCCCAGCTCGACGCGCTGGCGCAGGGCGATCCCGCGTACCTCGGCGAGGCGACCGCGTACGCGGCGGTGCCCACCCGGCTCGGCGGTTTCGGGATGTGCGGGCGCCGTGACGAGTACGCGCTGCCGGGGACCACGCCGCCCCACCACGACGGACGGCGGGGGGCTTGAGGGGACCGCCCGCGCGAACCGGCCCGCCCGGGCCGCGTACGGCTTCGGCCACCGCGACCACGGGACCGCGGGCGCCGTCGACGCCGGCGGGTCCCGCCTCGGCAGCGCCTCCCGGGAGGACCTCGAACGGGTGTGCGCCCGGTGCGCCGGCGGGACGAGGACCGTCCGCGCCGGCACGGCGCGGATCCGCCGCCGGACCGTCAGGGCCTTCGGCCGACGGCTCGTCCGCCCGGCACCTCGGCCGCCGCCACCGCCGTCAGCGCGGTGGCGGCGCTCGCGATGCCCAGCACGACGCCGGCGACCACGTCGCCCGGATAGTGCACGCCGGTGTGGACGCGGGAGTACCCGACGGCGCCCGCCAGCGCCCCGAGCGGCACCGCCGCGGCGGGCAGGACCACCCCGACGGCGGTGGCGAACGCGACCGCCGACGCCGTGTGGCCGGAGGGGAACGACGCCGACGTGGGCATGGGCACGTGCCGGTCCACGGTCACCCGGGCCGCCTCCCGGTCGGGCCGGGCCCGGCGCACCAGGCGCTTGCCGAGCAGGTTGGCGGAGGCCGAGGCGACGGCGACGGCGCCGACCCCGGCGAGCGCGGCCCTGCGGGGCCGGGGACCGCCCAGAGCGAGGGCGGCGGCGATGGACAGCGAGATCTTGGAGTGGTCGGCCGCGTGCGACAGACGCCGCAGGGCGCGGTCCAGCGTGGGGGTGGGGGTGGCGGCCACGGCCGCGTACAGGGCGCCGTCCACGGCCCGCAGGTCGCGCAGTACCGCGGACAGGGCGCGCCGGGGCCCGGCCGGGGGGGACGCCTTGGCCGGGAGCGGGCCGGTGGTGTCGCCGTCGGCGTCGGTCGGTTCGGTCACGGTGCTCCTCCTCCACAGCGTTCCCGCACACCCTGCCACGAGCCGGTACCCGGCCGGCGTCACGCGGGCGGCGCGGACGGCGTTTCGCGGGACCTGCCCGGTGAGGCGGCCGGGGCCCGCCCGCGCGACGCCGGGGACGCGCTCCGGGCGGCCCGCGCGACACCGGGGGCACCGGCCCTCGACGTCACCGCGGGAAACCGCCCGCGCGGCGGCCCCGGGCACCGGGCGTCAGCCGAGCGCCCGGTCCAGGTTGAACGCGGCGCTGATCAGCGCCAGATGCGTGAAGGCCTGCGGGAAGTTGCCCTGCTGCTCACCGGTGCGGCTGATCTCCTCGGCGTACAGGCCGAGGTGGTTGGCGTACGTCAGCATCTTCTCGAAGGCGAGGCGCGCCTCGTCGAGCCGGCCGGCCCGGGTCAGGGCCTCCACGTACCAGAACGAGCACAGGGAGAACGTGCCCTCGTCGCCGCGCACCCCGTCCGGGCTGGTCCGGGGGTCGTACCGGTACACCAGCGAGTCGGACACCAGGTCCTGGCCGAGGGCGTCGAGGGTGGACAGCCACTTGGGGTCGGTCGGCGCGATGAACTTCGCCAGCGGCATCATCAGCACCGCCGCGTCCAGCACGTCGCCGCCCTCGTACTGGACGAACGCCTGCCGGGTCTCGGACCAGCCGCGCCGCATGATCCGCCGGTAGACGGTGTCGCGGCACTCCCGCCACCGCGGCAGGTCCGCGGGCAGGCCACGCCGGTTGGCCAGCCGGATCGCCCGCTCGACCGCCACCCAGCACATCAGCCGCGAGTACAGGAAGTCCCTGCGTCCGCCGCGGGTCTCCCAGATGCCCTCGTCGGGCTGGTCCCAGTGCGCGCAGACCCAGTCCACCAGCGCGCACACGTCGTCCCACTGGCCGCTGGAGATGGGCTCGGCCCACTTGTCGTAGAGGTAGATCGAGTCGATCAGCGCGCCGTAGACGTCCAGCTGGAGCTGGTCGGCGGCGGCGTTGCCGACGCGGACCGGCGCCGCTCCCCGGTACCCCTCCAGATGGCCCAGTTCCCGCTCGGCGAGGTCGGTGCGGCCGTCGATGCCGTACATGATCTGCAGCGGCCCCGACGATCTGCCGTCGCCCGGACTGATGTGCCGGGTCACGAAGTCCATGAACGCCGCGGCCTCACCGGTGAAGCCCAGCCGCAGCAGCGCGTACACGCAGAACGCCGCGTCGCGCACCCACACGTACCGGTAGTCCCAGTTGCGTTCGCCGCCGGCCCGTTCGGGCAGGCTCGTCGTCGGGGCCGCGACGATCGCCCCGGTGGGCGCGTAGGTGAGCAGCTTGAGCGTGAGGGCGGAACGGTGCACGTGCTCCCGCCACCGGCCGCGGTAGCGCGAGGCGGACAGCCAGCGCCGCCAGTACGCCACCGTCGCCGCGAACTGCTCCTCCGCCTCGGCCCGCGCGCACCGGCGCGGCGCCACGGCACCGCCGACCTGGTCCAGCGCGAACACCGCCGACTCGCTCTGGGCGAGCTTGAAGTCCGCCCGCGCGTCCGGGCCGTCGGCCTCCAGCGGCACGGTCGCCGTCAGCGCCAGGGCCGGTCCGGCGGACTCGAACACCGCCGTGTCGCCGGTCAGGCGGACCGTGTGCGGACGGGTGCCGTAGTCGAACCGCGGCGCCACCCGCGCCCGGAACGGCAGGGAGCCGCGCACGCACAGCACCCGCCGGATCAGCCGGTGCCGCTCGGCCTCCACCGGTCCGCCGCCGACCGGCATGAAGTCCTGCACCTCGCCGACCCCCTCCTCGGTGAAGAAGCGGGTGATCAGGACGTTGGTGTCGGGGAAGTAGAACTGCTTCGTCCGCGCCGGCCCGGCCACCGCGAGCTCGAAGCGGCCGCCGCGCTCGGCGTCCAGGAGCGAGGCGAAGACACTGGGCGCGTCGAAGGCCGGACAGCAGTACCAGTCGATCGTGCCGTCGGTCCCCACCAGGGCCACACTGCGCAGGTCGCCGATCAGGCCGTGCTCGGCGATCGGCAGGTAGCGCCCCGTCCGACCGGTCGGTGTTCCGTCCATCGAGGCCTCCCCTGCCGGCTCACGCCTCAACCCCAGCTTAGGACCCCTCCGACGGGTCCCCGCGGCCCCGCGCCCGCCTGCGGACGACGGGCCGGCTACTCCTTCACGGCTCTGAGCACCACGAACTTCGGATCACTGGCGACCAGCCGGCTGTTCCCGAACAGCCGCCGCAGCTTCACGTGGTACCCCAGGTGCCGGTTGCCGACCACCCACAGCTCGCCGCCCGGCCGCAGGGCGCGCCGCGCGCCGGTGAACATCCGCCACGCGGTCGCGTCGGTCGTCGCCTGATGCGAGTGGAACGGCGGATTGTTGAGCACGACGTCGACGCTGCCGGCCGGCACCCCCGCCAGCCCGTCCCCGACCCGGAACTCGGCGTGCCCCGGCGCCGCGTTCGCCTTCCACGTCGCCTCCGCCGAGGCCACCGCCTGGAACGACTCGTCCACGAACAGCACCTCGGCCCCCGGGTCGGCCAGCGCCACCGCCGTCCCCACGACCCCGTTGCCGCACCCCAGGTCCACCACCCGCCGGCCGGCCAGGCCGCCGGGCAGGTGCCGCAGGAAGAACCGGGTGCCGATGTCCAGCCGGTCGGCGCAGAAGACGCCCGCGTGGTTGACGACCGTGCGCCCCGAGACCGGGCCGATGCCGCCGGGGAGCGGATAGGCGTACGGCCACGGGTTGGCGGGCCGCTCCAGGGACGGGTCCGGGGCGCACAGGACGAGGCGGGCCTTCTTCTCGGCGAGCGACGTCCGGGTGGGGCCGAGGATCCGCTCGAACAGCCGCAGCGTCGAGGTGTGGATCTCCTTCACCATGCCGGTTCCGACCACGACCGTGCCCGCGTGCACCCCGGGCGCCAGCCGCAGCAGCTGGTCCTCCAGCAGCGCCAGGCTCTTCGGCACCCGCACCAGCAGGACGTCGATCCGGCCGGGCGGCGGGTCCTGCGTGGTGAGCAACCGCACCGTGCCGGGCTCGACGCCGTTGCGGGCGAGGTTCGCCCGGGTCGCCTCCTGGGCCAGGAAGGAGTCGGTGATCTGCACCGGCCGGTGCGCGGCGAGCGCGGTGGCCAGCGCGCCCCAGCGGTCCCCGACGACCACGACCGTGCCCGACAGGGGGACCTCCCGCTCCGCGAGGTGCCGCAGAAGGTACGTGTCGGAGGCGTCCCAGGCGCGCAGCCGCTCGCGCGGGTCCTCGGGGAAACGGGCCAGCGCCAGCTCGCCCCACGGTGTCGTCATACGGTCGCTCATCGTGCGTCAAGGCTAGCCGAGCCGCAGGTCGGCGCGGGTCGGGCAGGATGGGAGCCATGGACGCCGAGCTGTTCCCCCGAACCCGTACGCAGGTCGCGCCCGGCGCCGTGCACCTGCCGGACTGGCTGGACGCCGCCGGCCAGTCCGGGCTGCTGGCGGCCTGCCGGGAGTGGGCGCGCCCGCCGGCCGGGCTGCGCACGGTCCGCACCCCCGGCGGCGGCACGATGACCGCCCGGCAGGTGTGCCTGGGCCGGCACTGGTACCCGTACGGCTACGCCCCCACCGCCGTCGACGGCGACGGCGCCCCGGTGAAGCCGTTCCCCGCGTGGCTGGGCGACCTCGGCCGCCGCGCGGTGGCCGACGCGCTCGGCCCCGGGCAGGCCGCGGCGGCCGCGTACGACATCGCGCTGATCAACTTCTACGACGCGGACGCCCGCATGGGCATGCACCGCGACGCCGACGAGAACTCCCCCGCGCCGGTGGTGTCGCTGAGCCTGGGCGACACCTGCGTCTTCCGCTTCGGCAACACCGCGACCCGCGCCCGGCCCTGGACGGACGTCGAGCTGCGCAGCGGCGACCTGTTCGTCTTCGGCGGACCGTCCCGGCTCGCGTACCACGGCGTGCCGAAGGTCCACCCGGGCACCGCGCCGCCCGAGTTGGGGCTGACGGGGCGGCTGAACATCACGCTGCGGGTCGGCGGCCCGTAGGCCGCCGCCCCCGCGGATCATGGGAGACTCGCCCTCATGAGCGGCAAGGCGGACCCCCGGCCGGCGGGGGACGGAACCACCTCGAGGGCGCGGCTGGACCGGGGGCGCGGAGCGCTCGGGCCCGCGTTGGAGCTCGTGCACACCGGACGCGCCCCCACCCGGGCCGTGCTCACCGCCGAACTCGGGGTGACCCGCGCCACGGCCGGTGCGGTCGCGGCCGAACTGGAGGCGCTGGGCCTGATCCGGGTGGACGCCCGGCCCGGCGCGGCGGCCGGTTCGCAGGGCCGGCCCTCGCACCGGCTCGCGGTCGCCGAGGACGGGCCGGTGGCGCTGGCCGCGCAGATCCACGCCGACGGCTTCCGGGCGGCGCTGGTCGGCCTCGGCGGCCGGATCGTCGCCACCGCGCCCGGCTGCGAGGTCGTCGACGCCGACCCGGCCAAGGTGCTCGGCTCCGTCGTCGAGGCGGGCGCGGAGCTGCTGCGGCGGACCGGGCGGCGCTGCGTCGGCGCGGGACTCGCCGTGCCGTCGGCGGTGGCGGAACCGGAGGGGCTGGCGCTGAACCCGCTGCACGTGGCCTGGCCGGCGGGCGCGCCCGTGCGGGAGATCTTCGCCGAGCAGGTGCGGGCCGCCGGCATCGACGGCCCCGCGTTCGCGGCCAACGACGTCAACCTCGCCGCGCTCGCCGAGCACCGGCACGGGGCGGGGCGCGGCGCCCGCGACCTGCTGTGCGTGGCCACCGGCCACCGGGGCGTCGGCGGCGCGCTGGTCCTCGACGGCCGCCTGCACACCGGCAGTTCGGGCCTCGCCCTGGAGGTCGGCCACCTCACCGTCAACCCCGAGGGCCGCCCCTGCCACTGCGGCAGCCGCGGCTGCCTGGACGTGGAGGCCGACCCGCTCGCCCTCCTCACGGCCGCGGGCCGCGAGCCGGGCCCCGAGGTGTCCCTGCTCCAGCAGGCCGACGACCTGGTCCGCGGCCACTACGCCGACCCGGCCGTCCGCACCGCCGCCGAGACCCTGATCGACCGCCTCGGCCTCGGCCTCGCCGGCCTGGTCAACATCCTCAACCCGGACCGGATCATCCTCGGCGGCCTGCACCGCACCCTCCTGGAGACCGATCCGGACCGGCTGCGCGCGGTCGTCGCCGACCGCAGCCTGTGGGGCCGCAGCGGCGGCGTCCCCATCCTGGCCTGCACCCTCGACCACAACAGCCTGGTCGGCGCGGCCGAACTGGCCTGGCAGCCGGTCCTGGACGACCCCCTGGGAGCCCTCACCTGACCCCCGGGCCGCCGGGGACGGGGTACCGCGCGTCCCCGTGCCCCGGCGGCCGGCCGGCCGGACCGTTCCCCGGCACGGCGACGAACACATTCCGCGGCCCGGTCCGGCGGACTCCTCGGCGAGCTCGGCGGTCCGCCGGTACAGCGTCCGCTTCCGGCCGGGCGCGTCGAGCCGGCCGGGTCCGGCGCCGAGCGCGTCGATGCGGACGAGGGACGGGTCAGCGGTGCTCCTCGCCGGGCGGGGACCAGTCGACGGCGAAGGCACGCGCCGGGTTCTCGATGAGGACGCGCGCCACCACCTCCGTGCCGAGGGCCGCCTCCAGCCGCGGCCGCAGCCGGCGCAGCAGATACGGCATCCCCGGGCCGTCCCCGGTCGAGCGTGCCGCGGCGGTCGTGGTGTCGCCGCCGAGCAGCAGCCGGTCGGCGAAACCCGCCTCGGCGAGGGCCTGCACCGCCTCCGGCATCCGCTGGTCCGTGGCGTGATGGGCGCGGGAGGGGCCGTCGAACGCCAGGTAGCAGCCGGACTCGGCGACCCACCGGTGCACCACGGGGTCGGGGCAGCGGTTGAGGTGCCCGAGCACCACCCGGTGCGGCGGCACCCCCAGCCGCCCGCACAGCAGCTCCAGCACGTCCGGCGCGCCCGTGCCCAGCTCCAGGTGGACGGCGATGGGCGCCCCCGTCGCACGGTGGGCCTCGGCCGCCGCCGTCATGGTCCACCGGGCGTGCGCGTCGAGGCCGTGGAAGCCGCCCGCGACCTTGACGAACCCCGCGCGGACCCCCGACGTGCCGATGCCGGCGGTCAGTTCGGTGACGAAGACCTCCGCGAGCCGGCCGCGCAGGGCGCCGAGCGTCTCCTCGTCGTAGTGGACGGCCTGGTGCAGCCCGGTCGCGGCCACCACGTGCACGCCGGTCTCCCGGGACAGCGGCGGCAGATCGGCGGCCCGCCGCCCCAGCCCGTACGGCGTCCACTGCACCACCGTGCCGCCGCCCAGCTCGCGGAAGGCGGCCAGTTCGGCCCGCGCCGCCGGCACGCTCCGCAGCTCCTGCCCGGGCAGCCGCGGACTGCCGAGGAACAGGTGGTCGTGCGCGTCGCACACGCCCAGGTGCTCCGGCGGCACGTCGCCCAGCACCGTGCGGACCGCGCTCACCACTGACGTCCCCGGGGCAGCCGGTCCCGTTCCGGCGCCGACAGGTGCAGCACCCGGAACACCTCCCCCTCGACCCCGGGCGCGGCGTCCTCCCAGAGCGAGAAGTGGACCAGCTCCCAGCGGCTGGTGTCCACGGCCGCCGCCGCGAGCACCGCCCCCTCCCCGGCGGCCAGCCGGCCCGTCTCGCGCACCGCGTCCGCCATCACCCCGGACAGCGGCACCCCCTCGGGCACCCGCTGCCGCCGCCGCACCGCCACCCGCGCGGCGGCGGCGACGGCGGCGCCCTCCTCGTACGCCACCCCCGTCCACTGCCACACCGGCGGCCGGCCGAAGTCGTCGCAGATCCCCTGGAAACCGCCGCCCCAGAGGAAGGAGTTCCGGCCCGCCGCGGAGTTCCACAGGTAGAAGGGGGCGTACTGGTTGACCGGCGAGCCGGCCACGCCGCGTTCGCGTACCAGGTACGCCTTGACGCCGAGCCCGTCCCAGGCGTCGAGCAGGTGCCCCCGCGACGCGACCCGGCGGCGGATGACGTCCATGTCGTAGTCGGCGGGCAGGGTGAGTTCGTACTGCATGGCGTGCACGGGGATCCTCTACGCGGCGGGGGAGCGGGGCGGGGCGAGCAGGGAGAGCAGTCCGCGCACGCCCGTGTCGAAGGCGGCGGGCGAACCGGACGCGCGGGCGAGGACGTAGCCGCCCTGGACGGTGGCGAGGACGGCCGCCGCGATCCCCTCGCCGTCCAGCGAGGCCGCGAACTGGCCCCGTTCCTTGCCCTCCTCGACGATCCCGGCGATCCGCCGCCGGATCCAGTCCAGCGTCTCCTCGACCGGCGCGCGCAGCTCGGCGCTGGCCATCACGTCCGGGTCCATCGTCAGCCGGCCGATCGGGCAGCCCCGCAGCACCTCACGCTCCCGCCGCAGATACGCCTCGATGCGCTCGTACGGCGTCCCGCCGCCGCCGAGCACTCCCTCGGCGACGGCCCGCATCTCCTCGGCCGTCCGCCGGATCGCGGCCAGCGCCAGATCGGGCTTGCCCTTGAAGTGGTGGTACATGCTGCCCTGCCCGGCGCCCGCGCGCTCCAGGATCGCCTTGGGGCTGGTGCCCACGTAGCCGCGTTCCCACAGCAGCTCCCGGGTGGACTCGATCAGTCGCTCGGAGGTGTTCACACCCGTACTGTACATACTGGTAGTTACAGAAGTCGACCTCCGGTGGGAGCGGGGCCGGGGCATCCGCCCGCTCCCCGCGGGGCGCACACCGCCGCCGGCCGCGCCCCGGCCCGCGCCCCCTGTCGGAGCCGGTCCCGGAGCGTCACCGGTGCACCCGGCCCGGGCGGTCGGCGCCGGCGCGGCCCGCCCGCGGGACGTGCGCCGACCGGGCGACGGCCCGCGGGCGGCCGCAGCCGACGGGGCGGGAGAGGGTCACCGCCCGGTCAGCCGGCAACGACGGACCGGGCGGGAGCGTGGTGCGGGTTGTGCAGCTCGGCCGGCTCCCCGACCTCGGCGAACGGGTGCGCGGGCTTCTCCCCGGCCGCGCGTCGCGGCGGGCGCGCCGGGCCGGTCCGCGCGGCCGCGGGGGTCGGCAGGGTGAACCAGACGACCTTGCCCGAGTCGCCGTCCGGCAGCACACCCCAGCTCTCGCTCAGCGCGGCCACCATGGCGAGCCCGCGCCCGCGGGTCGCCAGCGGCGCGATGTCCCCGGCGTCCTCGGCCACCGGCAGCCGCGGGTCGTGGTCGCGTACCGAGACCTTGAGCCGGTCGAGCAGCAGCTCTATCTCCACGGTGCACGTCTTGTCGGGCCGGGCGTGCAGGTGGACGTTGGTCAACAGCTCCGTCACGCCGAGCGTCGCCCGGTCGATCAGGGAATCCAGATGCCAGTAGCGCAACTGCGCAGATACGATTCTGCGGACCTGGCCGATCCGCGACGGCAGGGCTTGGAGCTCCACCGTGCAGTGCCTGCTTGGGTGACTGATCACGGCTGCGACTCCCCGACGTGAGGTCCGGAAGAACACGGAGTACGGATCCAGCGGGGCGTCTGCGTCAAGCCTCCACCCGCTGTCGTGGCCGGCGGGCTGGTTCGCAGCGTTATCGCCGGTAGACCCAGAGTGACGTGAGACCAGCGTGACGCACGGGGTTCGGTACCGCAACTCACGGACATCTCAACCGCTGTGCCCGGCCGCCCTGCGCACGGCCTCGACGAACCGGCGTGCCGCGGGCGGGCCCGGCTCGCCCGGAGCGGGGTCGTGCTCGCCCAGGGTGAGCAGGTAGCGGTTGCCGTTGAGGTCCGCGAGGGCCCGGCCCTCGGGGGCGTACCAGGGCTGGGAGGCGCGAACCGCCTGCACCGGCGCGCTGTCGATCTCGCTGCCGTAGCTGGTGAGCAACTCCACCCGGCCCTTGTCGATCCGGACCTGCCCGGCCCGGGTGAGCGAGCGCAGCCGCTTGTCGATCCGTACCCCCGTGGCCGTGAACTCCGGCTCCGCCATACCGCCCTGCCCCCTTGTGCTCGTCGTGGGCCGGACCGCCCCGTCGTCCGGGGCCGGGGTCCGGCGCTTCGCGTCGCGCTCGTGGTCTCGTGATCCAGTGTGCGCCCCCGTCGGGGACCTTTCGTCCCGTCCGGATCGCAGTCTGCCCGCCCCCGGCGTGGAGCACCAGTCCGCACGACGCGCTCGCGACCGGCGCAACGGAGCACACGCGTGAACGCGCCCCCGGGGCCGTGCACCCCCCTTGCCCCCGGGTGCCTTCGGGGCGCTCGAAGGCATGTCCCGCAGGGTGCCTTTGAGGCGCTCAAAGAAGCGTTTATGCAGGTGAGAAGGGTGAGAGAGATGTCTATCATCGGTGTGCCGGCCGCGCGACGCGCCGTCGGAGCGCAGCGTGAGGAGCCCGCCGTGAGCACCGACCAGCCGACCCGCACCGGTGAGACCCTGGACGTCGACCGCACCGACCCCGCCTACCGGGCATGGCTGAAGGAGGCCGTCCGCAGGGTCCAGGCCGACGCCAACCGCTCGGCCGACACGCATCTGCTGCGCTTTCCGCTCCCGGAGCGGTGGGGCGTCGACCTCTACCTCAAGGACGAGTCGACCCACCCGACCGGCAGCCTCAAGCACCGGCTCGCCCGCTCGCTCTTCCTCTACGGGCTGTGCAACGGCTGGATCCGGCCGGACCGTCCGGTGATCGAGGCGTCCAGCGGCTCGACGGCCGTCTCCGAGGCGTACTTCGCGAAACTGATCGGTGTGCCCTTCGTCGCGGTGATGCCCCGCACGACCAGCGCCGAGAAGATCCGCCTGATCGAGTTCCATGGTGCGCGCTGTCACTTCGTGGACGATCCGCGCGGGGTGTACGAGGCCGCCGCCGCCCTCGCGGCCGAGACCGGCGGTCACTACATGGACCAGTTCACCTACGCCGAACGGGCCACGGACTGGCGCGGCAACAACAACATCGCCGAATCCATCTTCCGCCAGCTCAGGCTGGAGCGGTTCCCGGAGCCCGCCTGGATCGTCGCCACGGCCGGCACCGGCGGCACCTCCGCGACCCTCGCGCGCTACGTCCGCTACCAGCAGTACGACACCCGCGTCTGCGTCGCCGACCCGGAGAACTCCTGCTTCTTCGAGGGCTGGACCACCGGCGATCCGCACGTCACCTGCGACTGCGGCTCCCGCATCGAGGGCATCGGCCGGCCCCGCATGGAGCCGAGCTTCGTGCCCGGCGCCGTCGACCGGATGATGAAGGTGCCCGACGCGGCCGCCGTCGCCGCGGTGCGGGCCCTGGAGCGGGCCATCGGCCGCAAGGCGGGCGGCTCGACCGGCACCGGGCTGTGGAGCGCGCTGAAGATCGTCTCCGAGATGGTGGCCGAGGGGCGCACAGGGAGCGTGGTGACGCTGCTGTGCGACCCCGGTGACCGGTACCTCGACAAGTACTACTCGGACACGTGGCTGGCCGCGCAGGGCCTGGACATCGGGCCCTACGCGGCGACGATCGAGTCGCTGCTGCGGACGGGCGTCTGGCCCGGCCGGCCCACCGGCCGCCCAGGCGCCGGCCCAGGCGTGTGACGGCGTCCCGGAAGGCGCGCTCCGGCCCCGCCCGGGCCGGCACGTCGTCGGCGAGCGCGCGGAGGACCGCCCCGGGGACGGCGGGGACCGCGCGGGCGAAGACGAGCCGCACGGGAGCGGTCCGGACGAAGCAGGGCCCCACCGGGCGCAGACGGTGACTCATGGACGCACCCCCTCGCGGACCCACGATCCCGGGCCGTCCTGGATGACGGACCGTCAGCCGTCGGGCCGCGCGGCCGGCCCTTCCCGGCCCCGGCCGCCGGCGCCGCGGGGCCGGTCCCCCGGCCCCGGCCCCCGGGGTCAGTCCTGCCCGGCCTCCGGCTCGCCCGCCACGATCACCCGCAGATGCTCCGCGATCTCCTCGCGCGCCGCGGCCTCCAGACCGGCGTCGGTCACCAGCGTGTCGACCTGCTCCAGCTTCGCGAATGAGCTCAGCCCCACCACGCCCCACTTGGTGTGGTCGGCGACCACCACGACCCGCCGGGCCGACTGCACCAGGCGCCGGTTGGTCTCCGCCTCCGCGAGGTTCGGCGTCGACAGGCCCGCCTCGACCGATATCCCGTGCACCCCGAGGAACAGCAGGTCGAAGTGGAGCGCCGCGATCGCCTGGTCGGCCACCGGCCCCACCAGCGAGTCGGACGGGGTGCGCACCCCGCCGGTCAGCACCACCGTGGCCGCGCCCTGCCGGGGGCCCGAGCTGCGCTGCGCCGCGTGGAAGACGTCGGCGACCCGCACCGAGTTGGTCACGACCGTCAGGTCCGGCACGTCGAGCAGCCGGTGCGCCAGCGCGTACGTCGTCGTCCCGCCCGACAGCGCGATCGCCGCGCCCGGCGCGACCAGCCGGGCCGCGGCCCGCGCGATGTCCTCCTTGGCGGTCGGCTCCAGACCCGACTTGGCCTCGAAGCCCGGTTCGTGCGTGCTCGCCTCGACCACCGGCACCGCGCCGCCGTGCACCTTCTCCAGCACGCCCTGCCGGGCGAGGGCGTCGAGATCGCGGCGCACCGTCATGTCCGACACGCCGAGCTTGCGGGTCAGTTCGTTGACCCGGACACCGCCCCGGCGGCGGACCTCGTCGAGGATCAGGGCGCGCCGCTGCTCCGCGAGGAGGTTCTGATTCTCGCTCACGTACGCTCCGGTCCTTTCGCCTCACAGCCGTCCGACACGCCCGGCGCACCCCCACCGGGACCCGGCTCCGCCCGAGCGGGGGACCCCCGTCGGCGAGGGCGTTCTCTCCCGGCCCCGGTGCGCGGACGTCCCATCCTCGCACGCCCCGCCACGGGCCGCGCCACCGGCCGCCCGGCGCGCACATGACACCCGGGCAACATCCGTGTCTCACTTGTCACACGGATCGGGGAGATTCGGTGCCGACAGGTGTACGCGGCCGCCGGCGGCGGAGATCCTTGTGCGCGCACCACACAGCCGACGGGGCGTCACGGGGGACGAGGAAGCAGTGGAACGAACGCAGGAACGCGCCGGGGCGGGCGGTCCGCAGGAGCCCGCCCCGGCGCACCGGGAAGCCGGGACCGCGCTGGAACTCCTGGTCCACGGCGTGGGCGGGACGACCCCGCAGGAGATGCTGAACGACCCGCGCACCGTGCGGATCACCGGCGACGACACGGCGGCCGTCTTCCGGCGCGCCGAGGACGCCGACGCCGAGCAGCGGCCCGGCGACCACCGGGGCGAGCCGGTGCCCGAGGCCTACGTCTGGTGCAACCTCACCTCCGGCAACGGCTCGCGCGCCCTGTGGCTGCTGCTGCTGCCGTTCATGGTGGTCAACCTCGCCCACTGGATGCGGCCCGCCGCCCACGGCCGCCGGCGCGCGGTCCGCCTGTACGGGCTGCTGGTGCGGCTCGCCGGGCTGTCCCTGACGGTGCTGCTGGTCGCGGCCGCCTGCGAGGTCGCCCTCGACCTCACCGCCTGGCAGTGCGCGGGCACGCTCGCGTGCGCCGAGCGGCACTCCTGGCTCGGCTTCCTGTCGCCCCAGGTCTCCGGCGGCGGCTGGTGGAGCCCGCCCGGCCGCAGGCTCGCCCTCGCCGCCCTGGTGCCGACGGCGCTCACCGGCCTGCTGTGGTACCTCTCCCTGCGCACCTGGAACGCGTACGAGTCCCAGCAGCCGATGGACCGCGGCGACGAGCCCGACGACGACACCGGCCGCACCGCACTGGGCCGCCCCGGCTTCTGGTACGGCCGCCGCCTGGTGGCCCGGCTGCGCGCCGCGCACACCGCCGCCGGGCTGCTGACGGTGGCCGCCGCGGTCGGTCCGGCGGCGGCCCGCTTCGACCGCCGGCCCGGCGGCCCGGCCGTCCTCGACACGCTGGGGTGGCTGCTGACGGCGGCGCTCGCGGCGGGCGCGGTCGCCGTGGTCGCGGTGGTCTCCCGCCGGGGCCGCAGCGAGCGGCGCCTGGACCGGAAACTCGACGAGCGGCTCGTGCGCCGGCTGCCGCTCGCCGCGCTCGGCCTGCTCCTGCTCACGCTGGTGTACGCCGGATGGGCGCGCCCCGGCTGGGAGTCGGCCGGCCGGCTGCCCGGGGACGCCGCCTTCGGCGCGCTCACCCTGGCGCAGGGGCTGCTCGTGGTCGCCCTCGGCGTGGTCGCCCACGCGCTGCACCGCACCCGTCCCGATCCGCGCGCCGCGATGCGGGGCCTCGGCGGACCCGCGGTCGCCCTGCTGGCCTGCGCCCTGGGCGGCGTGATGTCCGGCGGTGTCGCCCAGCGGGTGTCCGACTGGCTGGACGGCACCGGCGCGTCCCTGGACGGACCACCGGTCCTGCTGACCTGGCAGGCGTCCGTGATCCCGCTGCTGCTGGCGGTGCTGCTGGTGCTGTGCGGCGCCCTGGCCCGGCGCACCGTGCGGCTGGCCCGCGCCGAACGCGCCGCCGTGGAGGCCGGTCTCGAGGGGGAGCCCGGCGACCCGGGACGCACCCGCAGGATCGCCCGCGCCCGCGCGATGGCCGCGCTCACCGACCGGGGCCCCCTCCTCGTCGCCGTCACCTCCGCCACGACCCTGCTGCTGGGCACCGCGGCACTGGTGGGCGCCCTGACGACCGGCGAGGTGCCGGCCGAGGCCGCCGAGGGGACGTACGCCTTCGCGCACGGCGCCGCCGAGACCGCGCAGGCACTGGGCTCCTGGCTGGTCGGCCTCGGCTTCCTGCTGTTCGTCACCTGGGGCAGGCGCGCCTACAAGGACGCCTCCGCCCGCCGCACCATCGGCATCCTGTGGGACGTCGGCACCTTCTGGCCGCGCGCCGCCCACCCCTTCGCACCGCCCTGCTACGCCGAGCGCGCGGTCCCCGACCTGACCTGGCGGATCGCGACCTGGACCCGTGCCACCGGCGGCCGGCTGGTGATCTCCGGGCACTCCCAGGGCAGTGTGCTCGCCGCCGCGGCGGCCTGGCAGCTGGCGGCCCCCGACCGCAAACGCGTCGCCCTGCTGACCTACGGCTCCCCGCTGGAGCGCCTGTACGGCCGCTGGTTCCCGGCCCACTTCGGGCCGGCCGCGCTGACCTCCCTGCACCACGACGTCGACTGCTGGCGCAACCTGTACCGGCTCACCGACCCCATCGGCGGCCCGGTGCGCCTGCCCGGCGACCGCGGCCCCGAGGTGGACCGGGCACCGCTGAAGGACCCGCTGGCGTACGGCCGTACCGAGCGCCTTCCGCTGCCCGCGCCGATCCTGGGCCACTCCGACTACCAGGCGGACCCGGCGTTCGCCGAGGAGCGGCAGCGGCTGCTGGCCCGGCTGCGCCCCGGCGTACCCGCCCCGCGCCGCACCGGGCAGCCGTCCGAGGCGGACGCCGACGGCGCTCAGGGCAGTTCGGGCAGGTCCTCGGCGTAGAGCAGGGTCAGGTCGTCCGTGCTGGGGTCGTCCACCTGGGCGACCCGGCTCGCGTGCCGCTCCACCATCGCCTCGAAGGTCTGCCGCGCGGTGCGGCCGTTGCCGAACGCGGGGCCCTTGGGGATCGCCGCGAAGTACTCCAGCAGCGCCCGGTCCGCGCCCGGCGCGAGCCGGTACTCGTGCTCCTCCGCCTGCTGCTGCACGATCCGCAGCAGCTCCTCGGGACCGTAGTCGCCGAAGGTGATGGTCCGTGAGAAGCGGGAGGCGACACCCGGGTTGACCGAAAGGAACCGTTCCATCTCCGCCGTGTAGCCCGCGACGATCACCACGACCGCGTCCCGGTGATCCTCCATCAGCTTCACCAGCGTGTCGATGGCCTCCTTGCCGAAGTCGCGGCCCGCGTCCTCGGGCGACAGCGCGTACGCCTCGTCGATGAACAGCACCCCGCCGCGCGCCCTCTCGAACGCCTCCTGGGTGCGGATCGCGGTGGAGCCGATGTGCTCGCCGACCAGGTCGACGCGGGACACCTCCACCAGGTGGCCCTTCTCCAGCACGCCGAGGGAGGCGAGGATCTCGCCGTAGAGGCGGGCGACCGTGGTCTTGCCGGTGCCGGGGGAGCCCGTGAAGACCAGGTGGCGCTTGACGGAGGCCGCCTTCAGACCCGCCCGCTGCCGGCGCCGGCCCACCTCGATCATGTCGGTCAGGGCGCGCACCTCGCGCTTGACGCTCTCCAGGCCCACCAGCGCGTCGAGTTCGCTCAGCACGTCCTGCGACGTCCGCACCGGCTTCTCCGGCTCCTCGGGCGTGAGCAGCGGCTCCTGCTCGGTGCTGCGCTGCCCGGGGATCGCCCCCAGCAGTCCCGGCGACCGGTTCACCGTCTGCACGGCCGTCTCGCGCGCCGCGGGCGGCCTGAGGCCGCCGCTCTCGTCGCTGGTGCAGTCCTCCACCAGCGGTCCCGCGTCCGGGCTCGCGTCCGGCCCGCCGTCCGCGAACTCGTACCCGCCGCGCGCGCACCGCTCGGTCCGGCACTTGCGCAGCGTGGTGCGGCAGCCGTCGATCACGTGGAAGCCGTAGCCGCCGCTGCCGGTCACCCGGCAGTGCAGGAAGCTGCCGCGGCCGCCCGCCGAGACGTAGAAGCCGGCTTCCGCGGGGGAGTCGACCGTGCAGCGCTCGACGGTGGGGTCGGCGCCCTTGGTGACGATCACGCCGGTCTGCGTGCCGTCCAGGGTGCAGTTGTTCAGGGTGCCGCCGCTGCCGTGGTCGCGGAACCAGGCACCGGTCGCCGCGTCCCGGATGCGGCAGTCGTCGAGCTGCGCGGTGGCGCCGTCGCTCACCGACACGGCCGTGTTGCGCACCTGCGACAGATCGCTGTCGACGACGTCCGCGCGGGAACCGCGGTCGAGGACGAACAGGGCGTCCGGCACGTCGTGCACCCGGCAGGAGTCGAGGACCGCGGTCGCGCCGTCGCTGACCCACACGGCGGGGTAGTCGCCGGTGCTGTCGAAGATCTCGCACTGGTTGGCGTCCACCCGCGTGCCCGGGTCCCACACCGACAGGCCGTTGCGGCCGAACTGCCGCACGCTGGTGCGGGTCAGCGTCAGCACCGAACGGGAGCGCAGGTCGACCGCGTTCTCCGGGATGTCGTGGATACGGCAGTCGGCGAGGGTGAGCACGGCGTCCGTGTCGAGCGTGACGCCGTCGGCGGTGGTGCGGTGCACGTCGCAGTCGGTGAGGTGCGCGGTGGCCCGGCCGGTGACCTGGACGCCGCTGCCCCGCACCTCGTACACCTCGCACCCCACGGCCTCCAGCGCGGAGTTCTCGCCCGTCGCCGTCAGGCCCGAGCCCGAGGCGTGGTGCACGCGGCAGCGCTCCAGCCGGGGGTGGGCGCCGCCGCGCACCGCGACGCCCGCCTGGCCGGCGGCGACGACCTCGCAGTCCTCGAACACCCCGCCTCCGCCGTCCAGGACGGCGATGCCGATGCCGCCCGGGTTGTCGACGGTGCAGCGCCGCACGGTCGGCCGGGCGCTGCCGCGTACCTCGATCCCGGTGGCGGAGCGCGTCACGACGCGGACGTCCGTCAGCTCCGGCGTCCCCTCCTCGACGAGCACGGCCGGCGCTGCGGCGTCCTGGCCCTCCACGTGCAGGTCGTGGACCACCGCCGAGGCGCGCACCGTCAGCGGCACCCCGTCCACGGGCGCGATGCGCACCGAACCGGAGGAGCCCTCGGGGCCGCGCAGGGTCACCGCCCGCTGGACGACCAGGTTCTCCCGGTAGGTGCCGGGGGCGATGGTGAGCACGTCACCGTCGGCCGCGGCCTCCAGAGCGGCGGCGAGCGATGCGTACTCACCCGTGCGGCGCCGCCACCGCGACGTGCCGGTGTGCGTCACCTGGACCGTGCCCTGTGCCATGGCGTTGCTGTGCCCCCACCTCGTCGTACTGCGCGGGTTGTCGCCGATCGGTTCGGCCGGTCCACCGTAGCGTGCGCGCGGGCGGCGGGTTGACCGGAGGCGGCAGGTCGCCGGCTGCCGGTGCCCGTCCCGCCCCGGTCCGGTCCCGCTCGGTCCCGCGCCCGGTACCAACGGGCGTACCCGCGGCGGACCGTGCGCCGGACGAGCAGCCGCCGGACGGCCTCGACGCAGCCGGCGGCGGGGCCCGGCGCCGGCTGCGTCGGGGACGGCGCGCCTCGCCGCCTCGCCGAGCGGCTACGGGAGGACCGTGACCGGGTCGCCGACCCGGACCGTGCCGCGGGAGCAGGGCACCAGGTTCTGCCCGAAGACCAGCTTGCCGTCCAGGCGGCGGTGCAGCCCGAGGGTGTGCAGGGGCTCCCGGCCGCGCTCGGCGGTGCCCTGGTCGGTCGTGGTCACCACGCACCGCCCGCACGTCTTGGCGACGCGGAAGGCGACCTCGCCGATGGTGACGCGGGACCAGCCGTCCTCGGCCCAGGCCGCGGTGCCCGCCACGACGACGCCGGGCCGGAAGCGGTTCATGGGCACCGGGCCCTCGTCCGCGTGCTTCCCCTGCGCGATCAGGGAGTTGAGGGCGTCGAGGGAGGCGGTCGCGGTGAGCAGCAGCGGGTAGCCGTCGGCGAAGGAGACGGTCTCGCCCGGCAGTGCGTACTCCGGGTCGACGGGCCGCCGCACGGCCGGGTCGTCCAGGTGCACGAGCCGCACGCCTGTCCCGAGATAGGCGCTGCACCAGGCGTGCGCGGCGGCGTCCTCGGCGGGCACCGCCTCGATCCTGTCGCGGAAGATCTCCACCGGCACCGTGCCCGCCGGCCGGGGAACCGGCACCGTCAGCGGCCGCATGCCGGGAGCGGACAGCCGCACGCCGCCGCCGGGCAGGAGCTCGGCGGCGGCCAGGGCGAGGCGCGGCTGCCGGCGTTGTGTGACGACCCTTCCCCCGTCGTCGATCAGCGCCCAGCGCCGGTCTCCGGCCAGCCCCCAGGGCTCCACGGCGCACTCCCGGAGCGCCAGGCCCCGCAGCGCCTTGACCGGATGGATGTGGATCGACTGCAGTCGCGCGTTCCCCATGGGGTCATCGTGCCAGGCGGCACGACGACCCGGGGCGGCTCAGTAGCCGCGGTACTGCTGCTGGTTGCCGTACGGATCCTGGTACGGCGCCGGAGCCGGCCGGGGAGCCGCGGGGCGCATCGCCTCGTACCCCGCGGGCGCCGGCGGACGCGGCTGCTGCTGCGGCTGCTGCGGGCCGGGGTAGCCGCGCGGAGCCGTCGCCTGCTGCGGGATGTAGGCGGCGGGCGCCTGCTGCAGCGGCGCGGACTGCGGAGCCTGCTGCGGATAGCCGTAGGAGGGCTGGGCCGGGGCCGCCGGGAGGGCGGGCAGTGCCGACGGGAGCGCGGGCAGCTGGCTGCTCGGCGTGTCGTACGGCGCGGGGACCCGGATCGGGGCGATCTGCGGGGTGCCCCGCTCGGCCACGAGCGAGTCGTAGATCGGGGTGTCCGGGAAGGAGGCGGAGTAGTAGCCGCCGCCATAGGTGGAGCGGGGGGAGGTCATGGCACATAAGTTAAGCCCACGATGTGCTGGTTGGGGAGACCGATAAGAGGGTTGTTTTCCGTGTCCGGGATGACGTGGAACCCCCAATGTGAGCGAATTCGGCGAAAAGGGACGACGCGCAGATCAGCCGTCGTGTAAAGGCCGAGTTCCGGACGGGTTACCGGCGGTCGGCCGGGAGTGTTCCGGCGCGTTCGCGCGTTCCCCGGGGGGAGTCCGCCGCCGCGGGCACCAGGTTGTCCGCGGGTACATGCCGGGCGACTGGACCGCCGGGCTGCCGGACGGCCTGGCGCGGTGACACGTGATGGGAGCGGTCATGTCGATGCCGAAGGGATCGAACACTCCGGTGCCGGCCACGGCACTGCGGGTGGAACTGGGCTGGCGGGCCGGTCCGGGGGTGCCCGACGCGGACGCCTCCGCCCTGCTGCTGACGGGCGGAAGGGTCCGCTCCGACGAGGACCTCGTCTTCTACAACCAGCCGGCGCACCCCTCCGGCGCGGTCCGGCACGAGGGCAAGCGCACGGCGGACGGCCGGGTGGCCGACAGCCTCCTCGTGGACCTCGCCCGCGTGGAACCGGAGGTCGAGACCGTGATCCTCGCCGCCTCCGCGGACGGCGGGACGTTCGGGCAGGTCCCGGAGCTGTACATCGAGGTCCGGGACGCGGCCCGGGGCACGGTGGCGGCCCGCTTCGACAGCCCGGGCGCGACCGTGGAGACCGCCTTCGTACTGGGCGAGTTCTACCGCCGGCAGGGCTCCTGGAAGTTCCGCGCCGTCGGCCAGGGCTACGACAGCGGCCTGGAGGGCCTGGCCACGGACTACGGCATCACGGTGGACGAACCCCGGCACGCCGCCCCGGCCGCGGCGCCGTCCGCGCCCGCGGCGGCCCCGCCCCCGCAGGCCACGCCGCCGGCACCTCCGGCGACGCCGCCGGCCGCGCCGGCCCCGGAACCGGTCCGTCTCACCAAGGTGACGCTCACCAAGGCGGCCCCGTCGGTCTCGCTGACCAAGCAGGGCGGCACCGCGGGCGCCCTGCGGGTGAACCTCGACTGGCAGGCGCGCAGGCAGTCCCCGGGCTGGGCCGGCAAGCTGGGCCGCTCGATCGCGCCGCACAGCGACCTCGATCTCGACCTGTGCGCCCTGTACGAACTGACGGACGGCAGCAAGGGGGTCGTCCAGGCCCTCGGCAACGCCTTCGGGGCGCTGCACCACCCCCCGTACATCCACCTGGACGGCGACGACCGCACCGGTGCCGTGGCGACCGGTGAGAACCTCACCGTCAACCTGGACCACCGGCAGGTGTTCCGGCGCGTCCTCGTCTTCGTCACCCTCTACGAGGGCGCCCGCTCCTTCGCCGGCCTGCACGCCACGGTCACCCTCCGGCCGCAGTACGGCGCCCCGATCGAGTTCTCGCTCGACGAGTGCACCGTCCCCTCGACGGTGTGCGCCCTCGCGCTGATCACCAACACCGGCACCGACCTGGTGGTCCGGCGCGAGGCCCGCTACCTGGTGCCCGAGCGCGGCGTCAGCCCGCAGCGGACCGTCGACCGCGCCTACGGCTGGGGCATGAACTGGACCCCCGGCCGCAAGTGACCCCCGCCGGGGCGGACGGTCAGCTCTCGTCGGGCACGGCGCCCGGACGCGCGTAGGTGCGGCCCTTCCAGGCCGCACCCCGCCCCCGGTGGTGCCGCACGGCGGAGTCGACCGTCATGAGGAGGTACAGCAGCGCCGTGAACGGCAGCAGGGGGGCGAGCCACGGCGGCTGCCGGTAGTGGCGCAGCATCGGCAGGTACGTCCCCGCCATCACCAGCCACGCCAGGCCGCCCACGGCCGCGGCCGCCGCGCCGCCCGTGACGACGCCCGCGCACACCGCCAGCGGCGGCACCAGGTACACCAGCGCGAGCCCCGCGACCGTCCCGGCCAGCACCACGGGGCTGTGCCGCAGCTGCGCGTACGCGCTGCGGGAGACCATCCGCCACAGGTCGCGCAGCCGGGGACAGGGCCGCACGCTGTCCACCCGGTCCGCCAGCCCCAGCCAGATACGGCCGCCGCCGTCCTTGACGGCGCGGGCGAGCGCCACGTCGTCGATGACGGCGCCCCGGACGGCGTCCGGGATCCGCGCCCGCTCGGCGGTCTCCGCCCGCAGCAGCACGCAGCCGCCCGCGGCGGCCGCCGTCCGCGCCGTCTCCCTGGCGATCAGGCGGAACGGGTACAGCTGCGCGAAGAAGTAGACGAAGGCCGGCACGAGGAGCCGCTCCCACCCGCTCCGCGTCCGCAGCCGGGCCATCTGCGAGACGAGGTCGAAACCCCCGGTGCGGGCCGCGGCCACCAGCTGCCGCAGGCTGTCCGGGGCGTGGGCGATGTCGGCGTCCGTCAGCAGCAGGTACTCGGGGGACCGCGCGCGGGCCAGGGCGATGCCGCGGCGCACGGCCCAGAGCTTGCCGGTCCAGCCCGCCGGCGGCTCGCCGGGCGAGTCCACGGTGAGGGGCAGCCCGCCGTGGCGCCGCGCCAGCTCGCGCGCCAGCCGTCCGGTCCCGTCCGAGCTGCCGTCGTCGATCAGGAAGACCTCCGCCCGCCCCGGGTAGTCCTGCGCGAGCAGCGTCGGCAGGGTCCCGGGCAGGACGGCCGCCTCGTCACGGGCCGGGACCACGACGCACACCGGCGGCCAGCCGCCGGGTTCCCGCCGCGGCGGCAGCCCGACGTCCGTGCGCCAGAACATGCCCCGGCACAGCAGCAGCCACAGCCAGGCGGCGAGTGATACGGCGGCGGTCCACACAACGGCGCTCACGTGCGCAGTCTGCCCCACGGGAGCGGCCCGAGAAGCCCCATCGTCTATCGTGGCCGGGTGAAGATCGCGCTCATGGACTCCGGAATCGGTCTGCTGGCGGCCACGGCCGCGGTACGGCGTCTCCGCCCCGACGCCGATCTCGTCCTCTCCCTCGACCCCGACGGCATGCCCTGGGGGCCGAGGACCCCCGAGGACCTCACCGAGCGCGCCCTGGCCGTCGCCGAGGCGGCCGCGGCGCACCGGCCCGACGCCCTGATCGTCGGCTGCAACACCGCGACCGTGCACGCCCTGGCCGCGCTGCGGGACCGCCTGGAACCCGGCCTGCCGGTCGTCGGCACGGTCCCGGCCATCAAGCCCGCCGCGGCCGGCGGCGGCCCCGTCGCGATCTGGGCCACCCCCGCCACCACCGGAAGCCCGTACCAGCGCGACCTGATCCGCGACTTCGCCGCCGGCGTGACCGTCACCGAGGTGCCCTGCTGGGGGCTGGCCGAGGCCGTGGAGCACGCGGACGAGGCGGCCGTCGACGAGGCCGTCGCCGCGGCCGCCGCCCTGACCCCCGACGACGTCACGACCGTCGTCCTCGGCTGCACCCACTACGAGCTGGTCGCCGAACGCATCCGGGCCGCCGTCCAGCGCCCCGGCCGCCCGCCCCTGGTGCTGCACGGCTCCGCGGGCGCGGTCGCCGCCCAGGCGCTGCGCCGCATCGGCGCGCAGCCCGCCCCCGACGCCGGCGCCGCGGGCACGCTCACGGTGCTGCTGAGCGGCCGGGAGGGCGCGCTGCCCACGGCCGCCCTGGCCTACGCGGAGGGCCGGCTCCTGGGGGAGACCGCCGCGACCCGGTGAGCGGCGGACCGCCCCGGCCGCCGCACCCCGGACGTGGCCACCCCACGTGACGATGCGCCGACGCGGTGAAAGCTGAGTAACCTCGTAGGCATGAGGCACCACCGTCACGGCCCGCACGCCCCGGACCCCGAGGTCTGGACCGGGCGGGCCACCAACCGGATCCAGTGGCTGCCGGCGCTCGCCGGGGCCGGCTGCATGGCGCTGGGCATAGAGCTGGCCGTCGACCCCGCGTGGACCTCCGGTGCGGCCCCGCTCGTCATGGCCGTCGTCGGCTGCATCGCGGCCGGGCTGCTGGTCCTCTTCGGCACGCTGGCGTTCGTGCACGTCGCCCTGCGGGTGGACAGGGAGTGCCTCGAGGTGCGCTGCGGCCACATCGGCGTGCCGCGCCGCCGCATCCCGCTGTCCCAGGTCGCCGGCGCCGAGTTCGTCCCGCACGTCACCCCGCGCCACTGGGGCGGCTGGGGCTACCGCTGGCGGCCCGAGAGGGGCACCGCGGTCGTCGTCCGGTGCGGCGAGGGCGTCGCCCTCCGGCTGTGGGACGGCCACACCTTCACCATCACCGTGGACGACGCGGAGGCGGCCGTGCGCGTGATCCGGGACCGGCTGCGGCCGCGGACGCCCGGCCCCGCCCACTGAGGCCGCCGCGCGGCCGTACGTCCGTCATGCCCGCGCCGGCGGGCGGCGCGGGCCCCGCGGACCGCGTCGCCCGCGGTGAGGCCGCCCGCCGTAGACTCCCGGAGTGACCGTCACCGCAACCTCCGCCGGCGAGTCGGACCGACTGCAGCCGCGGGTCGTGCCCACCGCGCGCGGCGCGCGGCTCCTGCGCCTCGTCCCCGCCGTCGCCGCCGCGCTCTCCGGAGCGCTGCTCTACCTCAGCTTCCCGCCGCGCACCCTGTGGTGGCTCGCCCTGCCGGCCTTCGCGGTCCTCGGCCGGGTGCTGCGCGGCCGCGGCTGGAAGGCGGGCCTCGGCCTCGGTTACCTCTTCGGCCTCGGCTTCCTGCTGCCGCTGCTGGTGTGGACCGGAGTGGAGGTCGGCCCGGGGCCGTGGCTCGCGCTGGTGGCGATCGAGGCGCTCTTCGTCGCGCTGGCCGGCGCGGGCATCGCCGCGGTGTCGAAGCTGCCCGCCTGGCCGGTGTGGGCGGCCGGGATGTGGATCGCCGGTGAGGCGGCACGCGCACGCGTGCCCTTCCACGGCTTCCCCTGGGGCAAGATCGCGTTCGGCCAGGCGGACGGCGTCTTCCTGCCGCTCGCCGCGGTGGGCGGCACCCCGGTGCTCGGCTTCGCCGTCGTCCTGTGCGGCTTCGGCCTGTACGAGTGCGTGCGCCTCGCCGCCCGGGCCCGGCGCACCCGGGCCGTACGGCGGGGCGCGGCGGCCCTCGCCCTGTGCGCCGCGGCCGTGCCGGTGGCGGGGGCCGTGGCGGCCCGGCCGCTGGTCGGCGACCGGGCGGAGGACGGTTCCGTGACCGTCGCCGTCGTCCAGGGCAACGTGCCCCGCGCGGGCCTCGACTTCAACGCCCAGCGCCGCGCGGTGCTCGACCACCACGCGCGCGAGACGGAGCGCCTGGCCGCCGAGGTCAGGGCCGGCAGGGTCGCCAGGCCCGACTTCGTGCTCTGGCCGGAGAACTCCTCCGACATCGACCCGTTCGCCAACGCCGACGCGCGCGCCGTCATCGACGCGGCGGCCAAGGCGATCGGTGTGCCGATCTCGGTCGGCGCCGTCGTCGAGCGCGACGGCAGGCTGCTCAACGAGCAGATCCTGTGGGACCCGGCCGAGGGCCCCGTCGACACCTACGACAAGCGGCAGATCCAGCCCTTCGGGGAGTACCTGCCGCTGCGCCCGCTCATCGGGGCGATCAACGACACGTGGACGTCGATGGTCCGCCAGGACTTCAGCCGGGGCACCGAACCGGGCGTGTTCACCATGGCCGGCGCCCGGGTCGGCCTGGTCACCTGCTACGAGGCCGCCTTCGACTGGGCCGTGCGCTCCGAGGTCACCGACGGCGCGCAGCTGATCTCGGTGCCGAGCAACAACGCCACCTTCGACCGCAGCGAGATGACCTACCAGCAGCTCGCCATGTCCCGCGTCCGCGCCGTCGAGCACAGCCGGACCGTCACCGTGCCGGTGACCAGCGGGGTCAGCGCGATCATCCTGCCGGACGGCACGATCACCCGGCGGACCGGCATGTTCGTGGCGGACTCCCTGGTCCAGGAGGTGCCGCTGCGCTCGTCGAGGACACCCGCCACGCAGCTGGGCGTCCTGCCCGAGACCGCCCTGGTGCTGCTCGCCGCGGGCGGGCTCGGCCTGGCCGTCGCCGCCGGGATGCGCGGGCGACGCGCCGGTGACGCGTAGCCGTACGCCCGCCGCACGTTCCTCGAAGTCGCCGGGGGCCGCGCGGACCGCCCGCTAGGGTCGGGGCCATGGCCACTCCTGACTTCATCCGCACACTGCGCGCCTCCGCCGGACACCAGCTGCTGTGGCTCCCCGGAGTCACCGCCCTCGTCTTCGACGAGGCGGACAGGGTGCTGCTGCACCGGCGGTCCGACACCCGCAGGTGGTCGGTGATCGGCGGCATCCCGGAACCGGGGGAGCAGCCCGCCGCCTGCGCCGTGCGCGAGGTGTACGAGGAGACCGCGGTGCGCTGCGCCGCCGAGCGGATCGTCCTCGTCCAGGCCCTGGACCCGATCACCTACGACAACGGCGACGTCTGCCAGTACATGGACATCACCGTCCGCTGCCGGGCGGTCGGCGGCGAGGCGCGGGTCAACGACGACGAGTCGCTGGAGGTGGGCTGGTTCGCGGTGGACGCCCTGCCGGAACTGAACGAGCCCGGCCTCTTCCGGATCAAGCAGGCCCTGGCCGACGCACCCACATGGTTCGACCCCACTGGATCCTGCTGAACTGTGGGGCGTGACCACATGGGGCGGGGCGCGGTCGCCGCCTAGGGTCGGGCCATGACCTCGCCCAGCGTCCCCCCGGCCTCCCACGCTGCCCCGCTCGACCTCGGCGGCCGCACCGCCCTCGTCACCGGCGCCGCCGGAGGCATCGGCCGCGCCTGCGCGCTGCGGCTGGCGGCCGCCGGGGCCGAGGTCAGAGCCGTCGACCGGGACACGGCCGGCCTCGACGCGCTCGCCGCGCACTCCGCGGGCCTGGCGGGCGCCGTCGAGCCGCACGTGCTGGACCTCACCGACCTGGACGCCGCCGAGCTCGCCGCCGCGGGCACCGACATCCTGGTCAACAACGCCGGGCTGCAACTGGTGCGGCCCATCGAGGAGTTCCCGCCGGACGTCTTCCACACGGTGCTCACCGTGATGCTGGAGGCGCCGTTCCGGCTCATCCGCGGCGCCCTGCCGCACATGTACGGGCAGGGCTGGGGCCGCATCGTGAACATCTCCTCCGTGCACGGCCTGCGCGCCTCGGCCTACAAGGCGGCGTACGTGGCAGCCAAGCACGGCCTGGAAGGACTGTCCAAGACCGCCGCCCTCGAAGGCGCCCCGCACGGGGTCACCTCCAACTGCGTGAACCCCGCCTACGTGCGCACCCCGCTCGTGGAGCGGCAGCTCGCCGACCAGGCCCGGGCGCACGGCATCTCCGAGGAGCGCGTCCTGACGGAGGTGCTGCTGCGGGACAGCGCCGTCAAACGGCTCATCGAACCGGCCGAGGTCGCCGAGGCCGTGGCGTACCTGTGCAGCCCGCAGGCGTCCTTCGTCACCGGCGCCTCCCTGGTCCTGGACGGCGGCTGGACCGCGCACTGAACGAGCCCGCGATGGTCCGCCGAGTCGTCCACAAGGCTGACGCCGCGGTGCGCTCATGAGCGATCCTGTGAACATGTCCCGCGATCACGTCCAGTCCGCCCGGCGCCCGGCCGCCGGCGCCCCGGCGCCCGCCGGCGGCGCCGAGACGCCGTTCCTGGAACTGCTCGCCCGCGGCGCGTCCGCCGACGCCTACGAGCAGCCGGTGCTGCTCGCCCGGGCCGAGGGCCGGCCGGCCGAGCGGATCGCCGCGCTCGAGGACGCCAAGCTGCTGGCGCTGCGGGTGCGCGCGGAACTGGAGGGACGGCGCCGGCGCGAGGCGGAGCTGTCCGCGCTCTTCGAGACCGCCCACGACCTGGCCGGACTGCGCGACCTGGACGCCGTACTGCGGGCGATCGTGCAGCGCGCCCGGTCCCTGCTCGGCACGGACGTGGCCTACCTCAGCCTGAACGACCCGGCCAGGGGCGACACCTACATGCGGGTCACCGAGGGCTCGGTCGCGGCCCGCTTCCAGCAGCTCCGGCTCGGCATGGGCGAGGGACTCGGCGGCCTGGTCGCGCAGACCGCCCGCCCCTACGTCACCGAGGACTACTTCCAGGACGACCGCTTCCGGCACACCCGCACCATCGACGCGGGCGTGCGCGACGAGGGGCTCGTGGCCATCCTCGGAGTGCCGCTGACGCTGGGGCACCACGTCATCGGGGTGCTGTTCGCCGCCGACCGGCGGGCCCGGGTCTTCGAGCGGGAGCAGATCGCCCTGCTCGGCTCGTTCGCCGCGCTCGCGGCGGCCGCCATCGACACCGCCAACCTGCTGGCCGAGACCCGCTCGGCCCTCGCCGGCCTGGAACGGGCCAACGAGATCATCCGTGACCGCAGCGCGGTCATCGAGCGGGCCTCCGACGTGCACGACCGGCTCGCCGAACTCGTCCTGCGCGGCGGCGGGGTGCACGACGTGGCCGCCGCCGTCTCCCAGGTCCTCGACGGCACCGTCGAGTTCGCCGAGGCCACCGCCGCACCGGCCCGGGCCCTGGAGGCGTCCCGCGCCGAAGGGCACGCGGTGCGCCACGGGGACGACTGGATCGCCGCCGTCGCCGCCGGCGGCGAGCTCCTCGGCGCGCTCGTGCTGCGCGGCCACCCGGGACTCGACCCCGTCGACCAGCGCACCCTGGAACGCGCCGCCATGGTCACCTCGCTGCTGCTGCTCGCCCGGCGCTCGGCCGCCGAGGCCGAACAGCGCGTCCGCGGCGAACTGCTGGACGACCTCCTCGACGCCCGCGACCGCGACCCGCGCCTGCTGCGCGACCGCGCCGCGCGGCTGCACGCCGATCTCGACGCCACCCACGTCGTGCTCGCCGCCCGCCTGGACGGGACCGCCGCCGACGCCGGCCAGGAGGCGGACACCCGCAGACGCCTGGGGGCCGCCGCCGCCCACCTCGCGGCGACCCGGCAGGGCCTGTCCGCCGCCCGCGACGGCGGCACCGTCCTGCTGCTGCCCCTCGACCCCGGCGACACCGCCACCGCCGTGGCCCGCCGCACCGCCCGCCAGCTGGGCACGGCCGTCCACGAACCGGTCACCGTCGGCGCCTCCGCCCCCGTCGAGGACCTCGCCGCCCGGCCCGACACCGTGGCCGCCGCGTACGCGGAGGCCCGGCGCTGCCTCGACGTCCTGCCGCTGCTGGGCCGCTCCGGGGACGGCGCCGCCGCCGAGGACTTCGGCTTCCTCGGCCTGCTGCTGGCCGGCGACCGGGACATCACCGGCTTCGTCGACCGCACCGTCGGCCCGGTCGCCGCCTACGACGAACGCCGCGGCACCGAGCTGCTGCGCACCCTCGAGGCCTACTTCGCCTGCGGCATGAGCCCCGCCCGCACCAAGGACGCGCTGCACGTCCACGTCAACACGGTCGCCCAGCGCCTGGAACGCGTGGGCCGCCTCCTCGGCGCCGACTGGCAGCACCCCGCCCGCGCCCTGGAGATACAGCTCGCCCTGCGCCTGCACCGGCTGGCCGCCCCCGCACGGCACTGACCCCCGCCGCGCCACGCGCGCACGGGGGCCGGACGGCGAGCGGGATCAGACGGTGCGCGCGTCCGCGGCCCGGGCGGCCTCCGGCTCCCCGGCGGCGGAGGGGCCGACCGCGGCGAGGTCCCGGTGACGGGTCTCCCGGCCCGCCGCCACGGCGATCACCGTCACCACGGCCGCGGCGATCACGTACAGCGCGATCGGGGTGGAGCTGCCGTGGTCGGCCAGCAGCGCGGTGGCGATCAGCGGGGCGGGGGCGCCCGCCGCGACCGAGGCGAACTGGGCGCCGATGGAGGCCCCGGAGTAGCGCATCCGCGTCGCGAACATCTCGGAGAAGAAGGCGGCCTGGGGCGCGTACATCGCCCCGTGCAGGACCAGGCCCACGGTCACGGCGACGAGCAGGCCGCCGAAGCTCCCGGTGTCGACGAGCCCGAAGAACGGGAACATCCACAGCCCGACGCCGGCCGCGCCCAGCAGGTACACGGGACGCCGGCCGATCCGGTCCGAGAGCGCGCCCCACGCCGGGATGACGGCGAAGTGCACCGCCGAGCCGATCAGCACCGCGTTGAGCGCGGTCTGCTCGGAGACGCCGGCCGACGCGGTGGCGTAGACGAGGATGAACGCCGTGATGACGTAGTAGCCGATGTTCTCCGCCATGCGCGCGCCCATGGCGACCAGCACGTCGCGCCAGTGGTGGCGCAGCACGGACACCAGCGGCGTCCGCTCGGCGCCCGCCGTGCGCGCCTCGGCCTGCGCCAGCGCCTGCCGGAAGACGGGCGACTCGTCGACGGACAGCCGGATCCACAGACCGACGATCACCAGCACACCGGAGAGCAGGAACGGGATCCGCCAGCCCCAGCTGCCGAAGGCGGCGTCCGACAGGACGGCGGTCAGCAGCGACAGCACGCCGGTCGCCAGCAACTGCCCCGCCGGCGCGCCGGTCTGCGGCCACGACGCCCAGAACCCGCGCCGCCGCGCGTCCCCGTGCTCGGACACCAGCAGGACGGCCCCGCCCCACTCGCCGCCGAGCGCGAACCCCTGCACCAGCCGCAGCACGGTCAGCAGCACGGGCGCGGCGGTCCCGATGGTCGCGTGCGTGGGCAGCAGCCCGATCGCGAAGGTCGCGCCGCCCATCAGCAGCAGACTGAGCACCAGCAGCTTCTTGCGGCCGAGCCGGTCGCCGTAGTGCCCGAACACCAGCGCGCCGAGCGGCCGGGCGGCGAAGCCGACGGCGTACGTCAGGAACGACAGGAGCGTGCCGACGAGCGGGTCGGACTCGGGAAAGAACAGCTTGTTGAAGACCAGCGCGGCGGCGGAGCCGTAGAGGAAGAAGTCGTACCACTCGATGGTGGTGCCGATGAGGGACGCGGCGACGATGCGCTTGAGGTTGCCGGGGGGCGGGGGAGCGGTTGCCGGGGAGGCCATGTGCGCCACTTCCTCGTGTGCGGTGGGGACGGGTACGTGTCGGCACACCGTAGGAACACGCAGGTCAGGCTCACATGTGGCGGGGCACCACAGTTCGGGGACCGGGTATGCGCGCGGCCACCATGCCGGCTCGGGGAAGGGGGATTCAGGGGCCCGGGAAGGCCGGGACGGGCGCTGCCCGGGAGGCGCGGTCGGGAACGGGGAACGCGGTCGGCTCGTCCGGGAGGGCGGCTGCGGGCCCCTGGGCGAGAGCGTGGGCGGCTGCGGGCTCCTGGGCGAGAGCGCGGGCGGTCGGCACGCGCCGGCGTTCGCCGCCGGGGAGCCGGCCGAAGGGGCGGGCGGGCCAGGCAGGTGGCGTCCACCGCGGCGGGCGCCGACCGGATCGGGCCGGCGCCCTCGGGCGTGTCCCCGTCGAGCAGCCGTCCGTGCCGGGCGGGGCCCGTCGCGACGGCCTCGCGCGCGGAGAGGCCGAAGCCGGCACCCGCCTCCTGCACCGCCGTCGCCCCCTGCGATGCCGGCCCCGGGCCGCCGTCACTCACCGGCCATCGTGCCCAGGAAGCGGATGTGCGGCCGGTCGCCGGGGCCGGGGCGGGTGACCGTGGCGCGCACGCCGTAGACGTCGGCGATCAGGGACTCGGTCAGCGTGTCGCCCGGGGAGCCGGCGGTGACCACCCGGCCGTCCCGGAGGACGACGACCTGGTCGCAGTACATGGCCGCCAGGTTCAGGTCGTGCAGGGCGACGACGCTGGTGACGGGTAGCTCGGCGATCAGGTTCAGCAGGTCGAGCTGGTGCTGGATGTCGAGGTGGTTGGTGGGTTCGTCCAGCAGCAGCTCGCGCGGCTCCTGGGCCAGGGCACGGGCGATCTGTACGCGCTGGCGCTCGCCGCCGGAGAGCGTGTGCCAGGGCTGGTGCGCGCGGTCGGCGAGACCGGTGCGCTCCAGGGCGGTGCGCACGACCTCCTCGTCCGCCGCGGTGGCGGGGGCCCAGACGCGCCGGTGCGGGACGCGGCCGAGGCGTACGACGTCGAGGACGGTCAGCTCCACGAGGGTGTCGGCGTGCTGCTCGACGACGGCCACGCGCCGGGCCACGGCGCGGCGGCCCCAGTCGCCGAGTGGACGCCCGTCGAGGGTGACGACGCCGGAGGCGGGGGCGAGGACGCCGGACAGCAGCCGCAGCAGCGTCGACTTCCCCGAGCCGTTGGGGCCGAGCAGTCCGGTCACGGAGCCGGGCCGGGGGGTGAGGCTGACGCCGTCGAGGATCAACCGCCCGTCGAGGGTGCGGGTCACGCGGTCGGCGGCGAGGGCGGGCGGCCCGGCGGGCGACGCTTTGCCGGGCGCCTGCCCGGCAGTCGCCGGTCCACCGGCCGGCGGCCGGGCACCGTCGCCCCGCCGCTGTGCGCGGGCCGTCATCGCGTCCTCCTCGTGCGGTACAGGACCAGGACGAACGCCGGAACACCGACCAGTGAGGTCACCACGCCCACCGGCACCTCCCGCGGATCGAGGACGGTGCGGGCCAGGGTGTCGGCCCAGACGAGGAACACCGCCCCGGCGAGCGCGGTGACCGGCAGCAGCCGGGCGTGCCCCGGGCCGGCGAGGGCGCGGGCGGCGTGCGGCAGGACCAGGCCGACGAAGCCGATGGCGCCCGCCGAGCTGACCAGCGCCGCGGTCAGCAGCGCGGTCACGCACAGCAGCACCAGCCGGGTCCGGGCGACCGGGACCCCGAGCGTCGCCGCGGCGTCCTGACCGAAGGCGAAGGCGTCCAGGGCGCGCGCGTGGCCCAGGCACACCACGAGGGCGAGCGTCAGGACGGCCGCGCACAGTCCCACCTCGGTCCAGTCGGCGCCGCCGAGCGACCCGAGCAGCCAGAACAGCACGCCCCGGGTGGTCTCCGCGTCGGCCGCCGTCGTCACCACGAACGAGGTCAGGGCGGAGAACAGCTGCATCGCCGCCACCCCGGACAGCACCACCCGGTCCGTCGTCCCGCCGAGTGTGTGGCTGAGCAGCAGCACCAGCGCGAAGGAGCCGACCGCACCCACGAACGCGCCGCCGGAGACGGACAGGACACCGCCGCCGGCGCCGAGGACGATCACGACGACGGCGCCGGTCGACGCCCCGGAGGAGACGCCCAGGACAAAGGGGTCGGCGAGGAGGTTGCGCAGCAGCGACTGCATCACCGCGCCGCACACCGCGAGTCCGGCTCCGCACACCGCGGCGAGCAGGGTGCGCGGCAGCCGCAGGTTCCAGACGATGCCCTCGCGGATCGCGGTGAGATCCGTCGTGCCCCAGCCCAGGCGGGAGGCGATTACGGACCAGGCGTCGCCCACACCGATGTCGGCCGGGCCGATGGTGACGGCGACGGCGACGGACGCGGCGAGCACGGCCAGCCCGCCGCCCAGGCCGGCCACGAGGCGCAGCCCGCCCGCCGCGCCCCGCGGCGGGCGGGCCGGGGAAGACCGCGGAGCGGTCCTCATCCGGCGAGCCCGTGCTCGCGCAGCGCCGCGGCCACCTTCTCCACGCCCTCGACCGTACGGATCGTCGGGTTCATGGCCTGCCCGCTGAGCAGCACGTACCGCTTCCTTCTCACCGCCTCCATGTTCTTCGTCGCCGGATTCGACTCCAGGAACGCGATCTTCTTCGCGGCCGACTCGGCGGTCTGCGACCTGCGGGTGAGATCACCGATGACGAGCACGTCGGGGTCGCGGTCGGCGACGGTCTCCCAGTTGATCCGGGGCCACTCCTGGGTGCTGTCGGCGAAGACGTTCTTCGCGCCGAGCGCGTTCGTGATGATGCCGGGCGCGCCGCAGCAGCCCGCCATGTAGGGGGACTCCTGGCTCGCGAACCAGTACAGAACGGTGGTGTTCCCGGCGCGCGTCCCCGACGCGGCCTGCGCGATGCGGCTCTCCAGCCGGGCGATGAGCTTCTCGCCGCGGTCCTCCACCCCGAAGACCCGGGCCAGTTCCCGCACCTCGCGGTAGACCGTCTCCATGGCCAGGAGCTTCGTCCGTGAGCCGTCACCGTCGCCGCTGTTGTCCTTGCCCTCGCAGTCGGCGGGCGACAGATACGTCGGCACGCCGAGCTCCTCGAACTTCTCGCGGGTGGCCACTCCGCCCTTGCCCAGAGTGGACGCGAAGGAGGAGGCCACGAAGTCCGGTTCGGCGTCCAGCACCCTCTCGAACGACGGCTGGTCGTCGGCCAGCCGAGGCACCTTCGCGTCGGCCCGCTCCAGTCCCTTCATGACGGGGTCGGTCCAGGTGGCGGTTCCCGCCATCCGGTCGGCCAGGCCGAGGGAGAGCAGGATCTCGGTGGTGCCCTGGTTCAGGGACACGGCCCGCTTCGGCGGAGCCTCGACCGTCACCTTCCGCCCGCAGTTGTCGAACGTGACGGCTCCCGCGCCGGAACCGGCGGACTTCGCGGACGAGCCGGCGCCGGAACCGCATGCGGCGAGCAACAGGGCCCCGGTCAGGAGCAGGAGGGAGCGGCGAGCGGGACGTGACAGGTGCACAGTGTCGGCTTTCTCAACGTCAGGACCCATGCGCGGGGCCCGTGCGGACGGTCGGGTGCCAGCAGGTCTTCGGACTCGGGGTCATCCCGGCGGGACGCCTTCCCGGACCCGGCCGTGACCGTCGTCCAGTGGCTGCTGTCCCGCCCGTCGCCCTCACCGCTGCGCGTCAGTTCCGGACTCCCACCGGATTCCCTGACCCGTGCACGCGTGGCCGCGTTCACGAGTTCGACTGGCGTCCGGAAGGTACCACGCCCCGCCCGCGCGGCCCGAGGCGCCCGCCGCGCCCCGGGCGCGGGAACGCGCGGCCGGGACGGACGCGGCCGTCGAGGCCGTACGGCGGCGGATCGCGAGCCGAGGGGGCGGGGTGTGTGGTGCGCACCCGCAGGACGCGGCCGTGCGCGGGGCGTCCTCGGCCGCAGAGGCCTGCCGGCGCTCGCTCCGGTCCGGAGGCTTCGAACACGGCTCGCGCAGCCTCCCGTCCACACGTCGCGCGGTACGTCGAAGCGCGGTCCCACCGCACGGCGACAGCCCGGCGCCGTCTCCCCCGGCGACGAGGTGCGTGCGGTGACCGTCTGTCACCCCGACCCCGGGGACCGGCCGCACACGCGTGTTCCAAAGCGGACCCGGGCCGAGTGGGTCCCCGCCGCACCGCTGATCCGGCCGGCCCGCGGGCGCCGCTCGCCCGGCCGTCCCCTCGCCGCGTACGTCCGTGAGGCCGTCGCGGCCGGGCCGGGCACGCGGGTCACCGTGCCGATCCCGGGGACGGGGCCGGAGCGGCTGTGGCAGCGGTTGCTGCGGAACCCGCGGGGCGCGGTCGGCGCGCACGCCGTACGGCGGGAAACGGACGCGGTGATCCGCCGCCTCCGCTTCCGGCTGCGGTGAAGCTGCCCACCTGCAATCCCCTTCCTTACTCACGGGTACGGACAGGCGGCGTATGAGTTCCGTCAAAAAGCTCCGCGATGCCGTAAGGGAGTCGTCAATGGACGCTCCCATCCGGCCGTAAAGGCGCTTTCCTCTACTCGTCCGTTTCAACCGAGCCCGACTTCAGGAGTGCGCGATGGCCGATCTGGCCTTCGTCGTCACCACGCTCGCGGTCTTCGCGCTGGTGGCCCTCATCGCCAAGGGGGTGACGAAGCTGTGACCGCCGAGAACGCCGTCGGCCTGGTCGTGGCCGTCTCCCTGCTGGGTTACCTCATCCTCGCCCTGATCTTCCCGGAGAGGTTCTGAGCCGCAGCATGGGTCCCGTAACCGCCGGCGTGCTCCAACTGCTCGCCCTGACAGGCGCGCTGGCACTCGTCCACATCCCCCTCGGCAATTACCTGGCCAGGGTCTACTCCTCCACGAAGCACCTCCGGGTCGAGAAGTGGATCTACAAGGGCATCGGCGCCGACCCCGACACCGGGATGCGCTGGCCCGCGTACCTGCGCGGCGTCCTCGCCTTCTCGCTGAGCGGCGTCCTGTTCCTGTACCTGCTCCAGCGGCTCCAGGGCGTCCTGCCCGGTTCGCTGGGCTTCGACGCGATCGACCCGGACCAGGCGTTCAACACGGCCGTGTCCTTCGTGACCAACACGAACTGGCAGTCGTACCAGGGCGAGCAGGCCATGGGCCACATCGTGCAGACCGCCGGACTGGCCGTGCAGAACTTCGTCTCCGCGGCCGTCGGCATGGCCGTCGCGGTGGCGCTGGTGCGCGGTTTCGCGCGGTCCCGCTCCGGTGAGCTGGGCAATTTCTGGTCGGACCTGGTGCGCGGTGTCGTGCGCGTCCTGGTGCCGTCGGCGTTCGTCGCCGCCCTCGTGCTCGTCGCATGCGGTGTCCTCCAGAACTTCTCCGGCATCCACGAGGTCGGCCGGTTCACGGGCGGCCCGCAGCAGTGGAACGGCGGCGCGGTCGCCTCGCAGGAGGCCATCAAGGAGCTGGGCACCAACGGCGGCGGCTACTTCAATGCCAACTCCGCCCACCCCTTCGAGAACCCCACCCCGTTCTCGAACCTCTTCGAGATCTTCCTGATCCTGGTCATCCCGTTCTCGCTGACCCGCACCTTCGGCGTCATGGTCGGCTCCGTGAGGCAGGGGTACGCGATCCTCGCCACGATGGGCACCGTCTGGGCCGGTTTCGTCTCACTGACGATGTGGACCGAGTTCTCCCACAACGGCCCGGCCTTCGAGCTGGCGAACGGGGCGATGGAGGGCAAGGAGGTCCGGTTCGGCGTGGGGGCCTCGGCGATCTTCGCGACCTCGACCACGCTCACCTCCACCGGCGCGGTGGACTCCTCCCACTCCTCCTTCACCGGTCTGGGCGGCGGCATCACCCTGCTCGGCATGATGCTGGGCGAGATCGCGCCCGGCGGCGTGGGCTCCGGCCTGTACGGCATGCTGATCATGGCGGTCATCGCCGTGTTCGTCGCCGGCCTGATGGTCGGCCGCACCCCGGAGTACCTGGGCAAGAGGATCGGCGTCCGCGAGATCAAGCCGGCGGCCTGCTACATCCTGGTCACCCCGGCGCTCGTGCTGGTCCTCACCGCCGTCGCGATGGCCCTGCCGACCCCGGCGAACTCCATGACCAACAGCGGGGCGCACGGGTTCTCCGAGATCCTGTACGCCTACACCTCGGCCTCGAACAACAACGGCTCGGCCTTCGCCGGCCTGGACGCGGACACCCGGTGGTTCAACACCACGCTCGGCATCGCGATGCTGCTCGGCCGGTTCGTGCCGATGGTGTTCGTGCTGGCCCTCGCCGGCTCGCTGGCCCGGCAGACGCCGGTGCCGGCCACCGCGGGCACCCTGCGCACCGAGAAGCCGCTGTTCACCGGGCTGCTGGTGGGCGCCATCCTGATCATCACCGGTCTTACGTACTTCCCCGCCCTCGCGCTGGGCCCGCTCGCCGAGGGGCTGGCGTGACGACCACCCGCACCCAGAACCCAGAGGACTCCATGTCCACATCCACCCTGGCGCCCCACCGGGACGCGCCGACGGGTCACAAGGCCCCCGAGGGCCGTGCCGGCGCCGGTCTGTTCGATCCCGAGCAGCTGGTGAGATCGCTGCCGGACGCGTTCCGCAAGCTCGACCCGCGGGTGATGGCCAAGTCTCCCGTGATGTTCGTGGTCCTGGTGGGCTCCGTCCTGACGACGGTCTTCTCCTTCGCGGACCCGGGCGACTGGTTCGGCTGGACCGTCAGTGCCTGGCTGTGGCTCACCGTGATCTTCGCCAACCTGGCCGAGGCGGTGGCCGAGGGCCGCGGCAAGGCGCAGGCCGACACCCTGCGCAAGGCGAGGACCGGCACGGTCGCGCGCCGCCTTCTCCCGGAGGGCACCGAGGAGCGGGTACCCGGCACCGGGCTGAAGGTCGGCGATCTGGTCGTCTGCGAGGCGGGAGACGTCATCCCCGGCGACGGTGACGTGGTCGAGGGCGTCGCGTCCGTTGACGAGTCGGCCATCACCGGTGAGTCGGCGCCCGTCATCCGCGAGTCGGGCGGTGACCGCTCGGCCGTGACCGGCGGTACGAAGGTCCTCTCCGACCGCATCGTCATCAAGATCACGACGAAGCCGGGCGAGACCTTCATCGACCGGATGATCGACCTGGTCGAGGGTGCGGCCCGGCAGAAGACGCCGAACGAGATCGCGCTGAACATCCTGCTCGCCTCGCTGACGACCGTCTTCCTGCTGGCGGTGGCGACCCTGCCGCCGTTCGCGGACTACGCGGGCTCCCACCTGCCGACGGTGGTGCTGGTCGCCCTGCTGGTGTGCCTGATCCCCACCACGATCGGCGCCCTGCTCCCCGCGATCGGTATCGCGGGCATGGACCGCCTGGTGCAGCGCAACGTCCTGGCGATGTCGGGCCGTGCGGTCGAGGCCGCCGGTGACGTCTCCACACTGCTGCTCGACAAGACCGGCACCATCACGCTCGGCAACCGCCAGGCCGCCGAGTTCGTGCCGGTGCGCGGCACCACCGAGGCCGAGGTCGCCGACGCCGCCCGGCTCTCCTCCCTGGCCGACGAGACGCCCGAGGGCCGCTCCATCGTCGCCCTGGCCAGGGCGAAGTACGGGCTGCGCGAGCGCCACCAGGGCGAACTGGCGGGCGCCGAGTGGATGGAGTTCACCGCGCGGACCCGCATGTCGGGTGTGGACGTCGACGGCAGGAAGATCCGCAAGGGGGCGGCCGGCTCGGTCATCTCCTGGGTCGAGGAGCGCGGCGGCCGGGTCGCCGAGGACGCCGGCACCGCCGCCGACCGCATTTCCGAGGCCGGCGGCACCCCGCTGCTGGTCGCGGTCGAGGACGCCGACGGCGCCCGGGTCCTGGGGGTCGTCCACCTCAAGGACGTCGTCAAGGAGGGCATGCGGCAGCGGTTCGAGGAACTGCGCCGCATGGGCATCAAGACGGTCATGATCACGGGTGACAACCCGCTGACCGCGAAGGCGATCGCCCAGGAGGCGGGCGTGGACGACTTCCTCGCGGAGGCCACCCCCGAGGACAAGATGGCCCTCATCGAGCGGGAGCAGGCCGGCGGCAAGCTGGTCGCGATGACCGGTGACGGCACCAACGACGCGCCCGCGCTCGCGCAGGCGGACGTCGGCGTGGCGATGAACACCGGTACGTCGGCCGCCAAGGAGGCCGGCAACATGGTCGACCTCGACTCCGACCCGACCAAGCTGATCGAGATCGTCGAGATCGGCAAGCAGCTGCTGATCACCCGGGGCGCGCTGACGACGTTCTCCATCGCCAACGACGTCGCCAAGTACTTCGCGATCATCCCCGCCCTGTTCGCGGCCGTCTACCCGGGCCTGGACAAGCTCAACATCATGAACCTGTCCTCGCCGGACTCCGCGATCCTGTCCGCGGTGATCTTCAACGCGCTGGTCATCGTCGCGCTGGTGCCGCTGTCCCTGAAGGGCGTGCGGTACCGGCCGGCCGGCGCCGACAGGATGCTGAGGCGCAACCTCACCGTCTACGGCCTCGGCGGCCTGGTCGCCCCGTTCATCGGCATCAAGGCCATCGACCTGCTCATCTCCCTCGTCCCCGGACTGTGATTCTCGAAAGGCGTGCTGATCGCCATGAACAACTCGGTTACGAACACCGCCCGGTTGCTCGGCGCGGGCCTGCGCGCCCTCCTCGCGCTGACCCTGGTGACCGGCGTCGCCTACCCGCTGGTGATCACCGGCATCGCGCAGGGGCTGTTCAGCGACAAGGCGAACGGCTCCGAGACCAAGGCGGACGGCGAAGTCGTCGGCTCGTCCCTGATCGGGCAGTCCTACCACCTGCCGCTGAAGAAGGGCGAGGAGACCCCGGCACCCGACCTGAAGTGGTTCCAGGGCCGCCCGCAGAACGGCCTCGGCACCAACAGCGTCAACACCCGGTACAAGCTCGTCGTGTCCGGCGCGACCAACCGGTCCGGCGACGACGAGGAGCTGATCCAGTGGGTGAAGGAAGCCAAGGCCGCCGTCGTGAAGGACAACTCCGTCCCCGGCCACACGGTCGAGCCCTCCGAGGTGCCCGCCGACGCGGTCACCTCCTCCGGCTCCGGCCTCGACCCGCACATCTCCCCGAAGTACGCGGACATCCAGGTCCACCGGGTCGCCGAGAGGAACGGCCTGCCCGTCGCTGAGGTCCGGAAGCTGGTCGACGCACACACCGAGGGCCGTACCCTCGGCTTCATCGGTGAGCCCCGGGTCAACGTGCTCGCGCTCAACATCGCCCTCCGGGAACTCCTGGCCAAGAGCTGAGGACGTCACGCGATCCCCACGGAAGCCGGCGGTCCGGGGACATCCCGGACCCGCCGGCTCCCACAGCCGTAAAGTCGGTTCTCCCGCCGGCGCGCCCGGCCCGACGTATCACAGGAGAGGCGGCACACCCATGACCCGGGTGCTCGTGGTGGAGGACGACCCGCAGCTCGTGCGGGCCCTTGTGATCAACTTGCAGGCACGTCACTACGGCGTGGACGCCGCCCCCGACGGGGCCACGGCCCTGCGGCTCGCCGCCACGCGCCGGCCCGACGTCGTCCTGCTCGACCTCGGCCTGCCCGACATGGACGGCGTCGACGTCATCAAGGGCCTGCGGGGCTGGACCCGGGCGCCGATCCTGGTCCTGTCCGCCCGGCAGTCGTCCGGCGAGAAGGTGTCCGCGCTCGACGCCGGCGCCGACGACTACATCACCAAGCCGTTCAGCATGGACGAGCTGCTGGCCCGGCTGCGGGCCGCCGTGCGCCGCACCGAGGACCTTCCGCTCACCCCGGAGACGACTCCGGTCGAGACGGACGACTTCACCATCGACCTGCTCGCCAAGAAGGTCGTCCGGGGCGGGCAGGACGTACGGCTCACCCCGACCGAGTGGCACCTGCTGGAGATCCTGGTCACCCATCCGGGCCGGCTCGTCACCCAGAAGCACCTTCTCCAGGAGGTCTGGGGCATTTCCCAGAGCAGCAAGACCAACTACCTGCGCGTCTACATGGCCCAGCTGCGCCGCAAGCTGGAGAAGGACCCCTCCCACCCCCGTTATCTGATCACCGAGCCCGGCATGGGCTATCGCTTCGAAGCCTGACCGGGGAACGACATGGCACGCGGCACACTCCGGATCTACCTCGGCGCGGCACCCGGCGTCGGCAAGACCTACGCGATGCTGTCGGAAGGACACCGCCGCGTCGAGCGCGGCACCGACTGCGTGGTCGCCTTCGTCGAGCACCACGACCGGCCGCGCACCGAGGTGATGCTGCACGGTCTGGAACAGGTGCCGCGCAAGGAGATCGAATACCGGGGCGGCACCTTCACCGAGATGGACGTGGACGCCGTTCTGCGGCGCGCCCCGGCCGTCGCCCTGGTCGACGAGCTGGCCCACACCAATGTGCCCGGCTCCCGCAACGCCAAGCGGTGGCAGGACGTGGAGGAACTGCTCGCCGCCGGCATCGACGTGGTCTCGACCGTCAACATCCAGCATCTGGAGTCGCTGGGCGACGTGGTCGAGTCGATCACCGGGGTGCGGCAGCGCGAGACCGTCCCCGACGAGGCCGTACGGCGCGCCGACCAGATAGAGCTGGTCGACATGTCGCCGCAGGCGCTGCGCCGCCGGATGGCGCACGGCAACATCTACAAGCCCGACAGGGTCGACGCGGCCCTGTCCAACTACTTCCGCCCCGGCAACCTCACCGCCCTGCGTGAACTGGCGCTGCTGTGGGTGGCCGACCGGGTCGACGCGTACCTGACCGAGTACCGCAGCGAGCACCGGGTGTCGAGGATCTGGGGCTCGCGGGAGCGGATCGTGGTCGGCCTGACCGGCGGCCCGGAGGGACGCACCCTGATCCGGCGCGCGGCGAGGCTGGCGGAGAAGGGCGCCGGCGGTGAGGTGCTGGCCGTCTACATATCCCGCAGCGACGGCCTGACCTCCGCCTCCCCGAAGGAGCTGGCCGTCCAGCGCGCCCTGGCCGAGGATCTGGGCGGCACCTTCCACCACGTCGTCGGCGACGACATACCGGCCGCTCTGCTCGACTTCGCCCGCGGGGTGAACGCCACGCAGATCGTGCTGGGGGTCTCCCGCCGCAGAAGCTGGCAGTACGTCTTCGGTCCCGGCGTCGGCGCCACCGTGGCCCGCGATTCCGGCCCCGACCTCGACGTCCACCTCATCACGCACGGCGAGGCGGGCAAGGGCCGTGGTCTGCCGGTGGCCCGCGGGGCACGGCTCGGACGGTCCCGCGTCGTCGCGGGGTGGCTGGCCGGCGTTCTCGGACCCGTCCTGCTCACCCGGCTCCTGACCGGCGTCGTTCCGGACGTCGGTCTCGCCAACGACATGCTGCTGTTCCTGTCGCTGACGGTGGCGGCGGCCATGCTGGGCGGGCTCTTCCCGGCGCTGGCGTCCGCGGGGGCGGGCTCGCTGCTGCTCAACTGGTACTTCACCCCGCCCGTCGACACGCTGACCGTCGCCGACGGCAAGAACATCGTCGCCATCGCGGTCTTCGTCGGGGTCGCCGTGGCCGTCGCGTCGGTGGTGGACCTGGCGGCCCGCCGCACCCATCAGGCGGCGCGGCTGCGGGCCGAGTCGGAGATTCTCTCCTTCCTCGCCGGCCATGTCCTGCGCGGCGAGACGAGTCTCGACGCCCTTCTGGAACGGGTCCGCGAGACCTTCGGGATGGAATCGGTGGCGCTGCTGGAACGCGAGAGCGACGTGGCGCCCTGGACCTGCGCCGGCAGCGTCGGCCCACGCCCCTGCGCCACCCCCGACGAGGCGGACGTCGACGTCCCGGTCGGCGACCACACGGCCCTGGCCCTGTCCGGCCGGGTCCTGCCGGCCGAGGACCGCCGGGTACTGGCCGCGTTCGCCGCTCAGGCGGCGGTGGTCGTGGACCGCCGGCGCCTGAAGCAGGAGGCGGACCAGGCCAAGGAGCTCGCCGAGGGCAACCGCATCCGCACCGCCCTGCTCGCCGCCGTCAGCCACGACCTGCGCACACCGCTCGCCGGCATCAAGGCGGCGGTCACCTCCCTGCGCTCCGACGACGTCGAGTGGTCCGAACAGGACCGGGTGGAACTGCTGGAGGCCATCGAGGACGGCGCCGACCGGCTCGACCACCTCGTCGGCAACCTGCTCGACATGTCCCGCCTCCAGACCGGCACCGTCACCCCGATCATCCGCGAGACCGACCTGGACGAGGTCGTCCCGATGGCGCTCGGCGGCGTACCCGAGGACAGCGTGGACCTGGATGTCCCGGAGAGCCTGCCCATGGTCGACGTCGACCGCGGGCTGCTGGAACGGTCGGTCGCCAACGTCGTCGAGAACGCGGTGAAGTACAGTCCGCCGGGCGAGCGCGTCCTGGTCTCCGCGAGCGCCATAGCCGACCGGGTGGAGGTCCGGGTCGTCGACCGCGGCCCCGGTGTCCCGGACGAGGCCAAGGACCGCATCTTCGAACCCTTCCAGCGCTACGGCGACGCCCCGCGCGGCGACGGCGTGGGCCTCGGCCTCGCGGTCGCCCGCGGCTTCGCCGAGGCCATCGGCGGCACCCTGCACGCAGAGGACACCCCGGGCGGGGGCCTGACCATGGTGCTCGCCGTACGGACGGCACCGCGGCACCGGCGGGAGCAGCCGAACGCGTCCTCCGCAGCCACGTCCTGACGGCCCGGAGCCCGCCGGTGCGCGGAGCGTGAGCGGCCGGGGCGTGGGGCCCGGCGCGCCCGGGGGCCGGTGGGGTCAGCCCGTGGCGGCCCGCTCGATCAGATCCGCAGCCCGGTACAGCCCGTTGCGGGCCCGGATCGTCTCGCCGACCTCGGTGAGAGCGCGCCGCAGGGCCGTGTCGCCGAGCAGGCGGTCGATCGCGCCGTGGAGCTGGGCGTCGGTGAAGCGGTACGGGTCCAGCCGGACGCCGTAGCCCAGCTCGGCCATGCGCTGGGCGTTGTCGTGCTGGTCCCAGAACAGCGGCAGCAGGATCATGGGCTTGCCGAAGTGGAGGGCCTCGGTGGTCGTGTTGTTGCCGCCGTGCGTGATGACGAGGTCGACGAGCGGGAGGATCCGGGGCTGCGGCAGGAACTCCTCGCCCCACATGTTCGGCGGCAGCTCGATCTCCTCGTGCAGCGGGCCCTTGGAGACGATGTAGCGGTGCGGGGTGCGGGCGAGCGAGGCGATGACCCTGCGCATGAGGTCCACGTCGGCCGAGCCGAGCGAGCCGAGGCTGAAGTAGATCAGCGCGCCGCCGCCGGCCGGGCCGGGCGGCAGCGCGAACCTCTCCCGGGTCTCGCGGACCGAGGAGTCCAGCCGGTGCCAGGCGGGGCCCAGCGGACGGGCGCCCGTGTAGTCGGCCGCCTCGGGATAGACGTACAGGTTCAGGTCGCCCTCGTGGATGAACTCCAGGTCGGGCAGCGGGCGCGCGCCCTGCTCGGTCACCCAGGCGTTGAAACCGCTCCACAGGCTGCGGTGGGTGCGGTCGTACGCGGCGCGGAACTCGGCCCACCCGCTCCGGTCCCCGGTCGGGTACCCGGAGAACGGCGGCGGGACGTGTTCGCCTTTCATCTCCAGCGGGTTGCACGAGACGATCCGCACGAAGGGCACGCCCGCCGTGGTCAACGCCGGGAAGCACACGACGTTGTCCTCGACGATCACATCCGGCCGGACCCGGCCGATGATCTCCTTCAGCCGCGGTTCGCAGTACCGGGCGCCGGAGATCAGCTCCTCCCACACCGGTTTGATCCAGGTGTCCAGCTGCTCGACGGTCGGCTTCCGGAACTCGGGCGCGGTGTCGCGGACGAAGTCCTTCCAGAACTGGCCCGCGTCCTGGGGGTGTTCGGGCGGCGGGGCCAGATCGACCAGTTCCTCCTCGAAACCGAGCGGTGCGAGGCGGCCCTTCCAGGACGTCTCCGCGGCGAACACCACCCGGTGCCCCCGGCGGCGCAGGACGTCCCCGATCCCCACGCAGTTGTTCGTCGGCCCGTACGCGCTCTCCGGCGCGAAGAGGACGGTCAGGGGCCGTAACGGTCTTTCCGCAGGTGACAAGTCCCACTCCTCTACCGGTGAAAGCGGTTCCGAAGTCTCGCACCGGGCCCGAACGCCGGGCAAGACCGCCGTCCGGCGGCGGGCCCCGGTCCGCGTGTCGTCCCGCTCGGCCGGGACGGCTCCTCCACGAGCGGGGTTGCGCCGGACGATTCGAAGGCCCGGCGAGCACAAGGTCCCGGGGCCGGCCCGCCGGGTTTCCGGACGGTCCCGTCACGGTCCTGCCGGAGGAGCGGACGAGCGCGAGGGCGTCCCGTTCATACTCCGCCGAGCGGTTCCGGCCGTGGTGCCGGCCGGCGGGTCAGCCGAGGTCGTCGAACATGGCCAGCAGCGCCTGCTCGTCCGTCTCCGGCGGCGGCTGCTCCGGCTGCGGGATCTGCTCGGCCCACACCGTTTTGCCCTGCGGCATGTAGCGGGCGCCCCAGCTCTTGGTGAACTGCGCCACGAGGAACAGGCCGCGCCCGCCCTCCTCGGTCGTGGCCGCCCGCCGGATGCGCGGGGAGGTGTTGCTGCGGTCGGAGACCTCGCAGATCAGCGAGCCGTCGCGCAGCAGCCGCAGGCCCACCGGCCCCGGGCCGCCGTACCGCACGGCGTTGGTGACCAGCTCGCTGACCACCAGCCCGGTGTTGAAGTCCAGCTCCGACATGCCCCAGGCGGCGAGCTGGGCACGGGTGAGCGCCCGGGCCCGCGCCACGGCCGAGGGCTCGGACGGAAGCTCCCAGGACGCCACCCGGTCCCCGGGCAGCGCGTGCACCCGGGCCAGCAGCAGGGCCACGTCGTCGTGCGGGCCGCCGGGCGGGAAGGTGCCCGCGACCCGGTCGCAGATGTCCTCCAGCGCCGGGCCGGCGAGGTTCAGCAGGGCCAGCAGCTGCCCGGTGCGCGCGTCGGTGTCCCCGTAGCCGCGGCTCTCCTTGAGCAGGCCGTCGGTGTACATCGTCAGCAGGCTGCCCGCGGGCAGGCCGACGGTGGCGGACTCGTACGGCTGGATCCCGCCGAGCCCGAGCGGTGGACCGGCGGGGAGGTCGAGCAGCTTTGCCGTCCCGCCGGGTGTCAGCAGGACGGGCGGCGGGTGACCGGCCCGTGCGGCCGTGCAGCTGCAGGACACCGGGTCGTAGATCGCGTACAGGCAGGTCGCCCCGGTCGCGGGGTCCTGTTCGTCGCCCGACTCGTCGGGGGCGCGGCTGACCAGGTCGTCCAGATGGGCCAGCACCTCCTCGGGCAGCAGGTCCAGCCCGGCCAGCGTCCGCACCGCCGTACGCAGCCGGCCCATGGTCGCCGCCGCCTGCAGACCGTTCCCTGGCACGTCCCCGACGACCAGCGCCACGCGCATCCCGGACAGCGGGATCGCGTCGAACCAGTCCCCGCCCACGCCCGCCCTGGCGTCCGCGGGCAGATAGCGGGAGGCCAGCTCGACGGTGCTCAGCCGGGGCAGGACGTGCGGCAGCAGGCTGCGTTGCAGGGTGAGGGAGGCGTGGCGCTCCCGGCGGTAGCGGCGGGCGTTGTCCACGCTGATCGCGGCACGGGCCGCCAGCTCGCCCGCCAGCGTCAGGTCGTCCTCCTCGTACGGCCTCGTCCTGCCGCGGCGGTAGAACCCCGCCAGGCCCAGGACGGAGCCCTGCGCGGACAGCGGAGCGCCCAGGTAGGAGTGCTCGCCCTCGCCGAGCAGGTCGACGGGGTGCACCCGGTCGGCCAGGGCGGCGGTCACCACCGAGTCCGTGCCCGGCTGCCCGCTCTCCAGGCACCGGGCCTGGGGCGTGCCGGCGGGGTAGCCGACCGGCTCGTCCACGCCGCCGGCCGCGGTGTCGCGGAAGTCCTGGTCCGGCCAGGCGGCCACCCGGCGCAGCGCCACGCCGGGGCGCAGCCGTCCGGGCTGCGGCTCCTCGCCCGCGAGGACGCTCTCCACCAGGTCGACGACGACCAGGTCGGCGAAGCACGGCACGGCGATCTCCGCCAGTTCCTCGGCGGTACGCCGCATGTCCAAGGTGGTGCCGAGCCGGACGGCCGCCTCGTTCAGCAGGGACAGCCGCCCGCGCGCCTCGGCGGCGAGCCGGCCGACGCCGGGCTCGCCCACGAGCAGCAGCCACGCGTCGGCCGGTCCGGCGGCGTGCGGTCCCCCCGGCGCACCGGAGGTGTCCGCCCCCGCCGTCCCGGCGGGACGGCGCAGGAGCGGCACACGGCGGCCGTCGGGGGCGGTCGCGGTGGCCGGGCCCGGTGCGCCCGTGCCGCGGGTGTCTTCGAAGCTGACCTCGACCGCCGCGCCCTCGGCGTCGCCGTGGTGCAGCTCCCGGCGGCGCAGCACGGCCGTGCGACTGCCCGCGAGGGGCACCTCGGCGAATGTCTCGTCCGCCGAGGAGATCAGCTCGACGGCACGCTCCAGCAGTGTCAGCCGCTCCTGCGCGGCCAGCCGGGGCGCCGGTCCGCCGAGCCGGGACAGCTCCCCCGAGCCGAGCTCCAGCTCGGCGTGCCCGCCGCGTTCCCTGGCCCGGCGGAAGGAGCGCATGAGCTCGAGCTCGCGGGCCGTGCTCAGCTCCAGCAGGCGCTCCCCGATGCGTTCGGTGGCCTGCTGCAGGACCAGCGCCATGCCGGGCTCGGCCAGCTCCCGGGGCACGGAGAGGTTGACCGCGCCCCGCACGGCGCCGCCCACCGGGTCGCGCACCGGCGCGGCCATGCAGGTCAGCTCCTTGAGGTCGTGCAGGAAGTGTTCGTGGCCGACGACCACGAACGGCGCCCTGGTGCTCAGCACCATGCTGACGCTGCTGGTCCCCATGAACCGCTCGTCGACGTTGGCGCCCGGCACCAGGGAGGCGGCGTCCATCAGCTCCAGCCCCACCGGGTCGCCCCACCGGTCCACGATGTTCGCCCGCGAGTCGGCCAGCGCCACGGTCACCGGTATGCCCGAGAAGCGTTCGCACAGGCGGTCCAGCACCGGCGCGGCGGCCCTGATCAGCCGGGAGTCGGGATCCAGGTCGCGGTCGATCGGCAGGGCCGCCCGCTCGCGGTCGATGCCGAGGGACTGCGAACGCCGCCAGGAAGCGAGGATCTCCGGGCGTACCGCGGTGACCGGCAGCGCCCGCTCGCCGTGATCGCTGCCCGAAGGCGTTGGATACGACCCCACAGAGCCAGGATAGTCGGACAAATGGGGCGTTCGCTTCGGTGGGGGACGTCCGGCCGCCCGCGTTCCGGAGCGAACGGGGACGAAGGGGCCGGGCCCGGCTCCGGGGACGCGCCCCGTCGAACGGGGCGCGAGGCCGCGGGCGACGCCGGCCGGCGGCTCCGCGGGACGGCGGGCGGAGCGCGCGTGCCCGCCGGCCATCGGCCGGATCCGGCAGGGGCGGCCGATGTGCGCCCGGCTGTGCTGCCCTGTGCCCCCCGTGCCCCCGATTCATTCCATCGGGGCCGAAGGGGCCGATCGTCGTACGGCGGACGGTTCCTCCCTTCGACGATGGGACGGTGACCGGCGCGGAGCGGCCGCCACCCCGGTGCTCCCCTGGGTCGCGCAGTCGGCAGTGCAGGCGAAGCGACGAAAAGGGCAGGGGGACGGCATGCGTCCGACTCCGCACGAGGAGCAGCACCCGCTGATACACGGGGCGGCGGGTGCCGCACGGCGGCGAGGGCACGGGGCGCTGCCGGACCGTCCCGGGGCCACGGCGCCGACGGCCCCCGGCGCGGACCGCCGGCTGCGCGGATGAGGACGCCGTCCGTGCCTCGTCACCCACTCGCCGGCAGGACCGTGCTCGTCACCGGCGCCGCCGGCGGCATCGGCACGGCCTGCGCGAGGGCGCTGCGGGCCCGGGGCGCGAACCTGGCGCTGGCCGGCCGCAGTGCTTCCTCGGTCGCGGCGCTCGCGCGCGAACTGGGCGAAGAGGGCACGCTGCCCCTGGGCGTGGACGTGACGGACCGGGCGGCGCTGGACGACGCGGTGGCCCGTACGGTGGACCGCTTCGGAAGGCTCGACGTCGTGTTCGCCAACGCGGGGATCGCCCCCGCGCGCCCCGCCACCATCGCCACCGTCGACCCGGCGGCGTTCGAGCGCGTGATCGAAGTGAACCTCCTGGGCGCCTGGCGTACCGTGCGGGCGGCGTTGCCCCAGATCATCGCCCACCGCGGTCACGTGCTGGTCAACGCGTCCGTCTACGCTTACGTCAACGGCGCGGTGAACTCCGCCTACGCGGCCTCCAAAGCCGCGGTCGAGCAGCTCGCCCGTGCTCTGCGCGTGGAGCTGAGCCCCCACGGGGCCACCGCCGGTGTCCTCTACCCGGGGTGGGTGCGGACCGGGATGGCCCGCCCGGCCTTCGGCGGGGACGACCTGGCCACCAGGATGCGCGAGGCCGGCTTTCCCGGTTCCTTCGCCGCGGCGATCCCCGCGGAGGCCGTCGCGAGACGCGTGGTGACGGGGATCGAGCGGCGCACCGCGAGGATCACGGTGCCCCGTCGCTGGCAGCCGGTCGGAATCCTGCGCGGCGTGGTCAACCCCTTCTGCGACCGCCTCCTGATCAGCAATCCCAGGTTCCGGCCGCTGCTGCGAGCGCTCGAGGACGGGATGTCCGGGGCCGCTTCCGCGGACGACGCATGAGGCCCCCGCGGCCGGGCGAGGGCGTGCTGGAGATCACCACGCCGCTGCTCGCCGCCGCCCCGGCGTTCGGCCTCCGCGTGGACTACGAGGTCCTCCTCGTCCTCCGCACGGCGGAGGAGTGGCGGCGCACCCGCCGGAACACCGCCTCCATCGTGTTCGGCGCCGAGCACACCGGCCGGAACGCCCCGCCCGCAAGCGGCGGTGCGGACCGGTCGAGCGCACGGGTTCCCGATGGGCCGACCGGCCGCCGGACACACCCGGGGGCCCTCTTCCGACCTTCCGACCTTCACCGTGAGGAGTTCCATGGCCGAGCTGGCTCAAGCCGTCGCCGTGATCGGCGCCGCCTGCCGCCTACCGGGCGGCATCAGTGACCTGGACGGGCTCTGGACCGCCCTGGTCAAGGGGGACGACCTGGTCGGGGAGGTCCCGCCGGACCGGTTCGACGCGGCGGACTTCCTGGACGGCGGCCGGCGCCGGCCCGGACGGTCCTACACCGTGGCGGGCGGCTTCCTGCCGGACATCCAGGGCTTCGACTGCGAGTACTTCCGCGGCATCTCCCCGCGAGAAGCGCAGCACATGGACCCGCAGCAGAGGATGCTGCTGGAGCTTGCGGTCGAGGCGCTGGACGACGCCGGGGTGGACCCGGCGGCCTGCGCGGGCGCCGACGGCGCGGTCTTCGTCGGCTGCTCCAGCCACGACTTCGGCCGTCTCGCGCAGGCCCGGCCCGCCCGGGGCGACGTCCACTCGATGACGGGCATCGCCCTGGCCAACACCGCCAACCGCATCTCGCACCTGCTGGACTGGCACGGGGAGAGCTTCGCGCTCGACACCGCCTGCTCCTCGGCCCTGACCGCGGTCCACCGGGCCTACGAGCACCTGTGCGCCGGCCGTACCCGCATGGCCCTCGCGGGCGGCATCAACATCCTGCTGGACCCCCGCGTGTTCGCCGGTTTCTCCGCCGCGTCCATGCTGTCGCCCACCGGCCGGTGCCGGGCCTTCTCGGCGGACGCGGACGGCTACGTCCGCTCCGAGGGCGGCGGCCTGCTGCTGCTCAAACGGCTGTCCGACGCCCTGGCCGACGGCGACCGCGTCCACGCGGTCATCCTCGGCAGCGGCGCCAACAACGACGGCCGCACCCCCGGCATCGCCCTGCCGAACGGGCAGGCGCAGCAGAGCCTCCTGACGGCCGCCTACGCCGCGGCGTCGGTGCACCCGGACCGCCTCGTCTACATGGAGGCCCACGGGACCGGCACCGCGATCGGCGACCCCGTCGAGTGCGAGGCCATCGGCCGCGCACTCGGGACCCGGCGCACCGTCGGCCCCCTGCCCATCGGCTCGGTGAAGACCAACCTGGGCCACCTGGAACCGGCCTCCGGGGTGCCCGGCCTGCTGAAGGCCATCCTGGTGCTGCGGCACGGCCTGGTGCCGCCCACCCTGCACGCCGAGCCGCTGAACCCGCGCATCGGCTTCCACGAACTCAACCTCGCCCCCACCGTCCGGCCGCACCGCGTCGAGGTGTCCCCCGACGCGGTCGTCGGTGTCAACTCGTTCGGCTTCGGCGGCGCCAACGCACACGTGCTGCTGGGCCCCGCCCCGTCCGGCCCCGGCCCGCGGGCGGCGGCCGGGGGCCCGCTGCCCGTCATGGTCACCGCCCGGGGCCGGGGCGCCCTCGCCGAGGCGTGCGGCCGGCTGGCCGAGCGCCTGGAGGAAGCCGACCCGGGCGCCTTCTACGGCATCGCCCACACCACGACGCGCCGCCGGGCCCGGCACGACCACCGCACCGTGGTGCTGGCCGAGACCGCGCAGGAGGCGGCGTCCGCCCTGACGGCGGCAGCCCGCGGCGAACGCCCGGCGCCGGGTTCGGCCACGGCCAGGACGGTGGCGCACGGCCGGGTGGCGTTCGCCTTCACCGGGAACGGATCGCAGTGGCCCGGCATGGGCGCCGAGCTGCTGCGCGCCGACCCCGTCTTCCGGCAGGCCGTGGAGAGGGCCGCGGGCGTCCTCGACGACCTGCTGGGATGGTCGGTGGTCGACGCGCTCGCGGCGGGCGACGCGCAGCGGCTGAAGTCCACCGGAACCGCCCAGCCGCTGCTGTTCGCCTACCAGCTCGGTGTCGTCGAGGTGCTCCGCGCGCACGGGGTGCGGCCGCAGGCCGTCGTCGGTCACAGCGTCGGGGAGATCGCCGCGGCCTGCGTGGCCGGAGCGCTCGACCTGGCGTCCGCCGCCCGCGTGGTCGCCGCGCGAAGCCGGGCCCAGGAGACCACGGCCGGCACGGGGCGCATGGCGGCCGTCGGACTGGGCGAGGAGGAGCTGGCGGCCGAACTCGCCCCCTACGGCGGCCGGCTCGAACTGGCCGGCGTCAACAGCAGGACCGACACCACGGTCGCCGGGCCGGGCGCCGACGTGGCGCTCCTCGGCCGGCACGTGCAGGAGCGCGGGGTGTTCGCACGCGAACTGGACCTCGACTACGCCTTTCACAGCGCCGCGATGGACCCGATCAGGGAGGCGCTGCTCACCGGCCTGGCCGGCCTGACGTCCACGGAGCCCGCGCTGCCGTTCGCCTCCACGGTGACCGGCAGCGTCCTGGACGCCGGCCCGCTGGACGCCGAGTACTGGTGGCGCAACGTCCGCGAGCCGGTGCGGTTCGCGCCGGCCGTCGAGGCGCTGGCCGCCCAGGGCTTCGACGTCTTCGTCGAGATCGGCCCGCACTCCGTCCTCGGCCCCTACCTGCGCCGGCTGACCCGGGGCGGCTCCCCGCCCGCCGCGGTGGTGAAGACCGGCTCCCGCCGGGCCGACGGCCCGGCGGCCCTCAGGGGAACCGTCGCCCACCTGCTGGCCGCCGGGGCCGCGGTCGACACCGACGGGCACTTCCCCCGGCCGGTCCCACCGGTGGAACTGCCCGCCTACCCGTGGCAGCGGGAGCGGTACTGGGAGGCCGAGCCCGGCTGGTGGTCCGGCATCGCCGGCGACGGCGTGTCCCTGCACCCGCTGCTCGGCCAGCGCGCCGTCACGGCCGGACCCGCCTGGCACGGCGTGCTGAGCACGGTGCGCAGCCCGTGGCTGTCCGAGCACCGGGTCGGCCGGACCACCGTGCTGCCGGCCACCGGGCACCTCGAGATCGCGCTCGCCGCAGGCCGTCACCTCCTCGACACGACCGTGCTGGAAGTCACCGACCTCTCCCTCACCAGCGCCTGCGTCCTGCCCGGCGAGGACAGCACCGACGACCTGCTGCTCCAGACCGGCCTGGAACCGCGGACCGGGACCGTGACCATCGCCGGCCGCACCGGACCGGAGGCGCCCTGGCAGCACCACGCGCAAGGACGGGTACGCCGCCTGCTGCGGCCGGCGCCCGCCCCCCTGGACCTGGCCGCGCTGCGCGACCGGCTCCACCCCGACCCCGTGCCCGCCGCCGCGCACTACCGGGGCCTGGCCGCCGGCGGCATCACGCACGGTCCGGCCTTCCAGGTCCTCACCGAGTTCCGGCTCGGCGAGGGGGAACTGCTCGCCTCCTACCGCACCGACCAGAGCACGGACGGCTACCTCGCCCACCCGGTGGTGACCGACGGCGCCCTCCAGGCCGGAGCCCCGCTCCTGGCCGGGGTGGCGGGGGAGGCGCTCTTCCTGCCCGTCCAGCTGGCGGCCGTGCGCCTGTGGCACCCGCCGGCCCCCGAGGGCCATCTGCACCTGCGGCTGGTCGGGGCGACCGGCCGGGAAGCCGTCTGGGACGTGTCGCTGACGGACCGGGACGGCCGGGTCTGCATGGAGCTGGAGGGCTGCCGGCTGCGCCGGTTCGACCAGCACGGCGGCACCCCCGCCGCACTGCAGGAACTCGTGCTCCGGGCGGCGCCACGGGGCGGCGCCGCGCCGGTGCGGCTGCCCGCCCCCGCCGAGCTGATGGCACGGACGGCCCCCGCCCGGGCGCGCCTGCGCGACCGCATCGACGACCGCTACGAGCAGGTGACGGCCCGCACCGGCCAGATCGCGGCGCTGTTCGCCCGGCGCGCCGTCGAGACGCTCCTGCCGGGCAGGACCGACTTCGGGCTCGACGACCTGTGCGAAGCCGGCGCGCTGCCGAAGTACCGGCCCTACCTCAGCCGGCTGGCCGCGACCATGTGCGCGTTCGGCCTCGCCGAACGGACCGCTCACGACCGCTGGCGGCTGACCGGAGGGACGACCGCCGCGGACCCGCTGGACCGGATCCGCCCCCTTCTCGCCGACCTGCCCGACGCGCTGACCCTGACCCTGCCGGGGCTGCGCTGCGGGCTGCGGCTCGCCCGCCTGCTGCGCGGGGCGGACGATCCCCGCGAGGTCCTCTTCGGCGAGACCGACCAGCACTTCCTCACCCAGCTCTACGGCACCGCGCCCCACCTGCGCCTGCACAACGCCTACGCCGGGAAGCTGCTGGGCGCGATGGCCGAGCACTGGCCCGCCGACCGGCCGCTGCGCGTCCTGGAAGTGGGCGCCGGGACCGGCGGCATGACCGGCGCGCTGCTGCCCGTACTGCCTCCCGAGCGCACCCGCTACCTGTTCACCGACCGCTCGGCCGGCTTCCTGGCGAAGGCGAAGGCCCGGTTCGCCGCGTACGACTTCGTCGAGTACGCCACCTTCGATCTCGACCACGACCCCGCCGGGCAGGGCATGCACGCGAACCAGTTCGACGTGGTGGTCGCCGCCAACGCGCTGCACACCGCCAAGGACCTGGGCGCCGCCGTCGACCGGCTCGCCGCGCTGCTCGCCGACCGGGGCATGCTGCTGGCGCTGGAGAGCCACGACAGCGACTGGGTGTCCACCTTCTTCGGCGTGCTGGACGACTACTGGGACTACACGGACACCGACCTGCGGCAGGACTCCCCCCTGCTGGCCCGCGAGCAGTGGAAGGCGCTGCTCGGCGCGCACGGATTCGACGCCGTGGCCTGCACCGGGGAGGCGCCGGACGCGGAGCGCGCGAGCGACTCGGTGATCCTCGCCCGGCGCGCGACCGCACCCGCGTCCCCCTGCCCGCCGCCCGCCACGGCGCCGCCGCCGGCCGGCCGGTGGCTGGTGGCGGCGGACGGCCCCGACGCGCTCCCCGGCCGGCTCGCCGGGGCGCTCGGCGCCCGGTCCCTGCCGCTCGACGGGCCGGACTGGGCCGCGGCCGTGCCGTCCGGGCCGGACTCCCGCGTGCACGCGGTCCTGCTGCTGGATCCCGCGGACCAGGCCGGACCGGCCGGCTCCGCCGCCCCGGCGCCCGACCCGGCCGCCGCGATCACCCGTGCCGCCTGCCGCGTCCGGGACGTGGTGGCCGCCCTCGGCACCTGCCGGGAGGCCTCGCTGTGGCTGGTCCTGCCCCCGACCGGTCTCTTCCCGGCCCCGGAGCGCCCCCGGGCGCCCGAGGCCGCCGCCCTCTGGGCGCTCGGCCGCACCGTCGCCGGCGAGCACCCCGGGATCGAGGTGCGGATGATCTCGCTGGAGCGTTCGGGGGACACCGGCCGGGACGCGGCACGGCTGCTCGCCGAGCTGCACGACCCCGGGGCCGAACGGGAGATCGTCCTGACCGGCGGCGGCCGCTTCGTCCCCCGGTTCACCACGGCCGCGCCGCCGGTCCGCCGGCAGGCCGACGGATACCGGCTGAGCCTGCGCGACCCCGGCATGGCCCACCGCCTGGTCTGGGAACCGCACGACGTCCCCGTTCCCTCGGCCGGCGAGGTGCTGGTCGCCGTACGGGCCGCCGCCCTGAACTACCGCGACGTGATGCTCGCCACCGGGCTGATCCCGGACGACCGGCCGGTACCCGGTCTCCGGGGCCCCGCCCTCGGGCTGGAGGGCGCCGGCGAAGTGGTCGCCGTCGGAGCGGGAGTGACCGGCCTCGTCCCCGGGGACCGCGTCTTCGGCAGCGGAGTCGGCTGGTTCGCCTCGCACGTCGTCGTCCGGGCCGAGCAGCTGGGCCGGGTCCCGGAGCGGATGTCCTTCGCCGAGGCGGCCACCCTGCCCGCCGTCTTCCTCACCGTCCAGTACGGGCTGGAGCGGCTGGCCCGCCTGCGCGCCGGAGAGCGGGTGCTGGTCCACGGAGCGGCCGGCGGGGTGGGCCTGGCCGCCCTGCAGTACGCGTGGTCCGTGGGCGCCGAGGTCATCGCGACCGCGGGGGCCCCGGCCAAGCGAGACCTGCTGCGGATGCTCGGTGTCCGGCACGTCCTGAACTCGCGGGACCTGCGCTTCGCCGAGGACGTCCGCGAGCTGACCGGCGGCCGCGGCGTCGACGTGGTGCTGAACTCGCTCGCGGGCGAGGCCATCGCACGCGGCCTGGAGTGCCTGGGCCCCGGCGGCCGGTTCGTCGAACTCGGCAAACGCGACCTCTACGCCAACACCCCCCTCCTGCTGGGCCCCTTCCGGCGCAACATCGCCTACTTCGGCGTCGACGTGGCGGCCCTGCCGGAGCAGCTGCCGCAGGTCGCGGCCGAGGAGTTCGCCGAACTGTGCCGCCGGGTCGCCGACGGCCGCTACCGGCCGCTGCCCCACCAGGTCCACCCCGCCGACGCGGTGCCCGAGGCGTTCCGCTCCCTGCGCCACTCCCACCACCTGGGCAAGATCGTCATCGAACTGGGCGAGCCGGTCCCGGTGGAACAGCCGGTGTCGCCGGCCGCCCCGGACCCCACCGGCAGCTACCTGGTCACCGGAGGCCTGAGCGGGCTCGGGGCGGCGCTGGCGGAGCACCTGGTGCGACAGGGGGCCCGGCACCTCGTCCTGGTCGGCCGGCGCGGCGCGGACTCCCCCGAGGCGCCGGCGCTGCTGAAGCGGCTGGCGGCGGCCGGGGCGCGGGTGACGGCGCTCGCCGCGGACGCGGCGGACCGCGAGGCGATGCGGCAGGCGATCGCCGACGCGGACGGCGCGGGGCATCCGGTGCGGGGCGTCCTGCACGCGGCGATGGTCCTCGACGACGCCCCGCTCGCCCAGCTGACGGCCGAACGCTTCGACGCCGTCCTGCACCCCAAGGTGCGCGGGGCCGCCGTCCTGTCCGACCTCACCCTCGACCGCGAGCTGGACTTCTTCCACGTGTGCTCCTCCGTGGCCGCCCTCGGCGGCAACAAGCTCCAGAGCGCCTACGTCGCCGCCAACGCCTACCTGGAGGCCCTGGTCCGGCGACGGCGCGCCCAGGGCCTGCCCGGGTCCGCCCAGGCCCTGGGCGGCGTCGCCGAGACCGGCTTCGTCGTCCGGACCGGCTTCGAACAGACGCTGCACCGCATGGGGTTCGGCTCGGTCACGCCGGCGGAGATCTGGCAGGCGTTCGAGAGGCAGCTCGGACACGGGCCCCACGTGGCGGTGTTCGGCCGGGTGGACTGGGAGAGGATGGGACAGCTGCTCGCCGGGCTGAACCGGCCGGCCTTCGCCGCGTGCCGGCAAGCCGCCGGCCGCGCGGGGGTCAGCCGCGCCGAGGCGCTGCGCTCCAGGCTCGCCGCGCTCTCCGGCGACGAGGCGGTCGAGGCGGTCTCCGCGGAGCTGGCGGCGCTGGTGGCCGAGGTCGCGCAGACCACCCCCGAGCGGGTCGACCGCACCTGCAAGCTGGACCAGCTGGGACTCGACTCGCTCATGGTCGTCGAACTCTCCGTCGCCGTGGACCGCGCGCTGGGATGCAACATCCCCGCGCTGGAACTGATGGCGGCGAGCTGCCTCGACGACCTGGCGCGCCGTGTCCTGCCGCTGGTCGCCGGAGGCGCCCGATGACCGGCCCGCAGGACCGCCCGGCGGTGCGGCTCGACGAACTGCCGTGGTGGCGGCCGCTGGTGGTGCAGGTCGCCGGGCGGCCCCACCCGGACGACACCGCGCTGGGCGTCTTCGTCCGCCAGCTCGCCGCGGCCTTCGAGGAACAGGGACACGCCGTCGTGGAGTCGTCGCACGGCGACGTCGACCTGCTGCTGATCGTCACGCACATCCCCGCCGGCCCGCGGCCCCTGCCCGACCGGGTTCCCGAGCAGAGCCCACCGCTGAGCGCCCGGACCTGCGGCGAACTCGGGCTGCGCGTGGGCTCGCGCCGGACGGTGGTGATCGCCCAGGTTCCCGAACGCCTCGCCGGCCTGCGGCACACCGAGGCGGTCGGGATCGGGCGGACCGTCATGGCGCGGACCGCGGCCCCCCGCGTGGTCCTGGTCAACCGCGACGGGCGGGAAGCCACCTTGTTCACCCTGGAAGGAGGCCATCCCACCGAGACCGGGCAGCCGGCCGACCGGATCCGCGACCGGCTGGTCACCGCCGCCTGCGCCCGGGACGTCGGCGACCGCTACGACGTGGTCCGCGACGCCCTGCCCGCCGCCGCCTGGGCCGCCTCCGAGGCACCGGGACACCTGGCGGCGGCCGGGCGGCGGATGGGCCGGCTCGGCCTGCTCCCCGAACCGGTCCGCATCGACCGCTACGTCTCGGCCGGCCTCGCCTCGCTGTACCGCGAGTACCTCGGCTGGAAGCGCCTCAGCGAGGGCATGCTGTTCCTCTACGACCCCGGCCTCGACGCCGTCGTGGTCACCGCCTCCGGCAGCTGGGACGTCGACAAGCGGGACCTGCGGGAGGACGAGGTGACCGTGCTCCGCCCCCGCAGCCGCGGCGACCGCCTGCGGGTCCTCGCCCCGGAGGGCCTCGTCCCCAAGGGGCCCTCGGTGGAGGCATGGGAGGTGTGCGCCCTGCTCTCCTCCGTGCCCACGGTCCGTCTGGGGCGGTCGGCGAGCGGGCACTGGGCCGTGGACCCCGACGGCGAGCGCACCGCCCCGCTCATCCGCGGCGGCGTGCACGCCCACGTGGGGGTCGACCGGGCCGACGCCGCGGTCATCGAGTCGGTGCCGCCCAACCGGGAGCTGTACCCGTACGGCTTCGGCTGCGGGACGGACCTGATGGCCGACGTGGCAGCCGACACCGTCGCCCGGTCGCGCGCCGTCAACGACGCCGCGGACCCCCGGCTGTACGTCCGCTGGCCGATGCTCTACCACGGCGAGATGGCGGTGGAACTGTGGAAGCCCGGCCTGCCCGAACGCCCGCTGCAAGGACTGCTGGACGCCTACGCCCACGCCGTCCGCTACACCCCCGATCACGTCGACCAGCCGCTGTGACACCGGAAGGAGGACAGCGCTCGTGACCTCTCCCGCCCCGCCCCCGCCCGCCGCCGGCCACTGGACCGTGCCCGCCGGCGCGGCGAGCACCTTCTCCTGGGAGTACGACGACGGCCGCGAACGACTGCTCGCGCTCTACCAGCGCGGCAAGGACCGGCAGTGGGACGCCGTACGCCGGATCGACTGGCGTCTCGACGTGAATCCCGACGACCCCCTGGGCACCCCCGACGAGGCGCTCCCGCTGCACGGCACCCCGTACTGGGAGCGCCTGGGACCCGAGCGGCGAAGCGAACTGCGGCGGCACTTCGCCGCCTGGCAGTTCAGCCAGTTCCTGCACGGCGAACAGGGCGCCATGATCTGCGCGGCCCGCATCGTGGAGACCACGCCCGGCCTGGACGCCAAGTTCTTCGCGGCGACCCAGACCATGGACGAGGCCCGCCACGTCGAGATCTTCTCCCGCTTCCTGCGGGAGAAGATCGGCTTGAGCTACCCGGTCGGCGACAGCCTGCGCACGCTGCTGGACGACACGCTGCGCGACTCCCGCTGGGACATGCCGTACCTGGGCATGCAGGTCCTCGTCGAAGGGCTGGCGCTGGCGGCGTTCGGACTGCTGCGGGACACCACCCGGCAGCCCCTTCCCCGGCACCTGCTCGCCTACGTCATGCAGGACGAGGCCCGCCACGTGGCCTTCGGCCGCATGGCCCTGAGGGACCACTACCGCGGCCTGACCGCGGGCGAACTGGCCGAGCGCGAGGAGTTCGTCGTCGAGGGCTGCCACCTGATGCGGAACCGGTTGCGCGGCACCGAGGTGCTGGAGAACTTCGGCGTGCCCCGTGCCGCGGCCGTGCGCATCACGGAGGAGAGCGGTGGCCTGCGTGCCTTCCGCCGGGCGCTGTTCTCCCGGATCGCGCCCTGCGTCAGGGACATCGGGCTGTGGAGCCCCGAGGTCCGGGAGGCGTTCGCCGAGCTGTGCGACGGGGACGTACGGGGGAGCGACCTGGACCGGCTGATGCGCCAGGACGACGAGATCGCCGAGGAGCTGGACGCGCGACGGTTCGCCGCCGAGGAGGCGGCGCGCGCCGCGGAGATCACCGAGATGATCGCCCTGGGGGAGGACACGGACCGGTGACCGCCGGTCCGCGGGCCGGGTGCGCGGGAGGGCACCGGTGGGCCCGGCGGCACGGCGCCGGCGCCGAGGGCGGCGGGACAGCGTCCGTGCGGCCGGGCCCGGCCGACGGTGGTGCGTTCGCCGAGGCGGGCGGGGTCTTTGCCGGCGGTCCGCGGGGAGCGCCGCCGGGCGGTGGTGTCAGCTCGGGGCCGGCTGGGGGACCCGGCGGTGCGGGGCGCGGACGGCGGGACACGCGCGGGGCGCCGGGCGGAGGGCGTGGGCGAAGGAGGCGACGAGCTCGCCCGCCTGGCCGGGGCCCTGGGTGAGCGCGCGGACGACGGGGGTGCCGATCACGACGGCGTCGACCAGGGGGGCGACGTCGGCCGCGCGGCGGGGCGTGGAGATGCCGACGCCGGAGACGACCGGGAGCGGGCCGGCCCGGCGCAGGCGCCGCACGGCCGCGGCCAGGGCCGGCACGTCGAGCGGGCCGCGGTAGCCGGTGGGGGCGGCGCTGGCGGGGGCGTAGAGCCATCCGGAGGCGTGCGCGGCGATCGCGGCCAGCTGGCGCGGGGGAGTCGCGCGCAGGGCGAGGCGCGGCGCGGTGAGGCCGAGCGTGGCGGTGAGGCGGTGCCAGGCGCCGGCTTCCTCGTCGGGCAGGTCGACGACCATCACGCCGGCGGCGCCGGCTTCCCGCAGGGAGCGGGCCAGCCTCTCGGGGCCGTGGCGGCGGACGGGTTCCCAGTAGGTCATGACCACGGCCGGTGCGTGGCCGGCGGCGGGGGGGGGGGGGGGGGGCGGGCGGGGGGGGGGGGGGGCCGCGCGGGGGGGGGGGCCCGGGGGGGGGGGGGGGGGGGGTCGGGGGGGGGGGGGGGGGGGGGGGGTGGGGGGGGGGGGGGGGGGGGGTCCCGGGGGGGGGGCCGGGGGGGGGGGGGGGGGGGGGGGGGGGGCTGGCCGGGGGGGGGGGGGGGGCCCCCCACGGCTCCTTCGTCCAGGATGCGGCGGTAGGCGGACTGGATGACGGGTCCGTCGAGGAAGGGCGTGTGGTGGGGGAGGCCCACTTCGAACAGGTCGGCGCCGGCCGCGGCGAGACGGGCGAGGGTCCGGCGTTCGGCGGCCGGCGGGTACAGGCCGGCGGGGACGAACACGCCGAGGCCGCAGCGCGGTTGGCCGAGGGCGTTCTGGAGGGCTTGAGCAGGGGTGGGCATGGTGTCTTTCGTGTCCGAGATGCTGGGCCGCCGGAAAGCGGGCGGCACCGCACTAACGGCGGTACGGGGGTGTGCGTGGCGGTGCCTCCCGAAATGGGGCCCTGCGCCGGTATCGGCGGGCGCGCGCGACCGCGTGGCGGCGGTCCGGCGGGCGCGGTCCGGCGGGCCTCGCGCCGGTCGTGCCGGGGGACTTCGGCCGCGTCGCGGATCCGGCCGGCGGGCCGCGGCAGGCCGCGGCCGTCTCGTCCCCGGCGCGGACGCCGACGGCGCGACGAACCGGATGCGGCTTCGGGCGCGCTCCTCCGCCGCGCGTGACGAGGCGGCGCCCCCGGAGGACCCGCGCGTGTGCCCGCGCGGCGGGTCCCCGGCCGAGCGGGCGGCCCGTTCGGCCGCTGTGCCGCGGGCACCCCCCGAAGCGGGCGCCCCTCCCGCCGCCGCACGGACCGGCGTCGACGGTCCGGCGGCGCCGGCCGGGTCGACCGGCGTGGCGAGAAATGAAGGGAGTGGATCTTCCCTTACAGGGCGATAAGCCCGTTTCTGCGGGCCGTATTCCCTTGTGACGTCGAATGCATTTTCGGTGTCCGTGCGCTGTATGGCTAATATCAGGCCACCAACCGCTACTGTCTGGCGCTTTTTCGTCACAGGTGCGGCTGATCAGTGACGAGGAGAGTGTCCTGCGGGTGAGCGGATCGAACAGGGGCGGACGGCGCGGAACGGACAGTGCGCGGACCGGCCGCCGACGGAGGGGCGCGGCGGACAGACGGCCGCGGACGGCCGGCGAACGGCGTCTGCCGCTGCGCACGGTGCTGCTGGTGCTGCTGCTCGTGCCGAGCGTGGCGCTGGTCTCGCTGTGGGGCCTGGCCACGTACGAACTGGGCAGCGAGTACCGGGAGCAGTCCGTCCAGCACGACCTGAAGACGACCGTGGGCCCGCTGAACGCGGCGCTGTTCAACTCCCTGGAGCGGGAACGGCGGCTGACCCAGGAGGTGCTGGCCTCCCCCCGGGCGTCCCGGACCGCCCTGATCCGGCAGCGCACGGTCACCGACCGCGCCCTGCGCGCCTTCGAGCCGCTGACCTCCGCCGACACCAGGGACGGCCAGCGCGGCCTGGCCGCCGCGATCTCCCGGGCCGTGCGGGTGACCGGCCGGCTCGCGCAGGAGCGCCGCGCGGTGGACGCCGGGACCGCCGACGCGGACCGGGCGTTCGCCTACTACACCGAGGCCATCGAAGCCGGCACCGGGGTCTTCGCGGCGATCTCCCACGGCGCCAACGGTGAGGTGACCGGCCTGTCCGAGGTCCTGTTCGACCTGAACGGGGTCGTGGACATGATCGGCCGTGAGGACGCGGTGCTGGCTCGCGGCTGGGCCTCGGGCCGGCTGTCCGCCGAGGACTACGACCTGGTCATCGACGCCATCGGCACCCACGAGTACCTGCTCGAGTCGCGTGTGGTGCCGAACCTGAGCGCCGAGGAGAGCCGGCTGTACACGGCGATGACCCGGAGCGAGGCGTGGAAGACGCGGGTCGCGCTGGAGGAGCGGCTGCAGGCCGCCGACGGCGACGGCATCGCGCTGTCCCCGGCCCGCGCCCGGCAGTGGCGGACCGCGACGGACGGCTCGCTCGCCCGCCTCGAACAGCTCATCGGCGTGCACAGCCAGGTCTCCAACGCCGCCGGCGCCGCCGCCGTGCAGGAGCTGAGGCTGTACCTGTACGCCACCGCCGCCCTGGGCCTGCTCGCGGTCACCTTGGTCGTGCTGGTCACCTGGCGGCTGACCACGCTCCTGCGCCGGCGCATCCTGGCCGTGCACGGCCAGGCGCAGGACCTGGAACAGCGGCTGCCGCACGTGGTCGCCCGGCTGGAACAGGGCGAGGACGTGGACGTGGACGCCGAGGTGCCGGAACTGTCCCCGGCCCCGGACGAGTTCGGCCAGCTGAGCCGGGCGCTGAACCTGGCCAGCCGCACCGCGGTGCACACCGCGGTGCGCCAGGCGGAGCAGCACCGCGGCTTCGAGCGGCTGCTGCAGCGCATCGCGCGCCGCACCCAGCTGCTGATCGGCCTGCAGCTGAAGAAGCTGGACCAGCTGGAGCGCCGGCACGAGGACCCGCAGGTGCTGGAGGGCCTGTTCGACCTGGACCACCTCACCGCCCGGCTGCGCCGCTACGAGGAGAACCTGGTGATCCTCGCCGGCGGCCAGCCCCGGCGCCGCTGGCGCAGACCGGTGCCGCTGCTGGACGTCCTGCGCGCCGCGCAGGGCGAGGTCCAGGACTACCGGCGCATCGAGATCGACGTCGAGGGCCGGCCGTGGATCTCCGAGCGGGCGGTGGGACCGCTGATCCACATCCTGGCCGAGCTGATGGAGAACGCGACCGCGTTCTCCAAGCCGCCGGCTCCGGTCGAGATCAAGGCGACGCCGGTCAGCCGGGGCATCGCGGTGGAGATAGAGGACCGCGGACTGGGCATGGAGGCCGAGCAGTACGAGGCCGCCAACGCCCTGATGCAGGCGCCCCCGCAGATGGACGTGATGACCCGCGCCGACGACGTGCGCCTGGGCCTGTACGTGGTGGCCCGCCTGTCGAAGACCCTGGGCCTGCAGGTGGAACTGCGGCCGTCGGCGTTCGGCGGCACCCGCGTCATCGTCCTCGTCCCGCAGGACCTCGTGGCCGAGCGGCCCCGGTCGGTGCCGGACGCGGCCGGCGGCCCGTCGCCGAACGACGCCGCCCCCCTCCCCCCGCAGCACCGGCACGCCGGCCCCCGCCCCGCGGACGGCCCCCGCCGCGCGGACGGCCCGGACGGCCTGCCGGTACGGTCGCGGGGACAGGCGATGGCCGACGTCACCGCGCAGGCACCGGCCCCCGCGGGTCCCCCGGACCCGCAGACCGGGCCCGTACCGCTGCCCCGCCGGACGCGCCAGGCCAGCCTGGTGGCCGAACTGCGCGCGCCGGTCCCGCCGGACCCCACGGCCGCCCCGGCCCCGCCCGGCGCCCCGGCCCGCTCCGGCGCCACCATCGGCGCCTTCCAGCGGCAGTCCCGCAAGAACCGCGCCGGCGCGCGGCCGCCCGCGCCCGGCACCGACCAGCCCGAACCGCTCACGACGGAAGACCGAGGATGACTCAGCGAACCACCGCCACCGACGCAGACCTGGACTGGCTCCTCGACGGACTGGTCGACCAGGTCGCCGGCACCCGGCATGCCATCGTGCTGTCCGACGACGGCCTGGTGATCAGCCGCTCGAGAACCGTCGAGCGCTCCGACGCCGAGCGCCTGGCCGCGATCGCCACCGGTCAGCAGAGCCTGGCCCGTGGCGTCGGACAGCTCTTCCAGGGCGGCCCGGTCCACCAGGTCATCGTCGAGATGGCCGATCTGTGGCTGTTCATCACCGCGGCCGGCCGAGGCACCCACCTGGCCGTGGTCGCCTCCCAGGAGGTCGACGCCGAAGTGATGGCGGTCGCCATGCACACCCTGGTCCAGCAGGTGGGCCAGAAGCTGGGCACCGACGCGCGCGTCCCGCAGTCCGACCCGTCCCCGCCCGCCGCCCCCGGGGCCGGCGCATGAGGCACTGGACGGAGGACCTGGAGGACGACGACGCCGACGAACCGCTGGTCCGTCCCTACACCATCACCGGCGGCCGTACCACCGCCGGCCGCGACGACCTGACCCTGATCACTCTGATCACGGCACGGACCGCGCCCGGCACGGACACCGCGGCCGGCCGGTCCGCCCTGCAGCCGGAACACCGCACCATCCTGCGCCTGTGCGCGCGCAGGCCCGTCGCGGTGGCCGAAATCGCCGCCGGGCTGGACCTGCCGGTGTCGGTGACCAAGATCCTCATCGGCGACCTGATCGACGCCGGCCGGGTACGGGCCCGGCCGCCCCTGGCCTTCGCGCACAACGGCACCCTCCCCGACATGACGATCCTTGAGGCGGTGAGAGATGGGCTCCGCGGGCTCTGATCCGGCGCAGACGGCCCAGGCCGTGAAGATCCTGATCGCCGGCGGCTTCGGCGTGGGCAAGACCACCCTGGTCGGCGCGGTCAGCGAGGTCGCCCCCCTGCACACCGAGGAATACCTGACCCGTGCCAGCGTCGGCGTGGACGACCTGGTCGGCATCGACGCCAAGACCACCACCACCGTCGCCCTGGACTTCGGACGGATCACCATCAGCGACGAACTGGTGGTCTACCTGTTCGGCACCCCCGGCCAGGAACGCTTCTGGTTCATGTGGAACGACCTGGTGCACGGCGCCCTGGGAGCGGTGGTGCTGGTCGACACCCGCCGCCTGGAGGTCAGCTTCGCCTCCATCGACTTCTTCGAGAGCCGCGGCGTCCCGTTCGTCGTCGCGGTCAACTGCTTCCACAACGTCCGCGACCGCACGCTCCAGGAAGTCCGCAGTGCCCTGGACCTGGACCCGCAGGTCCCCCTGGTGATGTGCGACGCGCGCGAACGGGCCGAAGGCCGGGACGTCCTGCTCACCCTGATCGAACACCTCATGGCCCGCCACTCCGCACCCCGGCCGGCCGTGTGACCCCCGCCCGTGCCGCCTCCTCCCGGAGCGCGGCACGGCCCGGTTCCCTGCCGTGACCGGCGGCAGCGCGGCGGCCGTCCTCCCCGTACGGAGCAGGACGTCCCGGAACCCCTCGGAGTCCGGCCGCGCGCTGCGGTGGCGGCCCGGTGCCCGCTCCCGGGCCGCGGTGTCCTCGACCGGGACCCCGCGCAGGACATCACGGCGCAGTCCGCCGCTCCCCGACGGCGCGACCGCCGCCGGCGCGGCCCGGCCCCGGCCTCTCGCCCGGGCCGGCGTCCGGGACCGCGCGGAGCCGTGCCCGGGTCGCCGCCCGGGGGACCGTCGGAGGGCCCGCCTCGCGTTCCCCCTGTCCCGTCCGTTGACAGGACGTCACCCCGCTCCCATCATGGGAGCGCTCCCATCGGCGGGTCCGACCGCCACCCCGCCCGTGCACGACCGCACCGCGTCCCCGCACCGTCCCCGTGCCGCCGGCGCGGAACGTCCTGCTGCCGCGTCGGCGCCCCGCCCGTCCGGCCGCACGGTCCGGCACCCGCCGCCCCGCCCGTGCCGCCGGACCCCGAGGGAGGAACCCATGCCCTTACCGCACAGATCCGGCCGTCCGGCCGGTACCGGCCCCCGCCGCCCCACCCGCGCCGCCGCCGTCCTGGCCGCCGCGCTCGCCCTGCTGTCCCCGCCGATCGCCGCCGGCGCCGCGTCCGCCGCGCAGGAGGAGGCCCCCGCCGCGGATGCCGTCGTCCGGGTCAACACGCAGGCGTCGCTGGGCCGCATGCCCGACACCGCGCGCGGCGTCAACGCCGCCGTCTGGGACGCGCACATGAACGATCCCGAGGTCGCGGACCTGATGCGGGCGGCCGACGTCGGGGCGATGCGCTACCCCGGCGGTTCGTACGCGGACATCTACCACTGGGAGACGCACACGGCGCCCGGCGGGTACGTCGCCCCCGGCACCGGCTTCGACTCCTTCATGGGCACCGTCCGCGCCGCCGGCGCCCAGCCGATCCTGATCGCCAACTACGGCTCCGGCACGCCCGAGGAGGCGGCCGGCTGGGTCCGGTACGCGAACGTCACCAAGGACTACGGCGTGCGGTACTGGGAGATCGGCAACGAGATCTACGGCAACGGCCACTACGGCAACGGCTGGGAGCACGACGAGCACGAGGACAAGAGCCCCCGCGAGTACGCCCGTCAGGTCCGCGCCTACGCCGCGGCCATGAAGGCCGTCGACCCCGCCGTCAGGATCGGCGCGGTCCTCACCACCCCGGGCCACTGGCCGGACGGCGTCGTCGGCGAGGGCGACCCGGGCGACTGGAACCACACCGTGCTCTCCGAGGTCACCGACGTCATCGACTTCGTGAGCGTCCACTGGTACGCGGGCGGCTCCGACACCACCGCCGAGGCCGCCATGACCAGGCTGGCCAGGCTGCCCGGCGAACTGCGGGAGGTGCGCAACCAGATCGACCGGTACGCGGGCGCCGACTCGTCGCGCATCGGCATCGCCCTCACCGAGATCAACACCAACACCGGGGGCGCCCTGCTCACCGCCCGTCCCAACGGCCTGTTCGCCGCCGACGCCTTCCTGACGGCCCTGGAGAACGGCGTCTTCACCGTCGACTGGTGGAACACCCACAACGGCCCGGGCCGGATCACCACCGTCGACGGCGAGACCGACTACGGCGACATGGGGATGCTGTCCAGCGGCGGCTGCACCGGCGACGTCTGCGAACCACCGCCGAACACGCCGTTCCACCCCTACTACGGCATGAAGATGACCAGCGAACTGGGCACCGCGGGCGACACCCTGGTCGCCGCCGCGTCCTCCGCGCAGGACGTCTCCGCGCACGCCGTGCACCGCCGCGACGGGCGGCTGAGCGTCCTGCTCGTCAACAAGGACCCGGACGCCGCCCGGACCGTGGACCTCGAGTACGCGGGCTTCACCCCGTCCGCCGCCGCGCCCGAGGCCAGCCGCTACGCGCGCGGCGACAGCGACATCACCGACGTCACCGGCGGCGCGGCGTCCGCCTCCCGGGTCACCGTGCCGCCGTACGGGATGCTCGCCGTCACCCTCACCCCGCGGGCGGGCACCGGACCCGGTGCCTCCGACGCCGAGGCCCCCGGGGCCCCGCGGCTGGAGGAGGCGACCGACACCACCGCGCGCCTGTCCTGGGAGGGCGCGCGGGGCGCCGCCCGCTACCTGGTCCAGGAGCGCGACGGCGCCCACACCCGGCTGGTCGGCGAGACCACCGGCACGTCCGTGACCCTGCGGAACCTGCCCCCGGGCAGCACCCACACGGTCAACGTGCTGGCGGCCGACGCCTCGGGGCGGCTCTCCGCCCCGTCCACTCCGTTGACCTTCACCACCGGCACCCCGCCGGACGCCGCCTGCGCGGTGACCTACCACCGCGACACGAGCTGGGGCAACGGCTTCGTGGCCACGGTCACCGTCCGGAACCTCTCGGACGCCCCGGTCACCGGCTGGACCGTGGACTGGGACTGGCCGACCGACCGCCAGTCGGTGTCCTCCGGCTGGAACGCCGCGTTCCACCAGACCGGCCGGCACGTACGGGTGACCGCCCCCGAGGGCGCGGGACCGCTGGCCCCGGGCGGCGGGTCGACGGCCTCGTTCGGTTTCGTCGGCGCCAACGACGGGCCCAACCCGGAGCCGACGGTCTTCCGCCTCAACGGCGCCGTCTGCTCGGGCGGCTGACCCCGTCACGCCCGGGCCCGGTGGCAGGGCGGCCTGCCCCCGGATCCCGGGCGGGACGGCCGGTCCCGCCGGTCACCCCGAGCGCCGCGCGAACCGCGGGCGCCCCCGCGTCGGCTCCCGCCGGCCTCAGCCGCACCGGCCGGCCGGCCGGGCCCGGGTCACCACGTTGCTGACGCCGGTGGTGGCGTCGAGCCACAGCACCCGGGTGCCGGCGGCGGCCGCGGCCGACAGCTGCTCGCCCCGGTTGCAGGACACCCGGCGCGGATCCTCGCCGTCGGACGCCGCCGAGAACTGCCAGAGCTTGGCCAGGTGCTCGTTGCGGATGTCCGGGAGCGGAGTGCGGGCCTCCATCGTCACCGCCTCCTCGGAGGCCGTCACCTCACGGACGTTCAGCGCCGCCGGGCCGGTCTCCGGACTGAGGTCCGTGACGCCCGATCCGTCGAGTCCGGCACGGCGCAGGGCCGTCGTCCCGTCCTGGCTGATCTCGTCGAGCAGCCAGTAGACGTGCCGGCCGGTGAGGGCGGTCGGGCCGAGACCGGCCCCCGGGGCGGCCTGCTGGACCACCGTGCTCTCACCGGTCGCCACGTCCAGCAACCGGGTCGTGTACTCGTACGTGCTCCGGGCCACCCGCTGCCGTGTCTGGTAGGCGATCCTGCCGTCGCTCAGCGACGGGAAGAACGCCTGGCTGTAGGTGCCCCCGCCGAGCGAGACCTTGTTCGCCGGATCCTTCAGACTCAGATATGTCACCCCCCGCCGTCCGCCGTGGTTGTGGTGCTCGAAGGTCACGACGTCGCCCTCGACGGCCACGGAGGGACCCGTGCCCCGGCCGGACCACAGCTGCTTTACCGGACCGCCGGCCAGCGGTCGCGCCAGCACCTCCACGGGTCCGGACCCGTACGCCACCCACACCACCGTCCTGCCGTCGGTGGCCGGATTCACGTGGTAGCGGCCGTCGTTGGGGCTCATGAGCTTCATCTGGCCCTTGCCGTCCGTGCGCCCGGCCCACACCGAGTACGGCTCGGAGCCCTCCTCGTCGGACCGCGACGCCGCCCACCAGCCGCCGCCCGCGCCCAGCCGCGAGTCGTAGGTGTTGACGCGTTCGAGCACCACATCGGAGTCGACGCCGAGGGCCAGCTCCCAGTTCGGGACGATGCCGTGGGCGTTGAACGCCCGCTGCACGGCCGTGAGACCCTGCCCGCCGACCTTCAGGTCCTTGGCCGCGGCGATCACCGCGGCCCGCCCCTGGGTGAAGCCGTCGAGCGGGGTGAGGTACTCGGTGAGCGCCTTGTACACGACGGCGTCGGCGAGTTCGGGACCGAGCTCCTCCCGGATGTCCCACAGGGCACCGGAGAAGAGGGTGGAGTTCAGGTGGACGCCGCCGTTGTCGGTGCCGAACCCGACACCGAGGAAGGACCCGCTGGTGGTCCGCCCGTCGTTCAGGTCGCGGAGCGCGCACGCGCGGGGGGTCCTGGTGCGGCACAGCGCCTCTCCCACGAGCCCGGCATCCGGGCTGTCCATGGGGATGCCGAGGACGTCCGTCTCGACGGCGTTGCCGAAGTAGTCCGCGATCGCCTCGTTCAACGCGCCGGACTGGCCCGCGTAGACGAGGCCGGCGGAGTGCTCGACGACCCCGTGGGTCATCTCGTGGCCGACGACGTCCAGCGCGGCCGAGAGCGGGCGGTACTCGTCGTCGCCGGAGCCGTACACCATCTTCCGGCCGTCCCAGAAGGCGTTGACGTACGGCTGCCCGTAGTCGGTGACCCCGACGAGGGAGTCGATCGTCATGCCCCGCCCGTCGAGGCTGTTCCGGCCGTGCCTGTTCCTGTAGTAGTCGTAGACCTGCCCGGCGGCCCAGTGCGCGTCCACCGCGCCCGCCTCGGTCGCCTCGGCGCCGAAGGCCGGCGTCGGCGAGGCGAACTCCTGGAGGGTCTCGGGCCAGGCGCCGGCCCAGTCGCTGGCCCACTTGCCGCGCGCGTCCCAGGTGGCGAGGACACCGCCCGTGTCGCCCGGGATGCGGGAGCGGTCGCGCAGCACGTAGGCGCCGCGCGACTCGTCGCGGGTGACCTGGAGGTCGACCGCCGTGCCGTCCAGCTTGACCCCGGAACCGGCCTCGGCGGGGACGGGTTCCTCGGCGAGGCGGCTCGCCGCCCGCCCCCCGGCGGCCGCCCGCGGCGCGCCGAACGTCTTGATACCGCTGTACTGGAGCACCGGATACCCGGCCCGCGCGTCGACGTACACCTCGCGCAGCACCGGCTCGCCGAGCGCCGGATCGGTGCCGCGCACGGTGACGTGCCGGGTGAGCACGCCCGTACCGGAGGGCAGGACGACCAGGCCGTGGGAGGTCCCGGTGAGCGGTGTCCCGTCCTCCTCCGCGGCCTCGAACGCGTCGAAGTCCTCCCTGCCGAGCTCGCTCACCACGGCGTCGACCGCCCGCTCGACGGCGAGCGCGTCGTCGACCTCGGCGGCGGTGTCCGTCCGCAGCCCGGTGAAGTACTTGCCCGAGGTGCCGGTGACCACTCGTCCGCCGTCCCGCCCCCGCTCCATGCGCACGATGTACTCGCCCCCGAGGACCGGCACACCGCGGTGCTTCTGCCGCAGCCGTACGACCTCCTGGCCGCCGTCCGCGGTGACGGTCTCCGCGGGCGTCAGGTCGCGCTCGGCGTGCGCGATGCCGTAGCGGTCACGCTGCGCGGCGAGGTACGCGCGTGCCGCGCCCGCCGCGTTCCGCGCTGCCGGAGCCGGCTCCCGGATGCCCTCCACCAAGGCGGGTGTTCGTGTCGTCTGCCCGGGCACGACCTCGCCCGGGCTCGGCGGCGGCGGTGCCGCCTCGGCCGCCGTCGCCTCGGCGGGCACCACCGAGACGACGAGTGCGGCGACGCCGATCAGCGCCGCCGCACCGGATATGCCGCTTCTTCGGGCTTTGGACGATCTCGTCCGTCTGCCGGAACTCGCTCTGGACCGACTCACGGTCCCCCCCCCATCCCACTGGAATCGAACCGGCGGCGGACGCCGCCGGGCAGGGCCATGAAACCCATGAGGTGCCGGGGTCTCAATGGGGCAGGGGTTTCCACAGGCCATTTCCGGCCCCGTCGGGGCGGTGCGGGCGGGCCAATCTCCCCGCGGGGTGAGGGGCGTGAGGAAAGATCGCTCACGGGCGATGACTTCGCCCCGGAACAGCGGTCCCCCTCGTGGAAGCCCTCGCCGGACGCCCACCCGGTCCGGCCCCGAGGCGCTGCAGAACTCGACCGGCGACAGGAGAACCTCCCACATGACCGATCCGGAACGGACAGCGGACCGCGGCCGCGGGACCGGGGTCTGGCCCTTGATCCGCGCTCAGCGGGCGGCGCTGGCGGCCGATCTCGCGGATCTGACCGACGAGCAGTGGACGACGCCGTCGTTGTGCGCCGGGCTGACGGTGCGTGAGGTGCTGGCGCACCTCACCGCGGGCGCGAGCCTCGGCGCCGTGCGCTGGCTGGCGGGGGTGATCCGCTGCGGGTTCGACTTCGACAAGCAGGTGGCCATGCGGCTGGCCGAGCAGCTGGGCACGACCCCGGCCGAGACCCTCGAGCGATTCCGGCACGCCGTCCCGAGCACCACCAAGCCCCCCTTGCCCGCCATCGCCCTGCTGGGCGAGACGATCGTGCACGCGGAGGACATCCGGCGCCCACTGGGCATTCGTCACGACTACCCGATCGAGGTCGTCACGCAGGTGGCCGAGTACTACCGGGGGACGGACCTCGTGGTCGTCGCCAAGGGACGGATCGGCGGCCTGGAACTCGTCGCCGACGACGGTCCCTTCACGACGGGTTCCGGGAAGCTCGTGTCCGGCCCCACCTTGGCCCTGGTGATGGCCATGACCGGACGCGCGACCTGCTGCGACGACCTCGAAGGCGACGGTGTGGAACTCCTGCGCAGCCGCTGCGGGACGGCGTGACCCGCTCTCCCGGCATCGAGCCCGGCCCGCACCCGTGGCCGGTGCGGAGCCCGGGCCGATGAGGATCTTCCCGTCGTCCTCCCGTCGACGGCCCGGACGGCTCCGACGGGCTCGTCCCCGGAGCGACGGCGGGCGCGGATGCCGCGCGCCTTCCGCCGCTGAGCGGGCGGGACGTCGCCCGCGCGAGGCCGAAGACGCCGGCGGAACCGGTTCCCGGCACCCGTCGGGCGGCCCGCGCCCGGTGGAGCGCCGGGCCGGTGGGCGGTGCGGCGGATGACCCGCCTCCGGGTCAGCAGGAACTGCCGCAGGACGACGAACCGCTCCCGCACGACGACGAGCTTCCGCAGGACGACGAACTGCTGCCGCAGGACGACGAACCGCTCCCGCACGACGACGATCCGCCGCTCGACGAACCTCCGTCCGCGCCCGCCTCCCACCAGGACGAGTGGCCGAGGGAGCCGCCGGCGCCGTGCGCCGATGTCCCGCCGTGCGCGCCGGCTCCGATCGGCCACGCTCCAAGGCCGGGCCCGGCACTCCCGCTGCGCGCGGTCGCCCGCGTCCCCAGATCGTCCCAGGCGTGGCGCCACGCCCGGCGCACCATCCAGGTGACCACCGTGACGAGCACCAGTACGCACCCGCCCACCAGCACGAACGCGATCACCATGACGTTCCCCCTTCCGTCGGGCCCGCGCGCCGACTGCTCGCAGGATGCCCCGCGCTCCGGTGAGCCGAAGCGCCCTTTGAGCAAGCCCAGAGCTTCGGCGTGCCACGGCCCGGCCGGACCGCCGCCTCCGCACGAGCCCGGAGCGGCTCCCGCCGGTTCCTGGCTGGCCCGGCGCGGTGCGGTCCGCGGCACGGGAGGGCGCCGTGGGTCCGGACGGTGCGGTTCCCGATGAACGGCGCGGGGGCCGCGGAAGCCCGTGGCCCGGTCGTGGCGGCTGTCACCGGGACGGCCCGCCCGCGAGAACTGCCCGGCGACCCCGATCGCGGCCCGTGCCCCGTCCTTCGGAGCGGCAGGTCATGGGGCGAGTCGGGGCCGGCCTCGGCGGGGCGGTGTCACTCGCAGTAGACCCGCATCTTGGAGCCGGGCTCGTCGAGGTCGACGACCATGTCGTCGAGGTGTTCGATGAGGTCCTCCAGGTGCTGCGGCTTGAGTTCGGCGAGGTCGATCGGCACGCCGGCCTTGTCCAGCTCCGCGTTGACCCTGGTGACGGCCGCCGGCGGGAGGAGGGCGGTGAGCCGGACGCCGGCGCGCAGCAGCTGCAGCGGGATGCGGATGTTCATCCGGCTGGCGCCGTCGCCGCCGGTGCCGTCCTCGGCGTCCATCACCACGCGCAGGTACTTGGGGCGGGCCTTCGGGCGGGACGTCGCTCCCGGCGCCTCGGGCCGCTCCCGCTCAAGAGCCCCGATCAGCCGCTCGGCCTCGTCCGCGGTGAGTTTTCCCTCGGCCAGCATCTCCAGGATCTGGCGGCGCTGCTCATTCATGGTGTGCTCCTGCTTCTCCCGAGTCATCTGACGCTGATCAGCAGGGCCGTCCGGCCCTGCGCCATCTCGAACCGGGTGCCGGGCAACGCCCACAGCACCCGTGCGGCCCCGCGCAGCGCGCCCGCCGGGCTGACGCGGAAGATGCGGCAGGCGATGCATCCCCCCAGCACGGCGAGCAGCAGCAGCGGCGACAGCACCAGCGCCACCGGCACGACGGGGAGGTGCACCCGCACCCGGCGGCCGTCGGACCGGCGCACGCGCACCGTGACCAGCTGCGGGATCATCGCCCCTCCAGCTCGGCCAGGGCGTCCTCGGCGCTGATCTCTCCCCGGCGCAGGCGGTCGACGACGTCGGCGGCGCCGGTGGGCGCCGGGTCGACGTCGACGAAGTCGAGCTGCTCGGCGATCCGCTTCAGCCGGGACTTGACCGTCGGGTAGCTCACCCCGAAGACCCGCTCCATCTCCTTGATGGAGCCGTGCGCCCGGACGAACGCGGCGACGAACACCTGGTCGTCGGTGCTGAGCCGGGCCAGTTGCGGCGGCTCGAACCGCCCCTCGATCGCGACGCCGTTGTCGGCGAGGCGGACCCGCTCGACCACGAACGGCCGGCCGCGCGTCAGCTCCGTCAGGTCCTGCCAGTCCACCATCGGCTCCCTGCTCTGGGCGACCTATTCATATTTCATGTCTACCTTGAGATTTTTAAGGAATCAATGAGTAAGTCTTTATTTTTTCAATCCAGGACTTTGATGTGTCGGTGCCGGGGCCGGCTCCGCCGCCCCCGCGGAGCCCGTCCGCATCCGTCGCGCGGGCGCCGGCGGACGCTCGTCCGCCGGCGGGCGGCCCGGGCGTCCGGTGAATCGGGAAAGGTCCCTCACCGCGCGGTGCGCAGCCCGAGGACGTACGCCGCGGTGAGCGCGACGGCGCGATCCTCGTCGTGTGACAGGTCCGCGAGCGCCCGTGACGTCGTGATCCCCGGGACACCGGCGAGCGCCTGGGTCAGCCGCCGGCGCGCGGACGGCTCGACGGTGCCGCGGGCGAGGCGGTCGACGAGCCCGGTGGCGATCCGGTCCGCCGACGCGGAGTCGCTCGCCAGCGCGCTCAGCGCATCGGCCGCGTCGACGTCGTTCGTACCCTCGACGATCATGTCGATGAGCGTCGGGACCGCGTCGGCCGCTCCCCGTGCCCCGAGCGTCAGGGCCGCGCACCTGCGGACCACGATGTCGGAGTGCGTCAGGGCGTCCCGCAGCAGTGCGGTCGCCGCAGCGTCCGGAATCTCGGCGATGGACTGGACGGCGCGTTCGCGCACCTCGGCCACGGGTGAGCCGAGGCCCTCCGCCAGCAGCGCCAGTCCGTCACCGCCCGATCGCGCCAGAGCCCATCGGAGCGCTCCGGCGACGTTCGGGTCCGTCTCGCCCAGCACCGCCTCGACCAGGGCCGCCACCGGCACCGGAACCCCCTCGGTCGGGGACAGGGCCGCGCGCTGGCGCTTCCCGGCGCTCTCCGACCCCAGGTCCTGCAGGAGCGCGACGATCCGGAGGACGTCCTCCCAGCCGTCGGGTTCCGCGGCGCCGATCCGGCGGAGCCGCCCGAGCAGCTCCGTCTCGTCCGCGATGCGCTCCCGCGTCCGGCGGATCAGGTCGCCGACGAGTTCCGCGGGCGTGAAGCCCGGATCGTCCAGCGCGCGCCCGACCTCACGCAGCGACAGTCCCAGGGACCGCAGGCTCTCGATGTGGAAGATCCGCCGGATGTCCTCGCCGGAGTACTCCCGGTAGCCGGCCCCGGTACGGCCCGTCGGCCGCACCAGGCCGAGCGATTCGTAATGCCTGAGCATGCGGGCGCTGACCCCGGACCGCCGCGCCACCTCGCCGATCAGCACCGCTTGTCACATCCCCGGTCCGGTCGTGCCGAGAGCCACGATGCGCTTCGCCTCCTCGACCGCGAACCCGAGGCCGGCGTCCGGGTCGCGCAGCATCCGTTCCGTGGCGGCCGCGTGCCGGCGCACATCGGGGCCGGGACCGGTCATCGCGGCGCGCAGGACCGGCACGATCACCTCGCCGAGCGCGACCAGCGCCCGGCTGAGGCTCAGCCAGGTCTCCCGCTCGCCGCGCCCGAGCTGTGTCGCCAGTACTTCGGCCAATTCCGTCTCCTCCCCCTCGGGTACCAGGACGACCGCTGCCCGCCAGGCGCTCCGCGCCACCTCGTCGTCGGCATCGGCCAGCAGCGCCCGGGTGATCGCGGGCCACGCCCGCCGGTCCCCGACCTTGGACAACGTGTGCAGCGCCTGGCTTCGTGCCTGCGCACGCTCCGAGCGGAGCTCGGCGACGAGCCTGGGGACCGTCGTCGACGGGGAGTGGCGGGTGAGCGCCCATGTGAGCATGTCACGCACATGGAACTCGGGCTCGACCGCGCATCGTTCGACGAGTCCGTCGACGAACCCGGGGTCCGGGGCCGTGCCCGCCCGCAGCGCCGCCCGCAGCCGCACCGACGAATCGCTGTTCTCCAGCCCCCGGAGAACCCGCGTCATGTTCGTGTCCTGTTCCGGCATGGTCATCCGGACCACCTCCTCGGTCGCAGTGAAGGCCTTGCCACCGTGTCAAGGTCAAGCGGGACCGGCGCGTCCCCGGTTCGCTCCGCCCGGTCCCGCGGCGGCCCCCGAGGCGGGCGGCCCCCGCGGACGCGCGGGCGCGGACAGTCGATCAGACATCCGGGTTGTACGGCGATGAGCGCATTGACCGGGCAGGTGCGAGCCGATTGCATGAACGTGAGTCCTGGCCGCGGAGCCGGGGAGACGTGTCGACCGGGGGGAAGAATGCGTCTTGGGGGCAGAGCGGCCGCCGTCGCCGCCGTGGCGACGGTGTGCGCGGCCGTGCAGACGACGCCCGCGGGGGCGTTGGAACTGCAGCCGGGCACCGTCTACGCGAACGTCACGTCCGACGACGTGATGGGGAACGGACCGAGCCGGTACGCCGCGATCAGCGCCAACGGCCGCTATGTGGCCTTCTGGTCACAGGCCTCGAACCTCGCGCCCGGCGACACCGACGACGTCCACGACGTCTACGTGAAGGACCTGCGGACCGGGCGGGTGCACTGGGCCAGCGACCTGGCCGACGGCATGGACGCGGGAGCGCCGTACACCGCCCCGGCCATCAGCGCCGACGGCACGCGGGTGGCCTTCCCCACCCTGGACGGGACGCGGGCCTATACGTACGACGTGCGCACGGGCCGCACCGAACTGGTCAGTGACGGCACCCACGCCCGGTTCAGCGGTGCGAACGCGCCGTCCATCAGCGGAAACGGACGGTACGTGACCTTCACGGCCCGGTCTGCGCAGGACCCGGCGGGACGCTCCCGCATCCGTCTGCGCGACCTCGGGCGGGGCACCGGCGAGTGGTTCGACGACCCGGCGGCCGGCGACGAGCAGCGGGTCGCGATGGTGTCCCTGAGCCATGACGGCCGGCGCATCGCCTACCTGGCGTCGGACCCCGGGGCGGACGACCCCGAGGACGGCGGGACCCACGTCTACGCGCTCGACCGCCGCACGGGCGAGCGGACCCGGATCGACCCCGAGTGCGAGGACGACCCGGCCGAGCACGGGGTCGACGACCCGGTGATGGGTCCGGACGGCCGTCACGTCGTGTTCCGCTTCAAGTGCCGCACCTTGCGGCCCACAGGCACCAACGACGCCGGTGACGTCTTCCTCAGGGACCTGGGGAGCGGAGCGCTGCGCCGCGTCCTGGGCCCGAAGCCGCAGTTCGCCACGCACACCGGCCGCCTGAGCGCGGACGGCCGGCACGTCGTCTTCGTGGCGGCCGAGGAGCGGGAGCCGCGCGGCCCGCTCCAGGTGATCTACCTGCTGGACCTGCGCACCGGCCGCACGGACATGATCACCGCCCGGCCCGACGGCACCGCCAACCAGAGGCCGGCGTCCGGCCCGACCCTCGACGCGCACGGCCGCGCGGTGGCGTACGACGCGGTACCGCGTGACCTGCTGGGGGAGCCGTCCGCCGCCGGCGACCGGCAGGTCCTCGTCACACGTCCGCGCTGACGGCCACCGCCCCCGACGCGACGGAAGCCGCCGGGACCGGCGGGTCGGCCGGGGTCAGCTCCTCGGCCGGCCGATGGCCACCATCCAGGGGACGCCGAAACGGTCCGTGCACATGCCGAGCACATCGCCCCACACCTGCTTCTCCAGCGGTACGACCACCTCGCCGTCGGCGGACAGCCGCTGCCAGCAGCCGCGCAGTCCGGCGTCGTCGTCGCCGCTCAGGCTCACGGCGAAGTTGTTGCCCGGGATGTGGTCCGTGCCGGGCGGGACGTCGGCGCCCATCAGGACCAGGCCGTCCGGGGTCTCCAGCATGCCGTGCATGATCCTGTCGGCGCCCGGGGCGTCCGGCGGGCCGAACTCGGCATAGGTGCTGAACCTGAGCGTGCCGCCGAAGATCTCCTGGTAGAACTCCAGGGCCTGCCGGGCGTCACCGGCGAAACTGAGGTAGGGATTGAGACGCACGGCCATGAAACCTCCCAGAACGGGCAAATAGTTCGATGGGCGCAGAGTAGCGCGCGGCACCGGCGACGGCCCGGCGACGGCCCGGCGACGGTCAGCCGCCGGTGTGCGGCCACCCGTGGTGGTCCAGCAGCCAGCGGCCGAGGAGGGCGCCGCCGTGCACGACGAACCCGACGCCGATCAGCCAGGACTCCACCACGAGAACGATGCCGACGGCGCCGTAGCTGATCGCGTTGGTGACGATCAGCGGGGTGAAGACGAAGTAGGAGAAACCCCGCAGCCCGATCAGCCCCGCCATGGTGGCGAGCGCGCCCGGCAACAGGTCCCGCGGGCGGACCTGGCCGCCCAGCAGGAAGTACTGGCCCCACCAGAAGAACAGGACGCCGGTCGCCGAGACCAGCGCGATCCGCAGCGGCCCGGGCAGCAGGACCCGGGTCTGCACCTCCTGGTAGAGGTACGCGGTCAGCGCGAGCAGCCACACCGCCTGCCGCCAGACGCGGTGCCACGGGCCGGCGGGCAGGCCCCAGATCCGCTCGTAGCCGTTCTGCACGCTGCCCGCGAACGTCACCCCGAACACGACGAGCGCGACCCCGCCCAGCGCGCTCGTGGTGCCGATCACCGTGCGCGGCGGGCTGATGACGTCCGTCAGGACCTGCGCCGAACGGCCGGACAGCCCCATGCCGTCGACCAGCCAGGACGCGAAGCCGCCGCGTCCCAGGGGATCGGCGGCGGCGACCACGATCAGCAGCGGGGCCAGGGTGACCAGGGCCAGCGTGGCGAAGCCCAGGGCCCGGTGCATCAGCTCCAGATCACGGCCGCGCCGGACCAGGTCGTAGGCGCCCAGCCGGTTCCAGCCCCGGCGGACCAGGCCGGCCAGCCGGTTCACGGCCGGCGCCCCGTCCGCCGGGCGGGCGGCCACGGTGATCCGCTGACGACCATCTTCCGTCCGACTCCCGCAGGGCCCGTCGCTCGCTCACGGATGTGGCCCCGGGTGACCGTCCCGCCGACCGGGCAAACACCCGGGCCGCCCGGCGGCCGGCCGGGGAAGGCGCCCCGGCCGGCCGGGACGCCGGCCCGAGCGGACCCGGCCGCCGCCGCGGGGCGAGCGCGCCCGGCCGCCGGGGCGGACCGCCCGGGGGCCGCGGGAGCCGGGCGGGACCGGTGCGGCACGGCACCGGGATCCGGGGTACCCGGCGGACGGAGACCGCTCGAAGGGGGACCACCGCGGTGACGGACCGGACCTGGGAGTACGAGGGGTACGACGCCTCGGCCGAGCGCCTGAGGGAATCGCTGTGCACCCTCGGCAACGGCTACTTCGCCACCCGCGGGGCGCTGCCCGAGTGCGCCGCGGACGACGTGCACTACCCGGCCACCTACGCGGCCGGCTGCTACAACCGGCTGACCTCGCTCGTCGCGGGCCGCCGGGTGGAGAACGAGGACCTGGTCAACCTGCCCAACTGGCTGCCGCTGGCCTTCCGGCTCGCGGACGGCCAGTGGCTCACGCCGGAGACGGCGCCGGTGCTCCACCACCGCCAGGTCCTGCACCTGGACAGCGGCCTGCTGGAACGCGCCACCCGGTACGGGCTCGGCGGGGACCGGGAGCTGTCCGTGCGGCAGCAGCGCCTGGTCCACATGGCCGATCCGCACCTGGCCGCCCTGCGCACCGAGTTCACGCTGCACGGCCCCGGCGCGGCGGAGCTGGTCGTGGCGGCCGCGCTCGACGGGGGCGTCACCAACGCCGGGGTGCCCCGCTACCGCGACCTGGAGGGCCGCCACCTCACCCACGTGCACTCCGGCACCGCCGCACCCGGCACGGTGTGGCTGCGCTGCCGCACCCGCACCTCGGACATCCGCATCGGCATGGCGTCGCGCGTGACGGCCGGCGCGCCCGTCCTGGACGAGCACGAACCCCCGCGCGCCGTCCAGCGGACCCGGCTGCGCCTGGAGCCCGGCACCACCGTCACCGTCGACAAGACCGTGGCCCTGCACACCTCGCGCGACCCGGCTATCAGCAACCCGCTGCAGGCCGCCCTCGACCGGGTGGACGCCGCCCCCGGCTTCGACGAACTGCTGGGACCGCACCTGACGGCCTGGGCCCAGCTGTGGCGCCGGGCCGAGCTGGAGGTCCCCGGCGAGGCGGGCCACATCCTGCGTCTGCACCTGTTCCACGTGCTGCAGACGCTCTCCCCGCACACCGCCGACCTGGACGTGGGCGTACCGGCCCGGGGGCTGCACGGCGAGGCCTACCGCGGCCACGTCTTCTGGGACGAGCTGTTCGTCCTGCCCTACCTCAACCTGCACTTCCCCGAGGTGTCCCGCGCACTGCTGCACTACCGGCACCGGCGTCTGGAGCGGGCCTGCGCCGCGGCCCGGGCGATCGGCCGGCGGGGCGCGCTGTATCCGTGGCAGAGCGGCAGCGACGGACGCGAGGAGACGCAGCAGCTGCACCTCAACCCCCGCTCGGGGCGCTGGCTGCCGGACCACTCCCACCTCCAGCACCACGTCGGGTCGGCGATCGCGTACAACGTGTGGCAGTACTGCGAGGCCGGCGGCGACGCCGAGTTCCTGCACACCAAGGGCGCCGAGATGCTGCTGCAGATCGCGCGCTTCTGGGCGGACTCGGCCGTCTGGGACGACTCCCTGGGGCGGCACCGGATCCGGGGCGTGGTCGGCCCCGACGAGTACCACGACGCCTACCCCGGGGCGGTCCTGCCCGGCCTGGACGACAACGCGTACACCAACGTCACCGCCGCCTGGGTGCTGTCCCGCACGCTCCAGGTGCTGCGGACGCTGCCCGAGCCCCGCCGCCGCGAACTCGTCGAACGCACCGGGCTGGACGGCGGCGAGCTGGAGCGGTGGGAGGAGGTCTCGCGCACGCTGCACGTGCCCTTCCACGAAGGGGTCATCAGCCAGTTCGAGGGGTACGGCGACCTGGCCGAACTCGACTGGGACGGCTACCGCGAGCGGTACGGCGACATCCGCCGCCTGGACCGGATCCTGGAGGCGGAGGGCGACACCGTCAACCGCTACCAGGCGTCCAAGCAGGCCGACGCCCTGATGCTCGGCTACCTCTTCTCGCCGACCGAGCTCCAGGGCCTGTTCGCCCGGCTGGGACACCGGCTGGACGAGGAGACCTGGCGGCGCACCGTCGACTACTACCTGGGCCGCACCAGCCACGGCTCCACCCTCAGCGGCCTGGTCCACGGCTGGATCCTGGCCCGGTGCCGGCGCGCCGAGGCGTGGGCGTTCTGCCAGGAGGCCCTCAAGGGCGACGTCGCCGACCTCCAGGGCGGCACCACCGGCGAGGGCATCCACCTCGGCGCCATGGCCGGCACGCTCGACCTCGTCCAGCGCGGCCTGACCGGCCTGGAGACCCGCGCGGGCGCCCTCCGGCTGGACCCCGTTCCCCTGCCGGAGCTGTCCTCGTACGGCTTCCCCCTCCGCTACCACGGCAACTGGGGCGTACGGCTGCGGCTGGAGCACCGGCACCTGGACATCGCCGTCTCCTCCTCCGACGGCCTCCCGGTCGACGTCCACCTGCCCGACCGCGCGTTCCGCGTCCAGCCGGGCGAGATCTGCCGCCTGGTCCTGCCCGACTGACCCCGCGCGTCCGGTCGCGTGCCGGTGGAGGCTGGAAAGGGGGAACCCGGGGCGTGGGGGACGAGGAGGTGCCGGCATGGTGGATCCGGTGGTGGCCGGGGTGGACGGGTCGCCCTCCAGCCTGGAGGCGGTGGAGGTCGCGGCGCGTGAGGCCGCTCTGCGCGGGACGGGGCTGCGGCTGGTGCACGCCTTCGGCTGGCCGTCGGTGCACGTGCCGCCGGGGGTGCCGCCGTGGCGCCACGGCCCGCCGGGGCTGCGGGAGATGGTGGACGGCACCCTGGCCGGGGCGGAACGGCGGGCCCGCGCGGCCGCTCCGCGGGTGGAGGTCGCGCGGGAGGTCGTCGTGGGCGAGCCGGTGACGGTTCTGGAGATCGAGTCGCGCACCGCCTCCCTGGTGGTGATCGGCAGCCGGGGGCTGAGCGCCTTCGGCAGCCTGCTGCTCGGCTCGACGGCCGTGCATCTGGCGGCCCACGCCCGCTGCCCGGTCCTGGTGGTGCGCGGACGGCCCGATGCGACGGGCCCCGTCCTGCTGGCGACGGACGGCTCACCGGCGGCCCGGGGAGCCGTCGAGTTCGCCTTCGCCGAGGCGTCCCTGCGCGGCGCGGACCTGGTCGCCCTGCACGTGTGGACCACCCGCACCGAACGCGCCTACGACGGCCCGGCCGACCCGCCCTTCGTCACGTACGACGAGGACCACCTGCGCGAGGAGGAGGAGCGCGTGCTCGCCGGGGTGCTGTCCGGCCCCGCGCGGGCGCATCCGGACGTCGCCGTGCACCGCCGGCTGGTGCGCGGCCGGGTGAGGCCCACGCTGATCGACGCCAGCGCCCAGGCCCAGCTCGTCGTGGTCGGCGCGCGCGGCCGGGGCGGTTTCACCGGGCTGCTGCTGGGGTCGGTCAGCCAGGCCGTCCTGCACCACGCGCGGTGCCCGGTCGCGGTCGTCCGGTCCCGCCCGGCGTGAGGGGGCGGCAAGCCGTACCGGCGGGCCCGCGCGGGGCCATGAGCGCTTCTCCCGGTCCGCGGCCCGACGACCTCCGGGGCCTCCCGGGCAACCCCACCGCCGCGGCGGGCACCCCCGGGCCGGCCGACCGCACCCGTGCGCGTCGGCCGCGGGCGCGCCCTTGATCCTTACGGCCGGCCCGCCTAGCCTGCGCTGAACACGTCCGGACAGGCAGGTCGACGATGGCGGGCTCCTCGGATTCCCCCGGTTCCCCGGGTTCCTCCCGTTTCCCCGGTTCCCGGGGCGGTCCCGGTGCCTCCGGTCCCCCCGGGACGGGCGCGGCGGCCCGGCGGCTCCCGGTGGAGACGCACGGCCTGGACGTGATCGGCGACGCCGAACGCAAGGGCGCTCCGCGCACCCTGTTCTGGCCCTGGTTCGGCGCCAACGTCTCCGTCCTCGGGCTGAGCTACGGCTCCTTCGTGCTGGGCTTCGGCATCTCCTTCGGACAGGCCCTGGCCGCCGGGGCGCTCGGCATCGTCTTCTCGTTCCTGCTGTGCGGCTTCGTCGCGGTCGCCGGCAAGCGCGGCTCCGCGCCGACGATGGTGCTCAGCCGCGCCGCGTACGGGGTGCGCGGCAACCGGCTGCCGTCCGCGGTCTCGTGGCTGCTCACCGTCGGCTGGGAGACCGTGCTGTGCGCGCTCGCCGCCCTGGCCACGGCGACCGTCCTCGGACGGCTCGGCTGGGGCGGCGGCACCGGGACCAAGGCGGCCGCGCTCGTCGTGGTCGGCGCGCTGGTCGTGGTCGTCGGCGTGGCGGGCTTCGACCTGATCATGCGCCTGCAGACGGCGATCACCGTGGTCACCGGCGTGCTCACCCTGGTCTACGTCGGGCTCGTCGCCGACCACGTGCGCTGGGACGCCGTCGGAGCCGTCCCGGCGGGCTCCGCGCAGGAGTTCGTCGGCGCGCTGGTGTTCATGATGACCGGGTTCGGCCTGGGCTGGGTCAACGCCGCCGCCGACTACGCGCGCTACCTGCCGCGCACCGCGTCTGGCCGGGGCGTCGTCGGCTGGACCGCCTTCGGCGCGTCGCCGGCACCGCTGCTCCTGCTGGTCCTCGGGCTGCTGCTGGCCGGCTCCTCCGGCGAGCTGAGCACGGCCGTCGCCGCCGACCCGATCGGTGCGCTGACGACGCTCCTGCCCACCTGGTTCCTGGTCCCGTTCGCCGTGGTCGCGGTGGCGGGCCTGGTCGGCGGCGCGGTCCTCGACATCTACTCCTCCGGCCTGGCCCTGCTCGCGGCGGGCCTGCGGGTCCCCCGCTACCTGGCCGCGCTCGTCGACGGCCTCCTGATGATCGCGGGCTCGGTGTACATCGTGTTCCTCGCCGACGACTTCCTCGGCCCGTTCACGGGTTTCCTGACCACGCTGGGCGTCCCCGTCGCCGCCTGGTGCGGCGTCATGCTCGCCGACCTGGCCCTGCGCCGCCGCGGCTACGACGAGCCCGACCTCTACCGCCCGTCCGGCCGCTACGGCGACGTACCCCTCACCCCGCTCGTGCTCACCCTCGCCGCCACCGCGCTCGGCTGGGGCCTGGTCACCAACGCGGCGGCCGGCTGGCTCGACTGGCAGGGCTATCTGCTCGCCCCGCTCGGCCTGGGCGGCCGCACCGGCGACTGGGCGTACGCCAACCTGGGCGTCCTGGCCGCCCTCGCCCTCGGCTTCCTCGGCACCCTGGCGCTCGGCCGCGGACGGGTACGGCGGCAGGAGGCGCAGGCGCCGAGCCCGGCCGACGCGGGGGCGCCGCCGCCGTGACCGGCCCCGGCGGACGGCTCGCCGTCATCGGCGCGCAGCGCGTCTTCGCCGGCCCCGGCAGCCCGTGGGCCGCGCCCCGCTTCGCCGCGGCCGGGGTGGAGGTGTGCCGGCCGCCGCCGACGCCTGCGCGGGCGCGGACGGCGCCTCCCACGCCCGGGCGCTGCCCGTCATGGACCTGTACCGGCCGCTGATCCGCGTCACGACCGGTGCCGGGCCGGTCGGCGGGGAGAGCCGACGTCCCGCACGGCCCGGCACGCGCCGCGGGCCCCGGCGCTCCGGGCGGCGCGGACACGGCGCGGACGAACCACGCGGACCGCGCAGGATTGCCCCGGACGCGACCGGGTACGCGGGGCTGGACCGCGCCCCGGGGCGAGCGCGTCCCGGGCGGGCCGCACGACCGTCGCTATCAGGGAACCTGCCATGGACACACCCGCGAACGACAACACCGCCACGCCCGCCCAGCGGGCCCTGGACGCGCTTGTCGAGAACACCGAGGACCGGGCGGCGCTGGACGCGCTCGCGAGCAGCGACGTGCTCGTCCCCGTGCCCGACGACGCCGACGACGCGGAAGCCGCCGACCCCACGGCCGTGGCGCTGCCCGTCCTGGAACAGCCGGGCGGCACACCGGTGGTGCCCGTGTTCACCTCGGAGCTGGAGATGACGGAGCTGCTGCCGTTCGTCTCCCGCTACCGCCTGGTGCCGCTGGGCGCGCTCGCCGCGCAGTGGCCCGCGGACGACCTCTCGCTGTCCATAGACGGCAACTCCGACCACCGGCTCACCCTCACCTCGGAGGGGGTGCGCACCCTGCTGGCCCGCCCGCAGGGCTGACCGTTCCGTCCCGCCGGGAGGCGTACAGCCGGAAGGCGCGCATCGGGCGCTGCGCCCGCGGCGCCTACTCGCCCAGCATGCGCGCCAGCACGGCCCGTTGCAGCGGCAGCACCTGCGCGTGCAGGTCACGGCCCTTGCGGGTCAGGGCGACCCACACCCCGCGCCGGTCCTCCGCGCAGACCGACCGCTCCACCAGGCCGTCCTTCTCCAGCCGGGCGATGAGCCGGGACAGCGCGCTCTGGCTGAGGTGGAGCCGGCCGACCAGGTTCTGCACCCGGCACTGCCGCCCCTCCTCGGGCGCGGCGGACGCGAGGACGTCGAGGACCTCGAAGTCGCTGGCGCACAGGCCGTGCGGGTGCAGCGCCCGGTCGATCTCGCACATCGTGCGCGCATGCACCGACAGGATGTTCCGCCACTGTTCCTCCAGCCGCGTGCCGGCCGTTTTCGCTGCCATACCTGCACGGTAACACCGCGCCGCACATTCGTTGAGTGTGCAATTAGTGCATGCGCAAGGACGGTGGGGAAGGGCGGTCGGCGGACGGCTACCGCGCCGACAAGGTCTTCCGCGAACCGGCCGAACCGGCACGGGCGCCGGCCGAGGTCCGCCGTGTGCTGGACCGCCGAGCAGCGCGCCCGTGCGGAGCGGGACCGGCTCTTCGCCGCCGTGCCGGTGCTCGTGGCCTCGGCCACCGCCCGCGGCACGGACGACCGCCTCCGGCACGGCGGAAGCCGCCCCCGCCACCGCGTCACCGGCCGCCCTCGTCAGGCCGACCCCCGCTTCACCAGCTCCGTCGGCAGGATCACCGCCGCCGGGTCCTCGCCGCTCATCTGGGCCAGCAGGACCCGGACCATCTCGGTGCTGATGCGGTCCCAGGGCTGGCGGATGGTGGTCAGCTCGGGGCTGGCGGCGACGGCGGCGGGGGAGTCGTCGAAACCGCCGACCGCGACGTCCTGCGGCACCCGCCGCCCCGCCCGCTGCAGCGCCGTCAGCACGCCCTGCGCCATCAGGTCGGACGCGACGAACACCGCGTCCATGTCCGGCGCCCGGGCGAGCAGCCGCTCGGCGCCCGCCTCGCCGCCGGCCCGGCTGTAGTCGCCCTCGACGATCAGCTTCTCGTCGAGGGCGATGCCCGCCTCGGCGAGCACCTCCCGGTAGCCGGCGAGGCGTTCGACACCGCCCGGCGTGTCCAGCGGGCCGGTGACCACGCCGATCCGCCGCCGGCCCAGCGAGAGCAGATGCCGCACCATGTCCCGGGCGCCGTCCCGGTCGTCGGCGGCCACGTAACTCACCTTCGAGCCCAGCCCGATCGGCTTGCCGCACGCCACCAGCGGCACCCCGGCCGCGCGCAGTTCCTCGGCGACCGGGTCGCCGGAGTGGCTGGAGACCAGCAGCACCCCGTCGACGTGCCCGGCGGTGATGTACCGCGTGATCCGCCGCCGTTCGTCCGGCGTGCCCGCCAGCATCAGCAGCAGCGCGATGTCGTGCGCGGCCAGCGCCTGGGTGCAGCCGCGCAGCAGAACGTTGAAGTTGGGGTCCTCGAAGAACCGCTCCTGCGGCTCGGTCAGCAGGAAGCCCACGGAGTCCGAACGTCCGGTGATCAGCGAGCGGGCGTGCCGGTTGACGACGTAACCCGTCCTGCGGATCGCCGCGTTGACCGCCTCCTGCGCGGCCGGGCTGACGTAGTGGCCGCCGTTGAGCACCCGTGAGACGGTGCCGCGCGAGACTCCCGCCTCGCGCGCCACGTCGTGGATCGTCGGCGCCCTGCGTCGGCCCCCGGTGTTGCTCATGCTCATGACTTTACGGCCCCGGAGAGCAGATCGAGGCTCCAGAACCGCTGGACGACCAGGAACAGCGCGACCAGCGGCAGCACCGCGAGGAACGCGCCGGTGATCACCAGCGTGTACAGCGCGGGCGTGTTGGCGCCCTGTTCGAGCAGGGTGTGCAGACCCAGCGTGATCGGGAACTTCTCGTCGTCGCTGAGCATGATGTACGGCAGCAGGAAGTTGTTCCACACGGCCACGAACTGGAACAGGAACACCGTCACCAGGCCGGGCACCATCATCGGCAGCGCCAGACGCGTGAAGATCCGCCATTCGCCCGCGCCGTCCATCCGCCCGGCCTCCACCACGTCCGCGGGCACCGCGGCGGCGGCGTAGATCCGCGCCAGGTAGACGCCGTACGGGGAGAGGATCTGCGGGAGCAGCACGGACAGGTACGAGTCCGTCAGATCGGCCTCGGCCAGCAGCAGGTACTGCGGGACGGCCAGGATCACCGGCGGCATCAGCACGCCCGCCAGCAGCACGTTGAACAGGGTCTCCCGGCCGCGGAAGCGGTAGGTCGCGAGCGCGTAGCCGCTGACCGCGGACACGGCCGTGGACAGCAGGGCGCCCAGGCCGGCGTAGAGCGCGGAGTTGCCCATCCACCGCCAGTAGACGCCGTCGCGGTAGGCGCTCAGGTCCGAGAGGTTCTGGGCGAAGCCCGTGCCCGGCAGGAAGGTGAAGGTGGAGAACAGCTCCCGGCCGGACTTGGTGGCCGCGATGACCACCCAGGCGACCGGCAGCAGACAGTAGACCGCGCCGAGCAGCAGCGTCACCGTCGGGACGAACGCGATCCGGCGGCGCAGCGGGGGCCCCTGGGCGGCGCCGGGCGTGGTGCCCGCCGCCGGCTGGGCCTTGCGGACGGCGAGAGAACTCATCGGGCGGCTCCTTGACTGTCGTCCCGCTTGGTGCGTCGGTTCGCGGCCCGCAGGAAGCCGAAGGACAGCAGCAGCGTGACCAGGGCGATGACCGTGGCCTGGGCGGCCGCCGCGTGCACGTCGCCCTTGCCGAAGGCGTCCTGGTAGACCTTCATCAGCGGACTCCAGGTGGTGGACACGGAGTTGGTGAGCGGTTTGAGGGTGGTCGGCTCGCTGAACACCTGGAGCGTCGCGATGATCGAGAAGAAGAAGGTCAGCACCAGCGAGGGCGCCACCATCGGGATCTTGATCCGGAGCGCGATCTGCAGCGGCGTGGCGCCGTCCAGCTTCGCGGCCTCGTACACCTCGGCCGGGATGGCCCGCAGCGAGGTGTAGATGACGATCATGTTGAAGCCGGTGCCGCCCCAGACGGCGATGTTCGACAGGGCGAGGTAGAGCGGACCGCCGTCCAGCAGGTCGGGCTGCGGCAGGCCCAGCCGGTCGAGCACGAAGTAGAAGGGACTGACGTCCGGCAGGTAGAGGAAGCCCCACAGCAGCGCCGCCACCACGCCGGGGATCGCGTACGGCAGGAAGATCGCGAGCCGGGTGAAGGGGGCGAGCCGGACCTTCTCGGAGTCCAGCATCAGCGCGAACAGCAGGGCGAGCCCGAGCATGACCGGGACGACGATGCAGCCGTAGCCCAGCACGCGCAGCGCCCCGTCCAGCAGTTCGCCGTCGGAGAGGGCGTCGGTGTAGTTCTCCAGTCCGGCCCAGACCTCCTTGCGGGCGCCGGCGCCCAGGCCGAGCCCGGAGACCTGCACCTTGCGGAAGCTGAGCCAGACGGCGTACCCGATGGGCAGGGCGAAGAACAGCAGGAACAGGGCGGCCGCGGGGAGGAGGAAGAAGTAGGGGGCGCTCCGCCCCCGGCCGCGGGCGGTGGGGGAGGGGCGGGTGTCCGGGGCACCCTCGGCCCCGTACGGCCTCCGGCGTGTCGTGGTGCTGGTCACCGAGCGACCTCGAAGCCCTGCTTCTTCAGGTCGGCCACGGTGTCGTCCTGCATCGTGGCGAGCGCGGCGGCGAAGTCCGACCTGTTCTTGGCGGCGGCGCCGAACGCGTCCTTGAACGACGTGTAGGCGACGTTGACGTTCGGGCCCCAGGCGGCCGGCGCGGTGGTCTTCGCGATCTCGGCGGCCTTGGTGTAGAAGTCGGGCTGGTTGGAGAAGTACTCCGGCGGGTTGGTGAAGGCGCCGCTGAGCTGGGCCGAGCTGGAGGCCGGGTAGATGCCGCTCTCCTTCGCCAGCGCGTTGAGGGCGTCGCGGTCGGTGTTCAGCCAGGCGGCGAACTTCGCGGCGGCCTCCTTGTGCTCGGAGTCGGTGGTGACGCCGGTGGAGGAGCCGCCCCAGCTGCCGGTGCGGTTCTCGCTCTTGGACCACTGGGGGAGCGGGGCCATGGCCCACTTGCCCTTGGTGTCGGGCGCGGCCGTGGTCAGCGTGCCCGGCGCCCACACGGCGCTGACCCAGGCGATCTGCTTGCCGGTGTTGAGGGCCTTGTTCCACGCCGGGGTGTACATCGGCTGGTTGTCGATGACGCCCTCCTCGACGAGACCGCCCCAGAACTCGGCGACCTTCCGGGTGGCGTCGTCGTCGATGCCGACCTTCCACTTCTCGCCCTGGGCCGTCCACCACTTGGCGCCGGCCTGCTGGGCGAGGCCCGCGAACAGGCCGGAGTCGTTGGCGGAGAAGGTGGTGAGGTCCTTGTCCGGGGCCTTCTTCTTCAGCTGCCGGGCGGTCTCGGCGAACTCGTCCCAGGTGGTGGGGACCTTCAGGCCGTACTCCTCGAACAGGTCCTCGCGGTAGTAGAACATCATCGGCCCGATGTCCTGCGGGACCGCGTAGACCGCGTCCGTGCCCAGCGTGGTCTGCTGCCAGACCCCTTCGGCGAACCTGCCCTTCACGTCGTCGACCTCGCCCGATATGTCGGCGAGCGCGTCATTGCTGACCAGCGTAGGGATCGCCTGGTACTCGGCCTGGACCAGGTCGGGCGCCTCGCCCGCCTTGTGCGCGGTGAGGATCTTGGTGACCAGCGTGTCGCCGGACGCCTGCTTCTTCACCGTGACGGTGATCTGCTCCTTCTTGCCCGGGCCCTTGTTCCACAGGTCGACGACCTTGTCCATGCCGGGCGCCCAGGCCCAGTACGTCAGCGAGACCGGTCCCGACCGGGCCCCGCCTTCCTCCTCGGACGAGCCGCAGGCGGCGAGTGCGGTGGCGCCGAGCGCGACGGCGACGGCGGAAGCCACGAGGCGACGGTGCTTCGTGTACGGCATGGATATCTCCCCTGACCTGGGTCCCCGCCTGCTGCGGGAACCTGCCATGCAGATGCGAGCCGGCCCGGGTCCCCGCCTGCCGCGAGTCCCTGCCATGCTTCTGTGAGCGTTCACAGTAGAGAAACGTCCCGGACACTTGTCAATGGTTGTTGCTGTGCGGTTATGTTGCCCTCGCGCCGCAGCGGTTGTGTGTGCACGTTCCCAATCGATCGATCACCCGGGAGAGAATCCATGCCGGAGACCGCCCCCAAGGGCCTGACCAGGCTCGCCTTCGGTGGGGACTACAACCCCGAGCAGTGGCCGGAAAGCGTCTGGCAGGAGGACGTCCGGCTGATGCGGGAGGCCGGCGTCACCATGGTGAGCGTCGGGATCTTCTCCTGGGCGCTGCTGGAGCCCGCGCCGGGGGAGTACGACTTCGGCTGGCTCGACCGGATCATGGACCTGCTGCACGCCAACGGCATCCGCGTCGACCTCGGCACCCCGACCGTGGCCCCGCCGGCCTGGTTCTACCGCGCCCACCCCGAGGCGCTGCCGGTGACCGCCGACGGCGTGCGCTACGAGTTCGGCTCCCGCGCGGCCATCTGCCACAGCAACGCGCACTACCGCGCCGCCGCCGCGGACATCACCACGCGGCTCGCCGAGCGCTACGGCGACCACCCCGCCCTGGCGCTGTGGCACGTGCACAACGAGTACGGCGTCCCCGTCTCGGCCTGCTACTGCGACTCCTGCGCCGCCCACTTCCGCCGCTGGCTCGCGGCGACGTACGGCACGGTGGACGCCGTCAACGAGGCCTGGGGCACCGCCTTCTGGGGCCAGCGCTACGCGGACCTGGAGCAGATCAACCCGCCGCGGACCACGCCGACGGTCGGCAACCCGGCCCAGGCGCTGGACTACCGGCGGTTCGCCGACGCCACCATGCGCGAGAACTTCCGCATGGAGCGGGACATCCTGCACCGCCTGTCCCCCGGCGTCCCGGTCACCACCAACTTCATGACCGCGCTCAGCCAGTGCGACTCGGTCGACTACTGGGCCTGGGGCCGCGAGGTCGACCTCGTCACCAACGACCACTACCTGATCACCGACGGCCGCCGCACCCACGTCAACCTGGCGATGGCCGCCGACCTCACCCGCTCGGTGGCCCGGGGCGCGCCCTGGCTGCTGCTGGAGCACTCCACCTCGGGCGTCAACTGGCAGCCCCGCAACCCCGCCAAGGCCCCCGGCCAGATGGCCCGCAACTCCCTCGCCCACGTGGCGCGCGGCTCCGAGGGCGCGATGTTCTTCCAGTGGCGGCAGTCGCGGCGCGGCGCCGAGAAGTTCCACTCGGCGATGGTCCCGCACGGCGGCACCGACACCCGCGTCTGGCGCGAGGTGGTCGAACTCGGCGCCGCCGTCGACGCCCTGGCCGCCGTGCGCGGCACCCGCACCGAGGCCGACGTGGCCGTGCTGTGGGACTGGCACTCCTGGTGGGCGCAGACCCTCCAGTGGCGCCCCAGCGAGGACCACGACCCGCGCGAGCGCGCCGACACCTTCTACGAGGTCCTCTACGACCGCCACCTCACGGTCGACTTCGCCCACCCGGAGGCCGACCTGTCGGCCTACCCCCTGGTCGTCGTGCCGGCCCTGTACCTGATGACCGAGGCGGCCGGGCGCAACCTCAGGGCCTACGTCGAGGGGGGCGGCACCCTCGTCGTGTCGTACTTCTCGGGCATCGTCGACGAGCACGACGCCGTGCACGAGGGCGCCCACCCGGGCCCCCTCAGGGACGTGCTCGGCCTGACCGTCGAGGAGTTCTCACCGCTGCTGCCGGGCGAGCGGGTGCGCCTCACCGGCCCGGACGGCAGCGAGCTCGACGGCGACGTGTGGACGGAGTTCGTGGTGCCGCGCGGCGCCGAGACCGTCTGGAGCTACGCCGACGGCCTGCCCGCGGGCCGTCCGGCCGTCACCCGGCACCGCCTCGGCGAGGGCACCGCCTGGTACGTCTCCACGCGCCTGGGCGCCGACGGCCTCGACGCGCTGCTCGGCCGGGCGCTGGCGGACGCGCGGGTCGCGCCGCGCGCCGGCCTGCCCCGCGACGTCGAAGTGGTGCGCCGCACCGGCGAGTCGGGCACCTACCTCTTCGCGATCAACCACACCGCGTCGGACGCCGAGGTGCCGCTGGAGGCGCACGGCACCGAGCTGCTGACCGGTGAACGCGCCGCGGACCGCCTGACGGTCCCCGCGGGAGCCGTCCGGGTCGTACGACTCGACGGCTGAGCCGACCCCCCTCCGCCCGTGCGAGCCGCGAGCCGCGGGCGGAGGGGAACCCTCCGGCGCCATCAGGAGGGCATTCCCCAACCCATCACGTCGAAGGGACGACGGACGACGATGTTCCATCCCAGACGCACCCTCAGGGCCCTGCTGCTCCCCCTCGCGGCCGGGCTCGCTCTCACCGCCCTGCCCGCCACCGCCGCCCAGGCCGCCACCGCCGCCCAGGCCGCCGCCACCCTCGCCAATGGCGGCTTCGAGGCCGACGGTTCGGGCGCGGACACCCCCGCCGGATGGTCCGAGTACGGCTCGACCGGCGCCTCCTTCGTGGAGTCCGGCGGCCACAGCGGGAGCTACCGCCTGAGCCACTGGGCGTCCTCCGCCTACGAGGTGGAGACGTACCAGTACCTGTCCGGACTCGCCAACGGGAACTACAAGCTCACCGCCTGGGTCCGCTCCGGCGGCGGACAGAACGCCGCTTACCTGGCCCTGAAGAACTGCGGCGGCGCCGAGCAGCGCACCGACCTGCCGGTCTCGGCCAGTGGGTGGATCCGCATCGTCGTGCCGGTCAAGGTGACCACCAAGCAGTGCACGATCAGCGTCCACAGCGACGCGAACGCCGGCAACTGGATCAACGTCGACGACCTGAGCTTCGCGCCGGGCGCCTCCGGCCTGTCCGTCAAGGGCGCCGACATCTCCTCCCTCGCCAAGAGCGAGGCCAAGGGCGGCGTCTACCGGACCGCCTCGGGCCGCACCGGCGACGCACTCGCCATCCTGAAGTCCGCCGGCATGAACTACGCCCGGCTGAAGGTGTGGGTGAACCCGGCCGACGGCTACAACGACAAGACCCACGTCCTGGCGACGGCCAAGCGCATCAAGGCGCAGGGCATGAAGCTGCTGGTCGACTTCCACTACTCCGACACGTGGGCCGACCCGGGCGCCCAGGCCAAGCCGGCCGCCTGGGCCGGGCACTCGTACGACCAGCTGAGGACCGACGTCTACCAGCACACGTACGACGTGCTGAACGCGCTGAAGGCCCAGGGCATTACCGCCGACATGGTCCAGGTCGGCAACGAGATCAACGGCGGCATGCTGTGGGACGAGGGATCCACCTCCGACTGGACGCAGCTCGCCGGCCTGCTCAACTCCGGCTACGACGCGGTCAAGGCGGTCAGCCCGTCCACCGCCGTCGCCCTGCACCTCGCCAAGGGCGGTGACCTGGCCGGCACCCGCTGGTGGTTCGACAACGCCGTCTCCCACGGCGTGCGGTTCGACGCGATCGGCCTGTCCTACTACGGCTACTGGCACGGCACGCTCCACGACTTCCAGACGACCCTGGACGACGCGGCCGCCCGCTACGGCAAGCCGGTCTTCGTCGCGGAGACGGCCTACCCGTTCCGGCTGGACAGCAAGGACGCGCACGAGAACATCATCGACATCGCCGACGAGCTGGTGGCCGGCTACCCGGCGTCCACCGCCGGGCAGACCCGCTGGATGAACGACGTGGCGAGCATCGTGGAGGCCGTCCCGAACGGCCGCGGCCTCGGCCTCTTCTACTGGGAGGCCACCTGGACCGCGGTCGCCGGCAACGGCTGGGACCCGGCCGACCCCTCCTCCGGCAACGGCTGGGAGAACCAGGCCCTGTTCGGCTACGACGACCGGGCACTGCCGGCGATGTCCTGGTTCGGCCACCGCTGAGCCCCCGGAGCCGGGGCCCGGCCGCACACCCGCGGCCGGGCCCCGGCCCGTCCGGACACGACCCGGCGGGCGGCCCGCGTTACCCTGGACCGCGCCGCGACCACCGCTCGCGGCGCGGCGGTGGGGCCCGCCGCACCCGAACCGCGGCAGTGCCGCCGCCGACGGTCCCTGCTTGTTGAAGGCGCGCGCCCCGCATGTCCGGGCCCCTTGAGCGAGTGGGAGAGGTACGACATGACAGCCCGGGACGCCCGGACCCCCCGCCCCCGGTCCCGCACCCCCCGCCGGACCGTCCCGCGCTCGCAGGGGCCCGTCGTCGCGGCGGTCGCGCTCGGCGGCGGCCTCGGCGCCGTGCTCCGGTACGCGATCTCCCTGCGGTGGCCCGCGCAGGCCGGCGGCTTCCCCTGGACGACCTTCTGGGTCAACGTCGCCGGCTGCGCCGTGATCGGCGTGTTCCTGGTGGCCGTCACCGAGGTGTGGGCCGCGCACCGCCTCGTGCGCCCGTTCCTGGGCACCGGTGTGCTCGGCGGGTTCACCACCTTCTCCGCCTACGCCGTCGACGTCCAGCAGCTGATCGACACCGGCCACACCCGCACGGGCCTGGCCTGCCTGGCCGCGACCCCGCTCGCGGCCCTCGCGGCGGTGTCGCTGGCAGCCGCCGGAACCCGCCGCGTCCTGGGACGCCGGTCCGCGGCCCGCGACGGCGCCCCGGGGGCACCGGTGCGAGAGGACACGCGGGGCGAGGAGCCGGCGTGAACTGGCTGCTGGTGATCGTAGGCGCCATGATCGGCGCTCCGCTGCGCCACCTCACCGACCGGGCGGTGCGGTCCCGCCACGGCTCGGACTTCCCCTGGGGCACCCTCACGGTGAACGTCGTCGGCTGCCTCGTCCTCGGCCTGCTCACCGGGGCGACGGTCGCCGGAGCCGCGGGCTCCTCCCTGCGGCTCCTGCTCGGCACGGGGCTGTGCGGGGCGCTGACGACGTACTCGACCTTCTCCTACGAGACGCTGCGGCTGGCCGAGACGGGCGCCGGCCGCCGTGCCGCCGTCAACGTGGTGGCGAGCGTGGCGGCCGGTCTGGGGGCGGCATACGCCGGCGTGGCGCTCGCCCGCGCGATCTGGACGTAGGCACCGCCCAGCCGGCCGCCGGGGCCGCCCCCGCACCTGCCGGGGCCGCTCCCGCCTCCGCCGGCGCGGCCTCACGGCCGCCGGCGCGTCCGTCCCGGCCTCCCGGCACCCCGTCCGTCCCGGCTGCCCGGTCTCCCGGCCGTCCCATCCGTCCCGTACATCCCGGCTGTCCCGTCCGTCGTGGTCCGCGCTTGCGCCGGCCGGGTCGCCGGAGTCCGCCGGCGGACACTTCGACGGCGTCTTCGGGACCCGCCGGACCGCCGTCGGGACGCCGTCGCCCGGGCCGCCGGCCACGGATCCGCCGCGCGGCGGATCCGTGGCCGGGAGGAGTCCGTGCGGCCTCCCGGTCCGGAATTGTTCCTTCCGTTCCTTGACAGGCGCCTCCCGGCACCCGCAGGATCACCTCCGTGAATCTGTCAGACAGCCAGACAGGTGGCCCGGCTCCGCGACGTGTCAGTGCCATGGAAGCGGTGCTCGGCCACCTCCGCGGCGCCATCGAGCGCGGCGACTACGCGATCGGCGACAAGCTCCCCTCCGAGGCGGAGCTGTGCCGCACCCTGGAGGTCTCCCGACCGGTGCTGCGCGAGGCGCTGCGGGCCCTGCAGACCATGGGCCTGACCGTCTCCAGGACCGGCAGGGGCACCTTCGTCGTCGCGGACACCGTCGAGGAACCCACCTTCGGCGACTACGCGGCCGGCGACCTGCTGGAGGTGCGCCGCCACGTCGAGATCCCGGTCGCCGGATACGCGGCGCTGCGCCGCACCCCGGAGGACCTCGACCACCTGACCCGTCTGCTGGACCGCATGGAACGGGAGACGGACACCACCGCGTGGGTCGCGATGGACGCGCTCTTCCACCTCGCCGTGGCCGAGGCCACCCAGAACCCGGTCTTCCGCCGGGTCATCGAGGAGATCCGGCACGCGCTGGCCCGCCAGTCCGCCTTCCTCAACGAGCTGGGCGGACGCCGCGAGCAGTCCGACCGGGAGCACCGGGCGATCGTCGAGGCGCTGATCGACGGCTCCGAGCGCGACGCCACCGAGGCCATGACCCACCACCTCGACCGCGTCGGGACGACCCTCACCGACATCCTGTCCCGTACGGCGGCACCCCGCCCACCGGCGGCAGCCACGTCCCCCCACCGACCCACGACCCCCAGGCAGTGATGCGCACCAGTTCCCCCGCGGACGCACCCCTCGTCCGTGAACCCCTCCACGCCCCCGTCGCCCACCTCGTCCGCGGCGGGGTGGTGGAGGGCGTCCACTACGGCTCCGTCGTCGTCCTCGGCCCCGACGGGGACACCCGGTTCCGGCTCGGCGACGTCGAGGCCGCCTTCTACCCCCGTTCGGCGCTCAAGCCCGTCCAGGCCGTCGCCATGGTGCGGGCCGGGCTCCCCCTCGACGGCGAGCTGCTGTCGCTGGCCGCGGCCAGCCACTCCGGCGAGGAACGCCACCTCGCCGGCGCCCGGCGCATCCTCGAGCTCGCCGGGCTCACCGAGGACGACCTGCGCAACGTCCCGGACCTGCCGTTCGGCCCGGCCGTCCGGGACACCTGGGTGCGCGCGGGCCGCCCGCCCTCCCGGCTCGCCCAGAACTGCTCCGGCAAGCACGCGGCCATGCTCCACACCTGCAGGCTCAACGGCTGGTCCCTGGACGACTACCTCGACCCCGCCCATCCCCTCCAGCAGGCCGTCGCCGAGGCCGTCGAGGACCTCACCGGGCAGCGCGTCGCCCGGGTGACCGTCGACGGCTGCGGCGCGCCCCTGTTCGCCGTCTCCCTGCGCGGCCTCGCCCGCGCCGCCGCCCGCATCGTCACCGCCGCGCCCGGCACACCCGAGGCGCGCGTGGCGGACGCGATGCGCGCGCACGCCGAGATGGCCTCGGGCGCCGGCCGGGACGTGGCCGCGCTGATGCGGGCCGTGCCCGGACTGCTCGCCAAGGACGGCTTCGAGGGCGTCCAGGTCGCCGCGCTGCCCGACGGCCGGGCCGTCGCCGTGAAGATCGCGGACGGCGCCGACCGGGCGCGGATCCCGGTCGCCGCGGCCGCTCTCGCCCGCGCCGGCGTCGACCCGGCGGCGCTCGCCGGGTTCGCGGGGGAGCCGCTGCTCGGCGGTGGCCGGCCGGTCGGCGCCGTCCGGCCGGTGCGCGCGCTCGACCCGCTCGCCCACCTCGCCCCCACCGCGCCCTGAGACCCGGGGCCCGGCCCCGCACGCAGCGCGGGTCCGGGGCCCGGGTGCCCGCTCCACCCGCACCGCGGTCCGGGGGAGGACCCGGCCCCGCCACGACGGCCGCGGCCACCCACAGCGGGCACGGCCTGCTCGGCGAGCGCGGCGCGCCCCCGCCGAGGCGCACCGGGACGGCGGACGGGGACGGGCGGCTCCCGCCCGCGGCCGCCCCGGGCCGGGTCGCCCGGCCTCCCGCCTCGCGGCCGGCCTCGACCGCCCGAGGCCGCGGCACCGGGGGCGGGACCGGCGGACGACGGGGGCGCCTGCGGGCGCCGTCGTCCGCGTGCCCGTGCGCCGATCGCGAGCCGGTCACCCGCAGGCCGCCCCCCGGCGAGCGGCGTGTCAGTTCCCGGCCACCCGGCACCGACACCCTTGCCGAGTGTTGGTCATGGCTCTTCCCGTCGATCTCCACCGCTGCCAGATGCTCGGCCTGGCCGGTACCGCCGTGCTCGCGCTGGGCGGTGAGACGGCCGGGGCCCTGCCGGTCCGGGAACTCCTGCACCCGGCTTCCGGCCGCGCCGCCCTGGGTGTCGTCGGCGTCTACTTCGGCGTCGTCCTGCTGATCGCGGCCTGGGTGTCGCTGGGCCGGGCGGTCCGCGGACCCGAACCGCCGGCGCCGCGCGCCCTGCTGCTCGTCCTCGCCGTCTGGGCGGCGCCCCTGCTGCTCGCGCCGCCGCTGTTCAGCCGGGACGTCTACAGCTACCTCGCCCAGGGCGCCATGGTGGAGGCGCACATCGACGTGTACGCACACGGCCCGTCCCGGCTCGGCGGCCCGCTCGCGGCCGAGGTCGCCCCGCTGTGGCGGCACACCGGCGCCCCGTACGGACCGGTGTTCCTCGCCGTGGCCTCCGCCCTGTCCGGGCTGACCCACGGCCAGATTCCGGCGGGTGTGTTCGGGATGCGGCTCGTCGCGCTGGCCGGCGTCGCGCTGATGGCGGCGGCGCTGCCCCGCCTCGCCCGGCACAGCGGAGCCGACCCGGCCGCCGCGCTGTGGCTCGGCGCGCTCAACCCGCTCGTCCTGCTCCACCTGGTCGCGGGCGCCCACAACGACGCGGTCATGCTCGGCCTGCTCGGCGCCGGACTGGTCGCGGCGCTGGGCCGGTGGCCGGTGGCGGGCGCCGTCCTCGTCACCCTCGCCGCCCTGGTCAAGGCGCCCGCCGTGCTGGGGCTCGCCGCGGTCGTGGTGCTCCAGGCGCGCGCGGGCCGCCACCCGGTACGGGCCGCGGCGACGACCGCCGCCGCCGCGGCGGTCACCACGGTCGCCGCGACGGCGGCGGCCGGCACGGGATACGGCTGGATCGGCGCCCTCGACACCCCCGTCTCCCCGCAGAACTGGGCCCTCACCAGCCTCCTCGGCCGCGCCACCCGGTCCCTGCTGGAACGCCTCGGCAGCGATCTGGCGCCGCTCGCCGTCCCCGCCTGGCACACCCTCGGCACCGCCCTGGCCGTGGCCGCGACCGTCGTCATCTGGCTGCGGCTGCGCCCCCGCCCCCTCTACGCGCTCGGGCTGAGCCTGGCCGCGGTGGCCGCCCTCGGGCCGGCGATCCGCCCCTGGTACGCCCTGTGGGGCCTGTTCCTGATCGCCGCCGCCGCGCCCAGCGCCTCCGTACGGCACCGGACGGCGGCCGTGACCGGCGTGCTCGCGCTGTCGGTGCTGCCCGGCGGCGGCCCGGCGGACGCCGGGCAGCTGGTGCTGGCCGTCTCCGGCGGTGTGCTCGCGATGGTCGTGCTGTTCCAGGCCCACCAGGCCGAACTGGCCCCGGTCCTGGGGCGGACCGCGTGAGAGCGCCCCGCACCGACCGCGGCCGGCTGCTGCTGGTGCTCGTCCTGGCGGCCGCCGTGACCGTCTTCACGGCGACCGTGCCGCTGCTGCGCGACTGGTTCGACCTGCGCGTCTACCACGGCGCCCTCGACCACTGGGTCCACCGCGGCGGCCGGCTCTACGACTACCGGGTGCCCGGCACGCCGTACGGCTTCACCTACCCGCCGTTCGCCGCCGTCGCCATGGGGCCGATGGCCCTGCTCGACCTGCGCACCGCGATCGCCGTCGCCCTGCTGCTCGACCTGGCGGCCCTGGCGCTGGTCCTGCGCGTCCTGGCGGGACCGGCCCGGCCCCGCCACGGCTGGTACGGCTGGGCGCTCGTCGCCTGCGCGCTCGCCCTGTTCGAACCGCTGCGCGACACCGTCAGCTTCGGCCAGGTGAACGTCCTGCTGCTGGCCCTGGTCCTCGCCGACGCGTGGCTGCTCACCACCGGGCGGACCCGGTGGGCGGGCGCCGGCATCGGGCTGGCGGCGGCGGTCAAGCTGACGCCCGCGCTGTTCATCGGCCTGCTGCTGGTGGCCCGGCGGTGGCGCGCGGCGGCCGTCGCGACGGCCGTGGCCGCCGGGGCCACCGCGCTCGCGGCCCGGATCGCCCCGGACGCCTCGCGCTTCTACTGGACCGAGGCCATGTGGGACACCACCCGGATCGGCCGTCTCGACTACGTCTCCAACCAGTCCCTGCAGGGCGTGCTGGCCCGGCTCGGCGAGACGGGCCACGCCGTCTGGGCGGCCGCAGCGCTGCCGGTCCTCGGCGTGTGGGCGTGGCGGGCGCGGCGGGCGGCCGCCGCCGGGGAGTGGACGGCCGCGTTCGCCCTGACCGGGCTCGCCGCGTGCCTGGTCAGTCCGATCACCTGGGTGCACCACCTGGTGTGGCTGCTGCCGTCCTTCGCCGTCCTGGTCCGGGCCGGCCGCCCGCGGGTCGCGGGCGCCCTGTACGCGGTGCTGTGCACCAGTGTGGTGTGGCTGTGGTCCGACGACGCGTCCGGCGTCGACGGCTTCCTGGGGAGCAACGCCTACACCTGGGTCACCCTCGGCCTGCTGCTGTGGCTGCCGGTCGGTCACTCCCGCGGAAGACGGCTGAGCGCGAGCAGCAGCAGCAGCGCCGCCGCGCTGACGCCTAGCCCGACGGCGCCCGCGACCGTGCCCGCACCGCCGGACCGGCCGGACCGGCCCGCCGGCGCCGCCACGGTCGCCGCCGCGGCCGCCCCGGCCTCCGGGCCCGGCCGCGGCCGGGGACGCAGCGCGTCCAGCGAACCCACCGGATCGACCCGGCCGGCCGCCCCGAATCCCCAGTCGAGCAGCGAGCGGGCCTCCTCGTAGACGGCGAGGCCACCGCCCGCCCGGGGATTCAGCACCGTCACCACGAGGGTGCGCCCGCCCCGGCGGGCGGCGGCGACGAGGGTGTGGCCCGCGCGGCTGGTGTAGCCGTTCTTGATCCCGACCAGCCCCGGGTACCGCTCGACGCCGTCCGCGCCGGTCAGCAGCCGGTTGGTGTTGCGGATCGGATACGACTGCCCGCTGCCGCGGCCCGGGAAGACGGCCTGCACCGTGGCGCTGTACCGCGCGAACTCCCGGCTGCGCAGCCCCGCCCGGCCGAAGACCGCCAGGTCGTACGCCGACGACACCTGGCCCGGGGTGTCGTAGCCGTCGGGTGAGAGCACCCGTGTGTCGTGGGCGCCGAGGGCCCGGGCCCTGGCCTGCATCCGCTCGGCCGCGGACCGCCAGCCGCCGGTGAGCGCGGCCAGGACGCGCACGGCGTCGTTGCCGGAGCTGAGGAAGACTCCGTGCCACAGGTCGGACACCCGGTAGGTGCGGCCCTCGGCGACCCCGACCAGGCTGCTGCCCGGCCCGATGCCCCGCAGTTCCCGCTCGTCGACCCGGTGCCTGAGGCCGCCGGGCAGCACCGGCAGCACCGTGAGGGCGAACAGCGTCTTCAGGGTGCTGGCGGGCGGCAGCCTGCGGTGCGCGTCGTGCGCGGCGAGCACCTCGCCGGTGCGGACGTCGGCCACCAGCCACGACCGGGCGGAGACGTCCGGGACCCCGGGCGCTCCGGGACGCGGCCGGACCTGCGTCCCGGAGCGGTACAGCAGGGCCGGTCCCGGGACCCTCGCGCGTGGACCGCCCGGCGCGCCGGGCTCCGCCCCCGCACCGCCCCCCGCCACCGCGGCGGGCGTGAGCGCCAGCAGACCCGCCACGCCGAGAGCGCAGGCGGACGCGACGCCCCGGGAAGTCGATCCGATCTTCATGCCGCAAACGTAGGAACAGCGCCTCGGGACGCCGCGCTGCCCGGGCCGAACGGCGTCCGGCAGCACCCGGACGGGGGATGCGGCCCGGGCAGCGCGGCGCGCGGGCGGCGTCGGCCGGATCCTCCGGTACGCGCGGCCCGTGACGCCGCGGCAGCGGCTCCGCGCGAAGGGATCCTCCCCGTAGGCTGGTCGGGTGTTCAGCCCCCAGGGCCCCGGCCCGCGCGAACTCGCCGTCCAGGCGCTGTCGTCCGTGGAGCGCGGCTACGACCTGCTCGCGCCGAAGTTCGACCACACCCCGTTCCGGACGCCGGGTCCCGTGCTCGACGCCGTCGCCTCGGCGCTGGCGCGGACGGGGCCCTTCGAGACCGGGCTCGACCTGTGCTGCGGCACCGGCGCGGGCGTCGGGGTGCTGGCGCGGGTGTGCCGGCGGAGCGTCACCGGGGTCGACTTCAGCGCGGGCATGCTCGCCGTCGCCCGTGAGCGGACCCGGCCCGCCGGGGTACCGGTCGCCTGGGTCCGCGCGGACGCCCGCGCGCTGCCGTTCGCGTCCGCCTTCGACCTCGTGGTGAGCTTCGGCGCGTTCGGGCACTTCCTGCCCCGCGAACTGCCCGGGCTGTTCGCCCAGGTGCGCTCCGTGCTGCGGCCGGGCGGCCGCTTCGCCTTCCCGGTCGTCGCCCCGCCCCGCCCCGGATCCCCGGCGTACTGGGGGCTGCTGGGCTTCGACACGGTGATGCGGGTGCGCAACGCGCTGTGGCGTCCGCCGTTCGTCATGTACTACCGCACGTTCCGCTTCGGGAACGTGCGGCGGGAGCTGCTGCGCGCGGGGTTCGGGGTGGAGCTGTACGCCCTGCCCGAGTTCGGACGGCGCGGTGACGGCAGTCCCCGCGTCCGGCTGGTCGTGGCCCGCCGCCCGGACTGACGGGCACCCTTTCCCGCCCCGCCCACCGGGACACCGCCCGCGGCGACCGCGGGCAGGCGCCGCACGGTGCTCGGGCAGGGCCTGCCGGCGGTCCGCCGGCAGCCCGGGCCGCGCCGCCGCGGCCCGGGCGCCACGACCGGCCGGCCGGGCGGAACCCGGCCCGTGCGAAGGACCGGGGGTCAGGCGTACGAGCGCAGCCAGCGCAGCTTGGCCGCCTCCTGGAACGGGCCGCCGCCCTCGTGGTCGTTGAAGTCGTAGACCTCGATCGCCTTGTCGTCGTGCGCCCAGGCGTTGAACGCCGCGAAGACGGTCGACGGCGGGCAGGTCTGGTCCTCCAGGGCCGCCGAGAACAGCGCCGGGGCCCGGCCGCGGGCGGCGAAGTGCACGCCGTCGAAGTAGGAGAGGGTGCGCAGGGCGTCGTCGGTGCGGCCGCGGTGGGTCTTGAGGTAGAGGCCGATCTCCCGGTAGGGGTGACGGTCCGTCAGCGTGGCCGCGCGCGGGAAGTCGCACAGGAACGGCACGTCCGGCGCGATCGCCGCGAGGTCCGGGACCAGGCCGCCCACCGCGATCGTGATCCCGCCGCCCTGGCTGCCGCCGACGGCGACGGTGCGGGCCGGGTCGGCCAGCGGGTGCGAGCGGGCCGCCTCGACGGCCCGCACCGCGTCCGTGAACACGCGGCGGTAGTAGTAGTTCTCGGGCGCGTCGATGCCGCGGGTCATGAATCCGGGGTAGGCGGGCGCGCCGCCCACGGGGTCCGCGGTCCCGCCTCCGGCGCCCCAGGCGCTGCCCTGTCCGCGGGTGTCCATGACGAAGTGCGCCCGGCCCGTGGACGCCCACAGCAGGTGCTCGTGGGGCAGGCCGCGGCCGCCGCCGTAGCCGATGAACTCGACCACCAGCGGCAGCGGCTCCTCGGCCCCGGCGGGCAGCGCCAGCCAGCCCTTGACGGGGTGACCGCCGAACCCGGCGAACGTCACGTCGTACACCCGCACCGTGGCCAGGCCCGTGTCGACCGGTTCGAAACGGGCGTCCAGGTCGTGCTCGCGGGCCTCCTGGAGGGTCTTGGACCAGAAGGCGTCGAAGTCCTCGGGCTCGGTGGAGGAACTGCGGTACGCGCGGAGTTCGTCGAGGGGAAGGTCGAACAGGGCCATGGGGAACCGCCTTCGTGAAGGGACAGTGCCGATGATCACACCGTACGCGGGTGGTCGGAGGACTCGCCAGGTCCGCACGGCGGTCCGGTCGCGCGGAAGGCCCCGTGGCCGGTGGTGAGCCGCTGGTCGGTGAGGTGGCAGCGTCACGAGGGGACGGCGGGCGGGAGGCGCCCGGCGGACGGTTCCCGGGGAGGTGGTCGGGTCACCGTGCGGGCGAGGCGGCCCCGTCCCCGGCGGCGCGTCGCCCACCGCGGCCCGGCACGGGCCCGCCCCCGCTCCGCCCGGCGAGCCGGCGCCGCGTGCGAGGAGCGCCACGACCGTCGCGCCGGAGCCGGGCGACCGGCCGCGCCGCCGCACGGGCGACCGGCCGCCGCGCCGGTCAGCCGAAGCGCTCGATGCGGATGCGGTCCACGGGCTGCCCGGCCGCCACCAGCAGCCGGGCGGCGTGTTCGGCGAAGGAGTTGGAGCCGCACACGTACGCCTCCCACCCGCCGGGCGGCGCCTCGGCCATGAGCGGCGCCACATGGGCGGCCGACAGCCGTCCCACCGGCACGCCCTCCGGCGCGCTCCGCGTGAACACCGGCGTCGTCTCCGCGCCCAGCTCCCGCGCGTAGAGGAGTTCTTCGGGACTGCGGGCGGACACCAGCAGCCGCAGCGGCACCGTGAGCCGCCGCGCCCGGTGGTACCGCACCATCGACATCAGCGGTACGACCCCGGAACCGGCGCCGATCAGCAGCGCGGGCCGGTCGCCCGGCCAGGCGAAGAAGCCGCTGAGCGGGCCCCGCACCTCGACCCGGTCGCCGGGCCGGGCCACCGTGTGGAACCAGCCGGAGACCTCGCCGTCCTCGACGTGGTCGAGGGTCAGCTCGAGGTGGCCGGAGTCGTCGGGCGCGGAGGCGATCGAGTAGTGCCGCTGGGCCACGTACCCGTCCTCGGCGGTCAGCCGCAGCAGCAGGTGCTGGCCGGGCAGGTGCCCCGGCCAGCCGGGCACGGCGAACCGGAAGGTGGCCGCGCGGGGGGTCTCACGGCGGATCCCGGTGAGGGTGGCGGTCCGCCACGTCCCGGCGGTCCCGCCGTTCACGGCGATGCGTCCGGGCACGGCGAACCGCGCCGGGGGAGGGGAGGCGTCAGTCACCGGAGTACCGCTGCTCCTCCCAGGGGTTGCCGCGGGCGTGGTAGCCGTTCCGCTCCCAGAAACCCGGCTCGTCGTGGTCGAGGAGGGTCAGGCCCGCGATCCACTTGGCGCTCTTCCAGAAGTACAGGTGCGGCACCAGCAGCCGCGCCGGGCCGCCGTGCTCGGGGGCGAGCGGCTCGCCGTCGTACTCCCAGGCGATCCAGGCGCGCCCGCCGGTCAGGTCGGCGAGCGGCAGGTTGGTGGTGTAGCCGGTGTGCGCGCGGGCGACGGCGTGGGTGGCGGACGGGTGCGGGCGGACCGCCTCCAGGAAGGCGTCCAGGGACACGCCCCCGAACCGCGTCCCGAACTTCGACCAGCCCGTCACGCAGTGGATGGCGCCCTCGTACGCCGTCGCCGGCAGCGCGTGGGCCTGCTCCCAGGTCCAGGTGCGGGCCTCCTCGACCAGGCCGTCGATGCGGAAGGTCCAGTCGGCGGGCGCCAGGTCGGGCGTGACCTCGGCGGACAGCACGGGCCAGTCGTCGCCCGCGTCGTACTGGCCGGGCGGCAGTCCGGGGTCGGGGGCACGGCGTCCGGTGAAACCTCGGGTGATGTTCATACGGGTGTTCGTTCTCCGGGTCGCGCGGCGAGCGGTGGTCCGCGGGACGGACGTGGACGATGCTTACGCATTCAACCGTACGTGCTCCGGGGCGGCCCCCTCCCGCCGGGTGGGAGCGTGATCGCCGGGGTGGACCGGGATCAGCGCGGTCTGCACCGGCCCCGCCTTCCGCGGCCGGGGCCCGGCCGCCCGGCTGATCGCCGCCGTCGCCCACGGCATCCGGGCCCGGGGCGAGACCCCGTTCCCGCACACCGGCGCCGACAGCACCGCGGCCATCCGCCGGTACGAGGCGCTCGGCTTCCGGCTGCGCCGCACCACGGCGTTCCTCACCGTCCGCGCCCCCGGGCGGCGCGGACGGGCGGGCCGCGCCGGCGCCGCACCGGGCGCGCTGACCGCGGGCGCCGCGGGCGGCCGTCCGCCGTCCGCCCTCAGCCGTCGACCGTCCCCGGCCACGCGTTGTACCGCCGCAGACAGGCGGCGAACCGCATCAGGTCCTCCTCCGGCCAGTCCGCCAGCCGCTCCCGGAAGGCCGCCCGGCGGCTCTCGGTGACCCGGGCCAGGACGCGGCGGCCGGAGTCCGTCAGGTCCAGGACCTGTACGCGGTGGTCGCCCGGGGCGAGGCGCCGTTCCACCAGGCCGGCGCGCTCCAGGGCGGCCACCTGGCGGCTGACGGTGGACTTGTCCAGGGCGTAGTGGGCGGCCAGGTCGGTGGCCCGGCAGCCGCCGCTCTCCTCCAGGTGCCCGAGCAGCGTGTACGACACCAGCGACAGTTCGGGGTGCATACGGCCCGCCGAGGCCCTGGCCCGCCGGGCGAAGACCGTCATCTCGCGCTGGATGGTCTCCACGGCCGAGTCCGCCGCGGAGCCGCCGGGGGCGGCAGGCGTCTCGCCGGACGCGTCGGCTGCTTCCACGGGACCTCCCTCGCACTTTCAGTTGCATACTACAACTGGATTCGGGGCGGGCCCGTCCCGGTCCGCGGCGCCGGGCGGGCGCGCGGGGGCGGGACCCGCCCGCGCGGGGGCGCCCGCCGCTGCCGGGGCGAAGGCGTCCGCGGGGACGGCCCGGGGCCGATCGTTTCGGATAGGGTGGCGGTCCGGCCGCGGACCGTCCCGGCCGTCGTACGGCGAGGAGGTGGGACCCATCACCGCTGTGTCGGCCCGGGTGCTCCCGTCCCAGGACCGCGCGGACCGCCGGTAGGCGACCGCGAGAGCGCCCTTCGTTCCCGAAAGGCCCCCGGCTCCATGCCACCTGCGTCTTCTCCGCCCCCGTCTCCCTCCGCGCCACCGCCGTCCGTGCCACCGCCGTCCCGCGCCCCGGTCGTCGCCGCGCTCCGCGCCGCCGGCTGCGTCTTCGCCGAGGACGAGGCGGAGTTGCTCCTGGCCGCCGCCCGCACCCCGGACGAGCTCACCGCCCTGGTGGACCGCCGCGTCACCGGCGAGCCCCTCGAACTCGTCCTCGGCTGGGCCGAGTTCCGGGGGCTGCGCATCGCCGTGGAACCCGGCGTCTTCGTACCCCGCCGCCGCACCGAGTTCCTCGTGGAACAGGCCCTCGCCCAGGCGCCCGGCGCGACCGTCGTCGTGGACCTGTGCTGCGGCTCGGGAGCCCTCGGCGCGGCCCTGGCCGACGCGCTCGGCCCGGTCGAGCTGCACGCCGCCGACATCGACCCGGCCGCGGTGCGCTGCGCCCGCCGCAACGTCGCCGCCGCCGGCGGCCGGGTGCACACGGGCGACCTGTTCGATGCGCTGCCCGGCGAGCTGCGCGGACGCGTCGGCGTCCTCGCGGCCAACGTGCCGTACGTCCCCACCGGCGAGGTCGGCCTGCTGCCCGCGGAGGCCCGGGAGCATGAGCCGCTGGTCGCCCTCGACGGCGGTGCGGACGGCCTCGACGTGCTGCGCCGGGTCGCCGCCGAGGCGCCCCGGTGGCTCGCGCCCGGCGGCTGCGTCCTGGTCGAGACGAGCGAACGCCAGGCGCCGGCGGCCGTCGACGCCTTCGCCCGCAGCGGCCTGACGACCCGTCTGGCCGTCTCCGAGGAGCTGTACGCCCACGTCGTGACCGGCGTCCGGCCGTAGCCCGGCGGCCCGGCCCGTCGACGCCGGTACGACGGGCCGGGGCGGCCCCCGCGCGCCCGGCCCGCCTACGCCGGTGCCGTCGCCCGCGCGATGAGCAGCGCCACGTCGTCGGCGTTGTCCGGCTCGTGCAGGGCGCGCAGCAGTGTGTCGCAGACCTCCTCCAGCGGGCGGTCCGGGCCGTCGAGCAGGGACAGCAGCCGGTCCAGCCGCTCGTCCAGCGAGTGCCGCCGCGTCTCGACCAGACCGTCGGTGTAGAACACCAGCCGGTCACCGGGCTCCAGGCCGACGGTGGTGGTGGAGAAGGAGACACCGCCCACGCCCAGCGGCACCCCCGTGGGCAGGTCGAGCAGTTCCGGGGGGTGCCCGGTGCGGACCCGCACCGGCGGCAGGTGCCCGGCGACGGCGATCCGGCACTGCCGCAGATGCGGGTCGTGGACGGCGTAGACGCAGGTGGCGATGGCCTGGTCCGGGCCCGTGGTGCCGCGGTCCAGATGCTCCAGCACCCGGGCCGGGTCCAGGTCCAGGGAGGCCAGGGTGTTCGTCGCCGTGCGCAGCCGGCCCATGGTCGCCGCCGCCGTGATGCCGCTGCCCATCACGTCGCCCACCACCAGCGCCGTCTTGCAGCCTTCCAGCGGGATCACGTCGAACCAGTCGCCGCCGATCTCGCTGGTGGCCTCCGCCGGCTGGTAGCGGGAGGCGACCTCCAGGCCGCCCGTCACCGACGGATGGCTGGGCAGCAGGCTGCGCTGCAGGGTGAGGGCGGTGTTGCGGGCGTTCTGGTACCAGCGGGCGTTGTCGATCTGCACGGCCGCGCGGGCGGCCAGCTCCCGGGCCAGCAGCAGGTCGTCCTCGCCGAACGGCAGCGGGTTGTGCGTCCGTTTCAGGTCGAGCGCGCCGAGCACCTCGCCGCGCGCGATCAGCGGTACGGCCAGGTAGGAGTGCAGGCCCGCCCGGCCCAGCAGCTCGGCCGCCAGCGGGGAGCGGGCGATGCGGAGCAGGTCGACGTCCTTCACCCGCGGCACCATCACCGGGCGGCCGGTGCGCACGCACTCGGTGACGAGACGGTCGGGCGCGTACCGGGCGACCTGGCCGGGCGGATCGGCCGCTCCCAGCGCCTCCGGGGAGTCGTACGCCCGGACGGCCAGGGAGCGGATCAGCGCGGGCTCGGCCGGGTCCAGACTGCTGCGGCGGCCCTTCACCACCGCGTCCAGCAGATCCACCGCCGCGACGTCGGCGAGCTCCGGCACCGCCACGTCGGTCAGCTCGCGGGCGGTGCGGTCCAGGTCCAGGGTGGTGCCGATGCGGGTCGAGGCGTCCGCGATGAGGGCCAGACGCCGGCGGGCGGTCTCCGCCTCGACGCCGGCCCGGTGCTGCTCGGTGACGTCCACGACCGACACGGCCACGCCCAGCACGTGGCCGAACGCGTCCTCCAGCCGGTAGAGCGAGACCGACCAGGTGTGGTCCTCCTGCGGATCGGCCGGTGTCCGGCCGGTCGTGGACCGGTCGACGAGCGGCCGGCCGGTCTCCAGGACCTGGCGCGCCGCGGACTCCAGCATGTCCGCGTCCAGCTGGGGCAGCACCTCGCGGACCGTGCGGCCGAGGTGCTCCTCGGCGGGGAGGCCGTCGATCCGCTCCAGCGCCGGGTTGACCGAGACGTACCGCAGCTCCGTGTCCAGGACGGCCAGCCCGATCGGCGACTGCGCGATGATCCGCGTCGACAGCGCCACGTCCCGCTCCACCCGGCGCACGGTCGACTGGTCCGCGCACAGGCCCAGCGCGTACACCTCGCCCCGGTCGTCCAGGAGCCGCATGTTGCGGAACTCCACCAGCCGCGTGGTGCCGTCCTTGCGCCGGACCGGGAAGGCCCCGGCCCAGCTCCGGCCGGTGTCCATGACCTCCGAGAACAGTTCGACGACCACGTCGAGGTGCTGTTCGTGGACCATGATCCGGGCGGCGTACTGCCCGAGCGCCTCCTGCGCGGTGTAGCCGAACAGCTCCTCGGCCTGCGGGCTCCACAGCACGATCCGCCCCCGGGTGTCCAGGACCACCGAGGCCACGCCCAGCACGTCGAGCAGCCCGCTCGGGCGCACCGGACCGCGGGGCGGCTCGTCGGCCCCGACCACGGGTGACCCGGCTGCACTCATCCCACGCCCTGCCTTCGCCGTCTCGCGCGGCACGCCCTTCCCGGTGCCGGCTCCCTGTCCCACCGCACACAGGGTCGATTCCCGGACGTCCCTGCTGATTCCTTCCATCTTCCTCCGTCCGCAGGACGCCCGCCGCCTCGCGGATGTTCACCGGGGCGGGGCGGAACGGACCCGGACCGTCCATGAATCTGATATGTACATGACTTCCTTGGCCCGTCACACTGTGCGCCGAGTGCGTCCCCCCACGAAGGAGCCGAACCATGCCCCTGCGCGCCCGGCGACGTCGTCACGCGGTCCTGGCCGGACTCGTCGCTCTCGCCACCGCCGCCGTCCTGTCGGCCGCCCCGCCGGCCTCGGTCGCCGACACCTGGACCGAGACGGGCTCCGACCGGGCCGACCCGCTGACCGAGGGCCAGGGACTGACCTCGGTCGAGGTCCCGGCCGGCAGCCCCAACCGGTACACCGGCATCGGCACCATCCCCATCGGCGTCAGCAGCCGCGGCTGGAACCACGTCGGTGACCCCGACGCCTCCTACGACGGCCACTACGTCGAGCCGTACCAGCGCGACGACGGCGCCGCCAAGATGTTCCGGGTGCAGGCGCCGGGCGGCGGCTGGTCGGAGTACGTCCACGCCCTCGGCGCAGGGGAGGCCCCGAACAACTCCTGGGTCGCGATCTCGCCGAACGGCCAGTGGATGCTGGCGGGCGAGTGGGGCACCATGAGCCGGCTGCTGGTCTTCCCCACCCCCGGCGTCAATCCGGGCACCTCGCCCGCGGCGAACCTCCCGCAGGTGTCCACGGTCGCCCTCGACCACCCCGTGCGCGACGTGCAGGGCTGCGACTTCACCGGCCCCACCCGGCTGCTGTGCTCCTCCGACGACCCGGCGGGCACCCTGTTCGGCGTCACCAAGCCGCTGCTCCAGATCGACCTGTCGGCCGAACCGGGCACGGCGGACGTGACCGGTCACGTCACCGCGCTGCGCCGGCTCCCGCTGCGCAGCGGCTGCTCGGGCACCTTCGAGACCGAGGGCGTCGACTACGACCGCCGCACCGGCACCCTGCGCGTGATCGTGCTGTCGCCCGGCTTCTGCCTGCTGACCGACAGCAAGACCTACCGCTTCACCCGGGGCTGAGCCACGGACCGCGCCACCCGCGCCGGCCGTGCGCCGGCGCGGGTGGTGCTTTTCCCGCGGCGGGGGTTTTCTTGGGGGTGGGGGTGCGGTTCGCGGACCTCGTCCGCGGCGCCGCAACGCGGCCACGAGAGGAGCGATCACGATGGACGGCGAGCGAACGCACCCGGAATCCGTCTCGGTCGAGATCAGCGGATGCGACAAGGACGACGCCCAGGTCGTGTTCGACACCCTGTGCGCGTGCTTCGCGTCCGACCGGTGCGCCGACGACGTGCCCCGGGAGTACCACGAGGCGCGTCCGACCGTGTGGCTCGGCACCTTCGACGTCGCCGACGCCCACCGGGGCGACTGCGGCCCCGCCCGGCTGAAGGGGTCCGTCACCGCCGACGCGCAGGGCGGCTACTGGGCGATCGAACGGCTCCGCGCCACGCTGGACGACCTGTTCACCGTGCGGGACCTGTCCGCCGCGTCCGGCGACCAGGAGCGGGACCTGCACGTACGGCTGGAGAGCCGGTGAGGTCTCCGGCGCCGGAGAGGACGGCCACGACCCGCCGGTAGGAGGTACGGGGCGGTGCGGGCGGGCCCCGCCCGCACCGCCCCGTACCTCCGGGCCGCGCTCGCGTCCCGCCGTGCCGCGCCCGGGGCCTCCGCGTGCCCCTGTGCCCTCCGCCACCTCTTTATGCAACTAGTTGCATAATTGGTCGGGGGTCCTCTACAACGGAGGACACCACCCCGCGCACGGAGGGCCCGATGAGCCGTTACCCCCACCTGCTGAGCCCGCTCGACCTGGGCTTCACCACCCTGCCCAACCGCGTCCTCATGGGCTCCATGCACGTCGGCCTGGAGGAGGCGGAGCGCGGCTTCGAGCGCATGGCCGCGTTCTACGCCGCCCGGGCCCGCGGGGGAGCGGGCCTGATCGTCACCGGCGGCATCGCGCCCAACGAGGAGGGGCGGCCCCACGAGGGCGGCGCCAAGCTCACCACCGAGGCGGAGGCCGAGCGGCACCGGACCGTCACCGGGGCCGTGCACCGCGAGGGCGGCCGGATCGCGCTGCAGATCCTGCACTTCGGCCGCTACGCCTCCCACCGGGACGTGGTGGCGCCCAGCCCGCTCCAGGCGCCGATCAGCCCCCACCCGCCCCGCGAGCTCACCGACGCCGAGGTCGAGCGGACCGTCGACGACTACGCCCGGACCGCCCGGCTCGCCCGGCGGGCCGGCTACGACGGCGTGGAGATCATGGGCTCCGAGGGCTACCTGATCAACGAGTTCACCGCCGCCCGCACCAACCACCGCACCGACCGCTGGGGCGGCTCGTACGAGAACCGCATGCGCTTCCCCGTCGAGATCGTCCGCCGGGTGCGCGAGGCGGTCGGCGAGGACTTCATCGTCGTCTACCGGCTGTCCATGCTGGACCTCGTGCCCGGCGGCTCCTCGCTGGACGAGGTGATCACGCTCGCCCGGGCGGTCGAGGCCGCCGGCGCGACGATCATCAACACCGGCATCGGCTGGCACGAGGCCCGCATCCCCACCGTCGCCACGTCCGTGCCGCGCGGCGCGTACACCTGGGTGACGAAGCGGCTGATGGGCGAGGTGACGGTGCCGCTCGTCACCACCAACCGCATCAACACCCCCGAACTCGCCGAGCGGTTGCTCGCCGAGGGCCACGCCGACCTGGTGTCCATGGCCCGGCCCCTGCTCGCCGACCCCGACTTCGTCGCCAAGGCCGCCGCCGGGCGCCCCGAGGCCATCAACACCTGCATCGGCTGCAACCAGGCCTGCCTGGACCACACCTTCAGCGGGCGGATCACCTCCTGCCTGGTCAACCCGCGCGCCTGCCACGAGACCGAGCTCGTGCTGTCCCCGGCCCGCACCCGCAAGCGGGTCGCCGTCGTCGGCGCGGGCCCGGCCGGGCTCGCCTGCGCGGTCACCGCGGCCGAACGCGGCCACGCGGTCACGCTGTTCGACGCCGCGCCCGAGATCGGCGGCCAGCTCAACGTCGCCCGCAGGATCCCCGGCAAGCAGGAGTTCGACGAGACGCTGCGCTACTTCCGCACCCGGCTCGACGAGCAGGGCGTGGACGTACGGCTGGGCGCCCCGGTCACCGCCGCGGACCTGGACGGCTACGACGAGGTCGTCGTGGCCACCGGCGTCACCCCGCGCGTCCCCGACATCCCCGGCGTCGACCACCCGAGCGTCCTCGGCTACCTCGACGTCCTGCGCGACGGCGCCCCCGTCGGCGACCGCGTCGCGATCCTCGGCGCGGGCGGCATCGGCTTCGACGTCGCCGCGTACCTCACCGACACCGGCGACAAGGCGCACGAGAACCCCGGGACGTACTTCCGGCGCTGGGGCGTCGACACCCGCTACCGCACCCCCGGCGGCCTCACCGCGCCCGAACGGCCCGCCCCGCCGCGCACCGTCCACCTGCTCCAGCGCAAGACGTCCAAGGTCGGTGCCGGCCTCGGCAGGACCACCGGCTGGATCCACCGCACCGAGCTCAGGCACCGCGGCGTGACCATGGTCCCGGGCGTGCGCTACGACCGGATCGACGACGCGGGGCTGCACCTCACGATCGGTGAGGAGAGCACGGTGCTGGAGGTCGACACGATCGTGCTGTGCACCGGGCAGGAGCCGCGCCGCGGCCTGTACGAGGACCTGGCCGCCGCCGGACGCGCCGCGCACCTGATCGGCGGCGCCGACGTGGCGGCCGAACTGGACGCCGAGCGGGCCGTCAGACAGGGCACGGAGCTGGCGGCGGCACTGTAGACCGGCCCGGGCGCGTCCTTAGGATGACCCCATGTCACTCCCGCACGCGATCCTCACCGCCCTGCTCGAGAAGCCGTCGTCGGGGCTGGAGCTGACCCGCCGGTTCGACCGGTCGATCGGCTACTTCTGGTCGGCGACGCACCAGCAGATCTATCGCGAGCTGGGAAAACTGGAGGCCGAGGGGTACATCCGCGCCCTGCCCGCCGAGCAGCCGGCCCGTGGGCAGAAGAAGAGCTACGAGGTCCTGCCGGCGGGCCGCGCCGAACTGGCCCGCTGGAGCGCCGAGTCCCAGGACCCCAAGCCCCTGCGGGACGCGCTGCTGCTGCGGCTGCGCGCCGCGGCCGTGGTCGGCACCGCGGGGCTGGAAGCCGATCTGCGGCGCCATCTGGAGCTGCACCAGCGGCAGTTGGCGGAGTACGAGGAGATCGAGAGGCGCGACTTCCCGCCCGGCAGGGACAGCCCCCAGGACCGGCTGAGGCACCTCGTCCTGCGGGCCGGCATCGATCTGGAGACCTTCTGGACGCAGTGGCTGCGGCACGCGCTCGCGGAGTTCGCCGAGCTGCCCGGCCGCGAGCCGGCCTGACACCGGCCGCCCGTCCGCGGCGCGGGGGCACCGGGACGGGCGGCGCCTGCCGGAGGCCGCCGCGGCCACGCACGGGCGCCGGAACCGGCGGGCCCGCGGCACGGTTCCGGAACCGGGTACGGCCGCGGAACCGGGGCGACGGCCCTCAGCACCGGTACGGCTTCGACCGGCGGCGCAGGAACCACGCCGCGGCGATGACGCCCGTCCCGACCAGGGCTCCGCCCGCCACGAGCGTGACGGTGCCGTAGTCCTCGACGGACCCGCCCGTTCCGCCCATGACACCGCGCGACGGCGACGCCGTGGCGGAGACCGTCGGCCTGGCCGTGGGGGTCGCCGTGGAGACGATGACGGTCTGGGTGCCCGCGGTGTTGCCGTTCGAGCACATGACGATGACCGTGTAGGTGCCCGGGCTGACGTTCGACCAGGCGGCGGACTGGGCCGCGCTGGTCCCCGACAGGGCCGCCTGGCGCCCCTGGGCGAAGTTCGCCTGGCCGCTGTTGAGCAGCGAGGCGGTGCCCCAGCTCCCGTTGATCTGGGTGCAGGCGCTCGTCGTCACCGAGACCGTGGATCCCGTGGTGCTCACGGAGATCCCCGTGGCGGCGGCGGCCGGCCCGGCGGCCAGGGCGAGCGGCAGCGCGGCGGCGGCTGCCGCGGTCAGGGCGGTGCGGAGGTGTGGCGATGAGTTGCGCATGTGGACTGTCCTCCGGCGGCACGGTTGGCGGTACATCCCTTGCGCCGCCGAGGATCGGGGAACGCCCGTGCTGCCTCGGGGTCAGCCAATGCGGCCCCGGCCCGGTCCGCATGCCGGATGCGGCCGGGCAGGTGACGCGCTGCGCCGTCCGGGGAATGCCCGGGGACGTCCGGTGCGCCTCCGCGGAACCCGGACGCTCACCGCCGTGCCCCGGTCGTCACCGTCCGCTCCGCCGAGAACCCGCCCCAGGTGCCGTCCGGCAGTCTGGCCCGCAGGCGCACCCGGTGCGTGACACCGGCGTCCGCTCCCGCGTAGAAGCTGTACGTCGCCCGGTCGCGCGGCGCGTTCCCGCCGTACACCAGTGACGTGGCGGGACGGCCGTCGAGGTGCACCTGGTACTCCGTGATCACCCCGTCCGTGCGGGGCGGGACCCAGCTGAGGTCGATGTAGTACGCCCCGTCGGCGTGGTGGCTCCCCGCCCGCAGCCCGGTGGGGGCGGTGGCGCGGCCGTCGTCGCCGCCCGGGGTGGTGAGGCGGACGGTGTCCCCGGCGGGGGAGAGGCGGCCGGCCGCGTCCCGGGCCCGGACGGTGAAGGCGTAGCGGGTGCCCGGCCGCAGGCCCGTGACCACGGCGGCCCGCTGGTTCCCGCCCACGCTGTGGACCTTGGCGCCGCCCTGGTAGACGTCGTAGGACACCACGCCCCGGTCGTCCGTCGAGGCGGACCAGGACAGCTGGACCGCCCGGCTGCCGGCCGCTCTGCCGCGCGTGGCCGGCGGGCGGGTCGGGGCCGAGCGGTCGGCCGGGGCCGCCGCGGGCGTCGTCGCCCGGACCCCGCGGCTGCGCGGCCCGAGCCGGCCCTCGGCGTCCCGCGCCCGCACGGTGAAGACGTAGGCGGTGGACGGCCGGAGCCCGGTGACGTCCGCCATGTGCTCCGCACCAGGGACGTCCCGCACCTTCGTGGCGCCGCGGTACACCGCGTAGCCCTCGGCACCGGCGATCGCGTTCCACATCACGTGCACGCTCGTCGCGCTTCCGGCCACGGCCGTGACGCCCGTCGGCACCGCCGGCGACCGGCCGTCCCCGCCGCTGTCCGCCGCCCCCCGGCCGCAGGCCGCGACCAGGGCGAGAGCGCCGCAGAGCACGGCGCAGCGGCGCAGGAGAGCGGGAACGGGAGCGGGAACGCTGGGCACGACGCTGCCTCCCCGGGACGACACGCCGAAAATGGTCCGGACCAATATGACGCCCTGGGTGCGACCGCATCAAGAGGGTGTCGTCGGTGACCGCCCGGAGGGGTTACGTATGCTGAAGTCCCTCACGGCTGAAGTCCCCACCACCGGTGAGGAGTTCATGCCCGCGGCGCGGACCGCTGTCGTCGCTGCTCCCGCGCCGGCGGGGGGCCGGGGCCCGTGCGCCCGTGCCGGCTCCGGCCCCGGTCCGGCCTCCCGGGACGTACCCGTCCGGTCCTCCTGCGGTGGCCGTGTGATCGGTCCGGGGCAAGATGGACCGGGTGCCCGTCCACGTTCCCGACGAGAGGCTCCCGCATCGTGCGTGTCCGGTTGCTGACCCTCGCCGCGGCCGGCGCCGCCCTGCTCGCCGCCACGGCAGTCCCCGCCGCGCCCGCCGTACCCCGCCACGAACCGCCGGTCCGGCGCGACGACCACCCCGTGAGCGCGGCCGAACTGCTCGCCCGGGTGCGGGACTGCGTCCCCGTCTCCCGCGGCCGCTACCGCAGCGACGCCGGGGCGCCCGCGGACATCCCGGTCTGCGGCCTGCCCGAGGCCGTCTTCTGGGAGGCCGACATGGACATCGACTGCGACGGGCGGCCCGGTCCCCGCTGCAACCCGCACACCGACCCCGCCTTCTTCGCGGCGACCGCCTACGCGCAGTCCGACGGCCGCCCGCTCAGCGCCGAGGAACTGCCCTTCGTCGTCGTCCCCGCCCCCAGCGGCATCTGGGACTACCGGGACCACGGCGTGCGCGGCGGGTCGGTCGCGGCCGTCGTCCACGCGGGCCGGGTGCAGTACGCGGTGGTCGGCGACGTGGGCCCGCGCGACATCATCGGCGAGGCCTCCTACGCCGCGGCCGAGGCCCTGGGCGTCGACCCCGACCCGCGCACCGGCGGCACGCCCTCCGGGGTCACCTACATCGTCTTCAGGGGCAGCCGGGTCGAACCCGTCGAGGACCGGGCCGCCGCCGTGCTGACCGGGGAGCGGCTGGCCCGGTGGTTCGCGCGCGGCGGCTGAGCGCGCGCCGGACCGAGGGCCGGCCGCCGCCGACGGACGGGAGCACGCCGCCGGCGCTGCCCGCCGCGCCCGGCACGTGCGCCGCGCCGGGGCACGGACGCACGTGCCCCGGCGACCGGCGCCGTCCGCCCCCGCCGTTCACACCTTCCGGTACGCGTACGCCTCCGCCGCCGCCTCCGCCACGGCCGCCAGGTCGGCGCCGGCGGCCGCCGTGACGACCGCGGCCACCGCCCCCTCGACGAACGGAGCGTCCACCAGACGCGTCCGCTCCGGCAGTTCGTCGCCCTCCGCGAGCAGCGCCTTGACGGTGAGCACCGCGCTGCCGAGGTCGGCGAGGACGGCGACCCCGGCACCCCGGTCCACGGAGGCCGCCGCGGCGGTGATCAGCCCGGCGCTGGTGCCGAGCCCGCCGTCGTCGGTGCCGCCCGCCGGCGCCACCGGCACCGCCGCGCCGCCGCCCGCCAGGGCCTTGGCCAGTTCCGCCACGGACGCGGCGACCTCCGCGCTGTGCGACACCAGCACGATCCCGACGAGCTCGCCGTCACTCACCGTGGGCCTCCGCGAGTCCGGCGACGAGCAGCGCCGCCGAGGTGGCCCCGGGGTCCTGGTGCCCGATGCTGCGCTCCCCGAGATAGCTCGCCCTGCCCTTGCGGGCCCGCATCGGCGTGGTCGCCTCGGCGCCCTGCTCGGCGGCGGCCCGGGCCGCGGTGAACGAGTCGCCGAGGGCGTCCACGGCCGGCACCAGCGCGTCGATCATGGTCTTGTCGCCCGGCGCGGCACCGCCGAGCGTCATGACCGCCTCCACCCCGGTCCGCAGCGCCTCGGCCAGTTGCCCCTCGCTGACCTCGGCGGCCTCCCCGAGCGCCTTGCCGGTGCGCCTGAGCAGGGTCCCGTACAGCGGCCCGGACGCGCCGCCGACGGTCGAGACGAGCTGCCGGCCGACCAGGGCGAGGAGCGCGCCGGGTGTGTCCGGCGCCTCCTTCTCCAACGCGGCCGTCGCGGCCCTGAACCCGCGCTGCAGATTGCTGCCGTGGTCGGCGTCCCCGATGGGCGAGTCGAGGGCGGTGAGCCGCTCCGCGTCACGTTCGACGAGAGCGGCGGTCGCCGTGATCCAACGGCGGAAGAAGTCGGCGTCGAGCACTAGATCTCCTTGCCTGGTAGCCACGTCGGTTCTCTACCCCGCTCGCGTCACACGCCCCACCGCAGTCCCGGCGTCCTCACCGGCGCGTCCCACAGCCGCAGCAGTTCCTCGTCGATCTCGCACAGGGTGACCGAGGCGCCCGCCATGTCCAGGGAGGTGACGTAGTTGCCGACGAGTGTGCGGGCGACGGCGACGCCGCGCTCGGCGAGGACCCGCTGCACCTCGGCGTTGAAGCCGTACAGCTCCAGCAGCGGAGTCGCGCCCATGCCGTTGACCAGGAGCAGGACGGGATTGCGGGGGGCGAGGTCCGCCAGGACCGCGTCGACGGCGACGTCCGCGATCTCGCCCGAGGTCATCATGGGCCGCCGCTCCCGCCCGGGCTCGCCGTGGATGCCGATGCCCAGTTCCAGCTCACCGGCCGGCAGGTCGAAGGTGGGGCTGCCCTTGGCGGGAGTGGTGCAGGGGCCGAGCGCCACGCCGAAACTGCGGGACCTCTCGTTGACCCGCCGCCCGATCGCCTCCACCCGCTCCAGCGGCCGGCCCTCGTCCGCCGCCGCGCCCGCGATCTTCTCCACGAACAACGTCGCGCCCGTGCCGCGCCGCCCGGCCGTGTAGAGGCTGTCCGTCACCGCGACATCGTCGTCGACCAGGACCTTGGCCACCTGGATGCCCTCGTCCTCGGCCAGCTCGACGGCCATGTCGAAGTTCAGCACGTCGCCCGTGTAGTTCTTCACGACGAACAGCACCCCGGCCCCGCTGTCCACCGCCGCCGCCGCCCGCACCATCTGGTCGGGGACCGGTGACGTGAACACCTCGCCCGGACAGGCCGCCGACAGCATCCCGGGACCGACGAACCCGCCGTGCAGCGGCTCGTGCCCGGAACCGCCGCCGGACACCAGGGCCACCTTCCCGGCCACGGGTGCGTCCCGCCGTACGATCACCCGGTTCTCCACGTCCACGATCAGCTCGGGATGGGCGGCCGCCAGCCCGCGCAGCGCGTCCGCGACCACGGTCTCCGGGACGTTGATGAGCATCTTCATGGGTACCTCCTGGTGAGGTCGGCAGGTATGGCTGCGACCTGCGTTTTGCCTGGTCAGACGAGGTAGTGCGAGTTGTCGATCCCGGTGGCCCGGGGCGGTCGGAAGCGGTCCTCGGCGGTACTGGTGCTGACTCGGTGCCGACTTTGATGACGGCTCGTCAGGTCTGCGGGCTGGTCGGACGCGGGTCGGCTGGGCGCTTGCTACCGGCAGTATCGACCTTGCGGCAGCGAAGGTCACGTGCGAGGGCTCACGGGCGTGCTGGGGGCTGGGCTGCTCCGCCGGTCGCACCGGGAGGCGGTACGCGATGAGGGGCGGCGCGTGCGCGGCCGACTCGGCAGGGCAGCGGTGGAGAGGGGACTCCATCGTGAAGTCAGGGGCATCGCGAGACCGCGGGTCGGGTGAGTTCGCCTGGTGACGGTCCGTCGTGCCGGCGCAGGCACACCAGGCCGGCCGGGGCACGCTGGTGCGGCGGAAGCCGGCAGTGGCGGTCACCGGCGCGGGCGACGATGGGCAGGGTGACCCGTTCCCCGGGTACCGGCTGCCGGAACACTGATCATCGCCGCCGGCACCGTGGTACACGGGATCACCACCACACCCGCGCTGAAGACCTACCGCACAGCAGGTCCGTGCGGGCTCGTGCGATGACCGGGACGCCGGTGGGTACGTGTACCGACCTCGGGCCTCGCCCAACGGGCCGAAGGGGGAGGCGCCTGCCGGTTTGGCGCCGGCGTCGGAGGCATCCGATCGACCGCGGGAGTATGTCAGGTGGTACTCGTCTTCGTCTTCGGGGTGGCGCTGCTGGTGGCGGTGCTGCTGTCCGGACTGGCCGCCCGGTCGGTGCTCTCCACCTCGCTGCTGTTCCTGGTGGGCGGCGCGCTCGTCAGCGACGGCTTCCTCGGCCTGATCCACATCACCCCGGACAGCGACATCGTCAGGGTCACCGCAGACCTGGCGCTCTTCGCGGTGCTGTTCACCGACGGCATGCACGTCTCCTTCCCGGCCCTGCGCCGGGCCTGGCGCAACCCGGCCCGCGCGCTCGGACTGGGCATGCCACTGGCCTTCCTCGGGGTCGCGCTGCTGACGCACTTCCTGGTGGGCCTGGACTGGACGACGTCCTTCCTGGTCGGCGCGGTGCTGGCACCCACCGACCCGGTGTTCGCCTCGGCCATCGTGGGCCGCGAGGAGGTCCCCGCCCGGCTACGGCAACTGCTCAACATCGAAAGCGGCGTCAACGACGGTCTCGCACTGCCGATCGTCCTCGTCCTCATCGCGGCCGCCGCGCCCGCCGGCCACGCCGAGAACGTCGGTTTCGCCCCGGTCGCCGGTGAACTCCTGCTCGGGCTGCTCTTCGGCGTGGTCCTGCCGCTGCTGGTGCACCGGCTGGTCCGGTTCCGGCTGCTCGGCGCGGAGCCCCGGCTTCAACCGCTGCTGCCGCTGGCGGTCGGAGTCATTCTGTACGCGGCCTGCCACCTCACCCACGCCAACCCCTATCTGGCCGCCTTCTCCGCAGGAGCGGTGATCGCCGCACTCGCGCCGCAGGCCAGGGACGCCTTCGAACCGCTGGGGGGAGCCCTGGCCGAGCTGGCCAAGTTCGCGGCGCTGCTGGTCTTCGGTGCGCTGCTCACCCCGCGCCTCTTCGGTGACCTGTCGTTCGGCGGCTACGCGGTGGCGGTCTTGTCCATCGTTCTCATCCGCCCGGCCTCGCTGCTGCTGTCCCTGGTGGGCACCGACTTCGACCGCAAGGAGAAACTCACGGCGGCGTGGTTCGGGCCCAAGGGATTCGCCTCGGTGGTCTACGGACTGCTGGTGCTCCAGGCCGGCATCCCGCAGGGCGAGGAGGCGTTCACCCTGATCGCCGTCACCATCGCCTTCTCGATCGTCGCCCACAGCAGCACGGACGTGCCGATCGCGCGGATCTTCGACGTCGAGGAACTGATCGGCCTCCCCGACGACGACAGGAAACCACAGCGCCGGCCGCCGTCCTCCGACAAGGAGGGCGAGATGCACAACGGCACGCGGACCGGCGGCCACCGCGACCGGCCCCGTGCGAACTGAACGGCCCTGCCCGCGGGGACCCAGCCGGGTTCGGGACCCGAGGGCTCCCGAACCCGGCGGACGAACCGGTCCCGACCCATCAGCGGCGCGTGGGGAGGGAGCTCACCTGTCGGGGTCCTGGACCGATGGGTGCCGCCCGGCGGTCACATCCCGGGTGGTACCGCGTCGTTCATCGCCCAGCCGAGCGGGTGGGGGTCGGGAGCGGACGGCTCTCCGCCCGCCTCGTCGAAGGCGGACAGCGCTTCGATGAGCGCCATTCGCCGTGTCGGGCCCAGCCGTTCGACGATCACCGCAGTCTCCACGCGCCGCCGGACGGCCACGTCCCGACGGTGCCGGCGGCCCAGGCGATGGCCGCGGGGTCCGGGCGGTGACCAAGCCGCCGAAGCGGGCGTACAGCCAACGCCTGGCGTCCCCTGCCCGTGCGCATGGCGCGGATGCCGATCACCCGCAGGAACGGCTGAACCGAATGGCGTGGAACCGCCTGGACGCCCGAGCTGATCTCCCGTGCCGCCTTTTCCGCGGCCGGATCACGGCCAGGACGGCTCGTTGCGGGGCACGACGACCACTTCGGGCATGACGCTGGTGGGGCGCAGGGACAGGGCGCATAGCACCGCATCGGCGACGACGTCGGGGGATTGCAGTTTGGAGGTGTCCGCGTCGGGGAAGCGCTCCATGATGAATGGCGTTTCCATGCCGCCGGCGATGACGCCGGTGACGCCGATGCCCAGGCAGTCGCGCTGAGCTTCCTGGAAAAGGGTGTGGGTGAAGGCCCGCAGGCCCGTCTTGCTGGCCGCGTAGGGGCCGGCTTCGGTCCAGGTCCGGTGGGACGCGGTGGAAAGGACGTTGACGATGTGCCCTCCTCCGCGTTCGATCATGCGTCGATAGGTGGCAAGACAGAGATACATCGGGCCCAGGAGGTTCGTGGTCACCACGCGGGTGACCTCCTCAGGGGTCAGGTGCTCGATCGGCTTGGTGACATCGACGGCGGCGTTGTTGACAAGGATGTCCAGTGGCCAACCGTCCTGTTCGAGGTCCTGGACTACCGACGTGACAGCGTCGGGTTCGCGGACGTCGAGTTCCATGAACCGCGCGATGTGGCCTTCCGCGGTCAAGGTTGCGCACACCTTCTCGCCGTCTTCACGGCGTACATCCGTAACGCATACACTCGCCCCGGCCTGCGCGAGCCGGCGGGCGATGGCCGCTCCCAGGCCGCGGGCCGCGCCAGTGACCAGGGCCCGTTTCCCGGACAGGTCTGCGTGCGATCGTGATTCCGACATGTCCAACGTCGACCTCTCGACTGTTTTGGTGACCAAACGGGTTTCTGATCCCGCCGCCGTATCGGTCGACGGATTCCTTTTTCTTGCCCCTGGGCGCCGTCGCGGGACGGGGACGAGCACAGACAGCACCCGGTCGGCGTAGTGACGCGGCGTGCTGTAGGAGGTCCTCGCCATCGTGCTCGGCGAGGCGAGGCGAGGCGAGGCGAGGCGTGGCCCGTCGACGCCGTGAACTTGCCGCGCCGGGTGTCCTTCTCGTCATCGCCGGACCGGTCGGTCCCGTCCACTGGTCGGTGGGCTCGTGGTGCGCGGCCCTCGGTTCCCCTGGACCCTTGTCCTGGGCGCTTTCGACCTCCTGCTCGGCATTCCGGTCCTGGCGGTGACGTGGTTGACGACCAGACTGGCGTCCATGCTGCGCGTGCCTGCGGACTGGGCGTCCCGTGTCGATCGACAGCACCACCCCCGGGCTTCGGAAGTGCGTCCAGGCCGGTGTACGCGATGCCGCCGGCCGCCATGTCGTCTCCGGTGTTCGTCGAGGCCGGCGGCCTGGACGCGGCCGCCGCTTCGACGATGTCAGCCGGCCGTGGTGCACGACATCGGCGGCTGTTGCGCAGACGGCCCCGCCGCCCTCGCGCCGTCACGGCCCGCCGTGGGACGAGGGTCCCTGACGCAGGCGACCGCCCGTCGCGCGAGCCGGGGACGGGGCGCGGCGGGCGGCCGTGCGTACGGGGCGCTGTCCGGAGGGCTCCCGGACCCGGCCGTCAGAAGGTCGGGGACCAGCGGTCCAGGCAACCCGGATCCACCTGGAAGATGCCGGGGTGTTGTCGGTGACCCGCAGTTTCCACGTACCGTTGGCGGGCAGTGCCGAGGCGCCGACGGTGAAGGTGGTGTGCGGCTCGCCGCCGGTGTCCCAGATGAAGTCCTTCACCATCGGCGTGGCCCCGTCCTCGGTGACCAGCTCGATGATCTGTCCGCCGATGAAGGCGTGGACGAGGTCGACGGTCACCTTCAGGTCGTCCGGTGCCGGCCGCCCCAGGATGCCGGCTCCCGCCCCGGCGCCGGCTCCCGGCACCGACGTCGGGACTTGCGGACATGTGCCCCGGAGCGGTTCGTTCGGACAGCACCGTCGCCGTTCCGGCTCCTTCCCCGCCGGACCGGCCCCGCACACCGGGTGAGACGAGCGGTCGCCCCTGTGCCCGAGCTGTCGGACACCTCCGCGTGAGTCGGCTTCGCCTGGCGCCGATGGTTCGGACCGACCCGTTTCCGAATGCGAACCGACCTCGTGCGAAGATCGTTCGCAGGACTCGTCGAAAACGGTGACGGGGAGTCCGACGGCCGGCGGCACAGCGCGGACGATGTACTGCAGTACTGCGCATCCTTACTCGGCCCCCGAGCGGCGTGCCGTCCGCTGCCGTCATGGCACGCGTCTCATAGTGGAGCTTCATGAGCATGGAACCGATCGACCGGCCTCAGCCCGGGGCCACGCCCACCCCCCCTGTCGCCGGCGCGCCCGACCGCGTCCTCGTCGGTGTCGGAATGGCGGTGGTCGCCGCCGTGGTTCTGTGGGCCTGGCTCGGCGAGGAGTCCTTCGGCAGTGCCTCCTCCACGAGCCTGACGTGGGTCCTGGACAACTTCGGCTGGCTGTTCGTGGTCGCCGCGGACGTGTTCCTGGTCCTGTGCCTGGTGATCGCCTTCAGCCGGTTCGGCCGGATCAGGCTGGGCGCGGACGACTCCGAGCCGGAGTTCGGCAACCTCGCCTGGATCGCGATGATGTTCAGCGCCGGCATGGGCATCGGTCTGATGTTCTACGGGGTCGGGGAGCCGCTCACGCACTATCTGACGCCGCCCCCGGCGAGCGGCGTGCGCCCCGAGTCCGGCGCGGCGGCGCGCACGGCCCTGGAGTACTCGTTCTTCCACTGGACGCTCACCCCGTGGGCGATCTACGGGATCGTGGGGCTCGCCCTGGCGTACGCCGGCTTCCGCAAGGGCCGCGGCAATCGGCTCAGCGCCGCCTTCGTACCGCTCCTCGGGGCCCGGCGGGCGGAGTCGTGGCAGGGCAGGGCGATCGACCTGCTCGCCGTCTTCGCGACCGTCTTCGGCACCGCGACGAGCCTGGGTCTGGGCGCACTGCAGGTGGCCGAGGGCCTCGACCTCACGGTGGGGGTGAGCGTCTCCCGGACCACGGAGCTGATCATCATCGTGGCCCTGTCGGCGGCGTTCGTCGCCTCGGCCTTCTCCGGCCTGCACCGGGGCATCAAGTGGCTGTCGACGCTGAACATCGTGCTCGTGGCGGCGGTGATGGTGTTCGTCTTCCTGTTCGGCCCGACCGTCTACATCCTGGACACGATCCCGGCGTCCGTCGGCGGCTACCTGCAGAACCTGCTGCCCATGGCCACGCGGACCGGCGCCTTCTCCGACCACGCCTGGCTGGGCGCCTGGACGATCTTCTACTGGGCCTGGTGGCTGTCGTGGGCGCCGTTCGTGGGGACGTTCATCGCCCGCATCTCGCACGGCCGGAGCATCCGCGAGTTCCTCGTCGGCGTGCTGCTGGTGCCGAGCGGGGCTACCGTCATCTGGTTCTGCGTGACGGGCGGTACGGCGCTCCGCCTCGAGTCGACCGGGCAGGCGGACCTCGCGGGTGCGATGGAGGACGGTGTCGAGGCGTCGCTGTTCGCGATGCTGGACGCGCTGCCGATCGGCACGGTCACGTCGTTCGTCGCGATGGTCCTGGTCATGACCTACTTCATCACCAGCGCCGACTCGGCGTCGCTGGTGATGGGCTCCCTGACCAGCCGCGGGGCGCTGAACCCGCCGTCGTGGCTGGTCGTGGTGTGGGGCGTGCTGATGGCCGCGGTGGCGGCGGTGCTGCTGGTGGCGGGCGGACTGGACTCGCTGCAGACGGCGACGATCCTGGTGGCGCTGCCGTTCGTGGTCGTCATGCTGCTGCTGTGCTGGGCGCTGCTGCGGGAACTGCGGCAGGACCCCGCCGCGGGACCTTCCCGCCACCACGCACTGCACGGGCTGCGGGACGTGGTGCGGACGATGGTCGGCGACGTCGTCGCGGAGCGGGACCGGGCGCGCCACCACCGGCTGCGGCGGGCGGCGAAGGCCCGCACGGAGCCCGACGACGGGGTGTGACGTGCCCTCGCCCCCCCGGGGCGGTCGCACGGCACCGGGTCCGGCCGACTCGCCGTCCCACCAGCTGCGGGTCACCCAAGACGCCGTCGGACGTTAGGACACGCCCGGTTCCGGGGGTGCTCGGCCGGTGGAACAACGGCTTGCTCGCGATCTCCGGGTTCGTCCGCGACGGGCGGAACGTCTGTCCGGGCTCCGCCTCGCCGCCTCACTTCCGGTCCGGACGGGAGCCGTGCACCGGGTCGGGTACTCGATCAGGGAACGGGACACACCGGTCATCGGCCCGCGGAGGTGCCGGCCGTGCGTACCGGACTGCTCAGAACACCCGGAGCGGCGACGTGCGAGTGGTGTCACCGCCGCACACCGGCCGGACCCGCGACCCGGCCCCGGGGCTGGCTGATCCGCACGGCCATGCCGATCCGCACCACGCCCTGGCAGTACGCCCCACGGCATGGCGGAGCACCGCCGCCGGCCCGGCGATGCTCGCCGCTCCCAAGAGCCCGGCTCCGGCCACGGCGACCGCCGCGCGCAACGTCTCCGACGCGGGTGACGCCATCCCGTTCGGCGCCGCCCTCCCCGGTCACGGCTCACCGGACGGAACAATGTCCGGGCCGGGGCGGGCGAGAACGCGGCTGCGCGCGAGGGCGCCGCCGTAGCGAAGGTGATCGGCGCCGCGCCCGCTCCCTCCGGACCCGGCGAGCAATGATGCGGAACGCGGCCGGGGCGCTGCCTTCGGGCGACCGCGGACCGCTGACTGCGGGCGGTGCCGCCGAAGGCGCGGGCCGACGCGTGGAACCCGCCGGCCGCGGACACCTGGCGCCGTCGTGCTCAACCGGCGCCGGCGCGGGCGTGACGTGTTTGAGCGCTCCACCCGGTGTTACGCGTACAGCGCGGCCACCGCCGCACCCGACGACAGCACCACGCCGGAGGCATCCATGACCACCGCCGTCAAGGACATGCTCGACACCTACCCCGCCGACCTGGGCGGCATCGACCGGGACAAGCTCGCCCACTGCATCGAGGAATGCATCGCCTGTGCCCAGGCGTGTACCGCGTGCGCGGACGCCTGCATGTCGGAGGACATGGTCAACGAGCTGACCAAGTGCATCCGCACCAACGCCGACTGCGCGGACATCTGCAACACCACCGCCGCGGTGCTCTCCCGCCACACCGGCTACGACGCCAACGTCACCCGGGCGATCCTCCAGGCGTGCGCCACCGCCTGCAAGGCCTGCGGTGACGAGTGCGCGAGCCACGCCGACCAGCACGAGCACTGCCGCGTCTGCGCCGAGGCGTGCCGCCGCTGCGAGCAGGCCTGCAACGATCTGATCGCCTCCCTGGGCTGACGGCCAGACGCTCGACTCCCGTTCCTGCCGGCCGGCCGAGGCCCCGCGGGCGGTGCGCGGTGTCTGCGCCACCCGCACCTGCCGGTGACGCAGGCCCGGTGCGGGCCTCACCCACTTCTCTCCTCCAGGGCCGTCAGGACCGCTCGCAGGCCCTCCGCGAGCACGGCAGGTCGGGTGGCCCCGGCCCGGGGCACCCGCTTCCGCTCGCCGAACTCGTCGGTCACCGGCTCCCCACCCGCTTCGTCGAGGACGGTGAGCGCCGAGGCGAGCACCGTACGCCGACGCGGTGCGAGCCGTCCGACGATCGCGGCGGTCCCGACGCCGGGCACATGCCGAAGGACGGACCGACCAGACGGTATGCAAAGGGGCGCGTCACCCCTGGGCTTCTGACCGGCGCCCCGCCCGTACCGGAACCGGCGCGCCGCCCACGACGAGAAGGAGGAGCCCATGGCCACCGACCCCCGGGGAGCCGATCTCGCACGGTTGGCGGCGGAGGACCCCGGAGGCCCCGTCGTCATGCTCAACCTGCTGCGCTTCGCTCCCGACGGCCGCGCCTCCTATGAGGAGTGCTCGCGGCGCGCGGCCGCCTTCCTGAAACGGTACGGAGGCGAACTGCTCTACGCCGGTGACGGCGGCACCCCCCTGGTCGCCGAGGACGGGCAGGCCTGGGACGCCGTGCTGCTCGTCCGCTATCCCGATCGCGCGGCGTTCAGCCGCATGGTGGCCGACCCCGAATACCAGGAGATCACCGGCCTGCGCTCCCGGGCCTTGACCGAGGCCGTGCTCCAGCCGACCACCCCTTGGCCCTCCGGTCGCGACCGGTGATCACGAGGTCCTCGCCGGGCCGGCGCCCTGCCTCTCCCGGTCGCACGTGACAGGAGCACATCGGCGAGTTCGCGCCTGGCCGGCGGAGGGACGCCGAGGACTCCGGCCGGGTCCGACCACACCGTCGGTGTACGACAACAGGCGGTCGCCGGGCTCCAACTGCTCGACGCACTCGGTCACCGGCAGGCCCGGGTCCGTGCCCATGGGGCCGGACGGCGGGCATTGCGGCAGGCTGCCACGGCGGTGTCCGCGGTGACCCCGGCCGTGGTGCCGTGGCCCATGGCGTCGAAGCCACCCAGGTGGGGCAGAGGGCCGGCCACGGCACGGTCGAAGGCGTCTCAGCCGGCCCGGTAGGCGCGGGTCCCACGACCGCGCCCACCGTCGCGTCGTGTCCGGCGTAGGCGGGCGGAAGGGTGAGACTCCACTGCGTCTCCGCCGCCACGTTCACCGGCTCGGCGCGCACCAGGCGCGCGGGGGAGTCGCTGAAGGGCCGCTTGCCCAGCGGGAGCAGGGCTGCCATCGACGCCGGGTCGCACACGGTTTGGCGGGTCTCCCCGGTGTCGGTGCCGGTCCCGACGCGCCCAGGCGCTCCACGCCGTCGGTGACGGCCACCCACCACCGTCGACGGCCGCCCGGCATATGACGGGCACCCGGTTGCCGCAGGGCCTGCCCGTTTCCGGACAGCTGCACGCAGCCCGCACCGACGGACGGCAAGCGTCCCTGGGCAGGGGACAGTCGTCCACGATCGGAGCGCGACGAGAACGCGGCCCGCCTGTCACCTGGATGACCTTCCGACCCGGACTTCCCGAACCGCTCCGGCTCTCGCGCCCGGACTCCGGCCGACGGGACGCCGCGACCATTGCGCGATCCCGACCCGGCACCGAGGCCGCAGCACACAGACGAAGCGCGGGTGTCCGGCGGGAATCAGCGGCGGACGCCTGCGGCACGGATCCGCGGGGACGTGGGACGCCGCCTCGGGAACGGCGCAGTGCGGGCCGTGCGGTCGGGGCCGCGGATCGAGCCGTCCCGCGGCAGGTTGTGCCGGATAACCGAGGCGGCCCGCCGGCCCGGAGGAGCGGCAGGCGCGATGCGGGGCCGGAAGATCTCCCGTCCCGGGACGTACGGCGCTCCTGCGGACATCACCGGCTCCGTGGTGGCCGTGGGGCATGCGGGGCGGGGAACGGGGTAGCCGGGCGACGATCTCGCCCGGATCCGTGGCGGCGTGGAAGGAGAACCCCGATGTTGATGGCCCACCCTGCAGTGCTGCGGGATCTGATCGAGCAGTACGAGGCCCTGGCGGCTCTCGAAGCCTCCGAGGCGGACAGCGCGCGGGTGCGGCAGCGGATGGAGGACGTCGCCTACACCCTGTGCGTCTCCACCGGCACCCGCGACATCGACACGGCCCTGATCGCGGCCCGTCACCAGCTGCCCGGCGCCCGGCCCCAGGACGACTCCCTCCTGAGTCGCGGCTGACCCCTCCGGGCCGCACCCGTACCCGTGCCTGTGCCTGCGCGCCGAACAGAACGGACGAAGACATGAACACCGCTGGAAGAGCCGCCGAGCCGATCTACGACCGCTTGATAGCCGAACGCGGCGACGTCATCGCGGTGGCCGCGCTCACTGCGGAAGAGACCCGCCGCGAGATCGCCGAAATTCTGGACTTCGGCTTTTCGAGCACGGGCGTCGGGACGGACGAGGACGACCAGTGACCTGAACCGAAGATCCGTCGGCGACAGGCGGAGACTCCGCCGGGAATCCCGTCGGCGGCGCCCCTCCGGACGGAAGGGCGCGGGGTTCTCGTTCCGGTCGGCGAGCCGGCCGCGGACGTCGCGTGCGAGGGCCTGGGACGTAGCGGCCCTCGGGCCTACGATGAGCGGCATGTCGCCCGATGCCCTCCCGTCCTCCGTCTGGCCGGTCCTGCACTACGACGACACGCAGGCGGCGTTGCGCTTCCTGGTCGGCGTGCTGGGCTTCGAGCAGGCGGTCGCCGCGCCGGACGAACACGGCGGGATCGGGCACGCCGAGCTGCGCTGGCCTGGCGGCGGTGCGCTCGTGTTCGGGTCGACCCGCCACACCGACAGCGTGCACGGGCGGATGCGGGCGGGAACCAGCGCGGTCTACGTGGTGAGCGACGACGTGGACGCGGTACACCAGCGGGTGGTCGACGCCGACGGCGTGGTTGTCGAAGCGCCGCATGAGACCCGCTTCGGTTCGGGCGCCGCGGCGTACGTGTGCACGGTGCAGGACCCGGAGGGAAACCTGTGGACCTTCGGCACCTACCGCGGTCCTTCACCGCGATAGAGCGCCAGGGCGAGAGGGGAGGACCCGGGTCCGTCGGGCCGGGGTCCTCTGCTGTGCGGGTGCGGTGCGGGGGCAGTGGATGCCGGCGAGTTCGCCGGTGAGCTTGCCGTGGAGGCCGGCGCTGGGGTCGTTCGGGGCTGGCCGTACTCCTTCGTCGCCGCTCTGGAGGCCGGCCGGACCTCCCGGGTCGCGTTGCGGGCGGACGCGGCCTGTCCGCACGGGGACGGGCGACCGAACCCACCACCGCACCCCGCTCGGACCCGCTCGGTCACGCGGAGCGGACCAGGGAGGCCGGGATGGCCGCCGCGCGGCGGCCACGGCCGGGTGGCCTCGGCAGGTGCCGTCGGTTGCGTGAAATATTCACAGGAAGCCTGTGAATCCATGGCTACCGGCGCGTGGACCTCCGGTCACATACTCGTTCCGATCACCGCGCCAAGCCGAGGGAATCCTCGTGGGAAGCATGGACGAGCCCGGGACCGTGCACCTGTGGTCCCTGAGAGAGGACGTCGTCATCGAGCGTGACGGCGAGGACGGTGAACTCGTCCTGGTGGGGCCCTGGGGCAGGGAGCGCATCACGGACGCGCATCCCGTGCTGCGGGAGGCCCTGTACCGGATGCAGCTCGGGCCGGTGCTGCTGAGCAACATCGAGCCCACCGCGGACAGTCCGGTGTCCCGGTCGAGTGTGTACCTGGTGCTGCTGCCCGCGCTGCGTCGGCTGTCGCATCTGGTGGTCCGCACGCTGGGCCTCGTCGACCTCCGGGGGCCGCTGCTCTCCGTCTACCCGGTCACCCGCCCCGCGCTGTTCGCGCTGGCCGGGCTGCCGGCCACGGGCCTGGTACGGCTGCCCCAGGGGGTGTCGCTCACGCTGGAGGCGAGGGGGTTCTCCCTGGAACGGGTCGGGTCCCAGCACCGGGTGCTGCTGCACCATCCCGAAGCGGTGTGGGTGGTCGCCATGCTGGCCTGGCCCGTCACGCCGGAGGCGGTGTCGCGGGCCCTGCCGCTGCCGGGGCCGGTGACGCGGCAGATCCTGGAGTACCTCGCGGCGGCGGGCATGGTGGTGCGGGCCGAAGAGGGGGACGCGCGGGGCGTGGACGGCCGGACGACCCGTTTCCCATGATGTGAGCGCTCCCACGGCCCCGGGGGCGGGGGTGTCACAGCAGCCAGTCCGCGTCCCGGGCGATCTTGATGGCGTCTACGCGGTTGCGCGCGTTGAGCTTGGTCACCACCGTCGTGAGGTAGTTGCGGACGGTGCCCAGGGAGAGTCTGAGCCGGCCCGCTATCTCGGCGGGTTCCAGGCCCTCGGCCGCGAGCCGCAGCACCTCCGTCTCCCGGTCGGTCAACGGGCTCTCGGAGCTGTTCCACGCGGACAGCGCGAGCTGGGAGTCGATCACCCGCTGGCCCGCGGCCACGCTCCGTACCGCGGCGGCCAGTTCGTGCGGCGGGGCGTCCTTGAGGAGATAGCCGGAGACCTGGGCCGCCAGCGCCCGGCGGAGCGCTCCGGGGCGGCCGAGGCTGGTGAGGATGAGCGTCCGGCACTCCGGCAGGCGCTCGCGCAGACGGGCGGCGGCGGTCAGTCCGTCGATGCCGGGCAGGTCGATGTCGATGATGGCGACGTCCGGCTGGTACTGGAGAGCGGCCGACACGATCTGGTCGCCGCGCTCCAGCTCGCACACCACCTCCAGGTCGTCCTCCAGGTCGAGCAGGGCCACCAGTGCTCCGCGCACCATGTTCATGTCCTCGGCCAGCAGAATGCGGATCGCCATGACGGAAGTTCCTCTCTCGACCGGGGAGTCGGGTGGCCGGCGCGGTCGCCGGCCGCGGTGCCGGGCCGTGTCAGGCGGCCGGGTCCTGGGCGGAGCGCTGGCCGCGGCGCGGCGCGGCGAGCCCTTGGCGGGGCTGCGCGGGAGCCTCTGCCGTCAGCCGGAAGGTGTCCGCGGGCCCGCGCGAGACGGTGAGCCTGCCGGACGCCGTCCGCAATCGCGCCCTGAGGTTGCCGAGGCCGCTGCCGCTGTCGGGCGACGCGTCCCGGTAGGCCGGGTCCACTCCGTCGTTCACCACGGACAGCCGTACCCATCCGGCCTCCTCGACGGCCTCCATGCGGCACGAGCCGGCCCGGGAGTGACGCAGCAGATTCGTTACTGCCTCCCGCAGGACGGCGGCCAGCATCGAGTCCACCTGCTGGTCGAGCTTGCCGAGCCGGATGTCGACCCGTACGTCGACGTCCGCCGCCTGGAGCAGGGACTGGGCCGAACCCAGTTCCTGCTCCAGGGACATGTGACGCAGTCCGCTGGAGACGGACCTGACGTCGGCGAGGGACTGACGGGAGATCGTGAGGACCTCCCGCACCTCGTCCATCGCCCGCTTCGGATGCGCCGGGATGAGCCGGTGGATGAGCTCGCTCTTCAGCGTGATGGCGGAGAGGCTGTAGCCGAGCAGGTCGTGCAGGTCCCGGGCGAAGCGCAGCCGCTCCTTGGTGACGGCCATGCCCGCCAGCTGGCCCCGCGTCTCGTGCAGCGCCTGGACGAGTTCGGCCATGCGGGACAGGCCGTAGACGACGAGTCCGGTCAGCAGGGTCGACTGGCACAGGTAGACGGTTTCCTGCACGCTGCGCCCTTCCAGCGTCGGCGGGATCAGCATGGTGAGCCCGACGGCGCCGTACGCGGGCCAGGCCCACCGGCTGGGCAGGAGCAGCAGCAGGGAACCGGCCAGGAAGCCCGCCATGGCGCCCCACTGGGACTGGAACACGGTGATGGGCAGGTAGGTCAGCAACGCCTGGGCCGACAGGGTCAGCGCCCGCTGCCGTACCGGGGCCCGGCGGGCCCCGGAGCCGGAGTGCCTCAGTTGCAGAAGGAAGATGAGGCCCAGGCAGCCGAGCGAGGCGAGCAGTTGCGGAGGACGAGGTTCCGTCCCGACGAGGTTGATGATCGTGACGCTCAGGTAGCCGGTCAGCGCGGCCGTGAGGATGATGCGGGCGAGGCGGGGAGCGGGAAAGTTCCGCACATCGGGTGCGGGCGGCGCCGCCTCGTCCCCCTGAGGCGTGTCTTGCTGCGAATCGTGCTCGTCGTGACGTGGCATCGTCGTCCGCCCGTTTGACCCTGTCCGTCTCGTCCCTCGAACCTAGGTGCGTGCGTGCAGAGTTTATGTGGTCGGCGTGAATGTCCGCGCTTGTAAAAGGAGTTAGACGAAGAGAGGGACGGGATTGAGCTCTTCGTAGGGGGTCGGCCGGGGGCGTCTGCCGAGCGCCACGGGCGTGGTGTACAGCCGGCCCGGGGCGAACCGGGGCCAGAAGTGCCGCAGTCCCGGGACGATCACCTTGACCACGGGGAGCTCCAGATCGGGTCTGGTCTGGTCGAGGACCAGCAGATCCATCCCGCGCTGCCGTACCGCCTCGGTGATCGCGGCCACGTCGTCGCGCAGGTCGGTGCTGGGCGTGTACGTCCAGTGGTCCGGGCCGGACCGGGGCAGGGCCGGATCGGCCGTCACGTAGGGCCAGCCGGCGAGGGTGGCGTGACGCCACCAGTCGAGGGCGTCGGGGTCGTCGACCAGGTATCCGGTGCCGGCCGGGGTCACCTCGCTGACGAGGGGCAGGAGCTGGCCCATCTCCGTCAGGGCTCTGCGCAGCGCGATGCGGGGATCGAAGTGCGCGCCGAAGCCGAAGACGATGTCCTCGGCGGGCTTGTCCGTACGGCGTGACAGGGCCGCCACGACCGGGATGCCGAAGTCCGAGGTGAGATCCAGCGCCCACACCTCGCGGTGCAGCGCGCGGCATCCCTCGCGCAGCCGGTCGACATAGGGCTCCGCGAAGGCGTCGAGGTCGACCGCCGGCTGCCGGGTGCGGTTGTACCACCACAGCGCCACCGCGTCCCGCTCGACCAGTTCCAGAAAGCCCTGGACCAGGGCGTCCTCGGGGCTGCTGCCGGCGGCGTTGCCGTTGGAGTCGGCGCACAGCCCGTCCGGTGAGGGCTCCTCGCTGAAGTACAGCATCGAGGTGGGCAGCAGGCGCTGGGTGCCCCCGGTGAGCGACCAGACCGGTGTCCAGTCGGTGGGCCGGGTCTCGTCGAACGCCGGCGGGACGTACTGGAGCCGGGAGCCGCGGGCGTTCCAGCGGTCCCGGTCCCGCAGTTGCCGTACGTCGTAGAGCTGGCTGGCGTTGGGGTGGACGGCCGCCGGGCCCAGCCCCCGGTAGGAGTCGCGGACCACCGGCTCGTCGCCCTGGCGGGTTCCGCTGTAGCGCTCCACCGCCTCGCCCAGGGCGCTGACCCGGGCCTCCGTCTCGGTGAGGCCCTTGCCCCCGCTGAGGGAGCGCAGCCCGGCGCGCACGCCCGCGAGGGTCGGGCTGCGCATGGCGAGGTTCTCGCCGGAGAGGAAGGCCTGGACGAACTCCGGGCTGCGCGGGGCTCGCCGGATCTCCTTGACGATGCCGGTGACCGGGTCGACCAGGGACCCGTAGCGCTCCAGCATCCGGGCGGGGCTGAGCGCCCGGTGCCCGTTGAGGTCCTGCCCGGTCTTGGGGCGGGAGCGGGGAACGAACGGGCGGGTGCTCCGGCGGGCCATCAGTCCGGGATCCCCGCAGGCGGCGCACTGCGGCAGCCGCGTGACGGGGTGGAGGGTGCCGCGCAGGCCGATGGTGTCCAGGACGTGCACGCAGTTCCGCGTCGGCCCGCGGAGACCGGCCAGCCACTTGGCGGCTTCGAGCACCGCCAGCTGCACGGTCAGGGAGCGGCCCGCGGCCAGGGCGGCGCGCGGGCGGACGGGCGGCCCCGCCAGGCCGAGCGCGCGCCGCAGGGGCTCCTCGGAGCGGCGGTGGCCCCGCAGGCGGGAGGCCAGGCAGTGCCAGCAGGGGCCTTCGTGCGGCTGGAACAGGGGGCCGACCCAGCAGGCCGTGGATCCCGTTCCGGCCAGCAGCCAGGGCCGCTTGGACGCGCGGTGCCCGGCATCGACGTCGCGCAGGCGGGGGGAGAGGTAGTCGTCGGTCACGACGAGGGTGAGGTCCGCGTCGTCGGCCGAGCGGGCGAGGGCGAGCCCCGAGGCGCGGCAGGCCGCGCGTAGTTCGTCCGCGTCGCCGTCGTCGGCCGCGACGACGTGCACGGAACTGCGGGCGAGGGCGGCCGGCACCTGGGCGCCGTCGAGGCCGGCCAGGTCCCAGTACGCCTCCGCGGCGGGGTCGGGCGGGAAGGGGGCGGCCGGGGGGTCCGTCCGGGCGGGACGCAGTCGCAGCAGACCGGAGGCGTCGAGCGTCCGCAGTGCCTGGACGGCCTCGTCCGCGGTGAGCGAGGCGGTCGCCTCGCGCAGGACGGCGTCCGGGCTGCGGCTGCCGTCCAGCAGCGGCACCAGGATCTCCGCGGCGTCTCCCCGGAGTGCGGTGACACCGCGGTGCGAGACCAGGTAGGCGGCCTCACCGGGAACGACGGTGGCGCGCAGGTGGCTCTTGAAGCCGAGCCGTGTTCCGTCGTCGGATCCGGACGGCTGTCTGTCGTCGGTCTCTCCCATGACCATGTTCTCCCCCGCCCGTCGGGTCACTCGAACCGTGCGGCCGCCGCGGGTGTGCTGAGGGCCGGAGCGGCGACGATGCAGATGGACAGCAGGGCGACCGCCTGGTCGGGCGTCGCGTCGAGGTCCTCGACCACGAGTCCGCGTCCGGTGGGGCGGGAGGCACCTGTGGTCGCCGGCTCGCCGAACCTGGTGGGGGAAGCGGATGAGTTCGTCATGTCTGACATTCTCCAGTCGGATTAACGAATCGTTTCGGCGGTGATTCTGGCGGATCGCCCCGGGCCCAGACAGTGTCGGAATCATCGTGGGGGTGTGAAGTTCTCATAGCCGAACGGGTCGGTATCCCCGGTTCAATCCGGGACGGGAGATCGGAATCACGCGCTCCGACTGGATGCGGGAGTTCCGGATCGACGGCGCGGGAACGGACGTGCGCGAACGGGAGCCGTGGCACCGCGGTGGTGAAAAGGGGGTAGCCCGGCCCACGGCGCTCGCGGGGGATGTGGACGCGCCGTGGGCCGGGCTACGGCAGCGGACGTCGTGGAGACGAGGGCGTGCCGTCCGGGTCCGGAAGATATCCGGCCGAAAGCCTTTCGCTGCCTGCGGACAACCCTAGGGGCGCGACTTCCCGCTTGGCAATATGAATCAAAAAGGGCCGGCGGTATGAATTCTTCACTTCCGAGCCGTGAGAATCAGAGATCTCCCGGAACGCTGAACCGCATACAGTGACCGAGGGCGGGAGGGTCTCGCCCGGAAGGAAACCGGACGGCGGGGGATGGGTCATGACCGGTGAGGAACTCCTTGCTGTTCTCGCTGCCGTCGGGCACCCCCAGCGCCTGAGGATCGTCGCCGAGCTCGCCGAGGGACGTATGTACGTCAGCGAACTCGCCCGGCGCCTGGTGATCTCACGGCCGCTGCTCTACATGCACCTGGAACGGCTGGAGAGAGCCGGGATCGTGGTCGGGACCCTCGAACTCTCGCAGGACGGCAAGGCGTTGCGGTACTTCGAACTCGTGCCGTTCGACCTGCGGCTGAACGTGCCCGAGATCCTGGCGGCCGTGCACGGCGACGGACCGTGCCAGGACGGCCGGGTCCTCGCGTCAGAGGGCGGTCAGCGGCGCGTCAGCGGATGACCGGAGCATGAACGGACCCGCCCGCGTCCGGGGCGCGGACGGACGGTCGCCCGTGCGCACCGCCTGAGCGGATCCGCCGGCGCCGCGGTCTCGTGCGCCGGTGCCGCCCGCGGGACGGACCGGCGTCCTCATCTTTCCGTCGCGGACAACGGGGGCTGACTGTGCAACGTATCCATTTCTCCACCGCCGATCTCGCCCGCACCCGGCTGCGGACCAGCGCCGGCCCGCTCGTGGAGACGGCCTTCGCGGCGGGGCTGCTCGGCCGCCGCGTCGGCGCGCCGTACGCGCGCTGGCGGGAACAGGTGGCCAGACGGCTGCCCCCTGGGGCGCCGCGCAGCCGGCAGGGGTCCGGCGCGGAGGTGGACGAACTGGTCCGGCGGGCGCTGGAGTACGGCGGAGCGGACAGCGGGCCGGCCCCGGCACCCCGGGCGCCGGGGGCGGACCTGCCGGGCATCTGGCGCGCGGCCGTGGCACCGTACTGGGGCAATGTGCTCGCCTACCTGGAGGCGGAGTGCGAGGCACGCGGCCGGACCGTGATGGCGGGCGGCGTGGAGCAGTTGCTGTCCACGATGCACCCCCGGATCACCTGGACCTCGCCGGTGCTGGAGGTCCCCGGCGGGCCCGAGGAGGACGTGGTGCTGGGCGGCCGGGGCCTGGCGCTCACCCCCTCGGTCTTCCTCAACCACCGGCCGGGGCACCTCATCGGACCGCGGGAGGCGGGCGGTCAGCCGACCCTGGTGGTCGCCGCCCCGCCGCAGGCCCAGGAGGCGGCGGTCCTGTGGGCCGAACCCGACGAGACCCTCGAGGCGCTGGGGGCGCTGGTCGGCCAGACCCGGGCGGCCGCCCTGCGGGTGCTGCGTGCCGCGTGCACCACCACCGAACTGGCCGACCGGCTCGGCATCTCCCGGGCCGGCGCGAGCCAGCACGCCGCCGTGCTGCGGCAGACCGGCCTGATCACCAGCCGCCGTATCCGCAACTCGATGCTGCACACCGTGACCCCCCTCGGCCTGGCCCTCCTGGACGGCAGGCTCACCCGCCGGCCCGTCCCCTCCAGGGGCCGCAGGCGCGAGCCCTTCGCCCGGGACGCCGTACCGCACGCTTCCTAGTGCTGTGACCAGGAAGGTTCACCGGGTTGGTGGTCGCGTTCGGGGGCCGGAGCGGGTTGTATGTGCGGTGTTCGTCCGACGTCGCGTCAGGGGGCGCGTGGTGGCTGAGTCGGGCAGGGTTCCCAGGCCGGCGAATCAGGAGGGACCAAGGCTGCGGCAGGTCGTGGTTCGCGGCGGGCCGTATCCGAACCCGTTCAGCTGGGCGATGCCCTCGAACCGCGCATCAGCCAAGCAGGCCCGCTCCCAGATGGCTGTCCGACAGCTGCGGGCGAGTACCGCAGGCTGTATCGGTAACTCACCCGCAACTACGCAATCGTTCACTGAAACGACCGCGTCGGCCGTGCTGACATCCCGAGCGGGCCTCGTGTCACTTGCGCCAGAACAGGTGGTGTGTCACGCCGCTCGGGCTGGGCACGACCTCCAGGTGGAACCGGTCGAGCAGCTCCTCGGGGGACTCCCACAGTCGTAGTCCGGACCCGAGCTTCACCGGCGAGACCGCCACATGCAGGGTGTCGACGAGGTCGACCTCGAGGAACTGCCGGATGGTGGTGACCCCGCCGCCGAGTCGGACGTCCTTGCCCTGCGCCGCCTCCCGCGCCTGCTCGAGGACCGTGACCGGGTCGCCGTCTATGAAGTGGAACGTGGTGTCGGACAGCGTGAACGACGGGCGCTTGTGGTGGGTCATGACGAACACCGGGGTGCGGAACGGCGGCTCGTCACCCCACCAGCCGCGCCACTCGTAATCCTGCCAGGGCCCGCGCTGGGGACCGAACTTGTTGCGGCCCATGATCTCGGCACCGATGTTGTGGGCGAAGTCCCGGGTGAAGTAGTCGTCAAGACCTCGGCTCCCCCCGGGGGCAGTGCGCCTGGGCCAGCTTGCCGTGGTGCCGGCCCAGGCGAACAGCCTCCCGGGATCGACGTGGCCGAATGGCCTCTCCAGGCTCTGGTCCTCACCGGCACCGATCCCGTCACTCGAGACGGTGAAGTTTTGGACTCTCAGTAGCTGAGCCATCTGTTTCTCCTGTGTTGTCGACAACGGTGGTGAGACTCTCCGGGCCAAAGAAACTCATCGCTGCGTCCGCGACCGGACAGAAATTGGGCTACCTGCTGCCCTGACCCGGGAGGTACGCCTGGTTGGTCAGGCGGCGGATGTGAGGGGGCGTCCGCCCCAGCGGATGCCCTTCTCGCTGCGGATGCGGGCGCGTTCCTTGCGTTGGGCGGCGAGGACGTCGGGGTGGCGGGCATCGGCGTTGCGCCAGCGCAGGCAGTGGTGCAGGGCCCGGGTCCGGGCCACGTGGTCGGGGTGGCGGGAGTTGGCGAGGGTGAACTGCCGCAGCGGGCCGAAGTGGGCCTCGATCGGGTTGGCCCAAGAGGCTTAGGTCGAGGTGAAGCACGGTTCGACCTTGTTCTTCTTCGCCCAGCGCCGGATGTCCGCGCTGGTGTGGGCGGAGAGGTTGTCCAGGATGATGCAGATCGGTGCGCCGTCGGGTCGGGCGGCGCGGATCGATTTCAGTGCGGCCAGGGTGTTGGCGGTGCCCTCGCGGCGGCGGTTGACGCCCCACAGGGCGTCGTCGCCGACGGAGCAGCAGCAGTGGAAGCAAGCGACGCCGTGGGTGCGGCGGTAGGTCGCCGGGAGCCGGCCGGGCTTGCCCTGCTTCGCCCAGCAGGAGCCCGCGGTGGGACGGATGCCGAGCGGTCCGAACTCGTCGAAGGCGAAGACCCGGTCGGGGAAGCGGTCCAGCACCTGCTCGATGCGGTCGAGTTCGGCGTCGCGGTCGGGGTCGGGGGACTCCTTCCAGGTCTTGGTGTGCTGAAAGGTGATGCCGCGGCGCAGGTAGGCGGCGAGTTTGCGGATTGACCAGTGGGTGAAGGGGTGGCCGAGCTTGGTGGGGCGGGTGGTGGCCGTCTGGACGAGGAAGTCCTCGTCGTCAGGGGTGAGCAGGCGGGGACGGCCTCCCGCCCACTGAGGATCCAGACAGGCCAGGCCGATCTCGTTGAACCGGTGGATCACGTCCCGCACGGTGTCCTCGTCGGCCTGGGCCAGCCGCGCGGTCACCGGGACGCGGTTCCCGCCGGCCGACGCCAGCAGCATCATCGCGCGTCGGTAGCGCACCGGTTCGGTACTGCCCCGGCGCACGATCTGCTGCAGCTTCTGCCCTTCGTGATCGGTCGGTCGGCGTACCCGCACAGGCTCGGCCGCTATGCCTCCAGCGATCGGAACGGACGTCACCGCCCATCCCACCGCTCCAATCGCCACCCCGGCGAACCTTCCTGGTCACAGCACTAGCCGCCGCCCGGGGCGCCCGAGCAGCGCGCTCTCCGCCCCGCCCCGCCGGTCGGACGTCAGGAGCTGGTGAGGACCGACGAGTCGCCGGGCCGCCCGGGTCATCGCGACACGGCGGTCGACTCCGCCTTCGACGGCCCTCCGCGGGATCACGGCGAACCCCCGGCACCTGGTGGGTGCCGGGGGTTCGCCGTGATCGGGGTCAGGCGGCGGGCCAGGAGCGGAACTGGCGCAGGCCGTACAGGAGCGGGGGGCGGGGCTGCCGGTGGCGGATGCCGCGGGCCTCGCCGAACACCGTGACGTGGTCGCCCATCTTCTGGGTCAGCACCACCTCGCAGTCGGCGACCGTGTGGGCGTCCCGGACGAGGTGCGGCCCGGCCGCCTCCGGGGACCGCTCCCAGGGCAGCAGGTCGAAGCGGCGCGGGTCTCCGGAGGCGAAGAGCTCGGCGGCCTCCTGGGCGCCCTCGTGCAGCAGGTTCACCGCGAACCCGCCACTGTCGAGAATGCCTTCCAGGGTGGGGCTGCCGTCACGCAGGCACACCAGGAGCGTCGGCGGCGTCAGGGAGACGCTGCACAGCGACGAGCAGGTCATCCCGCGCGGCGCACCGTCGGGGGCCGTGCAGGTGACGATGCACACGCCGGTGGGGAAGCCGCTCATCATCGCCCGGAAGCCGCCGGGGGTCGCCTGGCGGACGGGTGGTGTCCGGACAGCGGGGTCGGTCATCGCGTACCGCTTTCTGTCGGGAGAGGAACCGGCTCTGCACCGGGCAGGGGGTGCGAGCGATCGAGCAGGTTCAGCAGCGGGCCCGTCATGGCGGTGGTCACCAGCGCCATCACCGTCAGCGCCAGGACCAGGGGGGCGGAGAGGATGCCCGCGCTGTAGCCGGCCTGGACCATGATCAGTTCGGTCAGGCCGCGGGTGTTCATGAGGACGGCGATCCGTGCGGCCAGGCCGTGCGGCCGGCCGTCGAGGCGGGCGCCGGCGTAGGAGCCGACGCACTTGCCGAGGCAGCCGAGGACGACGGTCCAGGCGATCAGCGTCCAGGAGGAGGTCAGGGAGACGTCCTCGAGGAGGGTGATCCCCGAGACCACGAAGAACGTGGGGACGAGCACCCGCCCCGTCCGGGACACGGCCGCCACGGCGTGCGTCCAGGGCGTGGACTTCCCGCCCGGAACGCAGAAGCCGACCATCGCGGCGCCGAGGACGGCGGTCATGCCGAGGTGCTCCATGGCGAGCGCCACGCCGAGGGCCGCCGCGCCGAGCAGCACGGCCGCGGCCGCCGGCAGCCGTGCGCCCAGCCGCTCGGCGGCACGGGTGCGCAGCGCGTACCGCAGGGCTGCCGTGCACAACGCGCCCACCCCGAAGGCCCCGAGGCAGCGCAGTACGTCCATGAGGTCGCCGGAACCGAGACCGACCGCGGCGGTGAACAGCAGCCAGCCGACCGCGTCGATGACGATCGCGGAGGTCAGGGCCAGCCGGCCCGCCGCCGATTCGGCCATCCCGCGGTCCGACAGGATCCTGGCCAGCACGGGCACCGCCGTGATGGACATCGCCACGCAGACCATCAGGACGAACGCGGACAGCGGTGCGTCGCCGCGCGCCGCCGTGTCGTCCGTCAGCCGGATCCAGCCGACCAGCAGCAGGCCGGTGAGCAGCGGGGCGGCCAGGGCGCCCGCGGTCAGCGCGGTCGCGCCGCGGTGCGCCGGCCCGGCCGGCCCGGCTCGCAGTTCGTGGGCCAGACCGACCAGGAAGAACACGAGCCCGGCCTCGGCGGCGAGTCCGACCAGGTGGAGCACCGGGCCGGGCATCAGGGTGCCGAACGTCTCCCGGCCCAGCAGGCCGAGCACGACGGGCCCGGCCAGCAGGCCCAGCGTCACCTCGCCGATGACCGCGGGCTGGCGCAGCAGCCGGGCGGCCGCCCGCCCCGCTGCTGCGATCACCAACAACACGGACAGGGCCGCCACGGCGTGCGGGAGGCGCGGCCACAGGCTGAGGACGTCCATGCCGGGAAGGGTCCTTTCCTCGCCGGGACAGGTCAGCCCAGCCGGGTGAAGTAGTCGTAGGCCGGGGGCAGCACCTTGACCAGGTGCTCCGTCTTCTCCCTGATCCGCTCGAACTCCTGGCGGGCGGCGGTGCCGTCGGACAGGGCGAGCGCCGGTGACGGCGCGAGGTCGATGCCGCCCATGCCGAGGAGGATGCACATGTAGGAGTACGGCGGCAGCCCGTGGTAGTAGGGGAAGATCGACTCCGAGTCCGGCAGCTGGACCTTCCACTTCTCGATGCGCTCGGCGAGCGGGTCGGGGACGGTCCGGGTCTTGGTGTCCCGCCAGTACTGCGTGTCCGACCGCTTCGCCGCGACGTAGTGCAGTACCAGGAACTCCCGTACGCCGTCCATGACGTGGGAGACGGCCTTGTTGTAGAGGTCGCGGTGGACCGGGTTCCAGTCCTCGCCCGGGAAGTTCTTGGCGAGCTGTTCGATGGCGTGGTGGATGAAGAAGATCCCCGTCGACTCCAGCGGCTCGACGAACCCGCTGGACAGGCCGATGGCCACGCAGTTCTTCACCCAGGAGTTCCGGCTGCGGCCGATGCGCATGCGGATGTGGTTCGCCTCGACGTCCGCCGCGGCCGGGCCCACGAACTCCCGCAGGGTGCGCTCGGCCTCCTCCGGGGAGAGGTAGTCCCTCGCGTACACGTACCCGGTGCCGACCCGGCCGGTCAGCGGGATCGTCCAGACCCAGCCGGCGTCCTGGGCCGTCGCGGTGGTGCAGGGCAGGATGCCGCGCCGCTCCATGTCCATCGGCACCTGGAGGGCGACCGCGCTGTCGTTGGGCAGCGTGTCCTGGTAGGAGATGAACGGTTCCTCCAGCGCCTGGTTGAGCAGGACGCCGCGGAAGCCGGTGCAGTCGATGAACAGGTCGCCGGTGAGCTCGCCGTGTTCCGCGGTCCGTACGCCGGAGATCCAGCCGCGCTCGTCGAGTTCGACCTTGTTCACGTCGTCGACGATGTGCCGCACGCCGCGCTCCACCGCGTACCGGGTGAGGTACTTGGCGAGCAGCGCCGCCTCGAACTGGTAGGCGTAGGGGAACTGCGTCTTGCCCTGGTGCTCGGACATGGTCAACCCGTGCATCTCGTCCGCGTCCTCGTCGAAGGGCTGGTCGATGAGGGTGCCGTCGCGGTGGCGGGGGCTGAGCCCGGCGTCGATGACCGACGCCATGACGAAGCAGTCCTTGTCGAACCGGTCGGTGGGGCCCTCCTTGAGCCACCAGTCGGTCAGCGGGAAGCCGTTGACCGACCGCATCTGCTCGAACGGGTGGTAGAAGTAGTGCCCCGGCTCACGCCAGTTCTCGAACCGGACCGCCAGCTTGTACGTGGCGTTGCAGGCCGGCATCCAGTCCTTCTCCTTGAGCCCGAGGAACTCGAAGAAGTGACGGATGTCGCTGAACGTGGCCTCGCCGACGCCGACCGTGCTGACGTTCCCGGATTCGACCAGGGTGATGTCGATGCGGTCGCCGAACGCGGCCTTGAAATACGAGGCCGTCATCCAGCCGGCCGTCCCGCCGCCCACGATCACAACTCTGTTGAGCACGGATGACTCCTTCGGTAGAAATTCCGGGGGTGGCGCCACCGAAGAGTGACTCTAGGCGGACCGCGAACGTGTGCACGAGGTCCTTAAGCGTCCGGTGAACATTGCAGATGAGGGTTATGGGAGAGCTCGCCCGGGCAGGTAATCGACGCGATGTCAGCGCGCTGTCAGAGGGACTCGTAATGCTGTCGGGTGGATCTTCGAAAACTTCTCGGCGAAACACGTGTAGGGTTTTTCTTACACATGAACGCCGCAGGTGACAGCGGGTGCGAAGCCATACTGATGCGTTATGCCGGAGCGGCCGAGATGGTATTTCCCCCGACCGGGTGACTTCGCGCATGATGTGCCATGTCCGTTGTTGACATGGGGGTTCCGACTGTGGAAATCAACGTTCTCGGCCCGCTTTTCCTCTCGTACGAGAACAAGCGGTACACGATGGCCTCGAAGCGGGCGAGCGTGGTGCTGACGATGCTCGCGCTGTCCCCGGGCGTGCCGGTCACGGCCGACCAGCTGGTGGACGAGCTGTGGGCCGACCAGCCCATGGCCAACGCGCGCAACGCGCTGCAGGCCAACGTCGGCCGGCTGCGCAAGCTGCTCCAGTCGATGACGGAGGGCAGCGGCAGCGGGCTGCTGCGGACCGTCAGCAGCGGGTACGTGCTCGACGCGCCCGCGGACACCGTGGACGCGCACCGCTTCCTGGAGCTGGCCGACGCCGGTGCCGCACTGGTCCAGCGCGACCCCGTGCGGGCCATCGACACGCTGGAGGCCGCGCTGGGCCTGTGGCGCGGCCCGGCGCTGACGGACACCTGCGACGGGATGCGCTGCCGGATCCAGGCGGCCCACCTGGAAGAACGCCGTATCACCGCCTATGAGGACCTCACCGCGGCCCAGCTGTCCGTCGACGCGGCGCGGGTGTCCGTCTCCGAGCTGCGGCAGCTGGCCGTGGAGCACTCCGGCCGGGAGCGGCTCAGCGAACTGCTGATGCTGGCCCTCTACCGGGACGGCCGTCAGGCCGAGGCCCTGGAGGTCTTCCACGGGGCGCGCCGCCGCCTCGCCGGCGATCTGGGACTCGAGCCGGGCCGCGCGCTGCACCATGCCTATCAGGCGATTCTCCGGCAGGACGAGACACTCGGCGAGCCGCGCCGCACGCTGCTGGGTTCCGCCCCGGCGATGCGCTGAACTCGGCTCGGCTGTCGTCCCGACGGCCTTTCCCCGGCCCCGCGGAATGATATGGACGGAGTCACTCCACCCTGTTAGCGTGTCGACAGTCCCTGGTTTTCGCCAGGTGGACGTCCGCAGGGGCCGGTCGTGAACGGGGGATACGTGAACGTCGAGTTGCGGCATGCCAGAATCGTCACGGCCATCGATCGCGCCGGGAGTATATCGAAAGCCGCCGTCGAGCTGAATCTGCCGCAGTCGAGCCTGACCGCGCAATTACGGCGGATCGAAAAGGCGATCGGCGGCGAACTCTTCGTCAGGACCCGTTCCGGAGTGACCCCCACCGCTTTGGGCGAGCGGCTTCTCCCCATGCTCGCCGACCTGGTACGGCAGGCCGATCTGGTGGTTGCCGAAGCGACCGCCTATGCCTCGGACGTGTTCCGCTTCGGAAATACGGAATGGACTCCTCCGTCGCTGCGGACGGTACTTCAGGACGCATTGCCCGTCATCGAGGTGCAGACCGAGACCCTCGACCCGGGATCCGCCGTGAAGGCGGTGCGCAGCGGTGTGCTCGACGCCGCGCTCGTGCCCAGCATGGCGCCGGTCGCGTCGGCCGGCGTCCTCGACCTGCCCCTCGCCAAGACGGTCGTCGCCCGCGAACCGGTGTGGCTTGCGGTGGCGCCGCAGCACCCGCTGGCCGGCCGGAGCGCCGTGAGCACGCGGGACCTGTCCGGGCTGAGCTGGGTCCGCTACGCGCGTCACCACTGGTTCCACCCCCTGGAGAAGCACCTGTTCACCAGGTTCGCCGGGACGGACCCCGAGGTGCTGCACTACGTCGACGGCCATCACGAGGCCATGAACTGGGTGCGGGACGCCGGCGCGGCCGCGCTGACCACCCCCACGGGCGCGACCCGGGAGGTGTCCCTGGTGCCGGTCCGCGGCACGCAGAGCACGGAACTGCTCCTGGTGTGGCGCGGTGACTCGCTCGCCCGGGGCACGCTGCGCAGCCTGGTGGAGACGGTGCGCCGCTACTACTGCGCGTACGCCCGCACCATCCCGGCGTACTGGTCCTGGATCGTCGCCCACCCCGAGGAGTTCGCCGAGCTGCGGCCCTTCGTGCCGGCCGCCCCGTGAGGCGGCGGCCGGCAGCGGAACCGGCGACGGGACCTCAGGGCGCGGCCGGTGCCCCGGCCGGACCGGACCGCAGGGCGAAACGGACCGGCAGCAGCGTGGCCGCGACGGTCAGTGCGCCGACGAAGCCCACGATCGACAGGTAGATCCACACCGGGCCGCCGGGCAGCCACGAGCCGGCGAGGGCGAGGGCGAAGGGGACCAGCGTCGCGGCGGCCACCGCGGATCCCAGGACGGTGCCCATGACGGCCACCAGCAGCGCCTCGACCGTCATCATCCGCATGACCTGCCCCCTCGTGGCTCCCACGAGGCGTTGCAGCGCGAATTCCCCACGCCGCTCGGACGCGGCCACGACCAGGGTGTTGACCAGGGAGATCACCGCGTAGCCGATGATGGTCGCGGCCAGCATGTAGTTGATCCACGCGCCGGTCGAGGCGTCCTCGGCGGCGACCTCCGCCTCCGCGGGGCCCGACACCAGCAGCCCGGGACGGGTGTCCCGCAGCGTGCGCAGCGACTCCTGCAGCCGCTCGCCGGACACGCCCTGCCCGGCGAAGACGAGCAGCTGGGGGGCCGGGCCGCTGGTGGAGTGCTCCAGCATCAGGTCGGCGGGCAGGAACGCGGTCCCGGCTCCGCCGGCCGGCTCGTGGGAGGCGACGACCTTCACCGTGACCCGGACTCCGTCGCCGAGCACCGCCACGACGGAGTCGCCCACGCCCCGACCCGCCTCGTCGGTGAGCGAGGCGGGCAGCGCGATCGTGTCACCGCGCAACTCGGCGAAGGAGCCCTGCGCCGCGGTGACGTGCAGGGCGGAGCCGATCCCCTGGGGGGAGACGCCCCGCACGGGCAGTTCGGTGCTGTCGGGGTCCCCATCCGGGCGCGTCACCGCGTCCCGGCCTCCCGCCGCGCCCGCACCCGCCGGGGCCACGACGAAGGCGCCGTCCGGGACGTACGCGGACACGCCCGACACGCCCGGCAGGGCGGCGACCTCGTCGAGCAGCTCCGGGGACAGCCCGCCGGTCGACGAACCGATCACGGCCTGAGCCCCGTCGAACGCGGACGCCGCGTCCGGGGCCGCCTCGTGCTGGCTGGTCTGCAGGTAGACCAGCGCCGTGGCCAGGCCCGTGGCGAGCATCACCGGGGTGACCGCGTCGGCCGTCCGGATCCGCCGGGCACGGACGTTGTCCGCGGCCAGGCGGCCCGCCAGGCCGGAGAAGAGACGCAGCGGCGGGCGCAGGGCGGCGGCGAGCACCCGGGTCAGCCCCGGGCAGACCAGCGCGATGCCGGAGGCCCACAGCATGGCGGACGGTCCGGCCGTGCTGGAGGCGACCGAGGCGGGCATCACGGTGGCGGTGACCACGGCCAGGGCGGTGCCGCCCGCGAAGCAGAGCAGCGCGCACACCAACCGGGGCGCGCTCAGCCAGCGCTGTTGCAGACCCGCTTCGGCGAGGGCGGCGGCGGGCCGGACCAGCGCGGCGCGGCGGGAGGCGATGAAGGCCGCGGCCAGGGCCGCCGCGAGCGCGGCTCCGGCGGCGGCGACCAGGGGGATCCACCCGGCGCGATAGGCGACCTGCGGCGCCACCACGCCGCCGTCGGCGATCTGCTCCAGCATCAGCCGGCCGGCCGTGCGGCCGGGCGCCAGGGCGAGCGCGGTCGCCAGGACGCCGACCACCAGGGTCTCGCCCGCGACCATGCGCCGGATCTGGCCGGGCAGCGATCCCACCGCCCGCAGCAGGGCCATCTCCCGCATCCGCTGCTGGACCAGCACGGCGAGGGTGGAGCCGACGACGAACACCACGACCATGACGGCGATCCCGCCGAACACCGCCGACATCGAGATCAGCCGCGTCGCGCCCTCCAGCGCCTGCGGGAACTCGGCGGTGCCGCGCTCGTCACCGGTCACCGCCCGCGCGCCGGTGTCCTTCAGCACGGGGGCGACACGCTCGCGCAACGCACCCGCGCCGACCCCGGGTTCGGGGAAGACGGCGACGGCGTCGACCTGCCCCCGCGCTCCGAGCAGGCGCGCGGCCTCCGCGTCGGTGAAGTACACCGCCGTCGCGGTCCCGGCCGTGGACCGTACGACACCGCTCACCCGGACCGACGCGGTGCCGCCGGCCACCACGAGCCGCAGGTCGTCACCGGCCTTGAGCCCGAGCCGGCCGGCCAGCCGGGCGTCGAGGGCCGCTTCGCCGGCCCGTCGCGGTGCGGCGCCCGCCACGAGCGGGGCGCCGCTGATCCGGGCGGAGGACCAGCCGTGCCCGGTCAGCTTGCCGCCGCCGGACGCGGTCCGGTCGCCGTCGAGCGCGGTGGCCGCGAACGACACGTCGGGCAGGGCCCGTTCGACTCCCGGCAGTGCCGCGATCCGGTCGACGAGGGAGCCGGGGATCCGGGCGCGTTCCGGCAGCACCTCGTCGAACACCTGGTCGCCGGTGACCACGACGGGGGCGGCGGCGAACCGCTGGGGCGAGGCGTTGGCCCGGATGCCGGTCTCCATGAGGCCACCGCAGGCAGCGACGATCGCCGCCCCGAAGAACAGGGCGACGAAGGAGGCGAGGAAGCCTCCCTTGCGGAACCTCAGGGTCCGCAGGGCCAGGCCGAACATCAGACGGTTCCTCCGGCGTACTGGGCGCCGGGCTGCTCGCCCCACGCGCCGAGGTGGGTCATGCGTTCGGCGATCGTGTCGGCGGAGGCGGCGTGCAGCTCGTCGGCGATCCGGCCGTCGGCGAGGAACACCACGCGGTCGGCGTGGGAGGCGGCCACCGGGTCGTGGGTGACGACGACGGCCGTCTGCCCCCCGTCGCGCACCGCGGCGCGCAGCAGCCGCAGCACCTCCAGCGCCGTGCGGGTGTCCAGCGCGCCGGTCGGCTCATCGCCGAAGATGACGGCCGGGTTCGTGATCAGCGCGCGGGCGATGGCGACGCGTTGCCGCTGGCCGCCGGAGAGTTCGTCCGGCCGGTGCCCGCGGCGGTCGCCGAGCCCCACCTGCTCCAGTACCCGCTGCACACCGCCGCGTTCGGGCCTGCGGCCCGCCAGGCGCAGCGGCAGGGTGACGTTGTCCTCCACGGTCAGCGCGGGCAGCAGGTTGTAGGACTGGAAGACGAAGCCGATGCGCTCGCGGCGCAGCCTGGTGAGCTTCCGCTCGCCCATGCCGGACAGTTCCTGCCCGTCCAGGACGACCGAGCCCGACGTCGGCCGGTCCAGGCCCGCGGCGCACTGCAACAGCGTGGTCTTGCCGGAGCCGGACGGCCCCATCACTGCGGTGAAGGTGCCGCGGCGGAAACCGATCGACACGTCGTCGAGCGCGGCCACCCGGGTGCGCTCGGTGCCGTAGTCCCGGCGCACCCTGCTCAGCACGACGACGTCGTCGGCGCCGTGCGGCGGTGTGCTGTTCATCAATCGGTCTCCCTGGTCGCTGGGGTGTGGCCGGCCGTCGGCCGGCGGCTCGGGTGCGCGGGTAAGGGACTCAGCCCTCGTCGACACTGCGCAGCAGGAACTCCACGGCGCACAGGCGGTCGGTCATCTGCCGGAGCTCCGCTTGCAGCGCCTCCTGCCGGGCCACGGCCTCCTCGGCCAGCCGCCGGTACCCGGTCATGGCCACGGCGTCCGTGCGATGCCGTTGGAGGGTGAAGTAGGCGACCGTGCTCATGCTGATGCCGAGGACGACGATCAGGATGATGAAAATGGCGATGAACCCGCCGCTCATGTCGGGAGTTCCCTTCGACTCGGGTGGGTGGCTCGCGCGCTCGCGGCATGGCAGGCGTCCTCGGTCCCCGCGCCGCCCGCCGGACGCCCACTGCCGGATCGCCCGTGCGGTGCCGGGCACAGCCGGACGTCCACGGGGGCGCCGCACGCCCGCGGGCCGAGTGCCGCGACGGCGAGCACGGCGCCCGGCCCGACCAGGGGAGCGGCGACCGCCAATCCCGCGCGGTCCGGCCGGCCGGCCGGACGGGACAGCGGCCTGAGCCGGTGCACCGGCGCGTACGGCGGCGGCCAGTGGCGCGGCAGCGGTCCGGGCCGCTCCAGGCCGCCCCGGGCGAGGCCGGTCCCGCAGGCCTTGCCCATGGCCTCCTTGTGCGTCCACAACCAGAAGAACGCCAGGTCGCGCGCGTGTCCGGGGCGGGAGCGCAGCCAGTCGGCCTCGGCGCCGCCGAACCACCGGTCGGCCAGGCGCTGCGCGGCCACCGGCCGCGGCACCTCCACGTCGACCCCCACGGGCCCCAGGTCCGTCAGCGCCAGCGCGGCGACTCCGCGGCCGTGACTCAGGCTCACCCGCACGTCGTCCCCGAGCCCGGTCAGCAGCGGGCGGCCACCGGGCTCGTGCCCCAGGCGCAGCCCATCCGGCGCCATGCCGAGCACACGGGCCGTCGCCGTCAGCAGCGCGGTGCGCGACGCGGCGTCGTCCAGCCCCGGGGTGGGAGTGACGACGACGGTGATCCGGCGGGATGCGAGGCGGGGGCTCAATGCCTTCTCCAGGCGGGGCGGACGGGCGTGAAGGTGTCGGTCGACCACCTTGACGCGGGCGGCCGCGGCCCACCAGGTGTTTCAGCCAGCGCCGAACAACGCAGGGGACGGACGCTTCCGAACAGGCCGGGCGTGCCGTCGGTTTCCCTGTCCGCGCGAGTCAGCAGCGCGTCAGTTCCGTGTCAGCGCCGCCGAGAAGACTCCTGACCGTCCGCTCCACCACGTCACTTGGAGGCGAAATGCCCAGCACGGTCGCCATCACCGCCGAACAGCGCGCCCAGATCAAGGAGATCGTCTGCGAGATCCTGGAGATCGAGCCCGCCGAGGTGACGGACACCAGCCTCTTCAAGGAGGACCACAACGCCGACTCCCTCGGGGCGATCGAGATCCTCTCGTCCCTGGAGCGCACCTTCCAGATCGAGATCGACCAGACCGAGCTCGTCCGGATGGTCAATCTGGACGGCGTGGTCGCCGTCGTCCAGGAAGGCCTGTCCAAGTAGCCGCCCCGCGCGGACGCCGACAGAGATGCCGACAGAGGGGACACCGATGAGCAGCGAGCGCAGGCGACCGCACCGGGTCGTCGTCACCGGTCTGGGAACGGTGACCAGCATCGGCACCGGAGCCGCGGAGTTCCTGTCCGGGCTTCGCACCGGCCGCAGCGGCGTCAAGCCGATCACGTCCTTCGACACGACCGGATACGCCTACGCCAACGGCTGCGAGATCGACGGCTTCGACCCGGCCGAGTGGATCGAGAACATCGATCCGAAGGAGCTGGGCCGGGCCGGCCAGTTCTCCGTGGCGGCGGCCCGGATGGCCGTGTCCGACGCGGGCATGGGCCTGGACGAGCTCCGCTCCCGCCGGGTGCTCGTCTCCGTCGGCACCACCGACGGCGAGTCGCACGACCTCGACGGCCTCATGGCCGCCCAGCTCGCCTCCGGGCCGGAGCAGCTGGACCCGGTGGTGGCGCGCCGGTCCGCCGCCGGGCTGCTGTCCAGCAGCATCGTGCGGGAACTGGAGCTGCGCGACGTCGAGGCGGTCACCATTCCGACCGCCTGCGCCGCCGGCAACTACGCCATCGGCTCCGGCTTCGACGCGATCCGCTCCGGCGAGGCCGACGTCGCCCTGTCCGGCGGAGCCGACGCGGTGTGCCGCAAGACCTTCACCGGCTTCTACCGGCTCGGCACCATCGCCCCCGAGGTGTGCCAGCCCTTCGACGCCGACCGCCGGGGCATCCTCACCGGGGAGGGGGCCGGCATCCTGCTCATGGAGAGTCTGGAGTCCGCCCTGGCGCGCGGTGCCCGCATCTACGCCGAGGTCCTGGGCTACGGGCTCAACTGCGACGCCCACCACCCGGTCGCCCCGGACCAGGACAGCCTCGCCGCCTGCATCGAACTGGCCCACCGCAACGCGGGGGTGAAACCGGAGGACATCGACTTCATCTCGGCGCACGGCACCGGGACCAAGGCCAACGACGTCACGGAGGCCGGGGCCATCCGCCAGGTGTTCGCCGAGCCGCCGCCGACCGTCTCCATCAAGTCCATGCTCGGCCACACCATGGGCGCCGCCAGCGCCCTCGCCTCGGCCGCCTGCGCGCTGGCCATCACCGAGGGGTTCATCCCGCCGACCATCAACCACCGGCGGACGGACCCGGAGTGCGGCGTCGACCCCGTGCCCAACGAGGCACGCGCCGCCGACGTACGGATCGTGCAGAACAACGCACTGGCCTTCGCCGGCAACAACGCCGTGGTGATCCTCGGCAGATACGAACAGGGCACGGCCGCATGACAGCCGTGACCCCGCGGCTGCGCAGGCCCGCCGCCCACGACGACCCGCTGCGGGTGCTCCTGCTGCACGGGCTGGGCGGCAGGCCCTCGGTGTGGGACCCGTTCGCGGCCCGCGCCGACGGGCGGCTGGAACTGTGGGACGTGGAGCTGCCCTGGCGGGCCATGACCGGCAGCGAGGGCTGGGGCGCCCTGCCCCAGCCCGCCCAGTACCTCGTCGACCTGCTGGAAGAGCCGCCGGGTCAGCCGTACGACGCGGTCGTCGCGCACTCCTACGCCGCCAACCTGCTCACCGAGGCCAGTGCCGCCGGGCTGGTCGCGCCCCGGCCCACGGTGCTGATCAGCCCCTTCTACCGGTCCAGCCCGCGGGACTTCGACTGGTCGGTGATCTCGTACTACCTCAACGACTTCCACCGGGTCTTCGAGGAGGCGCTGGAGGTCGGCGGGACCGCGCGGTTCGCCAAGGCGCACCGGGACTGGATGGCCCTCCGGCTGCGCGACCAGATCGGCCCCTACGGCTGGATGCGGTTCTTCGAGTCGTACCTGCGCACGCCCTTCCTCGACCTGGGGGCGGTCCGCTCCCCCCTGCTGGTGCTGTCCGGCGAGAAGGACATCGCGGCACGGGCCGAAGACGGCCGGGCGCTCGCCGGGAGCGTCCCGGGAGCCCGCTTCGAACTCCTCGACGGATGCCGGCACTTCCCCATGGTGGAGAACCCCGGCCTCGTCACCCGCCTGGTGGGCGACTTCCTCGCCGCAGGCCCCTCTCCCGCGCGGCACGCCGCCGCGGCCTCCCATTCCCGACTGGAGATGACATGAGCGTCAGCACCGCCGCCACGGACGGCTCGACCCGGCTGGAGATCCGGCCCCGCTACGAGGGGTCCAACATCTGCACCTGGATCGGCTTCAAGCACGTCAACTACATGGTGGAGGAGGCCGTCTACGACCACCTGCGGCAGCGCGGCTTCCCGGCCGGCCGGCTGTACGAGCGCCACGGCCTCGGCGTCGACATCACCGACATCGACACCAAGATCCGCACGGCCTTCCACATCGACGACGTCGCCACCGCCGTCGTCCGTCCCGCGCCCGGCAAGGGCGACGGGCAGCGGTTCGTCGTCGAGATGACGGTGCGGCGCGACGGCGAGCCCGTGAAGGCCGTGGTGTCCAAGGTCGCCGTCCAGCTGCGCCTGGACCCCCGCGGCCACGAGGTGGAGGAACCGCCCGCCGAACTCGCGGAGTTCGTCGTCGACCGGCTCGGCGCCGGTGCCGGTTCCGGTGCCGAGCCCGTCCCGGTGCAGCCCGGCACGGACCCGCTGGAGCAGCTGACCGCCGGCCGCAACGCCTTCGGCTGGGCCTGGCGGATGCCGTACTTCTACTGCCACTTCACCGAGCGCGTGCAGATGTCGGGCTACCTGCGGCAGATGGAGGAGGTCGTCGACCTCTTCCTGGAGGACCGCGGGGTCTCCATCAAGACCCTGCTCGACGAGCAGGACTGGATCCCCGTCGTCCCGCACTCCCGGATCACCGTCCTCGACGAGGCCCGGATGGAGGAGACGCTCTACACCGTCTTCACCGTCGAGAACATCTTCAAGCGCTTCACCTACACCGCCCGCATGGACACCTACGTGCTGCGCGACGGCATGCTCGTGCCGACCACCACCGGCCGCATCACGCACGGCTGGGCCGTCATCGAGAACCGCCGCGACTGGAGCCTGGTCGACTTCGACGACCGTCTGATCAACGCGCTCAGCGGCAAGGCGGGCAAGGCGGTCGGCCGGGGGACGGCATGACCGCCGCCGGCACCCTGGCCGAGGCGGCCGGGCCGGCGAGCGGACCCCCGGCCACCGGCGACCTCGTCCTCTCCGCCTGGTCCGCGGTGTCGCCGTACGGGGCCGGCGCCGCCGCGTACGGCGCCGGGATCCGGGAAGCCGCGAGCGCGCTCGCCGCGCTCGACCACGACACCTGCCCCGGACCCTACGCACAGGCCGGCCTCGTCCCGGACTTCACCGCCGCCGGTGCCCTCGGCAGGAAGGGCACCCGCACCATGGACCGGGTGACCGCGCTGGCCGTGTCCGCCTTCGGGCAGCTGCTGGAGGGCTGCGGTCCCGCCCTCGTCGAGCGTCCGGAACGCGTCGCCCTGGTCCTGGGCACCGGCTCCGGCAGCGTCCAGAGCATCATGGACTTCACCCGGGACTCCCTCACCGGGGAGCGCCCGTACCTCGTCGACCCGGCCCGCTTCCCCAACACCGTGATGAACCGCGCGGCGGGCCAGAGCGCCATCTGGCACGGCATCAAGGGACCCAACACCACCATCGCGGGCGGCTGGCTGACCGGCCTGCTCGTCCTCGGCTACGCGGCACGGCTGTACCGCGGCGGGCACTGCGAACGGGTGCTGTGCGGGGCCGCCGAGGAGTACTCGACGCAACGGGCCTGGCTGGAGTGGCACGCCGCCGAAGGCGGCCCGCGTCCGCCGCTCGGCGAGGGCGGCACGGCCTGGCTGCTCGAACCGGCCGCCGCCGCGCACGAGGCGGGCCGCACCCCGCTCGCCCGGCTGCTGGGCACCCGCTTCCGCGCCTACCACCGGCCGGAGCAGGCGGGCGAGGCCCTGACGGAGTGCGTACGCGCCCTGCTGGACGAGACCGGGGCCGACGCCGCACGCGTCCGCTTCGCCGTGCCGCTCGGCGCCGACGGGGAGGAGGACGCCGTCCGGCACGCCCTGCCCGCCGGCGCCGAGCCCGAGTGGATCCGGTGCCGGCCGCTCCTCGGCGACACCTCGGCCGCCGCCACCGGCTTCCAGACCGCGGCAGTCCTCGCCCTGGCCGGCGAGGGCCGGCTGCCGGACGGGGCGCTCGCCCTGGTCACCGGCATCGACCGGGACGGCACGGTCGGCTGCGCGCTGCTCGGCGGATGAGGAGGACGACCATGACGCTCGAAGAGGCGCTCGGCCTGACCGGAGCCCACCCGGGCCCGGCGGACGGCCCGGCCGCGCCGCGGCCCGCCGAGGAGACCGTCCGCGGACGGGTCACCGTGCCCGCCGACGACCCGTTCCTCGCCGGGCACTACCCCGGCTTCCCGCTGGTGCCGGGTTTCAGCCTCGTGCAGTACGTCTACGACCTGGCCGCCGGCGCCGGCGTGCCCCGCGACCACCCCGTCGTGGTGAAGAAGGCGCGCTTCCTCAGCCCCGTACGGCCGGGCGAGGAACTGCTCGTCGAGGCGCGGATCGAACGGTCCGGGGACGGCATCCGGGCGATCGCGGCGGTCAGCGCGGACGCCCGGCCCGCCGCCGAGATCTCCCTCCACTACCCGCAGGAGAAGCCGTGAACACGACAGCCCCGGTCACGTCGGTCATCCCGCACCGCCCCCCGGCGCTGCTGGTGGACCGCGTGGCGGAGGTGGAACCGGGGCGGCGGCTCATCGCCCACCGGTCGGTCGGCGCCGCCGCACCCGGCTTCCACGCCCTCGACGGCGGGGCGGCACGGGACGAGCGGACGTACCCGCTGGGGATGCTGCTGGAGTCCTGGGCCCAGGCCGCGGTGCTGCTGGCGTGCTGGGAGCGGCCCAACCCGGACGTGCTCGCGGGGAGCGTCGCCCTGCTGGCCGGGGTGCGCGACGCGCGCGCGATCGCCCCCGTCGCCCCGGGCTCGCTCCTCGTCCACGAGGTCCGGATGGTCCGGGACCTCGGCGACACCGTCATCACCGCCGGCGGCAGCACCGTGGCCGGCCGGCCCGTCCTGGAGGTCGGGCAGCTCACGCTCGCCCTGCGCCCGGCCCCGGCCCGGGCGGCCGGGGCCGAAACGACAACCGACGAGAGGTCATGATGTCCGCAGACACCCGGCGCGTCGCGCTGGTCACGGGAGGCTCCCGCGGGATCGGCCGCAGCGTGGTCCAGCGGCTCGCCGCCGACGGTTTCGACGTGGCCTTCTGCTACCGGTCGCAGGAGGAGGAGGCGCAGGCCGTCGCCAAGGAGGCCGAGGCGGCCGGCGCGGCCGTGCTGACGCGCCGCGTCGACGTGGCCGAACAGTACGAGGCGGAGGACTTCGTACGGGAGACCGAGCGGGAACTCGGGCCCGTCCACGCCGTGGTGTCCTCGGCCGGCATCGTCCGGGACAACCCGCTCGTCATGCTCAACGGGCAGTCCTGGCAGGAGGTGCTGCGCGTCAACCTCGACGGCACCTACCACATCTGCCGCGCCGCGGTGTTCGCCATGCTGAAGCGCAGGGCCGGCACCGTGGTCACCATGTCCTCGGTCGCCGGCGTGTACGGCAACGCCACGCAGACGAACTACTCGGCGTCCAAGGCCGGCATCATCGGCTTCTCCAAGGCGCTGGCCAAGGAGGTGGCCCCCAGGGGCATCCGCGTCAACACGGTCGCCCCGGGCTTCATCGAGACCGACATGACGTCGGCGCTCGGCGAGGGCGCGAGCGGAAAGCTGGCCGAGCGGATCCCGCTGGGCCGGTTCGGCCGCCCCGAGGAGGTCGCCGACCTGGTGTCCTTCCTGGTGTCGGAGCGCGCCTCGTACATCACCGGCCAGGTGCTGGGCGTCGACGGCGGTCTGGTGATCTGACGTGGCGGCCGGCCGGAAGACCCCGAGGTTCTACTTCTCGCTGCGCAGCCCCTACTCCTGGCTCGCCTACCGCGAACTGCTGGAATACCACCCGGACATCGCCGCCGCGGTCGAGTGGCGGCCCTTCTTCGAGCCCGACGCGACCAGCGAGCGAATGCTCGCCGAAGCCGGCGGCACCTTCCCGTACACGCCCATGTCCCGCGCCAAGCACCTGTACATCCTCCAGGACGTCGGGCGCATCGCCAAGGCCCGGGGCATCTCCCTGACCTGGCCGGTGGACCGGGCGCCGGTGTGGGAGGTCCCGCATCTGGCGTATCTCGTCGCCCTGCGCAAGGGGCGCGGCCCGGAGTACGTCGCGGCGGCCTACCGCGCGCGCTGGGAGCAGGGCCGGGACATCTGCGACCGGGCCGTCGTCGCCGGCATCGCCACGGAACTCGGGCTGGACCCGGCGCAGTTGTCGGGTGCCGCCGACGACCCGGAGCTGCGTCGGGAGGGGGTCAGGCTGCTGCTGGACATCGACGCGGACGGCGTGTTCGGCGTCCCCTTCTTCGTGCACGGCCACAGCCGCTTCTGGGGACTCGACCGGCTCCCGGACTTCGCGGTCCACCTGCGGGAACGCCTGGTCCCCGCCCGGAGCATGCCGGAACCGGCCGGCGCGGCGGCCGGACTCGGCACGCGAACGGCCGACGACGGACACGCGGGGGGCTGCGGATGAGCGGGCCGCGCCCGGCCCCCGGGAGGAACCGCTCGTGACGGGAGGGGGGCCGCCGTGAGGAGTGTCCTGGACGACATCGTCGAGGGCGTGCGCGAGGACCTGGAGGAGCGCCGGCGCCGGGTTTCCGTACGGGAGCTGCGCGAGCGGGCGGCGTGCGCCGGGCCGGTGCGGGACTGCGCCGCGCTGCTGCGGGGCGGCGGCGGCACGGGGGTGATCGCCGAGGTGAAGCGGGCCAGCCCGTCCAAGGGGGCGCTGGCCGCGATCCCCGCCCCGGCCTCGCTCGCGGCCGACTACGCGGCGGGCGGTGCCAGAGCGGTCAGCGTGCTGACGGAACGTCGCAGGTTCGGGGGCACGCTCGCGGATTTGGACGAGGTGCGCGCCCGCGTGGACGTGCCGGTGCTGCGCAAGGACTTCGTCGTCGGCGCCTACCAGCTGTGGGAGGCCCGGGCCCATGGCGCGGATCTCGTGCTGCTGATCGTCGCCGCCCTCGAGCAGCCGCTGCTGGCCGACCTCGTCGCGCAGGCCCACACGATCGGCCTCACGCCGCTGGTGGAGGTCCACGACCCGCGGGAGGCCGAGCGGGCGGTGGCCGCGGGGGCCCGGGTCGTCGGCGTCAACGCGCGTGACCTGCGCACGCTCGACGTGGACCGCACGACGTTCGCCCGCGTCGCGCCGCAGCTTCCCGATGACGTGGTGAGGATCGCCGAGTCGGGCGTCCGCGGCCCCGCGGACGTCGCCGGGTACGCCGCCCGGGGGGCCCACGCGGTCCTGGTCGGCGAGTCCCTGGTGACCGGCGGCGATCCGCGCCGGGCGGTGCGGACCCTGACGGCGGCGGGCCGCCACCCCGATGCGCCCCGCCGCCCGCCCCGGCCACCGACGGCTCCCGACACCACCGGACCGTGAACCCGGCCGGCTGCGGCCGCTGGGGGCTCGTGGTGCTGCCGGGCGGTGGCCCGGTCGGCGGCGGCGACAGCCGGCCCCTGGTGGGGCCGGGCCGTGGTCCGGTTGTTCCGGTGCGGTGGTCCGTGGGCCGGGTGAGGCCACCGCGGGTGCTCCTCGGGGTCGGCGTCATCGGTCCGGGGGACCGGCGTCGCGCCATGGGCCGACTGCCCGCCCCCTCCGCCTGCCGCGCTGCGGTGACCGGCGAAGGGCCCGACGCCCCGGGCGCTCGGGCCCTTGGAGTCAGCCTGCCGAGGCCCGCTTCGCCGTGACCGTCGTCCAGCGGTCCAGCGTGGCGGCTGCCGCGCCGGAGTCGATGGCGTCGGCGGCGCGTTCCAGGCCCGCGGCCAGGCGCTCGGTGACCGGGCGCGGGGAGGGGTCCAGCGCGGCCAGACCCGCCGCCGCCGACAGCAGCACCGCGTCCCGTACGGGCCCGCGCGTCCCGGCGAGGACGTCGAGGGCCACGCGCGCGTTGTGGCCGCGGTCGCCGCCGCGCAGGGCGTCGGCGGCCGCCGTCGGAACGCCGATGTCCCGGGGGTCGAAGCACTCCTTTCGCACCTCGCCGCCGTACACCGACCAGACCGTGGAGGTCGTGGTGACCGTCAGTTCGTCCATCCCGTCGTCGCCCCGGAAGACCAGCGCCGACACCCCCCGGCGGGCGAGCACACCGGCGAGCAGCGGGGCGAGCCGCGGGTCGGCGACGCCTACCGCCAGGGCGGCGGGCGCGGCCGGATTCACCAGCGGGCCCAGCGCGTTGAAGACCGTCCGGATGCCGAGTTCCCGGCGCGGCCCGGCCGCGTGCCGCAGCGCCGGATGGAACAGCGGGGCGAAGCAGAAGGTGATGCCCGTCTCCTCGGCCACCTCCGCGAGCTCGGCCGGCGCGAGCTCCAGCGCCACCCCCAGCTCCTCCAGCACGTCCGCCGAACCGCACGCCGAGGACGCCGACCGGTTGCCGTGCTTGACGACCCGGGCGCCGGCGCCGGCCGCCACGATCGCCGACATCGTGGAGATGTTGACGCTGTTCGAGCCGTCCCCGCCGGTCCCCACGATGTCCAGCACGGGCCCCGGCACGTCGAGCGGCACGGCATGCCGGTACAGCGCCCGCACCAGCCCCTCGATCTCCTCGACCGTCTCGCCCTTGGCCCGCAGCGCCACCATCAGCCCGGCCAGCCGCACCGGCCCGGCCGTGCCCGACATGACGTCGTCCATCGCCCATTCGGTGTCCTGCGTGGAAAGACTCCGGCCGTTCAGCAGCGTGTCCAGTAGGTCCGGCCAGGTGCGACTCGGTGACGTGGCGCTCATGGAATTCTCCTCGCCCGGAATCCGAAAACCTGTCGCCTGTCAGTCTGCTGATTCTCCGGCAGGTGTTCCAGACCACTGTCCACCGAGAAATACGGTCCAATTCACCGACGGTCCGATTCAAGGGAGGGAAGGGCCGTGGCGCTGCACATGTCCGTCGAGATCGTCAGGGATTCGGAGGTTTCTCTGACGGCCCAGATCCAGCGGTTCATCAAGAAGGAGATAGCGGAGGGAATTCTGCACCCCGGCACCCGGCTGCCCTCCAGCCGGGCCCTCGCCGACGACCTCGACGTCTCGCGCAGCGTCGTCGTGGAGGCCTACGGGCAGCTCGTCGCCGAGGGATACCTGGAGGCGGTCCGGGGCGCCGGCACCCGCGTGGTGCCGCACCTGGACAGGCCGGCGGTCGTCCCCGCGCTGCTGGACGCGGACCGGGCGCCCGCGACCCGCTGGGACCTGCGCACCGGCGGCCGCAACCTGCCGGCGTTCCCGCGCCGCGAATGGCTCGCCTGCTACCAGCTCGTCGTCAACGCGGCCTCGCCCGCGGACCACGACTACCCGCCGCTGGCCGGGGAGCCCGCCCTGCGCACCGAACTCGCCCACTACCTGGGCCGTTCGCGCGGGGTCCGGGCACACCCCGACCTGATCATGGTGGTCGCCGGTTTCGGGCAGGCGCTCGGCCTGCTGTGCGCCGTACTGCCGGGGCACGGAGTGGACCGGCTCGCCGTCGAGGACCCGGCCCACCCGGGTCAGCGCCGGTTCCTGCGGGAGAGCGGGCTGCACCCGGTGCCGGTCCCGGTCGACGAGGAGGGCATCGACGTCGAGGCGCTGGCCGCGACCGGCGTGCGCGCGGTCCTGGTCACGCCCGCCCACCAGTTCCCCACCGGGGTCGTCCTGTCGGCCCGGCGCCGCGAGGCGCTGATCCGCTGGGCCCGGGACGTCGGCGGCTGGATCGTCGAGGACGACTACGACGGGGGCCTGTGGTACGAGCGCAGCCCCCGCCCCCTCGCGCTGCAACGCCTCGCCCCCGACCGGGTCGTCTACGCCGGCACCGCCAGCAAGACGCTCGCACCCGGACTGCGCCTGGGCTGGCTGGCCGTGCCCGGTGACCTCATGGACCCGCTGCTGCGCGGGCGGGCCCGGCACGACCTGGGCACCGAGACGCTCACCCAGCTGGCCTTCGCCGAACTGCTGCACAGCGGCATGTTCGACCGTCATCTGCGGCGTCTCAACGCCCACTGCCGCGACCGCCGGGAGGCCCTCGACGAGGCGGTGCGCCGGCATCTGCCGGGGGCGCGGGTCGCCGGCCGGGCGGCGGGCCACCACGCCTACGTCCAGCTGCCCCGGCACGTCGACGAGGCGGCCCTGGTGAGCGCCGCGCTCGGCCGCTCGGTGCTGGTGCGAGGGGCCTCGGCCTACCACGCCCGGCCGCGGCGGGACGCGCCCGCGCTGGTCGTCGGACACACCCACCTGCCGCGCTCGGGCGTGACCGAGGCCGTCCGCGCAATCGGCACGGCCGGCCACCGGTGAACCCACCGCGACCGGCGCTGATCCCGCACGCCGGTCACCGCCTCGGCCCGCAGCCGTGCCCGCTGCCGCACGCCGGTCACCGCCTCGGCCCACGGGCGCCCCGGCCGTCGTGAGCCGGTCAGCCCACCTGCTCCGGCACCCCGTTCCCGCTCCGTGACAAGAAGGTGCGCAGCATCGTCAGGCCGCCCGTCGTCATGATGCTCTCCGGGTGGAACTGCACGCCCTCGACGGGCAGGGTGCGGTGGCGCAGGCCCATCACGTAGCCGTGGTCGGCGGCGGTCGCGGTGACGGTCAGGGGCTCGGGCAGCGGCTGGGAGACGACCAGGGAGTGGTAGCGCGTGGCCTCCAGCGTGTGGCCCAGCCCCTGGAAGATCCCCGTCCCGTCGTGCCGCACCGTGCTGGTGCGGCCGTGCATCACCTGATCGGCCACCTCGACGCGCCCGCCGTGGGCCAGCGCGATGGCCTGGTGCCCCAGGCACACGCCGAGCAGCGGCACCCGGCCGGCGAAGCGGTGGACCAGCTCCACATGGCCGGACTCCAGAGGATGGCCCGGCCCGGGGCCGAGCACCACCGCGTCCGGGCGGGAGGCCGCCAGTTCGTCGGGGGAGCGGGTCAGCGACCGCACGACCTCGGTCTGCGCGCCGAGCGTGCGCAGGTACTGGTCGATGATGTGGACGAAGCTGTCGTACGCGTCGATCAGCAGGACCTTCATGCCTGTCCTCTTCGTGGGGTGAGGGTGTCCGGGGTCGTTCACGCCGGCAGCTCGTCACCGGTCAGCGCCCAGTAGGCGGCGCCCATCTTCGCCAGGGTCTCCCGCCATTCGGCCTCGGGATCGGACTGCGCGACGAGGCCGGCCGAGCTCTGCGCGGAGTAGACGGCGCCGTCGTACTCGATGGTGCGGATGCACAGCGCGAGTTCGCTCCAGCCGCGTACGTCGACCAGGCCCACCGCGCCGGCGTAGGCGCCCCGGCCCTCCCGCTCCAGCTCGTCGATGATCTCCATGGCCCGCACCTTGGGGGCGCCGGTCATGGTGCCGGCCGGGAAGGTGGCCCGCACCGCCTGCCACGGGTCGACCCCGGGCTCCAGGTCCCCGGCGACCGTGGAGACGAGGTGGAACACGTGGGAGAAGCTCTCCACCGCCATCAGCCGTTCCACCGGCTGGACGCTCGGGCGGCACACCCGCCCGATGTCGTTGCGGCACAGGTCGACCAGCATGATGTGCTCGGCCTGTTCCTTCTCGCTCTCCCGCATCTCCTTGATCCGCCGCTGGTTCTCCTCGTGGTCCGCGCAGCGCCGGGCCGTGCCCGCGATGGGCCGCATCACGATCCGCCCGCCCTCGATCCGGAAGAACAGCTCGGGGCTGGCGCCGATCAGCGTGCGCCCGGCGCGGGGCATCAGGTACATGTGCGGCGAGGGGTTCCGGCCGCGCAGCCTGCGGTAGACGTCGACGGGCGCCAGGGCGGTGCGCACGTCGATCCGGTGGCCGATCTGGATCTGGTAGATGTCGCCGACCCTGATGTGCTCCAGGCACCGGCCGGCCCACTCCAGGAACGTCGTACGGCTGACACTGTCGCGCACCTCGTCGGGCACGGGCGCCGCGGGCACGGCCGACTCCGGTGCCCGCTCGGGCAGCTGGGCCGCCGCCCAGGTCTCGACCGCGAGGTCCAGGTGCGCGGGCCGCGCGGGGAAGGCCTCGCTCTCGGCGCCGAGCCGGCGCACCCCGCCGGGCCCGTACCAGACGGTGTCCCGGAACAGGGTCAGCGTGACGTCGGGGCCCTGCGGCTCCTTGGTCCGCGGCGGCAGGTCCTCCATGTGCCAGGCGGACTCGTAGGCGAACGACGTCAGGAAGCCGAAGGCGTACGCCGTCGGGGGCAGTTCGGTGTCGAGGACGAACAGCCGCTGGGCCCGGGCCGCCAGGTCCCACAGCTGCGCCGAGTCGGTGCAGCGCAGCCGGTGCGGGCCATGGCCGTCGCCGCCGGGTTCCGCGCGCAGGCCGAGTTCCCCGGCGGCGGCGGCCAGGGCCCGTACCAGCCGGGGCGCGCCGTCGATCTCGACGTGATCCGCGTAGCCCCGGATCTCCGCGAGCCGGCCGGCCCCCACCACGGCCGGACGCCGCTGCCCCGCCCCGCCGCCGCTCAGGTCCTCGAAGAGGAAGACCTCCTCGGGGCCCAGTGCCTCGCACAGGCCGGTGTACAGATCGAGCGGGTCGTGCGACGGCAGTTCGTCGGCCACGACGCGTACGCCGATGGATTCCCTTCCCGACATGGTGAGCTCCGTCATCGTGAAGTCCTCATCGTGAAGTCCGTCATGGTGAAACCCGCCGAATTCCGCAATCGAGCTTCGGGCACGGTCGGTCCACGCTGTTTCCGTCAGAAAACCGTGTTGCCGCCGGGCGTGCCAGACCAATTTCCGCACGCGGATGCGGACCACTTCGGAATCGCTTGACCGCGAACCGCCGCGTGGGCTGAGCTGTTCGGTATTTCCACCCGCCTTGTCGGAGAAGGCGACGACGAAACGCACGGGAAAGGAGCCGGACATGGACAGTGAGCCCAGCGCATCCTGGCGGGCGCGTTTCGCCGCCCAGCAGCCGGAATGGCCCGACGCGGAACAGGTGCGGTCCGTGACCCGGTGGCTGGCCGGGGCGCCGCCGCTGGTCCTGGCCGCCGAGTGCGACCGGCTGCGCACGCGGATGGCCGCGGTCGCCCGGGGCGAGGCGATCATCCTCCAGGGCGGGGACTGCGCCGAGACCTTCGGGCGGGCGACCACCCAGGCGGTGCGCGGCAAGCTCAGGACGCTGCTGCAGATGGCCGTCGTGCTCACCCACGCCACGGCCCTGCCGGTCGTGAAGGTGGGCCGGATGGCGGGGCAGTACGCCAAGCCGCGCTCCAGTCCGGTGGAGCGGCGCGACGGGCGTACGCTCCCGTCCTACCGCGGTGACGCGGTCAACGGCGCGGAGTTCACCCCGCAGGCCCGTACGCCCGACCCGTGGCGCATGCGGCGGATGTACGAGGCGTCGGCCACGACTCTCAACCTGGTCCGCGCGCTGACCACCGGAGGCTTCGCCGACCTGCGCCAGGTGCACGCCTGGAACCAGGGGTTCGTCGCCGGTTCTGCGGCCGGCCGGCGCTACGAGCGGCTCGCCGACGAGATCGACCGCAGTCTCGCCTTCATGCAGGCGTGCGGAGCCGATCTCGGCGAGCTCACCAGCGCCGAGTTCTTCGTCGGCCACGAGGGCCTGCTCCTCGAGTACGAGGCGGCCCTCACCCGCGCCGAGGCGGACACCGGCCGCTCGTACGCCACCAGCGGCCACCTGCTGTGGATCGGCGAGCGCACCCGGGACCTGGACGGCGCGCACGTCGAGTACTTCTCCCGCGTCGCCAACCCCGTCGCGGTCAAACTGGGCCCCACCGCCACGCCCGACACGGTGCTCGGCCTCATCGACCGTCTGGACCCGGCACGCGAACCGGGCCGGCTGACGCTGGTGGTCCGGGCCGGCGCCGACCGGGTCCGCGACGTGCTGCCCACCCTGGTGGAGAAGGTGACCGCCGAGGGGGCCCAGGTCTGCTGGGTGAGCGACCCGATGCACGGCAACACCTTCACGGCCCCGAGCGGCCACAAGACGCGCCGCTTCGACGCGATCCTCGACGAGGTCCGCGGTTTCGTCGAGGTGCACCAGGAGCTCGGCACGCACCCCGGCGGCGTCCACGTCGAACTCACCGGTGACGACGTCACCGAGTGCATCGGGGGCGGCAACGAGGTGCGCGCCGAGGACCTGCCGTACCGCTACGAGACGGCCTGCGACCCGCGGCTCAACCACACCCAGTCCCTGGACCTGGCCTTCCTCCTCGCCGAGATGTACCGGGAACACGGCGGTCCGGCTCACCCCCGGCGGGCTTCCCCGGGCACGTCGGACGGCGGTTCCGGCACCGCGTAGCAGCGGCCGCCGGGCCGCGTCCGCGGCCCGGCGGAAGGACGGGCTCCGAGCCCTGCTCGCGCGCAGGTCCGAGCTCCGCGCGCGGGCAGGGCCCGGACCCTGCGCGCGTGCGGCATCGAGCCCCGCACGCGGGCAGCCTCGCGCCGCGAACGCAAACACGCCGAAGCCCGCACGCGAGCGGGACCGAGCCGCGTACGGGCAGACCTGTTCAGAACAGGGCGGCCACGCAGGCCCGGGACAGGGCGCCCAGGCTGGACACCATGGACTCCGCGGGCAGCGCGGCGTGCCGGTGGGCGAGGGGCAGTTCGGTGCAGGCGGCCAGCACCGGCAGGGACCGTCGCCGCCACAGCGACTCCACGGCCTGGCGGAAGAGGTCCGACGCGGCGTCGGCGCGCCCGGCCTTCACCCGGAGGGCGGCCTCGTGGACGAGTTCCTGCTCCGCGTCGCGCGGAACGTGCAGCGGATACCCGCGCTCGGCCGCCCGTTTCTGGTAGAGGCCGCAGGCCACGGTCCCGGTGGTGGCGGTGAGCCACCCTCCCTCGGGACTGGCCTCGGCCGCCGCGTCCAGGGTCGCGTCGACGATGTCCACGACCGGGGCGGGCAGTTCGGGGGCGATGCCGTCGAGCAGCGCGTGCGCCGTGTTGCAGGGGATCGCCAGCAGGTCGGCGCCCCAGCCGGCCAGGGTGAACAGGTCCTGGCGTATGCGCCGGGCCGCCTCCGGGTCACCGCTGAGGATCGCGGCCGTGCGGTCGGGAATGCCGGGATCGGAGAGCATGACGATCCTGGGGTGCTCCTGGTCCCGGCTCGCCGGCACGTCCGCGGCCAGCAGCCGCAGGAACTCCGCCGTCGCCGCGGGCCCCATTCCGCCGAGCACGCCCAGCGTCCGCTCCGGGGAGCGGGTCGTCACCGCAGTCATGGGTCGATGCTCACCCGGTCCGCTGACACGCCGCTGACGAGCGGCTGACGCCTCGCCGCAGCGCCGCCGGTCACGCCTTCGCAGGTGCGGACAGCAGGTGGCCGAACCGGGGGTTTGCCCCATGGTCGCTTGGTTGTGGGTGCGATAGCGTCGCGGAGCGTTGGGTCACACAGGCCTTCGACCAGCGCTTTCTTCGGGCCCGTTCGGGCATCTCTCCAGAACTGGGGGAACATTCATGCGTCAGCAACTCCGCCGCCTCGGGATCCTCGCGACCGCCGGCCTCGCCACCGCCGGCCTCGCCGCGTGCGGTCTGGTGCAGGGCGAGACCTTCGAGGACGACAGCACGCTGTCCGGGAAGATCACCTCGGTCCGGCTGGAGAACGGCTCGGGCGGTGTCACCGTCAACGGCACCGACGGCGGGGCCCTGTCGCTGCACCGCGAGATCGAGTACCGGGGCGACAAGCCGGAGGGCGCCACGCACCGCATCGAGGACGGCGTGTTAGTCCTGGGCGGCTGCGGCAGCCGCTGCTCGGTCAACTACACCGTCGACGTGCCCGCCGGCGTCCCGGTCAGCGGCGAGGTCTCCAGCGGCGCGGTCCACCTGGCCAAGGTCGGAGAGGTCAAGGTGACGACCAGTTCCGGCCGAATCGAGATGAACGGGGTGTCCGGCGCGGTCGAGGTGAAGACCTCCAACGGCCGCATCACCGGAGAGGACATCAAGGCCGCCCGGATCAAGGCCGAGACGTCCAACGGCGGGATCGACCTGACCCCGTCCACGCCGGTGGACGTGCAGGCCAAGACGTCCAACGGGGACATCACCCTGACCATGCCGCAGGCCGGTTACCGGATCTCGGCCGAGTCGAACAACGGCGACAAGAACATCGACGTGCCCAACGACCCGGCGGGCCGCTACGAACTCGGACTGAAGACCAGCAACGGGGACATCACCGTCAAGAACTCCTGACCGCAACGGCCCGTCCGACCGTCGGCACCGCGGTGACACACCGCGGCTGACCGGCCCGGGCGGGCCGCGATCAGTGGGGTGTCAGCCCCCTGTCAGCGCCCCCGGCGAGTCTTGAGTGGCTCCGACCACTCAAGGAGGCCCGGCGCATGACCTCGCTAGAAGCGGTGTCGAGTTACCTGCCCCCCACCATTTCCGTCGAAGAGCTACGGGAACCGCTGGGCCTGACGGACCAGCAGGTGCGCAGGTTCACCAGGCTGTACGGCCTGGAGCGGATCTGCCAGGCGCCCGACCAGTCCGAGGCCGAGCTGCTGCTGGCGGCCGCCGGGAAGCTGGAGGCCCTCGCAGGCCAGGAGGACCGCGTGCGCTACGTGGTGCGGGCCAAGGGGCTGCGCACCACCGCGCCCTACCCCGTCAGCCCCCTCCAGCAGGTGCGCGAGGCCCTCGGCCTGCGCCACGCCACCGTGTTCTCCGTGGCCGACCACGGCTGCGCGACCGGCCTGCTCGCCCTCGACACGGCCGGCACCCTGCTGGCCGCCGACCCCGACCCCGGCGCACTCGCGCTGGTGCTGGCCGGGGACAAGACGTTCACCCCGTTCTCCCAGTGGGTCGAGGACGTCTCCATCATGGGCGAGGGCATGACGGCCCTGCTCGTCAGCGCCGGCGGCCCCCGGGACCGGGTGCTCGGCTACGAGGCCCGCATCGTCGGCCGCGAGGACGGCGTGATCGACCTGGACCCCGAAGGGGCCAGAGAGGCCAAGCGCATCTACCAGGACGTCATGTCCGAGGTCATCCACGGCGCGCTCGGCGCCGCCGGACTCGGTGTCGCCGACCTCGACCTCGTGCTGCCGCACAACGTCAACCGAGTCTCCTGGACGGTCGCCGCCGGCCACCTCGGCATCGACCGCGAGCGCATCTTCCTGGACAACATCGCGAGGACCGGCCACTGCTTCTGCGCCGACCCCTTCGTCAACTACCAGTCCGCACGCGAACTCGGCCTGCTGCGGCCCGGAGACACCTACCTGATGACCTCCGCGGGCCTCGGCCAGTCGTTCGCGGCGATGGTCCTCCAGCACTGAGACCGAGAGGACGGCACATGAGCGGGAATCCCCCCGGCTTTCGCGCACGGCTCGCCACGGCTCTGACCGGGTCGCCGGACACCCCTCTGGTGTTCCTCGGCAACTTCGAGGTGGAGCAGCAGTGGGCGCGCGGCGAGCACACGCTGCCGCGGCTGTCGGCCGCGGCGGCCAACGCCGTGGTCAACCACATGGACGAGTTCGCCCTGCTGCTGGGCGGCGCAACCGACCACGTGGTGCTCAAGGCCCGGCCCGACGACGACTACCTGGCCTTCCTCGACGGACTCGGCGCCGAACTGCCCCGCCTCCACGTGGCCGGCCACCAGGACCCGCAGCGCACGGTGACCGAGGACGCCCTGGAGGACCCGGCGCTCCTCGCCGCCCTGTCCGGCCTGGCCGCCGAGGGCTGCCGCATCACCGCGCACGGCATCTCCACGTGGGAGCAGCGGCTGGCGGCGGCGACCGGACTGCCGGTCGCGGGACCGGACCCGGCGACGTGCAAGGCGGTCAACAGCAAGGTCTACAGCCGCCGGGTCGCCGACGAGCTCGGCCTGCGCCAGCCCAGGGGCTGGGCCTGCGACACGCTCGACGAGCTCGCCGGCGCCTTCACCGCGGCCACGGACGACACCGGCACGCGGTACGTCGTCAAGGAGGCCTTCGGCGTCTCCGGCAAGGGCATCGCCGTACTGGAGAGCGGACGCCGCGCCGACCGGATCCTCGCCATGCTGCGCAAGCAGGCCGAACGCACCGGCAACGGGAGCGTCGCCTTCGTCGTCGAGGAGTGGGTCGCCAAACAGACCGACCTGAACTACCAGTTCACGGTCGCCCGCGACGGGACCGTGCACTTCGACTTCGTCAAGGAGCAGCTCACCGAGGGCGGCGTCCACAAGGGCCACCGGATGCCCGCCCGCCTGACGGCCGCCCAGCACGACATCGTCCGGGACACCGCCGAGCGCCTCGGCAAACGCCTCGCGGGCGACGGCTACTTCGGCGTGGTCGGCGTGGACGCCATGGTCGATCCGGAGGGCGGGCTGTACCCGGTCGTGGAGATCAACGCCCGCAACAACATGTCCACGTACCAGGTACGCCTCCAGGAACGGTTCGTCGCCGACGGGCACGTCGCCGTCGCCCGCCACTACCCGCTGCGGCTCACCGAACCCCTGCCGTTCGCCGAGGCCCGGCACCTGCTGGGCGAACTGCTCTTCGATCCCGCCCGCGGCACGGGCCTGCTGGTGAACAACTACGCCACGGTCAACGCGGGCTTCGCCGGGAGCACCGGGCGGGCCGCCGTCGACGGCCGCCTGTACGGCGTCGTCGTGGCGGACTCGGACGCCGGGACCGACGCCCTCGACACCGAGATCACCGCCCGGCTCGCGACACGAAAGGACCACGGCGCATGACCACCGAACACGACGTGCAGGGAATCCCGGTCTCCGAACTCGCGCGGACCTTCGGCACCCCCCTGTACCTGTACGACGGCGACGCCCTGGAGCGCCGCATGCGCGAGCTGCGCGAGGCCTTCGACCCCCGGCTCCAGGTCTTCTTCTCCCTCAAGTCCAACCCCAACATCGCCGTCTGCGCGCTGCTGCACGCGCACGGCGCGCGGGCCGAGGTCTCCTCGATGACCGAGCTGCTCACCGCACGCCGGGCCGGGGTCGCCCCCGGGGACATCCTCTTCCTCGGGCCGGGCAAGAGCCGCGAGGAACTGGCCGCCTGCCTGGACGAGGACGTGGCCGCGATCGTGTGCGAGTCGTTCCAGGAACTCGCCTCGATCGACGAGCTGGCCGGTGAACGCGGGGTGCGCGCGCCCGTCGCCCTGCGGGTGAACCCCGGCTTCTCGGTGAAGGGCTCCGGCCTCACCATGGGCGGCAAGCCCCGCCAGTTCGGCATCGACGAGGCGCAGCTCCTCGCCGACACCGGCCTCGCCCAGCGCTTCCCGCACGTCCGGCTGATGGGCGTGCAGGTCTACATGGGCACCCGCATCCTCACCGAGCAGTCCGTCGTCGAGAACTCCGCGCGCATCTTCGAGCTGGCGGAGCGCGTCTCGGCCGCGCTCGGCTTCGACCTGGAGCTGGTGGACATCGGCGGCGGCCTCGGCGTCGCCTACTTCGACGGCGAACGCGACCTCGACCTGCCCGTGCTGGCGGCCGGGCTCAACCCGGTCGTGGCCGGATTCGCCGACCGGCACCCGCGCACCCGGCTGGTGATGGAGCTCGGCCGGTACCTGACCGCCGAGGCCGGCACGTACGTCGTCCGTGTGCGGTACGTGAAGACCTCGCTCGGGGAGCGGTTCGCCGTCACCGACGGCGGCACCCACCACCACATGGCGGCGGTCGGCATCGGCTCCTTCGTCAAGCGCAACTTCCCGATGCGCCTGCTCAGCGGCGCCGGCGACCCGGCCGAGACGGAGGACTGGAACGTCACCGGGCCGCTGTGCACACCGAACGACACCCTCGCCAAGAAGGCCAAGCTCCCCCCGGTGCGGCCGGGAGACCTGCTCGGCGTGGAGCGCTCGGGCGCCTACGGCCCCACCGCCTCCCCCGTGCACTTCCTCAGCCACGGCTACCCCGCCGAGGTCCTCGTGGTCGACGGCCGCGCGCACCTGATCCGCGAGCCCGACCGCCCCGACGACCTGCTGAGCAAGCAGCGGCTGCCGGACGCCGTGCGCGCGGCGCGGGCCACCGTCTCCACCTGACCAGACCACCACCGGAAGGACTGCCTCCCATGACCGGACCGACCACCACCGACCGCGGCCGGATCGTCACCGAGATCTCCTCGGCCCTCGGCGAGGTCCTCGACTACGACCTGCCCGAACTGACCGAGGACGCCCGGCTCTTCGACGAGCTCGGCCTCGACTCCACGGGCGTCTTCGAGATGCTGATGCGGCTGGAGGAGTCGCTGGACATCGAGTTCGACACGGACTCGCTGGAGATGGCGCACTTCGCGAGCGTGCGCTCGCTGGCCGACTTCATCGCCACCGAGATGGGTGCCTGAGGATGGCCGTGCAGTCCGCCCTGCCCCTCCTCGCCCCCCGGGAGGCGGGCGTGTTCCCGCTGCGGCTGGCCAGGGCCGTGCACCGCGTGTTCCCCGAGGGAACCGCGCGGATCGACGATCCGTTCTCCCAGCGGCACTTCGCCGACCTGACCGCCCTGTACGGCGTCCGGCACCGCCCCGACGTGGCCGGACAGGGCCCGGGGAACACCTTCGCAGCCATGGCGGCGGCCCTGCTCGCCGACCTGGCACCCGAGCCGGCGGACATCGACCTCGCCGTCGTCGCCCACGCCACCCCCGACCTCGACTGCCGGCTCGCCGCGGTGACCTGCCTGTCCGAGGTCATACCGGGCCGGCCCCAGGTGTTCACGGTCTCGGACTGCGGTTCGGCGGCCGCCTTCGTCGCGCTGCAACTGGCCGGCGAGTACGTCCGGCGCCACGGGTACCGTTCCGCGGCGGTGTTCGTCCTCGACCAGGCGACCCTGCCGTACGAGACCGGACGGCACCTCGCCGGCGACGCGGGAGCCGCCCTGCTGCTCACCGCCGACGGCACGGCCGGCGCGCTCGCGGTGCGCCGCGCCCCCGGCGTGGCGGCGCAGGACGTCCCGGCCCGGGTCCGGGAGCTGCTGGACGGCCTGGACTGCGACCCGGCCGTCCCGGTCGTCCTCGGCCCCGCCCTCGACGCGGCCCGTGACCTGCCCGGCCGCACCGGCCGTGTGCTGCGGGCACCGGCCGGCCTCCCGGCGTCCGGGCCCCTGTCCGCGCTGATCACCGAGTCCGGGCGGCCGCCGCGGGGCGGCGACCCGCGCCTCGCCCTCCTGGACCACGACCCGGAGACCGGCGAGCTGAGCGCGTGCCTCCTGGACCGGGGCGCCCCATGACCACCGTCGCGCACGACGGCACGCAACGGCAGGGCGGCCCGGAGATCCACCGCGGACCGGCACCGCGCGGCACCGCCGAGTCGATGGAACGCTGTCACCGCGCCGCCCGGCAGGAGGGCCTCGCCCCCGCGCTGGACGCGCTCGCCCGCGCCGTCCTGCCCGGCCTGCTGCCGTGCGGCCCCAGCGGGCACGCCGTCGTGGCCGGGCGGACGTACGCGCGGGCCGCGGCCGTCTGGGTGGACGGCGTGCGACAGCCTCGGCGGCCCGGCCAGGAGACCACGCAGGCCGAATTCGACCTGCCGGGCGGCCCCGTGGTGGCGGCCCGGGTCCCGCTGCCCGAGCCGGCCGACGCCGACCACGAGCAACGGGCCGCCTACGCCCTGGGGCTGGTGTGGCTGCGCCTGGGCCTCTCGGAGGCCCTGCGCGCCGCCTGCCTGGCGTATCTCGCGCGCCGGCGCTCCGGTGACTCCACCGTGCTGCAGCAGCAGCTGGTGAAGGGCACGATCGCCGATGTCCTGGTCGAGCACCTGGAGATCCGGGCCGTCCTGACGGCTGCCGAGCCGGGGGACCTGCCCCTCGCGATGCTGCACCACCTGCAGCGCCGGATCACCGCCGCCGACCGGGAGCAGGTCCGGCTCCTCGGCGCGAGCGGATACCTCACCGACAGCCCTGGCATGACCGCCTACGTCTCGGAACTGCTGGCCGAGGTCTACGCCGCGGGGGAGGAGGACGCGTGACCCGCCTCGACGACCCCTTGCTCGCCCTGCGCGGACAGATGCGCGAGTGGGGCGCCGACCTGCGCCCGCTCGCCCTGGAGATCGACCGCGACCCGGAGGCCGTCCGCCGCCACTTCGGACTGCCCGCCGTACGCCATCTCGCGACGATGGGCATCCCCGCCGAGTACGGCCACGAGCCCGAGAAGATCGACGGATACCGCTTCTACGGCGTCTCGGCCCTGGAGCGGGCCGTCGTCATGGAGGAGCTGGCCTGCGCCGACGTCGGCACCCTGGTCGCCGCGCCCGGCCCGCTCCTGGCCGGCGTCGCCGTCGGCCTGTTCGCGGACGAACGGCAGAAGCAGTGGTTCTACGGGCAGATGCTCAGCCGACCGCTGTGGACCTGCTTCGCCCTGACCGAACCGGACGGCGGCTCGGACGCCGCGGCGCTGCGCAGCACGCTCACCCCCACCGCCGACGGGGCCCTGCTGAGCGGGGAGAAACGCTACGTCGGCAACGCCTCGCGCGCCCAGTTGGGCGTGGTCTTCGCGCGCAGCAGGCCCGGGCCGCTCGGCATCACCGCCGTCCTGGTCGACACGGCCGTGCCCGGGTTCCACGCCGAGCCGCTCGACATGATCGGGCTGCGCGGCGCCCGGATCAGCTCCCTCGTCATGGACCGGATGCCGATCCCGGAGGAACGCTTCCTCGGCCGGCACCTCCCCGCGACCCGGCGCGGCGTCTGGGCCTTCGTCCAGACCTTCAACATGCTGCGCCCCGGCGTCGCGGCCATCTCGGTCGGTATCGCCCGCGCCGCACTGGAGTACGTCACCGCCCACCGCCGTACGCTGCGCGCGGCGGAGCGCGAGCGGCTCGACGACCTCGGCCGGCGCGTCGACGCGGCCCGCCGGCTCGTGCACCACGCGGCGGCCGCCGTCGACGCGCGCGGCACGGACGGTCACCTGGCCTCCGCCGCCAAACTGCGCGCCGCCCGCCTCGCCGAGGAGACCACCCTGGCGGCCTGCGCGTTCTTCGGGCCCGGCGCGCGACTGGCCCATCCGCTCCTGGACAAGCTCGCCCGCGACGCCAGAGCGATGGAATTCCTCGAAGGCACCGCCAACATGCAAAGGCTCAACCTTTTCCAAGGGCTGCTCGGCGGAAAGATCGAGCGCACCCGGCCGCCGGTCACCACGCCCTGAGGCGCCCTTCCGCGTCAGCCGCGGATCAGCCCGCCGTCAGCGGCCCGCGCAAGCATGAACTCACCGCTCTCCGCCGATCCGAGCACGTCACGGCACGTCATTGTCTGAAGAGGTGGACATTCATGAAGCCGACTCCGGCTTTCTCAGTGATCTCCGGCGCGCAGGTCCATGGCGCCCTCGCCGGCCGTGAGAAACAGATCGTGGAAGTCGTCGAGGAGGCCTACCGGCACCACGGCGCGGGCCGGACCGTCAATCCGCCCTCCTACTTCCTGCGCTTTCCCGACCGGCCCGACGCCCGCATCATCGCGCTGCCCGCCTCCTGCGGCGGCGACATCGGCGTGGACGGCATCAAGTGGATATCCAGTTTCCCGGCGAACATCCGCTCCGGACTGCCGCGCGCCTCGGCCGCCCTGCTGCTGAACGACCCGGCCACGGGCTACCCGTTCGCCTGCATGGAAGGCTCGATCATCAGCGCCGTCCGGACCGCCGCGTCCGCCGCGCTCGCCGCCGACTGGCTGACCCGGGGCCGGGCCCGTCCGCCCCGCCTCGGCATCGTCGGCGCCGGCCTCATCGCCCGCTACCTGCACACCTTCCTGGCCGCCACGGGCTGGGAGTTCGAGCAGGTGGGCGTCCACGACCTGCGCACCGAGTACGCGCGCGACTTCCGGACCTACCTGGAGCAGTCCGGCGAGCGGGCCCCGGTCACGGTCCACGAGAACCCCGAGGACCTGCTGCGCTCCTGCGACCTCGTGCTCTTCGCCACCGTCGCCGCCACGCCGCACATCACCGATCCCGAGCTGTTCGCGCACCGGCCGCTCGTCCTGCACATCTCGCTGCGCGACCTCGCGCCGGAGATCATCCTGCGGTCGGCCAACATCGTCGACGACATCGAGCACTGCCTGAAGGCCGACACCTCCGTCCATCTCGCCGAACAGCGCTCGGGCAACCGGAAGTTCATCGACGGCACCCTGCACGACGTCATGACCGGGACCGTACGGCCCGATCCCTCGGCGCCTTTGGTGTTCTCCCCGTTCGGGCTCGGCGTGCTCGACCTCGCCGTCGGCAAACACGTGCACGACCTGGTCCGCGACGCCGGTGAACTCCGCGTCGTGGAGGACTTCTTCTACGAACTGGACCGCTACGGAGAGCGGCACACCACAGCCGGCTGAACACGCGGGGATCGGGCGGGAGTAGACGCATGCCAGTCATCACGACGCCGCAGGAGTTCGACGTGGACGACCTGTTCGTCGACCTCCGGCGGATTACCGGGCATCCGCTGTATCTGAAATGCGAAGGATTCAACTTCGCCGGCTCGGTCAAACTGCGGGCCGCGAACGAGATGGTGGATTCCGCCGAGCGCGCCGGAGCGCTGCGCCCGGGAATGACCATCGTCGAGAGTTCGTCCGGCAACCTGGGCGTGGCCCTGAGCCTGGTCGCCGTGAGCCGGGGCTACCGGTTCGTCTGCGTCACCGACTCGCGCTGTACGCAGGCCTCCCGGCGGCTGATGGAGCGGCTGGGCGCCGAGGTCAGGATCGTCTCCCGGCCCCACCCGGAGCGGGGGCTGCTGGGCGCGCGCCTGGACCTGGTGGCCCGGCTGTGCGCGGAGCACGACGACTTCCACTGGCTGAACCAGTACGCCAACGACGGCAACTGGACCGCCCACTACCAGACGACCGGCCCCCAGATCGCCAAGGCGTTCCCCGACCTGGACGTGCTGTTCGTCGGAGCGGGCACCACCGGCACGCTGATGGGCTGCGCGCGCTTCTTCCGGGAGGCCAACCCGTCGGTGACGATCGTGGCCGTCGACGCCGCCGGCTCGGTCAACTTCGGCGGCGAACCGTCGCCCCGCCACATCCCGGGCCTCGGCACCAGCGTCCGGCCGGCCCTGCTGGACGACTCCGTCGTCGACGACGTCGTGATCGTGCCCGAACCCGACACGGTCCGCACCTGCCGGGCGCTGCTGCGGGAGGGATTCCTGCTCGGCGGCTCGACCGGCACGGTCCTCAGCGGCGCCCTGCGCTGGCTCCGCGAGAACCGCCCCGGCTCCGACCTGACCGCGGTCGCCATCGCCCCCGACCTGGGAGAGCGCTACCTCGACACCGTCTACGACGACACCTGGGTGAACGACGTCTACGGCCCCGGCCTGCTCACCCCGACCACCCCCGGCCTCCACGCACCCGCCTCCGCCCTTCCCGTCCGGCTCGCTTCGGGCATACGCGGCGACGACGCCCACGGCCCCGATCCCGGCGCCCGAGGCAGCGGTCACGACGGCTCCGCCCCGGCCGCTTCCGGCGCGCCCGGCACCGGCCGTCCCGGCCCGGACACCTCCGGCCCGGGCGTCCCCGCCGGCCGCGACGGCGGCCGGGCCGTGCCCGGCCCCGGCGCCCCCGCCCACGACCACCGCGCGCCCGGTCCCCCCCACTCCGATCCGACCCCGCACCTCTCCGCCGATCCCGCTCCGGTCGGCCCGACCTCCTCTGGGAGCCTGTGATGACATCGACTCCGGGCGCCGCGCTGGCGCTGACCGCGGGCCAGGTGGAGATCTGGCTCGACGCACGGGACGCCGGGCGGAGCAACGCGTACAACTCCGCCGGATACCTGGACATCCGCGGCCCGCTCGACCCCGCACGCTTCCGTACCGCGCTGCGCCGCCTGGCCGACGAGGCGGAGTGCCTGCGGGCCCGCTTCACCGACCGCGACGGCGAGCCGCAGCAGCACATCGAGCCGCTCGCCGAACTCCCCCTGACCGAACAGGACCTGCGGGACGCGGACGACCCCGTCGCCGCGGCCCTCACCTGGATGCGGCAGGACCTCGACGTCCCCTTCGGGCTCGACGACTTCCCGCTGATGCGCGTCGCCCTCCTCACCGTCGACCTCGACCGCGCCTTCTTCTACCTGTGCGTGCACCACCTGCTGTGCGACGGCTTCAGCCAGACGGTCCTGTGGCGCCGGCTCGGCGAGCTGTACGACGCGGCGGGCACCGACGGCACCGCACCCGCCGAGGGCGCGCTGCCCCCGCTGCACGAGCTGATCGACGCCGAGACCGCGTACGGCGAGTCCGCACGCGCCCGCCGCGACGCGCAGTTCTGGCAGAGCCGCTTCCCCGAGCCGCCGGAACCGGTCACCCTGTCCCACCGGACACCCGCACCGGGCCTCCCCGGCGGCTTCCTGCGCCGCTCCGTCACGCTGTCCGACGAGGCGGCGCGGCGGCTGCGCGAGACCGCCGGCCGTTCCGAGGTCACCTGGCCCACCGTGGCCATGGCCGCGGTCGCCGTGTACACCCAGCGGCAGGCGGGTACCGAGGACGTCCTGCTCACCCTCCCGACCACCGCCCGGATGAGCGCCCGGCAGCGCGCCGTCCCCGGCATGATGGCCAACTACCTGCCCCTGCGGGTGCCCGTACGGCCCACCCTGACCAAGGCGGAGCTGCTGCGGCAGACCTCCCGTGAGCTCGCCCAGGCCCTCAAGCACCAGCGCCACCGGGTGAGCGCGATCCGCCGCGACATGGGCCTGCGCAGCGACGACCGCAGGCCGTTCGGCCCCTTCGTCAACCTGCTGCCCCAGCAGACCGGACTGGACCTCGGCCCGTGCACAGCCCAGGTGCACAACCTGTCCACGGGACTCGTCGACGACCTGATGATCACCCTCGTCGAAACGCCCGGCGGCGGCATCGAGATCCACCTCAACGGCAACCCGGACCGCTACACGGACACCGAGACGGACCAGCACCTCACCCGGCTCGCCGCGTTCGTCGAGCACTTCGCCGCGGCCGGCCCCGACCAGCGCATCGGCGGCCTGGACGCCCCGGACGGCTCCGGCGACGACCACGCGGCCTGGCTGCGCGCGGCCGCCGGCCCCGAGCGCGCCGCGGACTTCACCTGCGTCGTGGACCGCGTCCGCGAGCAGGCCGCCCGGCGCCCCGACGCCATCGCCGTCGAGGAGGACGGCGCCCGGACCACGTACGCCTCCCTCGTCGCCCGCGCCTCGGCGCTCTCCCGCTCCCTGCCCGCCACCGGACTCGTCGGCGTCCTCGCGGACCCCGGCGCGGGGTTCGTGGCCGCGGTGCTCGCCGTCATCGGCGCCGGCGCCGCCTACGTCCCGCTCGACCCGGACGCACCCGTCGCCAGGACCGCCGCACTGCTCGCCGACAACGGCATCGACTGCCTCGTCACCGACGACCGGCACCGGGCCCTCGGGCAGGAGGCCGCCGCGGCCACCGGGCGGCCCGTGCGCATCGTCACCCCCGACGGCGCCGAGGACCCGGCGGACGGCCTCGCCCCCCTCGCCGGCGCCCCGCAGGACCTGGCCTACGTCATCTTCACCTCCGGCTCCACGGGACAGCCGAAGGGCGCCATGGTGCACCGCGCGGGCATGGTGAACCACCTGCTCGCCAAGGTCGACGACCTGAACCTGACCGAGCGGGACAGCCTCGTGCAGAACGCCCCGGTCACCTTCGACGTCTCCGTCTGGCAGATGCTCGCCCCGCTCGTCACCGGCGGCCGGGTGCGGGTCGTCGGCCGGGACACCGCCGCCGACCCCGACCTGCTCTTCCCGCTGGCCGGGGCCGAGGGCGTGACCGTGCTGGAGGTCGTACCGTCCCTGCTGCGCGCCGCCCTCGACGCCTGGGACGTCGCCGGCACGGGCGTGGACCTGCCCGCTCTGCGCCACCTGATGGTCACCGGCGAGGCCCTGCCCGCCGACCTGTGCCGCCGCTGGCTCGCCCGGTATCCCGCGATCCCCCTGGTCAACGCCTATGGGCCCACCGAGTGCTCGGACGACGTGACCCACGCGCACCTCCACCGGGCCCCGGCGGACGACCGGCCCGTCCCGATCGGCGTGCCCGTGCGCAACACCCGGCTGTACGTGCTCGGCGACGACCTGCGGCCCGTGCCGCACGGCACGCCCGGCGAGCTGTACGTCGCCGGCGCCGGAGTCGGCCGCGGCTACCTCGCCGACCCGGCCCGCACGGCGGGCACCTTCGTCGCCGACCCGTTCGGCGCGGCCGGCTCGCGCATGTACCGCACCGGCGACCGGGTGCGCTGGACCGGCAGCGGCGAGCTGACCTTCCTCGACCGCCGCGACCACCAGGTCAAGATCCGCGGCCACCGCATCGAGCTCGGCGAGATCGAGAGCGCCCTGCGCGGCCACGCGTCCGTGGCCGACGCCGTGGTGCGGGTGACCGCCGACGCCTCCGGCGGCAAGCACCTCGTGGGCTACTGCGTCCCCCGCGGGGGCGCCGGCCTCGACACCGGTGAGATCCGCGCCCACCTGGCGGCCACGCTGCCGGAGTACATGGTGCCGCCGCACCTGCTGGTCCTGGACGCGCTTCCGCTGACCGCGCACGGCAAGGTCGACCGCAAGGCGCTGCCCCTGCCGCGCACCGGACCCGACGCCCCCGCCAAGGCCTCCGGAGCGCCGCGCTCCCGCGGCGAGGAGATCCTGTGCACGGTCTTCGCCGAGATCCTCGGCGTGCCCGGCACCGGCGCCGACGACAACTTCTTCGAACTGGGCGGCGACAGCATCAGCGCCATCCAGGCGGTCAGCCACGCCCGCAAGGCCGGCCTGGCCGTCACCCCGCTGCTGATCCGCAAGCACGGCACCCCCCGGGCCATCGCCGCCGCCGCGCCCGGCGACGCACCCGCCCGTCCGGTCACCGGGGAGGACGGCACCGGCGAGATCGAACTCGCCCCCATCGCCCACCAGCTGCGCGAGGACCTGGCCGCCCTCGACGAACGGTCCCGGGAGTACAGCCAGTACGTCGTCCTCACCACCCCGGAAGGCCTGGACCTCGGCACCCTGCGCACCGCGGTCGGCGCCCTCCTCGACCGGCACGCCGCCCTGCGGACCCGGCTCACCGTGCCCGCCGAGGGGCTGTGGTCCCTGGAGGCCCTGCCCCCCGGGGAGATCCCGGTCGCCCTTCTGGTGCGGCGCGTCGACGTGTCCCACCTCGCCGGCGACCCCCGGGCGCTGGCCGCCGCCGTCCGTGAGCAGACCGGCCTCGCCCGCGGCCGGCTCTCCCCGGACACCGGCTTCGTGACCCAGCTGGTCCTGCTGGACGCCGGGCCCGGCCGGACCGGCCGCCTGGTGTGGGTGACCCACCACCTGTGCGTCGACGGCGTCTCGTGGCGCGTCCTCGTGGCCGACCTCGCCGCCGCCGTCGCGGGCGACTCCCCGGACCCGGTGCCCACCTCCTACCGCGAGTGGACCCGGCTGCTGGGCGAGCAGGCCCGCACCGCCGGCCGGGTGGCCGAGTTCCCGCTGTGGACCGAGCAGTTCGGCGGCGGCACCCCCCCCCTCGGCGACCGCCCGCTGGACCCGCACCGCGACGTCTACGGCACCGCGCACCGGCTCCGCCTGGAGCTGCCCGCCGACACCACGGCCGCCCTGCTGTCCTGCGTCCGCGGGGTGTACGACGGCGAGATCAACGACCTCCTGCTCACCGCCCTCGCCGTCGCGGTCGCCGACTGGCGCCGCCGCCGCGACGGCGACGGCACGCACCCCACCCTGGTCGAACTGGAGGGCCACGGCCGGGAGCAGTTCACCGACGACGTCGACCTGTCCCGCACCGTCGGCTGGTTCACCAGCGTCTACCCCGTGCTGCTCGGGCTCGGCGACACCGTGGACTGGGACGACCTGTGGGCGGGCGGCGACTCCGTCGCCGCGGCGGTCGGACGGGTGCAGGCCCGGCTGCGCGGCCTGCCCGACCACGGCCTCGGCTTCGGGCTGCTGCGCCACCTCAACCCGCAGACCGTCGCCGTCCTCGCCCGGCACGGCGTGCCCGAGATCGGCTTCAACTACCTCGGCCGCTTCCAGACCGGCGCCCCGAGCGGCGACTGGTCCCTGGTGACCGAGGACGCCGTCGTCGGCACCGGGGTGCACCCCCGCATGCCGCTGCGGCACGTCCTCGCCGTCACGCCCGTGACCGAGGACCGCGCGGACGGACCGTACCTGGTCGCCGACTGGATCTGGGCGGCCGGGCTGCTCGCGGACGCCGACGCCGAGGACATCGCCCGCACCTGGTTCCGCGCGCTGGAGACCCTCGTGGCGCACGCCCGGGCCGCCGAGCGGCGCGGCCCCCGCGACGAGGTGCTGCCCCTGTCCCCGCTGCAGCAGGGCCTGCTCTTCCAGGCCGAACTCGACAAGGGGGGCGCGGACTCCTACCTGCTCCAGGTCGTCCTCGACATCGAGGGTCCCTTCGACACCGTCGCGTTCCGGGCCGCGGCCGACGCGCTGCTGGCCCGGCACCCGGGCCTGCGCGTGTGCTTCCCCGAACCGCCGCCGGGAGGGGAGCAGGCGCAGGCCGTGGCGGCCCGCGCACGGACGCCGTGGACGGACGTCGACCTGACCGAGCTCACCGACGAGGCCGAGCGGGAGGCCGAGACGGCCCGGCTGACCGACGCCGACTGGGAGCGCGGCTTCGACCTGACGACCGCGCCACTGCTGCGGTTCACCGCCGTCCGGCTCCCGGGCGACCGCGTCCGGCTGCTGTGGACCCTGCACCACCTCCTGGCGGACGGCTGGTCGATGGGCGTCCTGGCCCGCGAACTGTTCACCCTCTACGCGGCCGGCCCCGAGGCCGCCGCCCTGCCCCCCGCGCCGCCCTACCGCGACTACTTCACCTGGCTCGCGGCCCAGGACACCGAGGCGGCCCGCGCCGCCTGGCGCACCGCGCTGGACGGCGTCACCGAGCCCACCCGTCTGTCCACGGCGGCCCGGGTGGACGCCTCCCGGCTGCCCGAGTCGATCGCCTACGAGCTGCCCGAGGACCTGACCGCACAGCTGACGTCCTGGGCCCGCGGCCACAACGTCACTCTGAACACGGTGCTCCAGGCCTGCTGGGCGGTCGTCCTCGGCCGCCGCACCGGCCGCTCCGACGTGGTGTTCGGCACCGTGAGCTCGGCCCGCCCGCCGGAACTCCCCGGTGTCGAGGGCATGGTGGGGCTCTTCCTGAACATGCTGCCGGTGCGCGTGACCCTCGACCCGGCCGAGCCTTTCGCGGACCTGGTGCACCGCCTCTACGCCCACCAGACCGACCTGCTGGAACACCAGCACATCGGCCTGTCCGAGGTGCAGCGACTCGTGGGCGCCGGCGACCTGTTCGACACGGTGTTCAGCTTCCAGAACCAGCCCCGGGCCGACCTCGCCGAACTCAACGCGCTCGTCCCCGGTCTGCGCCTGAGCAACGGGACCACCCGGCTGGCCGCCGAGCGCGGCCTCGCGGTCCTGGTCCATCCGGGGCCCCGGCTGACGGTGAACGTCCAGTACCGTCCCACCGCGCACGAGCGGCACACCGTCGAGGAGACGCTCGACCAGCTCGTGGACGTCATGCGTACAGTGCCGGCCGCGCCCGGGACCCCCGTCGGACGGCTCGCCCCGGGCGTGTCCGCCGGGCAGGACCGCATCCTGCGGGAGTGGGGCGGCCGCGCCTCCGACGCCCCGCAGACCGTCGTCCCCGCCCTGTTCGAGGCCCGGGCGGCCCACGACCCGCAGGCCGTGGCCGTCGTGTCCGGGGACACCGAGGTGACCTACGGCGACCTGGACGGGCGCGCCAACCGGCTGGCCCGGCTGCTGCTGGCCCGCGGGGCGGGACCGGAACGGATCGTCGCCCTCGCCCTGCCGGACCCGGTGGAGATGACGGCGGCCGTGCTCGCGGTGCTCAAGTCGGGTGCCGCGTACCTGCCGATCGATCCCGCGTACCCGGCCGACCGCATCGCGTTCATGCTCTCCGACAGCGGGCCCTCGACCCTGGTGACCACCGGGGAGCTGGCGGGGCGGCTGCCCCGGACCGGCTGTGACGTCGTCCTCCTCGACGACCCCGCGACGGCCGCCGGCCTCGCGGACCTGCCCGGCCACGCGCCCGGGGACACCGACCGGGCCGTGGCGCCGGACCCCCGGCACCCCGCGTACGTGATCTACACCTCGGGCTCCACCGGCCGCCCCAAGGGCGTCGTGGTCGACCACGCCGGGTTCGCCGCCATGGTGGCCAGCCTCATCGAGAAGTTCGGCGTCGACACGAGTGCGCGCGTGCTGAAGTTCGCCTCGTCCAGTTTCGACGCGTCCGTGTGGGAGCTGAGCCTGTCCCTGCTCGCCGGCGGCACCCTGATCGTCGCCGACGAGGAGTGCCGGGTCCCCGGCAGGCCGCTGGCCGACCTGCTGCACCGGCAGCGCGTGAACCTCGCCGGGCTGCCGCCGGTCGTCGTCGGCGCCCTGCCCGAAGGCACCCGGCTGCCCGACGACCTCACCCTGATCGTCGCGGGCGAGGCCTGCCCGCCGCAGGTCGTGGAGCGCTGGGCCGGGCAGGTACGGATGTTCAACGGCTACGGACCCACCGAGGCCGTCCTCGCCTCCACGGTCAGCGACCCGCTGCACGGCACCGGGCACCCCCCGATCGGCCGGCCCACCGCCGCCCACCGCGTCTACGTCCTCGACGACGCGCTGCGCCCCGTACCGGCCGGCGTCGTCGGCGAGCTCTACGTCGGCGGCAACCTGGCCCGCGGCTATCTGCACCGGCCCGGTCTGACCGCGTGCCGGTTCGTCGCCGACCCCTACGGCCCCGCGGGCGCCCGCATGTACCGCACGGGCGACCTGGCGAGCTGGCGCCCCGACGGGCAGCTCCACTACGCCGGCCGGGCCGACGACCAGGTGCAACTGCGCGGATTCCGTATCGAACTCGGCGAGATCGAGGCCGAGCTCGCCGGGCAGCCGCAGGTGCGCCAGGCCGCCGCCGTCGTCCGCGGCACCCCCGGCCGGGAGGACCGCCTCGTGGCGTACGTCGTCCCGGCGGCCCCCGGGAGCGTGGACACGGCGGTGCTCCGGGAGGCGCTCGCCCGGACGCTGCCCGGGTACATGGTGCCCGCGGCGATCGTGAGCCTCGACGAACTCCCGCTCACCCCGCAGGGAAAGCTGGACCGCAGGGCGCTGCCCGACCCCGAGGGGCCCCGCACGCACGGCGGCCGGGCCCCGCGCACCCCCGTCGAGGAGATCCTCTGCGGCATCTTCGCCGACCTCCTCCGGGTGCCCGAGGTCGGCATCGACGACGACTTCTTCGAGCTGGGCGGCCACTCCCTGCTCGCCACCCGCGTGGTGAGCAGGGCCCGGTCGGCCCTCTCCGTCGAGCTGCCGATCCGCACCCTGTTCGAGGAGCGCACCGTGGCCGGCGTCGCCGCCCGCCTCGGCACCGGCGACGCCGTACGCCCCGCCCTGCGCAGGGCCCCGCGCGACGGCGCGTCCGGCGACCTCCCGCTGTCCTCCCCGCAGACCCGTCTGTGGTTCCTCAACCGGCTCGACCAGGATTCCGCCGCCTACAACGTCTCCTTCGCGGTGCGGCTGTCGGGTGCCCTGGAGGTGGCGGCGCTGGCCGCGGCGCTGGCCGACGTGGTGGGGCGGCACGAGAGTCTGCGGACGGTGTTCCCGGAGGTGGACGGCGAGCCGCGGCAGGTGGTGCTGGACGCGGGCGAGGTCTGGCGCGGTCCGGCCGTGCGGGAGGTCGCCGCGGACGGGCTGACGGCGGCGCTGGCCGCGGAGGCCGGCCGCGGCTTCGACCTGACGGCCGAGATCCCGGTCCGCGCCCACCTGTACCGCACCGCACCCGGAGAGCACCTCCTCCAGCTCGTCGTGCACCACATCGCCTGGGACGGCTGGTCGGTCGCCCCCCTCGTCCGTGACGTGTCGCGGGCGTACGCGGCGCGGTGTGCGGGTGAGGCGCCGGGGTGGGGTGTGCTGCCGGTGCAGTACGCGGATTTCGCGGTGTGGCAGCGTCAGGTGCTGGGGGACGAGGCGGATGCGTCGAGTGTGGTGGCGCGTCAGCTGGGGTTCTGGCGTGAGCGGTTGGCGGGGATGCCGGAGGAGTTGGCGTTGCCGTTCGACCGGGCGCGGCCGGCGGTGATGTCGCATCGGGGCGGGACGGTTCCGTTCCGGTTGGGTGCGCGGGCGCATGGTGCTCTGGTGCGGTTGGCGCGGGAGTCGGGTGCGTCGGTGTTCATGGTGTTGCAGGCGGGTCTGGCGGCGTTGTTGTCGCGGTTGGGTGCGGGGGAGGACGTGCCGATCGGTTCGCCGGTGGCGGGGCGGTTGGACGAGGCGCTGGACGACCTGGTCGGGTGTTTCATGAACACGTTGGTGCTGCGGACCGACGTGTCGGGCGACCCGTCCTTCCGGGAGCTCCTCGACCGGGCCCGCGAGACGTCCCTGGCCGCGTACGCCCACCAGGACGTGCCGTTCGAGCGGCTGGTCGAAGTGCTGGACCCGGTGCGCTCGATGGGCCGCAACCCCCTGTTCCAGGTCATGCTCGTCCTGCAGAACAACGAGCGGGCGCAGCTCGAACTCCCCGGCGTCCAGGCCGCCCTCGAGCCGCCCGCCGTCGACTCGGTGAAGTTCGACCTGAACTTCTTCGTCGTCGAGCAGCACGGCCCCGGCGGCGCCCCGGACGGGCTGGACGGTCTCCTGGAGTTCAGCGCGGACGTGTTCGAGGAGTCGACGGCGCTCTCGCTCGCCGAGCGGCTGGTGCGCCTGCTGGAGCAGGTGGCCGGCGACCCGGACCTGCCGGTGACCCGGATCGAGGTGCTGTCCGAGGAGGAACGCCACCGCACCCTCGTCGAGTGGAACGGCACCGAGGGCGGCCACCCCCTGACGACCCTGCCCGCCCTCTTCGAGGCCCAGGCCGCGCGGACTCCGGACGCGGTGGCGGTGGTGTCGGGCGGTACGGAGCTGACGTACGGCGAGCTGAACGCGCGGGCCAACCGGCTGGCGCGGCATCTGCTCGGACTCGGCGCGGGACCGGAGCGCCTGGTGGCGCTGGCGCTGCCGCGCACCGAGCAGATGGTCGTCGCCCTGCTGGCGGTGCTCAAGTCCGGCGCCGCCCACCTCCCCGTCGACCTGGCCTACCCCGCCGAGCGCATCGCGCTGCTGCTCGGCGACGCCGCCCCGGCGCTCGTGGTCACCGACGCCCCGACCGCCGAGGCCCTGCCCGGCACGGACGCGCCCCGGCTGCTGCTGGACGGCCCCGGGGACGCACACCCCTGGACGGCCCTGCCCGCCGCCGACGTCACCGACGCCGAGCGCGGCACCCGGCTGCTGCCGGAGCACCCGGCCTTCGTCATCTACACCTCGGGCTCCACCGGCCGCCCCAAGGGCGTCACCGGACTGCACCGGGCGCTGGTGAACCGGCTCACCTGGTTCGCGCAGGAGTTCCCGGAGCAGCGCACGGCGGCCGTCCTCGCCAAGTCGCCGGTCAGCGTCATCGACGGCATCACCGAACTGCTCGCCCCGCTGCTGTCCGGCGGATCGACCGTCCTGGTCGACGCCGACACCGCCCGCAGCGTCCCCGACCTCGCGGACGCCGTCGTCCGGCACGGCATCGCCCGGCTCACGGTCGTGCCCAGCCTGCTGAACGCGTTCATCGACAGCGGCGAGCTGCCCCGCATGGCCGGCTGCACGGTGTGGGTCTGCAGCGGCGAACAGCTCCCCGCGGCCACCGTCGACCGATTCCGCGCGTGCCTGCCCTCCGCGCGGCTCGTCAACTTCTACGGCGCCTCCGAGGTCGGCGCGGTCGCCACCCACGGCGACCCCCACGACGTCACCCTCGGCACGGCCACGCTCATCGGCCGTCCGATCTGGAACACGGGTGTGTTCGTGCTGGACGCGGGGCTGCGTCCGGTGCCGGCGGGGGTCGCGGGCGAGTTGTATCTGTCGGGTG